>NZ_BAABFT010000002.1:0-780010 GCF_039541195.1 Mucilaginibacter gynuensis
GCTTATAACGGTTGTAATACTTCAGAAAGCTCCGCCTGTCAGTATGATGGGCGCTGTAGAAGTCTTTCGCTAATTTGAAAGTTGGATGCTCTCCTGCTTTTACCTGTTCGTATTCTTTGATCAGCAACCGGTAGGTCTGAAGATAGTTCCGCTTAAGGGTGAGGTCATTCGTGTTGATGCGCATGGTGACTAACTTTTTTTAAAGCTAATCTTGTTACCGAATTATATAACCTTTACAGCAATGACGATGGTTTTAGAATAAGCACAGAACGAGACGAGATTGCTTCACTATGTTCGCAACGACACGTTCTTTATAATAAATTATATCTCCTTAATATCATTCCCCTTCAACCAACCTTCATTACCATTAGCCAGTTGAACTTTTGTCCAGCCGTTGGTGGTATCTAATACGTTTACCTTGGTTCCGTCGTGGAGTATAAATAAGTTGCCCGCTTTTTCGGCAGGCGCGCTTTTAACTGTGACAGATGCGGTAAATACAATGGCTTGTTTGTGGCCTTCAAAATAAGCGGCCTGCCTGTTGGCTATAAAAACAAACAGCAAACAAATAACAAATAAACTTACAGCGGTGTAAAACGCACCCTTTTTAAGGGTTAAGGCCTCGCTAAAGAAGTAAACAATAAGGCTTACTGATGCCAGTAACACCAATACTATGCTCATCACGGACAATGTATTCAACGACAGCGCCAAAATAAATCCCTTCCACCATTTGGTAATGAAAAACTCGGGCGCTTCCACCACTTTATCAGTGGTGCGCTGATTGGCGTATTGTATATTAAAGCTGATATCTTTGTCGCCGGGCGATAGTTTGTGCGCCTTTTCGTAATACAGTATAGCCGATGGGATATCACCTGTTTTGTAACTGGCATTGCCCATATTAAAATATAAGGCTGTCGATTGATAACCTTCGCCGATCAATTTCTTGTATACCTCAAGTGCTTCTTTGTAGTTCGATTTGGCGTAAAGCGCGTTCCCTTTTTCAAAGGAAGCCGTGGTATTGTTATCAGCAAAAGATAACAGCGGCAGCGCCAACCATAATATGATATATAATATCCTTTTCATGCTGTTAAATTTTGCTTTCAATATCGTTAATAATGCCTCTGGCTTTGTCGAACACTTCCTGCTGCGATATGTGTGTTACCGGTGCATAGCGTGCCATTTCGCAAAGATCGAGCGTATCCAGCAACTGACGTGTCAATTGATCATCCAGGTTTCGTGTCTTCAGATTAGATGCAATGGTTTCCTTGTTCAGGTCGGCATAGCTGATGTTCAGCTTATCGCTCAGGTAACCATATAAACCTTTAAATACATCCTCATAAAAAGCTTTGGTATTGTTGGCCTGCAATTGCTTTTGCGCACTGGCTAAATGTTTGGCTGCCATTTTACCTGCCCTGCGGCTTTTAACCTTCACTACATCGCTGTTGAGCTTGCGGTTTTTGTTACGGTAAACAAAAGCGGCGGCGCATGCTATGGGCCCCACGGTCAGCAACAAGTAATATAAGCCGGAACCGAAAAGACCATCGCCTTCTTCGGCAAGTTCGGTATCGCCGGTTTTGATATACCTGATATCTTTATCAAGCACTTTAATATCCTGTTTATCTGCTGTAAAGGCAGTTACATTGGCTTCGTTATCGCCCTTGTTTACCTTTACCGGGAATGCTTTTGTTGTAAGCGTTACATATTTGCCGGTATTCGGATTAAAATACGTGAACTTAAGCGGCTCGATGGTAAAACTCCCCTGATGGCGCGGAATAAGCAGGTAATTATACACCCGGCTTCCGGATACTCCGTTGATACTTTCGGTAATGGTATCGGTTATTTTAGGATCGTACTTTTCAAAATCAGCCGGAAAGTTGGTGCTAAGATCTTTGAACAGTTTGATATTACCCGAGCCTGTAACCTTTACCCTATAGTTGATCGCTTCGTTGGCTTTCAGTTCAGATTTATCAACAGAGGCTTCAATACTAAATTTACCTACCGCGCCTGTAAAACTTTCGGGCTTACCGGCTTCGGGCAATGGCTTTACATGGATAGTTACCGGTGCGCTCTTAACCTTTTGCTTTACCTCGGTAGAACCGCCGCCAAAAAAGGCTTCGATCTCGTTACGCGGCGCAACGGGTACACGTGCTAAAAACGTCATCCCCAAAGGATCAATCGTTAGGTTACCGGCATGCTCCGGGAATAGTATAGTTTGTTTAATATCGGCCACATTATAACGCTGGCCTTTATAAGTTTCTATGTGCCATCGTACCTGCTGCTCTTTGCTGTTTTTTACATCCTGGCTCCAAAATCCATTCAGGTCGGGTATTTTATCAACCTGACTATCAAGTAAGTCTACCCGCGTGTATAAACGGTAACTTACCGTTATCTGGCTGCCCTGGTATACGTCGGTTTTATCGGCCACAGCACGCATAAACAGGTTCTTAGCCATATCGGCCTCTGCCGGGGCTGCCGCTTGCGCGTTACCACCAGCCTGCATATTTTGCTGGCGTTGCTGTTGTACCGGCCTGCCTTTCACCACTTTTATAGTTAAGCCGTTTGATGTTAACCTGCGGCCGTTAACAAATATGGTAGCCGGTGCAATGGTATAACTCCCCTCCTTTTCGGCCATAATGTAATAGCTGTAGGAGTTGCTCATGGTAGTAACCCCGTTAACAGAGCTCATACTGGTAGAGATATTAGGACCGGCCAATATCCGGAAACCATTAAAATCAGGCGGGGCAAAATGATCGCCGTTGGTATTGATGGAAAACATTACCTCAAACTGTTCGCCAGTGGCTACCTGTGTACTGGCAACCGTGGCTGTAAGCCTGGCATCCTGAGCGTGCAGCAGCGTTGCTGTAAATAGTAATATCGTTAATATATAAAACCTGATCTTCATTATAATTTGCAAACGCGTAATAATATTACCAGTCTTTAGAGATGTTCATTTTCACCCCTTTTAACTTTTTATTCTTCAGTTTATCCTGTGTTTGTTTTTCGTCGTTGTTCAGGGCATCCAGCATCCGTTGGGCATCTTCTTTCGATAACTTATCGGGCTGTGGTTTCTGTCCCTGCTCGTCTTTTTTGTCCTGGTCTTTCTTATCCTGATCCTTGTTATCCTTATCCTTGTTATCTTTATTCTGATCTTTCTTGTCTTTATCCTTGTCCTTCTTATCCTTATCCTGCTGATCTTTATTGTCTTTATTCTTATCCTTGTTCTTTTGGTCTTTGTTATCCTTGTTGTCCTTATTTTTCTGGTTCTTTTTATCCTGCTGTTGCTGCTGTTTCAGTTTCTCCTGCGCGTAAGCGAGGTTGTAACGGGTTTCATCGTCCTTCGGATTATTCATCAAGGCTTTTTTGTAGGCTTCAATACTTTCTTCCAGCTTTTTATTTTCCAGCAGGGAGTTGCCCAAATTGTGGTAAGCCTTAGCAGCCATAGCCTTATTGCCCGATTCACCTAATTTAGTAAACTGATCGCCTGCTTCGGCATATTTTTTTTGTTTGTAGAGGGCGTCGCCCAGGTTAAAGTTCCCTTCAACGTTTTTCTCTTTTTTAGCTACCGATTTACGGTAGTTCTCTTCGGCCTCGGTATACTTTTTTTGCTGATACAGCTCATTGCCTTTTTTAACGTAGCTTTTTTCCTGCTGCGCAAAAAGCACTGTGCCGTTCACTAAAAATAATATGATAAAAACTAACTGTTTCATTACTTTTTCACCTCAAATAAATTCACACGGCTCAATCGCACACTTTTGCGGTTTGATATAAAGAACTCCACCATTAACAAGATAAAGGCAAACCCCAGGAAAAACTGGAAACGGTCTTCAAAATCTTTAAAGCTTTTGCTGTCGTAAGTTTTTCGCTGGATCTTACCTATCTGATCCATCACTATATTGAAGCCGCTGTTGGCGTTTGATGCCCGAACGTACGAACCACTGCCCGCTGCCGCTATCTCCTTACACATGTTTTCATCCAGCTTACTCATTACCGTTTTACCGGCACTATCGGTATGAAAACCAACCTGCCTGCCATTTTGAACAATTGGAATAGGCGCGCCCTTTTCAGACCCCACCCCGATAACATGTACCGATACATCTTTATCAATAGCCTTTTTGGCTGCTATTACCGCGTCGTCCTCGTGGTTTTCGCCATCGGTAATTACTATCATGGCCTTGCCTGTTCCGTTCTTAAAATCGAAAGAACGCATGCCCAGGTCAATTGCCGCACCTATTGCCGTACCTTGCGTAGGCACCATATTGGTATTGATAGTACTAAGGAATAGCTTGGCCGCCGAATAATCGGTAGTGATAGGCAACTGCACATAAGCCTGACCGGCAAATACGATGATACCTATGCGGTCGTCGTGCAGGTTATCTATCAATTGGGCAATAGCACGCTTGGCGTTCTCCAACCTGTTAGGCGACAAATCTTCGGACAACATACTGTTCGATACATCCAGCAAGATCATCAAATCGGCACCTTTGCGTTTTACTTCTTCCATTTTTGAGCCTATCTGCGGATCGGCAGCGCCGATCACCAAAAAAGTAAAGCCCAACAGGAACAGGATAAATTTCAGCCACGGCCGCGAAAAAGAAACCTGTGGTATCATTTTCTTCACCACATCTTTATCGCCCAAGGCAATTATCGCCCGTTTTTTCCAGGTAGTTACGGCGATGAATAATATGATTAAAACAGGAACTGCTGCCAATCCCCACAAAAATTCGGTATGTGCAAATCGTAGCATGGTATTAAGTTAAAGCCCCTTTTAAAAAGGTGTTCTTTGATAAAAATTCTAACAACAGGAAAACCAGCGCAGCTATGGCAAACGGTAAAAAGCACTCTGTTTTTTTATGATATTGCGTTACATCAATTTTGGCTTTCTCCATCTTATCAATGCGCTCGTAAATGTTTTTAAGCGACTGGTTATTAGTAGCCCTAAAGTATTTACCTCCTGTAATACTGGCAATCTTGTTCAGCGTAGCCTCGTCAATTTGTACCGGCACATTCTGATACTTTATGCCCATTGGCGTTTGAAACGGAAATGGCGCGTATCCGTTGGTACCCACACCGACCGTATACACACGTACGCCAAATTTTTTGGCAATTTCGGCAGCGGTAACCGGCGGTATCGAGCCCATATTGTTTGAGCCATCGGTAAGCAAAATAACTACCTTGCTTTTGGCAGTGCTTTCTTTAAGCCTGTTTACGGCGGTGGCCAAACCCATGCCCACGGCAGTACCATCCTCAATCATACCGTTTTTGATATCCTGATATAGGTTGATCAATACATCATGATCAATAGTAAGCGGGCACTGCGTAAAGCTTTCACCGCTGAACACCACCAAACCAATGCGGTCGTCGGGGCGGTTCTTGATAAAATCTATCGCTATCTCTTTGCCAGCCTCTAACCGGTTAGGTTTAAAATCTTCGGCCAGCATACTGCCCGAAATATCTGAAGCGATAACAATATCGATACCCTCGGTAGTCGTATTTTGCCAGCTTAATGATGATTGCGGCCTTGCCAACGCTATGATCAATGCCGATATACACAATACACGTAATACAATACCTAAATGACGCATGCGCGCTATCACGCTCTTTTTCGGTAGTGCGAAACCTTTTACGGCTGATACGCTGAGGGTTCCCTGTAAATGTTGTTCGCGCCATATATAGTATGCTATCATTACGGGAATAAGTACGAACAACCAAAAGAAACCCGGATGCGCGAACTCAAGGCTTTTAAACAGGTTGAGCATCAGCCCCTCCTTCCTCGTTGCGCAAAGGCGCGTTTGCCTGCTGTGTTTGTGTTACAAAGCTGATTGCGTTATCTATACTCTGCTCATTTTCGTGAGGCAGCGGGCGTTCTTTGGCAAACTTTACCAAATCGGCCAGTAACAATATCTGTCTCAGTTTATTGCGGTTCTCCTCGGTAATATCCATGTACTTAAGCGCCGCGAAGATCTCTTCAGATGTTTTTTCGTGCGTTTTGATCACGTAACGCTTTTCGAGGTACTCACGCACTACATCGCTCAACTCAATATGATATTGTTTATAAGCATCCTGCTGCCACAGCTTTTTATCGCGCAGCTCATGCAATTTACTTAACGCCAATGTATGCGGCGGAATAACCTCTTTTACTTCCTTCACTTCCACAATCGGTTTTGGTCGTTTTTTAAGGTACCATATAGTGCCGATGACAGCCAATACTACAGCCAAACCAATCAATACCCAAACCCAGTTATCGCGCAGCCAATCGAAAAAAGTATACTTAACTTCTAAAGGCTGTTTAATATCAAAAATGGCTTTTGTGGTATCCACCTGTACCGATTGTACCTGCAAGGTAACCTCATTACTCTTCAACACCGCCGCGCCCGAACCAAACGAAAACGATGGTATGGTATACGTGCCTGCATCAAACGAGGTAATAATGTAACTATACGTAACAGTTGCGAGGTTACGGTTGTCCTTATCAAAAACTGTATCAACCTTTGGGGTTTCCACTATTTGTACCTTACCGGTTACGGTATCGGTAAGCGCAGGGAAATTGATGCGTTCTTTAACCGGTTGGTGCACCACCAGGCGCAGGCGTGTTTGATCGCCAATGCGGATGGTCGGCTGATCTACCCGGGCTTCAACCTGTACGTTTTGGGCTGTTGCCTTAAAGTAAAAGCAGGTTGATATTAGGGTTAAAACAAGAAAATTATAGAAATACTGTCTCTTCATCACCTTCTTCTTTCCCGCTGTTTAAACAATGTCATTAAGGGTTTTACATAAGACTCATGCGTGCCGATATCGGCCGCGTCAACACCCGATCTTTTAAAAGTTTCGCTTAACAATGCTTTACGTTTTATGGCTTCAGTTTTAAAGAAGCTGCGCACTTTGGCATCGGCCGTATTTACCCATACCAGTTCGCCGGTTTCCTCATCTTTCATGGGGATCAAACCCAGGTTAGGAAACTCTTCTTCGTGCTTATCATACAAGCGCAGGGCTATAATATCGTGCTTCTTATTGGCGATCTTCAGCTCGGCCTCGAAAGCCGGACTCATAAAATCGGAAATAACAAAAGCAGTACACTTCTTTTTGATAGCCCCGGTAAAGTAACGCAAGGCTTCGGCCAGGTTTGTCCCTTTATTTTCGGGTTTAAAGTCGATCAGTTCACGAATGATCATCAGGATATGGCTTCGCCCTTTCTTGGGCGGGATGAACTTTTCGATCTTATCGCTAAAAAAGATCACACCTACCTTATCGTTATTCTGGATGGCCGAAAAGGCAAGTACCGCGCATAGTTCAATAGCTTGTTCCTGCTTCAACTGGTTAACGGTACCGAAGTTTTCCGATCCGCTTACATCCATGAGTAACATTACAGTAAGCTCGCGTTCCTCATCAAATACTTTAACATAAGGATGATTGAAACGGGCGGTAACATTCCAGTCAATAGTGCGGATCTCATCGCCTACCTGGTACTCACGCACCTCGCTAAAGGCCATACCACGGCCTTTAAAGGCAGAGTGGTATTCGCCCGAAAACAGGTGATTACTCAGTCCCCGGGTTTTGATCTCTATCTTACGAACCTTTTTTAATAACTCTTTGGTATCCTTCGCCATAGATAATAGCTGTTAAGGTACTTCTACCGCGTTCAATATCCCGGTAATGATATCTTCAGATGTCATGTTTTCGGCTTCGGCCTCGTAGCTTAAACCAATACGGTGCCTTAACACATCATGGCAAACAGCACGTACATCCTCCGGTATTACATAACCACGGCGTTTAATAAAGGCATAGGCTTTTGATGCCAGGGCCAAATTGATACTCGCCCTTGGCGACGCGCCAAAGCTGATGAGGTTTTTATAGTTAGCCAGTTTATACTGATCAGGGTAACGGGTAGCGAAAACAATATCGATAATGTATTGCTCTATCTTCTCGTCCATATATACTTCCCTAACCACCTTGCGAGCTCGTATAATTTCATCGGGCTTAATAATGGGATTAGGTTTAAGCATACCGCCCGGCGAAATATTGGCGCGAACGATCTTCTTTTCATCCTCCTTATTAGGGTAACCGATCACTACTTTCAGCATAAAACGGTCAACCTGTGCTTCGGGTAGTGGGTAAGTACCCTCCTGCTCAATAGGGTTTTGGGTAGCCAGTACCAAAAATGGCGTAGGCAGCGGAAAGGTATTATCACCAATGGTTACCTGGCGCTCCTGCATGGCTTCCAGCAACGCGCTCTGCACTTTTGCAGGGGCACGGTTTATCTCATCGGCCAGTACGAAGTTTGAAAATACAGGGCCTTTACGAATGATGAATTCTTCTTTCTTTTGATTATAGATCATGGTACCCACCAAATCGGCAGGTAACAGATCGGGCGTGAATTGGATACGGCTAAAATCGGCCTGTATGGCTTTTGAAAGGGTATTGATGGCCAACGTTTTCGCCAGGCCGGGTACACCTTCCAGCAAAATGTGCCCATCGGCCAGTAAACCGATCAGCAAACGTTCTACCATGTATCGTTGTCCTACGATCACTTTATCCATCTCCATCTTCAACAAGTCGATAAAGGCGCTTTCACGCTCAATCATCTCGTTAATAGCCCTGATATCTGTTGAGTACGATGAATTACCAGCAACAGCACTCTGCGCTAAGTGCCCGGTATTACTATTTAATTCTTCCATTAAATGCTTTTTATTATTTGGTAGGCAAACTTAAACAGTGCAGCATCTTTTTGCTAAAGAAATGTAAGATTTAATTGTTAAAATATGTTAAATGGGCCTGCACACCCAAACATTATTGTACGTATTACAGCTAAGTAACGCTATAATATTGGATTGCGTGCCTGTAAAATGCAAAAAGAACGGTTGTGCCGCTCTTTTTGATAAAATGTTTAAATCTGCAAAAAATATAAAGTAGTCAGGTTTATGCTGTAATTAACGTTAGTCTGCTCTTGGGCGCAGGGCCCCATTACTTTTAAGGGCAAAAGTAACAAAACCCTTGTCCAGCAAAAGGCTTCTTTGCCGCACAAGGCCTTGCCCTGCAAAACGTGCAGAACTTAGGGCTGGAACTTTTGCCCCGACGCTCTTTTCCTGCCCGCATGCAACAAGTTCGCTATGCCCGCCTTTGCGCTCGAAGCCTCCACAGTTCTGCCCGTTTTCGTCCGAAGCTGTTTACTGACGGGAAGGGAAATTTATTAAAGCCCTCTCCCATGGAGAGGGTTGGGTGAGGCAAAACACGTCTTTTGCGATGAGAAACGACGAAGCAATCACCGACTTACAGAGCGACTCTGTATAGTGTAGAGATTGCTTCGTGCCTCGCAATGACGCAGTTTGCACTTCTTATCACTTCCTAATTAGGAAATATCTCCTCCAGTTTTTTATTAAGCGATTCGCCACGCAGGTCTTTGCCTATTATTTTACCATCGGTGCCTACTAAAAAGCTGGCCGGTACTGCCCTTACACCGTATAGGCGACCAACGGCATTGTTCCAGCCTTTCAGGTCGGATACTTGTGTCCATGGCAGGGCGTCTTTTTGCACGGCTTCCAACCAGCGGCCCTTCTCGCTGTCTAATGATACCGACAAGATGTTAAAGCCTTTATCCTTATATAGTTGGTATTGTTTAGTTAAATTAGGATTTTCGGCACGACAAGGACCGCACCAGCTTGCCCAAAATTCTACCAGTACAACTTTGCCTTTATAGTCGGCCAGTGAAACGGGCTTGTTATCGGCCGTATTTTGGGTGAACATAGGCGCCACATCGCCGATTTTGGTGATGCCTGCGGCATTAATGCGTTGCTCCAGTTCTTTACCTACATCAGTAGCTTTAAGGCTTTTATTGAAGGCATTGAATATCGGCTGAATTTTAGGTACATCAACCTTACCGCCTGCTGCTTCTGATAAGGCTACCAGGCCAAAGAATGAGTTAGGGTGTTCTTTAGCAAATTGGAGTTGTTTTTGGTTACGCTTTTCCATATTGGCACGGTAACGTGTATCTACCGCTTTTATATAAGCTGTATCCTTTTGCTGCTCGGGCGTACCTTTTGAAAAATCGGCATTGGCTGCTTTGTTAAGCGCCATAATAGTGCCGCCAATATATTTATTGTACGCTTCAGATTCATTGTAGATTTTTGAGCCTTTGAATACGGCATTGCCTAATGAATCCTTTGAAGTCACCGTAAAATTCTCTTTACCAAAATAAAAATAGATGACATCGCCGGTATAAACCGCGCGCATTTTGCCACCGCCAGTATGGTCGAGCGCCATACGGGCGTAAGCATTGCCCGATACATGGCCTGCGAAACGAAACGCGCCATTCACCAAAACAGCCGAATCTTCGTGACTTACGCCATTGTCCATATAATCGATGTAAGCTTTGGCGGGTTTGTTTAGCTGACCTATTTTAGCGTTAAGGCTAAAATTAGGAACCGGTTTCTTTTGCGCCTGCGCCATAAACGACACTATAGATGCGAGTAATAATAATTTAATTTTCATGCTTTTATGAGTTCAGTTTATTGTGTGATTTAGTTTTGTGTATTGCTATTTTTAAGCGCGTTAATTACAAGTTGACTGATAACCGCAGCCGGGATTGCCAGCGTGCTGGTGCGGCTAAATCTTGCTATATTGATACCATAAAAATTGCCGTCGGTATCAAATACAGGGCCGCCGCAATGGTTGGCCTTTATAATAGCATCGTGTGTAAATACCTTTTCAAAGCCATCCCTCCTTATGCTTTTACCACCCGCAAACATTTCGGCAGGATGATTAGAGCCCATTGGCGGTCTGCTGATCAGCGTGATCTCTTTGGTGAGTGTATTACCGGCATGCGATACTTTGAATGTTACCTTATCGCCGGGCCAGTACTTTTGCAGTTCAGCGCCATAGTCTTCGGGCTTTTGCATGGGTTTATCGTTGATGTTTAGCACCTGGTCGCCAATTTCGAGGCCGGCTTCACTCGCGGGTGAATTAGGCTGAATACGGGTTAATACCAGCGGCCCTTCCTTATACGCTATTGCCGCACCCAAAAAGCCCATGCTAAATACTTTCGGCTGATTGATTTGCATACTCCCCAAAACACTAACCACACCAATAGTATCGGGCAGCGGCGATAACAACAGTTTACCTAACCCGTTAAAGACTAATGTATCATTTTTTACAGCGTTTAACTTTATACCGTTTTTAATAGCGGCAGGTGCTTGCAGAATTACTATATCGTTAGCTTTATCACGAGCTAAGATATTTAATTTAAAAGACTTACCCCCACCAGTAGAAACAACAGGTTCATCACCAATCATAGAGCTTTTACTGATGATAATTGTTTTGTACGGAAGCCCCATACCATCCAGCGAAAGCGTAATACCATTAATGCTTTGTTGATGCGCGGCTATCGTGCTGGTGATTTTTATAGTATTAGTGGCCAGTTTTGAAAGGTCTGTTTTAAACTGTTCGCTAACGTTTGTAAGTGCGGGTATAGTGAGGATCTTATTTGCGAAAGGATCAGCAGCTACAGAATCTTTTTGAACAGGTAGTGCTTTATAATCTTCAACCTTATTTAAGGCCGACCAGTAGGTACGGTAGTAATCGACAGGAATTTCATAGTTGGTAGCTTCATCAACATTGATGGCGCTGTGCAGGGCTATGACCCGCCCCATATAGTCAAAAAGCGGTCCGCCGGAATCACCGGGTTCCATAATGCAGGTTGATTGTACAAAGCCTAAATCATTCTTTACATTAGTAATCCGCCCGAACCTTACTGACGGTAAACGTTGATTAAGCGTTTCAGGATAGGCTATGCTGATGCAAGGTTCGTTCACTTTTAAGGCTGATGAACTGGCCATTTCGGCGTATGGCCAACTGCCTTGCGTAATTATCTTCATCATGGCTACATCGGGCGCTATGGGGTTAGCCTCGTAAGTGATACGGCCTAATGCCAACGCGATGGCTTCCTTACCATTGGGGAACATCACCTTGTAGGTTTTTCCTACTACGGTTGTATGCGCGGCGGTAAGTATATAACCATCTTTAGCAACTACCACGCCGCTGAACTGCGCGCTCATCTGCATTTTTGATACAGTATCGAAACCCCACATCCGCACACTGGCCGGGTAAGCTTTTTCTATTGCTTTGTGCAATGTAACCTCCAATGTTTTACGATCAAATTTTTGACCATAAATAATTGATGGTAATAATATTACGAATAATACAACTACAAATAGTTGAAGTTTTTTCATGTTATAAATATAAGGCGATAGCAGGGTATATTACGGCTATCAACCCGGTGTTATTATTAAACGATGTGTAAAAAACCCGGCATCAAACCACACATGATGCCGGGAAACTAATTAACTATAAAGAACGAATCGGTTTAGGCTATTTATTGGCATTTACCTGCTGATTGATACTCGCTTCGGCTGCTGCCAAATCGGGATCGGTAAGCAGGATATTGTTATCGGCATCTAACAGGAACATGGCGGGTACACCGCTTAAATTATACTTTGTGCTGATGCCCGCGGCCTTACCCGGATCGGCAAGGTTAACCCAGGGCATCTTTTCCTGGCTAACCGCTTTTTTCCAGGCCGATACTTTTTCATCAACCGAAATACTTACTATAGACAGGCCTTTATCTTTGTATTTGCTGTAAAGCTCCTTTAAAGCCGGGATCTCCTTTCGGCAAGGGAAACACCAGCTTGCCCAAAAAACTACCAACGTGGCCTTTTTACCCTTAATGGAATTAAGCGTTTGTTTACGCCCCGCTGTATCCGCGTATTCAAAGGCCGAAAAAATTGTAGTCTTTGTACTATCACACAGTAATCTATTTGTATTGTATTTGTGCGCATGCACACTTTCGACTGCATGCACTCTAAAGGTCGCTATGTTAAAGACAAGTAAAACAACTGCTGCCAGCTTGAAAAATTTCATATATACAAATGATTTACAACACCTTAACATCAATCAGCTTCTTTGTTGGTTGCAGGCATTTGTTTTTATCACATACCTGGTAGTACAAACCGCACTTTATCACCGAACCAACCTTAGCATTATTCACCGTTATGGTAAATGAGGCATTATCTTCAAATACGAATATGCCCTCACCCCCCTCAAAGGCAACCGGGGCCGAGGTTTGCCAGTCGCCTTGCTGCTTCGCTCCTGCCGGGAGTTCGAGCAGGGTTTCAGTTTGGATGAAAGGACTTTCTTTAGGCATATAAGCGTAGATATGCCAGCCTTTTAATATGTTGGCATTCACTGTTATTTGGCTGCTGCCTTTTTCTTTACCGGGTGCAATGCGGGCAGTTACAATCACCGGATCTTTCAGGCTTGGTGCAACAGCGGTGGTTTCGGCTGCTAATTCAATTTTTGCAGGCTTGCGTATCATTGATAAATCGCCGTAAGTGTTCACCATAAACTTAAATCCGCCCGCTTCAGTGAAGAACAGGTTATTTTTGTTTTTATCGAACCAATTTCTCCATTCGGTGGCAATAGTGAATTTTTCGGTAGTATAACGTTCTAAAATGTGTTGTGCCATAGCGGCATCTTCATTGCTTTCCAGCATTTTGATGCTCTTATCTAATATAGCGGTACTGCGGTTTGATATGCCTAACTTTTGCGCATCGGTATCCAGTTGCAGCGAGTATGCATCGGAAGGGTAAAAGTATTCGTAGTTATCACGATAGTATTTGTGATACAAAGCCGTGTTAGTTCCAAACTGGGCGAATAATTCGGGTGAGGCGTAGCCTTTAAGGTAATCCTCAAATGATTGCGTATCGTTAGTCACCGGCATTTTCAAAAACATCTCATTGGCACGACCAATATCCTCTCCCTTAGCTTGCTTATCACGCAGGTCCTGCTGTAATTTAAGCATGCGCTTGTTACCCTCAATACGCGATGCGATGGCTACTTTATACTGCTTTTCATCCAACCGGTATATCTTTTCGTCGATACCGCCGCGGCTTTCTATCTGTACCTTTTTAACGATAGCAGGTTTATGATCATATTTTTTAATGTAGCAAACGGTGTTTATGAAAACCAGTTTGGCTTCGTCCGTCATAAAATTGGGCGAGCCCGCAAAACCCCACATAAAGTAATTACCCTGACGGCCTAAAGCTACAGCTTCGGCATTTTTCAAGCAAACACCACCCGAAATAGCCTCTGCATCAGGCGAATCGTCAAAGCCTTCGCCATGCGAAACCATACCGATGAGGTATTTGGTATTGGTAGAAAAACCTTCGGTAACCACCTTCCAGCGCGGCATTTGCTTAGGTGTTGTAAGTGCCTGGTAGCCGTTAAAAAACGACTCGGGCGTGGGTTTGGTAACCATGGTTAGGTTTACCTTGTTAGGCGTATTAAAAATGGGGTGCTGGGTACGTACGTTTAAGGCTTCGTCATCCAGGCACTGGCAGTACCAATCAAACTTTAAACCGATAGGCAAACCCACATTAGGCGCCATAGCCGCTATCAGTATGGTTGGCCTATCGAAATTGGCAGGCAACTGAATTGGCCCGGCATCCACAATAGTTACATCGTAGAGGTTTGACATTTCGGCTTTGTAATCGGCCACATCAACCACACCAACATTAGTAAAGTTGTTTTGCAAAAAAGCCTTAAAATCAGGCATCCTGTTTTTGTAGATCTCGGCATACCTGTCATCGGTGGTCATGTAATAGACCAATTTTTCAGGCATGGGTTTCCGTGGATCATAGCCCACATACAGCACCCGCAGCGAGATCTTTTTCGCAGGTGCTTTACCCCCATCGGCCTTGGCCTGCATCAGGGTAAAAACCGACAATAGTACTAACAGTAACTTTTTCATAAACAATTATTAAAGCTTATTATTTGATCTGGCACAACAAGTTAAATTTAACCTGTTTAATAATTATATTTTACGTTCGGAAAGTCTTTTTGAGCCTGCCTGAACTGCGTTTCCCATTCATCCGGCCAGCCGAAAGCGATGGTTGCCTGTTCTTTGAGATTGGCTCCTGCCGCGCCGCTCCAAAAGTGGATGAACTCGCCCCAGTTCAAATCCCTGTTCTCCACATTTTTCGAGAGTATTTCAAAGTAGCGGCTTAGTAATTTACCGCCACCGTATTTTTTGTAGATGGGATAAAACCAGTTTTTAAACCATTGTGTATTTGGCCGCGGAAAGGTATCGTAAGTGTTTTGCATCTGGTAATATTCCCGTGAAGCTTCATCTTCCCTGCCAATGTGCAGCAATACGTCGTAAACAAATATTTCGGCGAATTTGCTATCCCCCCAAATGTTCTGGTCCTCATGCTGCCTGCCGAATGACGCGTTTGCCACGATATGGCCGATCTCGTGGATAGGTAAACCGATCTGTTCACCGGTTGGGTATGTCCAGCTGCCCAAGCCGTTATCAATTACGTTACGGTTGTCGTGCGATGCATCCATGTATGATGCCGGGTGACCGCCGCCTAAATTATTGGTAGTATCTACCGTTTTATGGCATATTACAAACAAGCGTTTATCAGTACCGAAAGCGCCATAGTTTTCAATAACATAAGCCCATGAATCAGACATGGCCTTGTTTAACCAGGTAATTGACCTGTCCATGTTATTATCGTAGTACAAAGCAAGATGATCATCATAATACACCCTGTTTAGCACCTGGTGATGGTATCCCCAGTGTTCCTTCCATACTTTGGGCGGAGCACCTTCCGGGTCAATTTCTACTTCATCAGTTTTGCTTTTCGATTTACTGCATGATGCTATTACCAACACAGCCATCAGCAGGCTCACCGGCAATATTAAACTCTTTATAAATTTCATGATCTGTTTAAAATGATAAGGTTTAGTTTTTTGATACAACATCAACAGGTGTGCCCGGTATGCCGTTAATGGTTTTTATAGTTTTAAAATTTGAGCCAACGCTAACGTCTATTAGTATCAATGCTCCCTCAATACCGGCTGTAAGTTCGGTACCATCGCCATTGAGCTTAAGCATACTTACTTTTTTACCACCAAAATCAACCGGCAATACTCGTAAATCCTCATTTATAGGGTTAAAGCGGTATATCTTGTCGTTTGAGGTGAAGTAGAACAGGTCAACATCTGAGCGTTGCCATTTGGTATCGGCATTTATTAATGAAGCCCCTTTAAACACACGTTTATAAGACGGACTGATGACCCTTTTAGTAAAATATTCATTCATATCAATACTAAACGACAACTCATTTACAGTACCATCTTCTGTTTTATAAAAGGCATAAGTAGTACCGGGTACAGCGTTCATAAACAGCAGTTCGCCGGCGCCAAGGTTTTTAGGGTCGAACTTGTTTCCGTTAACCGTGTATTCCGATCCTAAATAGTTACCGGTATTGCTGAATGATACAAAGGCATGCGTTTTTTTATCAAAACCGAAGTAAAAGTTATTGGTGTTTGAGTAATATGGCGATAAAACATAATCGCCGGACTGCGGATTAGAGAATTTTCCCCAATCCTCTGCAAATGGTGCGGTTTGGGTAATACTGATATATAGCTTACCATTAATTATGCCTGTTGCAGTACCTTTCGCAGCCTCAAAATATTCAGGCGCAATAGTGGCGGGCGGTGCAAAAAAATGATCTTTAAAATACCTTTTGCGCAGCATAGTGCTACCATTAATGATTACGCTTTGCTGATCCTTATCGCCGCTTATTACCCAATAGTCTTCGGCAGTACCCGGCTGATAAGGGTAAGGCCTTGCAAATAACTGGAGGGGTTTGCTTGGTAAATTTTCGCCGTGCAGGGCAAAGTACAGGTTACTGATCACCGTTACACTATCCGGTTTTATAAACGATAGTTTGGTAATGCCGCCATCAACACTTAACACGGTAAAGCCTTTTGAAAACCGGGTATTACCCGATATTTTAAAAGGATAAAAGTATTTAATATTGTTACGCTTATCGGTAATGGTTAATTTTGCTGTACGTACCCTTGGTGCCAGGTTATAAACCAATATAAGGGGATAACCTGTATAATGATCGGCACGTG
Organism: Mucilaginibacter gynuensis; assembly: GCF_039541195.1. NCBI lineage: Bacteria > Pseudomonadati > Bacteroidota > Sphingobacteriia > Sphingobacteriales > Sphingobacteriaceae > Mucilaginibacter > Mucilaginibacter gynuensis. The sequence continues at coordinate 16,969 of NZ_BAABFT010000002.1, forward strand.
CCTCTTCTTCAACAATAATCTCCCAATCATAAGTAAGGTCTTTAATTGGGTCGGCACCTTTTAATTCAACATATGGCTGCAGCACCAGGGTATCACCAACTAATGCATCAAAGGTGTTGTCCTTAAAATTCACTACTACCGGTTCGGTTGGCGGCGAGTAGTTATAGTTGCCCAGGTCTTTTTTGCAGGAAGAAAAAGAAATGATAAAAAGTATATATATAAGTATTGATTTACACTTCATGATAATAATTTGATTGATTAAAACTTAATCTGGCCACCGTTCTCGTCAATAAAAAAGTATTGGTTGTTTGAAAAATACTTAAACAAAAACTTCTTGTCGGGCGAAGCAACATTGTAAAAATTGTAATCTTCAGATCCTGTAATTTTGGTTAGCATATATCCTTTATCAGGATGATTGGTAACCCAGGTGAAGGGATCTTTTAAAAATGTCCTTGTGTTTTCTATGTAATACAAGTTACGCGGTATCTGAAAATTAGGGTCGCCGTAAAATAGGTTGATCAAATCGCGAGTGCCTGATGTAATTAAAAATAACTGGTGCTTAACGCGGCTGTAATCGCCTATCTGATCTGCCCATTTTATATTCCACCAGTCCGGTTTTTCTAAACGGTTAGAGAACAGCAGTGTTTTTGTACGCAAACTATCGGCAAGCTGTATTTGAAAATCGCTGCCGCCTGTAACACGCAGTGTTAAGTAAACAGATTTGCTCTCCAGCGCAGCGTCTGTATTTTTCAGGATGACAGGCACATGCACCACACCGGAATCAGCCGGCATTTTATAAGATGATTTCAGGGCCTCGTAGTGTAAGCCTTGCGTAGCAGTAGTTGCATTTGCAATTATGTTCATCTCAAAGTTCCTGTCCTGCGATATCCTTTTACCCGATATTTTAACAGGTATCCAAACGGTATCCTGCGCTAAACCAACAGAGTAGGCAAACGAGTAGGTTATAGTATCCGTGGTTGGATAATCCAGATAAATATTATCGGGCGAGTTGTATAACAGCTTGGTATCTTTTTTACAGGCATACAATAACGTGCATGCAAGCAGCATAAAAAATATATTTCTTTTCATCGTTGTGTATGTTAATTGTTATTGTACGCGCCTTCATCAACCGGTATCGGCAACACAAAAATCTTGTCGGACGCGGGGTAGTTTTGTGTTGGAGATATCTTAACCGGATGATTTAACCGTTTATACATATAAAATATCTGGCTTTCTCCATAAAACTCCTTACGGGCTTCTTTTATAAGCAATTCAATAAATTCATTTTTGCTTCCGGCGTTGGTAAGATTATCTTCTATACCACGGCTTATACGCATGGTATTATAATACTCAACTGCCTGCATTGGGTTGGTATCAAAACTGGCTTCGGCTGCTATATAATACATTTCGCTAAGGCGCATAGCAGGCGCTACCAACGGATGACGATTTTTTACGGGGATAGTATTGCTGATGTATTTTTGCAATAAAGCACGTTCAGTGCCATTTGAGCCTATGGTAGTTTTAAAGAACCACTGTTTATAGCGCCAGTCAAGCCCTCCGGCAAAATCCTTTTCATAAATATCATCAATCTGATCAGATGTTGGCATTAGCTTTGGATTATCATTAATGTACAGCTTAACCAAATCCTGCTTTATGTCAACATTATCATTGATATACCAGGCCGTGATCAGCTCTTTATAAAATATCCGGTCTTTTTTGGCGATATCAGTTTCGTTAAAGTCAGTTTTAGCGGTATGCGGAAATTTTTGAGAATCAATTACTTCTTTAGCATTTAATAAACTATTGGGTATATCGTTCTTATACAAATAGATACGCGCAAGTTCGCCACATACGGTAAAGTAATTCATACGATGGCGCCTGTTTTGCAAAAACAGATCAGCATTGTTCACCTCCGGATTGCCGGCATCATCCGGATAACCAACGGTGTAGCCATTATTTATCGGATCGGCAGTTTTGAGCAATATTTTGGCTGCATTAAGGTCATCAATTGCCTTATTTAAAACCTCGGTAACGGTTGAAAATTTAGTGCTTTTTGTGCTTACAGTTGTTACATAAGGTATGGCTTTAGCCGTTGGATTACTTTTATAGGATGGCGCGTAAAGGCGCAGCAAATCAAAATGCAGGTAAGCACGTAAGGTTAAGGCCTCGCCTTTTATAAGTTCGTAATTATCACCATTAAAAAGTGATTTTTTAGCATCGATATTTTCGAGTATGTTATTGCAATTAGCGATGGCACGATATTGTGTTACCCAGGTATTATAGCTCCAGCTTACCATGTCGGGGTAGCTGTAATCAAAGCTGGCAATTTTACGATAGCCTATATCAGTAAAATCATAGTTTTGCGCCATGATATCGAGGTTACCGAATGTGAGGCTTTCACCATAGAGTGTTGCCGAAGCGCACAGTGTATATACACCGTTCAACGCCTCCTTAAAACCAGCTTCTGTAGTAAACAGTTCTGTCTTATCTATTTCCGATTCCGGCTTTACATCCAAAAACTTATTACATGATGTAAATACCAGCAGGGTTGTTATTATATATATAAACTTCTTCATTTATGTAATATTAAAATGATGCCAATAATGAGAATGTTACGTTGCGTGCAAATGGGTAGTTGATACCTCGCTCAATTTCAATACTTGAAGTACGAAACACATCATTAAGCGTAATAGAAGGCCTCAAGCTTTGTAACCCTATCTTTTTTGCAACGTCCTTTTTCAGGTCGTATGAAAAATTAACTGATTGTAATTCAACCAAATTCTCCTTTTGTACAAAACGCGATGAAGCGAAGGTGACACCCTGATCGGCAATGTTTTTATAAAAGGTAACATCCCCGGGTTTCTTCCATTTTTCATCAAGCGCGCGGCGATCAACATTAAAGCGCGGATTCGCGTTCTCTACCCTATCAACCAATGTTTGGTTATACATTTGGCCACCCAGCCTGTAATACAGGCTAAAGCTTAGTTGAAATTGCTTATAAGTAATATTACCACCAAAATTACCTGCTACCTTAGGTGTAGCATCTCCTACCGGCTGGGTATCTTTTATATCATACACGTAGGTTAATGAGCCATCTTTTTTTACAAAGATTTCTTTTCCATTTTCCGGATCAATACCTAATGATTTTACCGCGTAGATAGTATTATATGATTGCCCTTCCTGGTAACGCAATAGTGGTGTACTCGCCAGTCCGTTATCTTCGTTTTGCTGAAGGTCGTCTATCAGTTGATTATAAGCTTTAAGCGAGTTAGCAATTTTTACTATTTTATTGGTATTGTGGGCAAGGTTACCCACCAAATTAATATTCCAGTCTTTTGAGCGGTAAGCATTAACGGTTAGGTATAATTCATAGCCCTCGTTAAGCATATCGCCAAGGTTTTCTTTATAAGTAGTAAAACCGGTAGATGGTGCCAGGTTAATATCGGTTACCAAACCTTTGGTGAGTTTATGATAATATCTGGGGTTAATCAATAAACGATCTTTAAAGAAACCGATATCCAGGCCAAGGTCAAAGTCGATTGTTTTTTGCCACTCCAGGTTTTCGTTACCATAACCATTTACCAACGCGCCTATACCTGTTGAATACCAATTAGCAGTTTGATAGGAATATATTGATTTTGACAGATAGGCCGGAAAGTTTACCGACCCTGTTAAACCGGCAGTGGCTGTTAACTTAAGCCTTGATATGGATGTATTGGCCATAAATGGCTCACGATGGATATTCCAGCCCAGGCCACCGCTGTAAAAGGGTGCAAAGCGGCGTTCGCTGCCAAAAGCCGAAGAACCGTCGAGCCGGTAGCTCACATCAAGGAGGTATTTGTTTTTGTATGAGTAGTTACCCGAAAAGAAAGAACCGATCAATCTGCTCAAAGTAACATTACCGCCGGGCGCACCGCCGGGTGTATAGGTACGTGCAAAGCCAATATTGGTAAACCTGTCATTGGTAAAACCACGGGCTTCAAACGATTTATTGTCAACTTTATCAGATGTTACGTTAACACCTGCCGCAAAGTTGAGTGAATGATCGCCGATCTGTTTATTATATATTAAACGTACGTTACCATCTAAAGCCAAAAGATCATTACTTGCATAATTGTAACGTCCCCGGTATTGTATTTCATTAGCCGGCCCCTCAAAAAACTCATTGTTTAATGGAGAGGCAAATTTATCTGCCGTGGTTTTGGTTTTAGTAACACTCATTACCCCTTTTAAGCGTAGTGAGGGAGCCATGGTCCAGTCAACAGAAAAAGCATCAATTAACTCGAGATAAGACGTTTTATCAAAATTACCCAGTGTTGATTCATACAGCGGGTTATAAACCGGCTGATTTACATATTGTGGTTTACCCGGTGCATTCTGTTTTGTATCAACCACCCAATTGGCAATTTCACGAATAAGTTTGCCGTTATCGTCAGTTATAGGGTAATACGGGTTCATGTAAACATAGGTAGAGAAATCACCATATTTTGAGTTGTTGGCACTTACCTGGCTAATGCTTAAATCATTTCGCAAGATCAGCTTTTTTGAAGGATTATAGGTAAAACTCATACCACCTGTATAACGTGTACGGTCAGATCCCTTCATTACCCCCGGGTTGGTTTGGTAACGCAGGTCAATACCATACCTGAACGAAGTATCGCCCCCTTGCGCGTAAATAGAGTGTTTTTGTCCGTACGAATTTCGCAGCGGTTGCGACAGCCAATAGGTGTTAACACCGCTTACCACATTTTTCAGTTTGCTATAGTAGCTATTCTGCAAATCCTGCATTGAACCGGCAGATATACCGCCATATTCATACAGTCCGGCAAGCTTTTCGTATTCAAGTTTATCTTTTGCGTTAAGTACATGGTAATCTGTTAAATCAGGTGCGCTTACATTTAGCTCGGTATTGTAGGTAAGCTGTAGCTGCCCGGCTTTAGGTGCCCTGGTAGTAATCACCATTACACCATTTGCCGCTCGTGAACCGTAAACAGCCGTTGCTGCCGCGTCTTTTAAAATGGTAACAGTTTCAATTCTATTAATATCCAAATCGATAACTTTTTGTAACGAAACCTCAAAACCATCTAAAATAAACGTAGGTAAATTATAGGTACTCGCCAGGTTGTTACGATTAACCACATCGCCAATTGATGGCAGTGTAGTTGCGCCACGCACATTTATATTAGGCAACATATTGGGGTTTGAACCGGCAAGGTTGTTATCTAATATCCGGAATGATGGATCAGATGCCTGTATGCCTTTTAACACGTTCTGTGAGTTGAACTTACGCAGGTCATCGCCACTAATGGTTACCGAATTACCTGTGTATGTTTCCTTTTTCAAACTTTGGTAACCGGTAATTACCATCTCGTCCATCACCTTAACCGATACATCTAAAGTTATCAGTAAAAATTTGCCGTCGGCTAAAGTAATTTCTTTAGGTTTGAAGCCTAAAAAGCTGATCACTAATACATCGCCAACATCGGCATTTATTTTAAACTCACCTTTTTCGTTGGTTTGAGCCCATATAGCTTTATTGTTTTTTACAGACACCGTAGCCCCGGCAATGGGGTTTTTATTTTCGGTTTCAATTACCTTACCGCTTACCTGTATCTTTTTATCGGCAGTGCTTATTTGCGGGTCACCTTCTCCTCGGTTACGTATCACTATCGTTTTATCAACTATGGTATATACAAGCTTAAGGTTAGCCAGGCAGGTATTAAGCGCTTCGGTAAGTGGTACATTCTTCAGCTCAACATCCTGTTTTGGTGTGCTTACATTTACACTGCTGGTATAAAAAAAGAGGTATCCGGTTTGCTTCTTTATATCTTTAAAAATAGTTTCCAAAGAGGCATCATGCCGCGAAATGGTTACATTTTGCGAGTAAACGGCTGCCGAAAGATGCAGTGAACCTATAATTAAAAGAAGAACAGTCAATTTCATGACCATAAATAATTTGCACTTTACCCTCCGTATTGAGCATACGGAATTGTAAAGAAGAGTTAATTTCATACTTTTGAATAAGATTGGGGTTAATAAATGCAGCTTGGCATCAACATCTTGCTGCTCGACCTTTTTTGGGCCGAAAGCGGTGAGAGGCTTTCGGCTTTTTTTGTCATTATGGGGTTTTAAACTATTGTATGTAGCGTTCCTATCATCGGCAATTTTTAAGCGTTAAAGAATCAGTTAATTAGTTGTTTAGTATTTTTTACTTGCAGATGCCTTGTAGGATACTTTCATATTTTTCCCATCAAGAGCTATATCCACGTTATTGTATTCCAGTATTTTTATCACTTCAGATAGCTTGCTGTCGCGGGATATTTCGCCGTTAAAGCCATCCGCGGGAAACACCCCTTCGTACGCCACATTTACATCGTACCAGCGGGCTATCTGCCGCATTACAGAGCGGATGTCATCATTCTCAAAAGAGAATACCCCATTTTTCCAGGCCAGTTCTTTATCCAGATCGATAGTGTGTTTGGCGATAGTAGCGACCGCTGTTTTACCCGCAACTGCCTGTTGCCCCGGAATAATAATTACCGACTGGTAAGGAACCGATACCTTAACCGAACCTTCGGCCAGTGTGGTCGTTATTACGCTTTCATCCGGATAGGCATTGATATTGAAGTGGGTGCCCAATACCTCCACGGTTTGCAAGCCTGTTTTCACCCTGAAAGGCATCGCCTTGTTTTTGGTAACCTCAAAATAAGCTTCGCCGGTAAGGGTAACTAAACGTTGGTTACCGGTAAAGGCAGATGGGTAGGTTAATGAAGATGCCGCGTTTAAAAGCACGGTAGTACCATCGGGCAGTACAACCTGGTATTGGCCACCTTTAGGCGTTGAAAATACGTTTTGACTGATTTCTCCAGTAGCATCGCCGGCCGCGGCAGTATAAACGATACGTCCATCGGCAGTTTTGGAGATGCTCACACTGCCTTGTTTAGCTATCTCGCCTTTAGCAATATCATCCAGTACAATCTTTTTACCATTGGCCAAAGTCAACACGGCCTTATTTCCTCCGGGATTAATATCTACCGCAGTTTGAACTGTTTGCTCATGATGCTTTTTATTCAGCATAAAATAACCTGCAATGCTGCAAAATACTAATACAGATGCTGCCACAGCGTATTTTACCCATGCCGAACGTACACCTCTAATACGCGATTGCTTATTGAACTGATCTACCCGCTCATCAACATTTTGTTTGATGGCCAATTTTATATGATCGTACTCCTGTTCGTTTTCAGCAGCGATCTGATCTTCGTTTACTTCGAACAGGTCGTAGTACTTTTCCAGAAATTTCACTTCCTCGGCGGTGGCGGTACCAAGTCTGTATTTCTTTAGTATTTCCAGAAAATATCGTCTGTTAAGCTCTTCCATTTATCATTTTATAACTACATGAGTCGTAAAAATGAAAATAGCCCATTCAAAATGAAAATATTTTTAATTTTTTAAAACAGAATTAACAATAGAGTGTATACAAGGACTATGATAGAGACCATGATTGATAGGATTATTGGATTAGCTTGATTTTAAAATTACTCTTTGAGATAAATTGACAGGTATTCTATTTGTCGATACAAAAGAAGAATAGGATATTGAGCAATAAAAGTGATGATTTTATTGTAGCCAGTGATTTCCCGATTTGATTACGGACAGTTTTTGGGGACAAATTCAAAATTTCGGCAATCTGCTGGCTCGAAAGATCTTCTTCGTACCGCATTTTGAATATTATTCGCTGCTGTTCGGGCAGCGCGTTTACCAAATCATTAAAAGCCTGCACAAATTCCTCGTGCAACATGCCCGAATCAGCCTCGCCATGCGCACTCTTCAATTGGTCGGCAGTATCGGGCAGGGCCGCGTACCTGCTTTCTTTTTCCAGGTGCTTAAAAACACCGTTACGTGCCGCTACCAGTAAATAGGCCGGTAAATTATCAATGGGCGCTGTTGAAGCCCTTGTCCATAATTGTACAAAAACATCCTGTGCAACATCCTGCGCCTGGTCGGCATTGTTGAGGCGTTTATAAGCTGCATTGTAAACATGTTTCCAATATTTATAATACAAATTATCAAACGCGCGCCTGCTTCCCTCACTTAACTGCCGTAATAATTCGGCATCATCTACACTATATAAATTATACACTGACATTCAACCCTACCAATGTAATAAATTATATGTTGTTGCTTATATTTCTGTGTTAATTTTCTATAAAATATCAGGCTGCCTGCAAGCAATTTATCAATACCCTAATATATATTAACCTAAGCGATATTGACGCTAATTGTGCCTTATTACCTTAATACACTAATAAAACGATTTCGCAGGATACCTGTATTAAGGTTAATTTCATAAATTTGCTATTAACCTATCGGCATATAAGGCAAAAACCGGTGGGTTACCTATTAAGTATCCCTGCATTTAATTTAGCTAATTAGTTATGTTCCTGATTATTATAAACATTATTTTCTGCCTTTCGTTTGTGGTTTTCGCCTATCTCAACCTAAACGATGTTGACCCATGGCTTTGGGTACCTATTTACTTGAGTGCCGCTATTTGCTGCGGTTTAGTGGCTTTTGGCCAGTTCTATCCTGTAATATATTTATTACTTATCGCTTTTTACCTGGTATATGCCGTCCTGCTTTTCTTCGCTAAAGATGGCGTGCGCGACTGGATAACAAAATATAACAAACCAAGCCTGGTTGAAACCATGCAAGCCGAGAAACCTTACATTGAAAAAACACGGGAGTTTTTTGGATTGCTTATTATTGCGGGCGCACTGCTTATAAATTATATAGCAGCTTAACCGTATTTACCAACCCGTAATTATTAAACACTTGCTATTTGTTTTGTATGTTTAATTATGATGTAGAAAGATTAAAGGCCGCTCTAACGGAAATTATTATACAAAATATTAGCCCGGATGCCCGGGGCTGGCTGCAAACCCAGGCAGGTACACCTGCATCGGCAGCAGCATTTAATGGCGCGTTTGCCGCGCTGCCACGTAAAACAGGTAAGGCCCTCGTCAATATCAGTACTGAAACTGCCGCTGAATTATCTGCTATCCGGAAGAACTTTTCCATTGAAGGTTGGTCGGTTGACAGGTTGGCAAGGGTGTGGCTGTTGTTACAACCTGATGCCACTGACAAGAGTGCCTATCAGCGCAGCATAGAAACACTTTTTTTGGCAGCCGAAATGAACGAGTTGGTCGCTCTATATTCTGCGTTACCACTGCTGGCCTACCCCGAAATATGGGTGCACCGCTGTACCGAAGGTAACCGCAGTAATATAGGTATTGTGCTGGAAGCCCAAATGTACCATAACCCCTACCCGGCCGAAAACCTGCCGCAACCGGCATGGAACCAACTGGTGCTGAAAGCTTTCTTCACCGAAAAACGGCTCGACCTGATCACCGGCTTGGATGAACGGGCGAATATTGAGCTTGCCCATACCCTAAGCGATTATGCCCGCGAACGCTGGGCCGCCGGTCGTAAAACCGACCCGATGCTATGGCGATTAGTTGGCCGTTTTATTGACGATAAGATATTTGATGATATTAATATAGGTATAGCTAATAACGATAGCCTCGAAAAAGAAGCTATTGCGCTGGCCATTACCGAAAGCGACTACCAGCCTGCAAAAGACCTGCTGAATCAAAACGATGTTTTACAAGCGGCGGCAGGCAAAAAAACAAACTGGGAAAGCTTCATCAACCAATAAAAAGAATACGATTAAACAGATAAAGATATGTGTTGCAGCAATTTTGAAGACAGGGAGCAAACACCGGGCGCAAAACCCGAGTTTTTTGATATAAGTGCCGTACAGGGAATGCGTTTCTTTGATCCGCATGTGCACATGACGTCGCGCACTACTGATGATTACCAGGCCATGGCCGATGCCGGTGTGGTAGCATTAATTGAACCCGCCTTTTGGCTGGGTCAGCCACGTACCGGTGTTGATAGTTTTAGAGATTATTACAGCAGTTTGGTTGGCTGGGAAAGATTCCGTTCGTCGCAGTTCGGTATCAAGCATTATTGTACCATCGGCCTTAACTCGCGCGAAGCGAATAATGAGGCACTTGCCGAGCAGGTAATGGAAATACTGCCATTATTTGTTTACAAAGAAGGTGTGGTTGGTATAGGTGAGATCGGCTTTGACGATCAAACCGCTGCCGAAGAAAAATACTATCGCCTGCAACTCGAACTGGCTAAAGAGGCCAGCTTACCAGTGCAAATACACACCCCGCATCGCGATAAAAAGAAAGGAACCCAGCGCAGCATGGATATCGCCATTGAGCATGGCATCGATCCGTATAGTGTGATCATCGACCATAACAATGAAGAAACAGTTAAAGAGGTGTTAGATCGTGGTTTTTGGGCGGCTTTCACTATTTACCCGTTTACCAAAATGGGTAACGAGCGCATGGTTGAGGTAGCAAAACAATATGGCTCGGAACGTATAATGGTTAATTCGGCTGCCGATTGGGGTATTAGTGATCCGTTGGCGGTGCCAAAAACCGCGGCCTTGATGAAAGCCCGTGGTTTAAGCGATCAGGATATTGAACTGATCACTTACCGTAACGCCATTACCGCGTTCGCGCAAAGCGGACAAATTGACGAGGCTGATTTTGCCGCAGTAAAAAACATCGATCAAAGCGTAAAATTTGAGGGCAACAGCATCCTGCGCGGCGGGCAACAACCACGTATCGATAAATCATCCATCATCATAAGCTAACAGGAGTTTTGAAGAAAGCATTCATTTACTTACAGCTTATGAGGCCGGCCAACATAGTTACCTCGGTAGCCGATGTTTTGGCGGGTATTGCCATTGCCTGTGTGCTTAGCAGCACATTTTTTGAGGTGTGGCCCTCTGCCCTGTTGCTTTGTATTTCAACAGCCTGTTTATACGGCGGCGGCATTGTGTTTAATGATGTATTTGACGCTGACCTGGATAAGATAGAACGCCCTGAGCGTGCCATACCATCGGGCAGGGTAAGCTTGCAGGAGGCCACCATTTTAGGGATGGTGTTATTAGGCGCGGGAATTATATTGGCTTTAATCAGCTCGCAAACATCGGGTATTTTCGCGGCGGCTATATCTGTTTGCGCTTTGGTATATAATAAATGGGGGAAACATCATCCTTTCTTCGGGCCGCTTAATATGGGTATGTGCCGGGGGCTGAACCTGTTACTGGGCATCAGCATTATTGCCGGAGCCGTTGCCCACTGGTATGTACTGGCCATTGCCCCGGTGGCCTATATATTTTCTATCACCATGACGAGCCGTGGAGAAGTACATGGCGGTAATAAAACCAACTTATACATCGCCGCGTTTTTATATGCCGCGGTTATCGGTTTTATCACCTATTTCTCTTACACCAATAACCGTTTACTATGGTCGCTGGTGTTTTTATTGCCATTTGCCTGGATGATATTTAAACCCTTGCTTAAAGCCATACAAGAACCCATTGGCAAAAACATTGGTAAGGCGGTAAAAGCCGGGGTAATATCCTTAATATTAATGGATGCCTCATGGGCGGTTACATTTAGTTCAATACTACCGGCTATTGTTATAGCGTGCTTATTACCGGTATCTATGTGGCTGTCGAAAACATTCGCGGTCACCTAATCAATTTTTAAATTACAACTGATCATTCCTCCATCATGGAACATCTGCAACAGCAATTCACTATAAAATATACTTATAACGTTTTCTTCACCACGTCGTTATTCGCGCACAACAATCAATTACTTAACGACTTTTTGGAAGGTTCTGCCACATCGGGCGCGTTAAGAAAGATCCTCTTTGTAGTTGACCAGGGCGTAGTTGATACGCATGAAGATTTAAGAGATCAGATAAAATCCTATTTTGAACGACATACCGCTGTGCAACTGGTACAGGATATATTGGTGATTCCGGGTGGTGAACATGTAAAGAATGATACTCAATATTTCGATCAGATACTGGAAGCTGTAAATACTTACGGTATCGATCGTCACTCGTACATTGCAGCTATTGGTGGCGGCGCTGTTTTAGATATGGTTGGTTATGCCGCTACGGTGGCTCACCGTGGCGTAAAGCACATCCGTATCCCTACTACGGTGCTATCGCAAAATGATTCGGGTATCGGCGTAAAAAACAGCATCAACTACTTTGGTAAAAAGAACTTTTTAGGAACGTTTGCCACACCGGCTGCCGTTTTTAATGATGATCAGTTTTTAACTACGTTATCAGATCGCGATTGGCGTTCGGGGATATCCGAGGCTATTAAAGTCGCGCTGATAAAAGACGCCGCATTTTTCAACTGGATTGAGCTAAACGCTGCCGCGTTAGTAAGCCGTGATATGACCACCATGAATTACCTGGTGTGGCGATGCGCTCAACTGCATTTACAGCACATTGCCGGTGCAGATCCGTTTGAGAGCGGTTCATCACGCCCGTTAGATTTTGGGCACTGGAGCGCTCATAAACTGGAATACCTTACCAATTTTGAGGTTAAACACGGCGAAGCGGTTGCTATGGGTATCGCGTTGGATACGGTTTATTCTCAGCAATCAGGCCGTTTAACATTAGAGGAAAGCGAACGTGTAGTAAACCTGATACAAACTTTAGGTTTTGAAATAACCCACGAACTTTTACAGGTAACCGGCGACGATAGCCCGATACTGCTTGGGTTACAGGAGTTTCGTGAGCATTTAGGCGGCGAGCTTACCATTATGCTGCTGAATACCATAGGTGAAGGTGCCGAAGTACATGAAATTGACACCGCGATTTTAAAGCAATCGGCCCAGATATTGCACAACAGGCAATACGATCTGCACCAAAACAATATTTAAGCATTAATACCATCTACTTATGAAAATCGGTTCTGCACATTTAACTTACTGTACCAATATACATGCCGCCGAAACATGGCCCGAAACCCTCGAAGCCCTGAAAAACAATTTCCCGGTGATAAAGTCTGACTTGTCGGCTAACGAGGCTATGGGCATTGGCCTGCGCCTGTCGAACATTGCCAGCGTTGGTTTACTTGAACAGGAAGCTAATTTGCTGGAGTTTAAACAATGGCTTAGCGATAACGGCGCATATGTTTTCACCATGAACGGTTTCCCTTTTGGAGGATTTCATCATACCGTAGTTAAAGACCAGGTGCATGCTCCCGATTGGACAACAGATGAGCGTTTAGATTATACTTTGCGCCTCTTTAACATTCTGGCTAAACTGCTGCCTGCCGGTTTAGATGGTGGCATATCCACCTCACCGTTAAGCTATAAGCCATGGCATGCCGAGGGCGAAGCAAGAAACAGCGCGAAAGAGATCGCCACAAAAAATATCATCACCGTTGCCGCCGAGCTTTACAAAATATACCAGGCAACCGGCGTATTGCTGCATTTAGATATTGAACCCGAACCGGATGGCTTTTTAGAATCGGGCCCGGAGTTTATTGATTGGTTTGAGAATGACCTGCTGCCGCAAGGCACGGTAACACTGTCCGAAAAACTCAATCTACCATCTATTGATGCCACAGCGGCCATAAAGCAGCATATCAACTTATGTTATGATGTTTGCCACTTTGCTATCGGCTATGAGCCACATAACGAGATAATTGACGAACTGAATAAGAAAGAGATAAAGGTAGGTAAGATACAGATCAGCGCCGCTTTAAAAGCTTTGCTGCCTGTTAATGTAACTGAACGGGACTTAGTAACCAATGCGCTTGCTAAGTTTAACGAGCCAACTTACCTGCACCAGGTGATAGCAAAGACCAATGGTGGCGAGCTGATACGCTACCCTGACTTGCCGGAGGCATTGGCCGATAGCCATAACCCTGAAGTGAACGAGTGGCGCGCGCATTTCCATGTGCCTATCTTTGTAGAAGATATGGGTAAAGTGCAATCGACCCAAACCGATATTATTACGGTACTGAACAGGTTTAAGAACACGCCTTTCACCCAACACTTAGAGGTGGAAACGTATACCTGGGAGGTATTGCCCGACGAACTGAAGGCTCCGCTTACGCAATCTATCATCCGCGAATTAAACTGGGTTAAAAATCAACTTGTATAAAATACGGCAACATGAACAAAACGGTAGTAATTGATGTAGTTGGCTTATCGTCATCGGTAATTGGCGAGCATACCCCATTCCTTCAAAAATATATCAGCGAAAAGCATTTGGCTCATATACAGCCTGCTTTGCCTGCTGTTACCACATCTATGCAGTCGGCCTACCTAACTGGTAAATTCCCGGCGGAGAATGGTATTGTGGGCAATGGCTGGTACGACCGTACAGATTGCGAGGTGAAATTTTGGAAACAATCAAACAAACTGGTTGAGGGCGAAAAGATTTGGGATAAAGCCAAAAAAGAAGACCCATCATTTACCAGTGCTATGATGTTTTGGTGGTACAATATGTATTCATCTGCCGATTATTCGGTAACACCACGCCCTAACTACCTTGCCGATGGCCGTAAAATGCCCGATTGCTACTCGCACCCGGCCGAACTGCGCGATCATTTACAAACTAAATTAGGCCAGTTCCCGCTATTCCAGTTTTGGGGACCGGGAGCAAACATTAAATCGACCCAGTGGATAGCTGATTCGGCTATGGAGACGGATGATCTGCATAACCCTACCCTAACGCTCATCTACCTGCCGCACCTGGATTATTGCCTGCAAAAATTCGGACCCGATCTGCCGGTTATCGCTAAAGAACTGGGTGAGATTGATAAGGTGGTTGAGCAATTGGTTAACTTTTACCAAAAGAAAGGAGCAAAGGTGATCATACTTTCCGAATACGGTATATCACCGGTAAGCAACCCTATCCATTTAAACCGTGTATTAAGGCAGAACGATCTGTTAGGTATCAGGATTGAACGGGGTCTGGAATTGCTTGACCCCGGCGCTTCAAAGGCGTTTGCCGTGGCCGATCATCAAATAGCGCACATATACATTAACGATAAAAGCGTAACCGAAAAGGTTAAAGCGTTGTTAAAAGCCGTACCGGGAGTTGAGCTCGTGCTTGACCGTGAGGAACAGGCTAAATATAACATCAACCACGAACGTGCCGGCGACCTCGTTTTAATGGCTGATGAAAAGAGCTGGTTTACCTATTATTTTTGGCTGGATGATGCCGTTGCGCCCGATTATGCCCGCGTAGTTGACATCCACAAAAAACCGGGTTATGATCCGGTTGAAATGTTCATGACCTCGAAAGCACGTGCAGGTTATAAACTGTTACGCAAAAAAGCAGGTTTCAGGTATGTAATGGATGTAATTCCGTTGGATGCCACCCTGATAAAAGGATCGCACGGACGCGTTGGTGTACCGCAAAAGTATCAACCGGTATTAATTACCGATACCGCCCCTGCAAAAGAGGCTTTGGTAGCTACCGATGTATTTGATATTATATGGCAGCATTTAAAAGGATAACCATTTAATTATCATACACAAAGCGCCCTTACTTTAACAGTAAGGGCGCTTTGCTTTATATGTACTTACTGTACTTTTATAGTAGTGGTATTACTGCCGATATTGCCCTCCATATCGCTGCCATTAATTGACAGATGATAGGTGCCGCTGATATCTGCCGTATAAAATGAAACGGTTGCCTTACCATCTTTACCGGTAATAATATTCGGTGCCCAATATATGGTTGAGCGTGTATCGATGAACGATTTATCATCCTTCGACTTATATTTTGGTGAATAAAATTCTTTAGCCGGGTAAAAAGCCATTGGCTTATAAATGTACACACCGGGTGTTTTACTCAAGTAAGGACCCGAGCCACTATAGGTGGTCACCTCAATAAAAGCATGATCCCACGGCAGCGCCATCGGGTTGCTAACATACCTGCTCATATAGGTCATATTATATTTTGTTGATTTCATCAACTCAATCCCCTTAATGTCTTCAGCGTTATAATAATCTAAAAACTGCTTTACATACAGGCTATATGGAAAACTGCCTATCGGGTCCGGCGCGCCAAAATCTATATCTATACCATCAATAATCAAATGCATCTGTTGCGTGAATACAAAGTACATGTAAGGATTTTTACCATTTCCTTGCCTAAAGCCTTTTATATTCTTTTCCAACAGATCGCCGAGGGTTAGTTTACCCACACCTTGCAGGTATTCCTCATCAAGAACAAGGTCGGAACCACCATCTTCATTCAGGTTTTTCGATCCTTTTATTATCCTTTTATTCTTAATATTTACTTGTTTCAGCATGTTGGGACTGCTTAACTCCTGCTGTTTTTTGTCGTAAGTAAGCTTGTTTTTCACCAATACCATGCTTGTGGTATCAGTGTTTACATACCAGGGCATGGTGCGATTTTGCGCAGTGGTAAATACGGGGGCAACAAACTCATCAACCTCTACACCCACGTTGAAGCTTTTACCTTTTCTATTGCGTGCTTGTATGAGGTATGAGGCTGTATCCGACGGAACAAGGTTGTCAAATGTAAATACGCCATTGTTATTGGTTACCGTATCCAGTATAAAACCGGGCTTTTTTGATAACAATAATACCCCCGAGCTTTTCACCGGTTTATTGAACATATTGGTCACTTTACCCTTTATGGTAAAATTTGCTTCGGCAGTAAATGAAGGTTGCTTGAAAGGTTGAAATACAGATGCCCAATCGTAATTAACCCAGCCCTGGGCCAGCAATAAATTATCCAGTTGCTGCCATTTTTCGGGATTATAGGCAGGTGGGAAATAATAGCCCGGATCTTCCACCTGTCCCTTTAATTCGGAAGTTAGCAACGCATACGATTTCAGATTATTTGTTTTCAGGCTATCTGTTTTTACTTGTGTATCATCGGTAACCGCTATCGAAAAACTGCCTTGTACCGGTTCGCCTGCTTTATTGGTCACTATCATATTCATGGCTACGCTATCCCTTTTATCGTAGCGTTTCTTATCGGGCACCATCGTTATGCGCAGGTCATCGGCCTGATCAATATATATAATACGCTCGTTCAATACCTGCTTTGCCGTATTGAGTAAAGAAAACCGGGCTATGCCAGTTGAGAACTGCGCACGGTCAACTTTTACCTTACCGCTGCCATGTATTATCTTCATGATTACCGCGTAACAACCGATACCCCGCGACTGCCCTATTAAATAATAATTGGCAGCAGGTATATCTAATGTAGCACTTACGTTGATCTCCAACGAATCTGCCCCAAGTTTATTGATCACATTAAGTACCGTTCCCGATGGTTTTACAACAGGCAGCGGGTATGGTTTTGAATACGTACCATCGGGCAGCTTTATTTTAGCGGTATAAACCTCGCCCACCTGCGGAACAAAGCCAAACGAGCCTATGCCCGCGTGCAGCGATTGAAAATTACCGGCCTCCTGCTGTTTGCTGTTGTAAATAATACCGCTGACATTTGTGCCCAAGCCATCCTCTGATAACGCTTTAAAAGCCACACGGGTATTGATGCCGGCCACTAACGAACCACCTTCGGGCATGAATTGCAAATCGATATTTTCGGGACGGTTAAGCAGCAGGGGCATACTGTAAAGCGTATTACTTTGAGCTTTATTGGCGGGCTGCAGGCTCACAAATAATTTATTGGCCGCGGCTTTTTCGGGGATGTTAAAGCCGTAATCAATAGCGCCATCCATCATAGTACGTACTTTATCTTTATACCATACTTTTTTGCCATCGGTAACGCGCAGTATAAAATCTTCCAGGATAAGCGGACGTTCATCTAACTTATTTACTTTCAACCCTATCGAAGCTTTTTGTTTGCCATCTTCCAGTTTGGCGCTAAAGCGCGATTTTATAAGCACATCGCCCTCACCCGGCGAACTGATGTAGAACTGTTTTTCGAACATTCCATTGGTGCCGTTATTACGCATCCAATTGGTGTAGGCACGCAGGGTATAATTCCCATTTTGAAATATCTTATCGGTCAGCACTATATTGCCCCAGCCAAGCCCTACATACAGTGCCACCATAGCCCTTTTTACTATGCGGTTTTGCTCATTAGCTATTTCAACATATAAAATACCACTCTTTGCCGATGCCGTGAGGTAGGTGGCATTAAACAGGTACGATTTAAAATACAAGGTATCGTTAAGGGTATAATAAGGCTTATCGGTATGCAGGTAAACTTTTTCCTGCGCGCTCGAATCAACATAGCAGGTCATCTTAGTTATTATATCCTGCACTATGGCCCTGTCGCTAGTTTGCGCAAAGGTATCGCTGCTACAAAAAAACAGCATCGCGATAAGTATTGATAAGAAGCAGGTTTTCATAAGCAAAAGGTTGATACTCAAAAATAAAAAGAAATGTTATTGAGTGCACTACCTTACGGCTTATACAATAGCTTTTTGTGTAAAAAATCCGTTTTAATTACAACAAATGGCAGGTTTTAAAGTAATATGATTGAATATTAAAGCATTGACCAATTTTACTGCCACCAATACCAAACACTATTAAATTTGTATACATGAAAATAGCTACCTATAATGTGAACGGGGTAAACGGCCGGTTGCCGGTGCTGCTGCGCTGGCTGCAAGAAACCCAACCCGATGTAGTTTGCCTGCAAGAACTGAAAGCCCCACAGGAAAAGTTCCCGGAAGAGGCTATACGCGATGCCGGTTACCATGCTATATGGCACGGACAAAAAAGCTGGAACGGTGTTGCCATATTATCACGCTTTGGCGAAATACAAGAATTACGGAAAGGCTTGCCCGGCGATGATGAGGATACGCAAAGCCGATACATCGAAGCTTTTATTAACGGTGTGGTGATAGGCGGTCTTTACCTGCCTAATGGCAACCCTGCTCCCGGGCCGAAATTCGATTATAAGCTGCAATGGTTTGAGCGATTGAAACTGCACGCGGCGGGCCTACTTGCACGCGATATACCCGTAGTACTTACCGGCGACTATAACGTTATGCCAACCGAACAGGATGTTTACAAGCCCGAACGCTGGGTTGACGATGCCCTGTTTCGCCCGGAAACACGCGAGGCCTTTAAAACATTGGTAGCCCAAGGCTGGACGGATGCCATACGCAAGCTATACCCTACCGAAACTATTTATACCTTTTGGGATTATTTCCGCAATGCCTACGGTCGTAATGCAGGTTTGAGGATAGATCACTTTTTACTAAGCCCGCAGTTGGATAAGCGTTTGGTAGCCGCAGGTGTAGATAAACAAGTGCGAGGCTGGGAAAAAACCAGCGACCACGCGCCGGTTTGGATAGAGTTGGCAGATGAGTAACATACAAGATATTTTCAACCTGTCATTGCGAGGTACGAAGCAATCACGTCGTATACAGAGCAGACATGAATAGCTACGGGATTGCTTCGTGCCTCGCAATGACAAGTTGTTTTTTTATCCTTTTATTTTACAACCTTATACACACTCCCCTTAGTATTTTCAGGCCCTGTATCGGGGTTGGTGAGTATGTATAACTCTCCGGATGGGTCTTCGCCGAAGGCGGTGATCTTTAAATTAGGTGGCAAGTTTTGCAATGTCACCTTGCCCCTTTGCCAAGTCACTCCTGTTTTTTTGAGGTAGAAAACAGGGCCTGTCCAGTCGGCAAACAGGTATCTGTTTTTTAATATTGGTACTTGTTGGCCATTGTATACGTATCCTGCAATTACGCTTACACCTTCACGGTGACTGTATTCGGTAATTGGCATGGTGATCCCTGAAATATCGCAGCCCGTAGCAGGGTTATAGCAATGGGTACCTTCCACCAGTCGCCAGCCATAGTTGGCGCCTTTTTTAACGATATCTATCTCTTCCCACAAATCCTGACCTACATCCCCAGCAAATAAATCTCCTGTTTTTCTATCAAACGAAAACCGGTATGGGTTACGGAAACCATAAGCCCATATTTCGGGTTTTACGCCTGCTTTGCCCACAAATGGGTTATCTTTAGGTACGGTATAACCATCAGCTGTGTTGATATCGATACGCAATATTTTTCCATGCCAGGTATCCATGGCCTGCCCGTTACCTATCGGGCCGTGCTTATCGCCCTGGCCGCCGCCATCGCCTAACGAAACATATAAAAAATTATCAGGCCCAAACTGGATACAACCGCCGTTATGGTTACCATCAGGCTCCTCTTCGGTGAAGATGACACGGCCGCTATTAGGGTCGAGTTTTTCGGCACCCGCAGGTATGGTGTATTCGGCCAGCACACCGGTATGGTTTGAGCCCTGGGTGGATGGCACGCTGTAATACACGTAGAACTTTTTATTAGTTTTAAACTGCGGATGCAGCGCTATGCCCAGCAAGCCGCGCTCTTCGTAACCGTTGTTTAGCTTCACTAATTTATCATGCAGATCAAGCAAAGCGCCATCGAGCATTTTACCATCGCGGATCACGCGGATCTTACCGTTTTGTTCGGTCACCCAAACATCGCCGCCACCCGGAAAAGCCATAGCGGTTGGCCCTTGTACATTGGTCACTATTTGCTGTACACCCACAGTTATAGGAGCAGGCACGGCAGTTTTAGCCTGACCAAAGGAGGTATAAGAGAGGCAAGCCAGACTAATACTTAATCCCAAACGAATCAATCCGGTATTATAAACGGGTGATAATATTGAGCGGGATGTATTCCGCAGTATGTTTTTCATTATTTTTTAATATTTGTGTTATTAAGCTTATCATTTCTATTTAAAATCGAACCATAGCGTACCATTAACTGCTTCGTCGTTGTAATGGTTCTTTTGGCTTTGCGGCCCCATTACATTTGGTGCCTGAAATTTGGTACCAATCGGTGCTATGCCGTTTAAAAACCCTATGCTTCCCGCCGGGAATGCAGGCTCAACATTATTATTGCTCAACGCGGCTTTTTCCTTGCCGGGATGCAGCATTTGAAAGTACAGGTTCTTATCTGATGTGTAAACTGTAAACGGCGCTTCTTTATTTTCTATGGTTACCCAATTAACTTCGGCATGATAGCCTTTAAATTCAGGATATTGCCAGCTGTCGCCGGTAATGGTATTGTTGTATGCTTTGTGCCATACGCCAAATTGCTGGCCTTTCAACCTGTTTTTCCAAACACGGTAAGGACCGCGGCCAAGCCATTTCATGCCCGTAATTTTCTCTTCGGGATAGTTAAAGGTGAGGCCTGCAAAATCAACGTCGCCTGTTTGTTTATAACTATATTCCAGTTTGGCAGGATAACCGGGTCTGAACGTCCATTTTACCTGTAAGGAGGCGTCGCCATCGTAGCTGGCGGTAATGGTGTACAGTTTATCTGCCACTTCAGTTTTAAAGTCTTTTAGCTGTGTTTTTACACCGGCCAAAACCGGTCCGCCCGATAACGAAATAGTGCCTGACGGCTTAATTACTTTTTGTATATAGCCCGTAGTTTTGCTAAATATATAGTTTATGTTATCGCAATTAACCGTAAGCAGGCTATCGGTATCAGTACTTTTAATCTTCGATTTAATTACAAAAGCATGGGCTTTATTTACGTAAAACCCAGGAGCTGTAATTGACCAGCTCCAGGTAAATATTTCCTTTTTATCCGGGCCATAAGCTGTAAGGTATAAAGCATTGTTTTTTGCCCATGATGCAGGCAGTTTCAAATTAAGCGTACCCTTTTCACCCGGTTTAAGGTTGAGTTGTGCAGGGCTCCCGGTAGCCTTTACAGTGGCTGTTGTAGTTTTGCCTTCTACCGATGGCAGGCTAACCAGTTTCCATTTAAAGGTACATTGATTAAGATTGGTAAAGGAATAACGGTTCTCTACTGTAAGCTGTCCGTTAAATGTTCTGTTAATAGGCTGCGGATCAATATACACCGGCGACCAGATCTCTTTTATAGTATAATAGCTTCCCTCCTTTTCGCGATGCGGGCCAACTATGCCATCAGGAGCGTGGTTACCATCGGCGTCCAGTATATTATTTTTATCGGTACGCATAATCGCTTCATCGGCAAAAGCCCAAATAAAACCACCTGCGCCATGAGGGTGCTTCATCATTTGCGCCCAAAAATCGTCAAGCGCCGCGCCTGCGCCGCCATCATAAAGGCCGTGCATAAATTCGGTAGGGAAAAATACCTCCTTGCCTGATTCTGCCGCTTTAACCATATAATTATAGTCGGGATAGTGGCGCGTATCCGTTCCGTTAAATTTCTCCCAAGGATGTATCACTGTACGCTTTTGCGGATCGTAGAGCGCGTAATCATTATCCAGCCCGCGGTTCCAGCCACCTTCGTTGCCGTTATCCCAAAACAATATGGCAGGATGGTTCACATCGCGCAGCACCAGCTCCTTTACCAGTTTACGCCCAACAACCGTATCGTATTTTGCCTGCCAGCCGGTAAGTTCATCAAGCACATATAAACCCAATGAATCGCATACCGCTAAAAAATCCTGATCGGGCGGGTAATGCGACATGCGTACCGCGTTCATATTCATTTCCTTCATCAGGCGTACATCCATCAAATGCACATCGTGACTTAAGGTACGCCCTGTTTCGGGCCAAAAACTATGGCGGTTACTGCCCTTTAATACCACCTTGGCGTTATTTACATACAAGCCATCATTATTACGCACCTCCACCGTGCGGAAACCAAATTTTTGTTTTATCTGGTGGATGATGCCCTGTTTATCTTTTATAGTTACCACTACCCTGTAAAGGTTCGGAAATTCGGCACTCCATAGCAATGGGCTTTTAAATGTACTTTTTAGCTGTACACTATCCTGCCCCGCAACTGCTTTTACAGCGAATGGCTCACCTACATTTTTACCATTCAGGTTTTGTATACGGGCTTCTACGGTTTCGCCATCTTTAGTATTGGCAGTGTACACATCCATGGCAAAAGAGCCATCGGCTTTGGCATTAATGGCTACCCTGTCAATAAAAGTTTCAGGGACGATCTCCAGGTAAACCGGCCGGAAGATCCCTCCGAATACCCAAAAGTCGCTATTACGGCGTTCGGCATCATTTACCGATGAATTGGCTGATGTTTTATCAACGGTAACTTCGAGCAGGTTTTTACCTGTAGCATTAAGCAAGCCGGTAATATCATATTTAAAACGGTAGAAACTTCCCTGATGCACAGGGCCTGCCTGCTTACCGTTGATGGTTACCTTGGTATCGGTCATTGATCCTTCAAAAACAATGAATACCTTTTTGCCTTTGATATCGCCGGTTAAAAATTCGTGCTTGTATTGCCCTTGTTCGTTGGCTTTATCTTTATCGTGCCCGTAATTGTAGGTGCCAAAACCTTGCTGTTCCCAGTTGGAGGGCACCGCTATTTTAGTCCACTTGCCGCTGTTGCGCCCACCGGTGCAATAAAAATCCCACTGTACGGTATGATCTTTGTCTGTTCCCGACAGGTATTTAACCACTGTTCCCTGCGAAAAAGCACTGAAACAAAACAGGGTGAACAACAATAAAAGCGTTACTCTTTTCATAATTAATTGTTAGGCATATAAAACGGCCGGTAAAACTAAATCGGTTTAAACTTATTGCAAGAAAACGTATGTATTGCCAACAAGATTAATTACTACCTGCCGACAAAAAAAGAATATGAGGAACTAAAACTACGCAATCGTTGCCGGAAACAATCCATTCCCTTCGCGCTTATTAGGTTAAATAATCTATTGACTTATAAAAAAATCAAAAAAACTTGCAATCAATTGATTGCACATCTATATTTGCAATCAATTAGTTGCAGATAAATATGAGACGAGACGTATTCCAAGCCATAGCCGACCCTACCCGCAGAGCGATATTAACCTTGCTTACCCTGCAAGCCATGACGCCGAATGCCCTCGCCGAAAATTTCGACAGCAGCAGGCAGGCCGTATCCAAGCACATACAAATACTTACCGAATGCGGCCTCATTAAACAAACCCAAACCGGAAGAGAGATCTATTATAACCTTGATACCCCAAAAATGAAAGAGATAGATGCATGGCTTGAACCTTTCCGCAAATTGTGGGAAGACCGCTTTAACCAGTTAGACGATTTATTCATTAACCTAAAAAATAAAAAAAATGAGCAGCACTAATGAAACAAAGATCACCAAAGACCCGGCAGGTAATAAACTGCATGTAACCCGGGATTTTAACGCGCCCCTGCCCGATGTTTGGGAAGCATGGACCGACAGCAGTTTGCTCGACCAATGGTGGGCGCCAAAACCATGGAGAGCCGAAACTAAAAGCATGGATTTTAAGGTAGGTGGTTTATGGCTGTACAGTATGATTGGCCCACAGGGTGAACGCTCTTATTGCCGTGTAGATTTTCAGGCTATTGAAACTGAAAAAAGCATTTCTTCTGTAGCTGCTTTCTGCGATGAGGACGGCAACCTTACAGATGACTTCCCGAAAATGTACTGGAAAAGCACATTTGCTGCCACCGCTACAGGCACAAGCGTATTGGTTGAAATAGCGTTTGACAGCGAAGCTGATCTGGAGAAGATAGTTCAAATGGGTTTCAAAGAAGGCTTTACCATGGCCCTTGGCAACCTGGACGAAATATTGGCTCAATAGTAGTTCAGCCCATATTTATAGTATTAAAAAGGCCGGTGAGGATATACCCTCATCGGCCTTTTTGTTTGCGGTATATAACAAGATTATCACACAATAAACGATTTAGCATTGGGTTTATTCAAAACTTTACACCTATATTCGGTACCCAATAAAACTAAACTGTTATATGAAATCACTTTACTTACGTATCAGCACGGTGCTGTTCTTGTGTGCAAACACCGGTTTTGCAGTGGCACAAACGTCGGGTATTACATCCGGCGCTATTTATACCTTAAAATCAAAATCGAGTAATAAACTGCTGGATGTAAGCAATGCTTCAGCAGATAACGGCGCGGCTGTTGATTGCTGGACGGATACCAAATCTGACGCGCAACGCTGGACGGTCACCCATATAGGCAAAGGTATTTATACGTTAACCAATGTGGGCAGCGGTAAATTATTGCACGTAGCCGCGAGTCCGGCTGATTCGGTAAAGGTAGATCAGTATGACAATACCAATAGTGACAACGTAAAATGGACCATCAAAAAAGCCGGAAGCGGGGCTTTCTATTTGTTGCCGGCCTCTAATGCCAAATTCGGCCTCAACTTACATGCAGGTAATATCGCCGATGGCGCTAAAGTGAATTTAAGCGGAAGCCTTACTGCCGATGCGCAGAAATGGCTATTTCAAAAAGTAACAGTACAGGAAGTAGCCCCTACTGCCGCCATAGCCGCCAAGGTATTTGACGCATGGTACAACCAATATAATGTAGAAACAGGCAAAGGCTTTTGGGACAGGGCCGAAATGATGGAGGTGGTATTGGATGCCTACGAGGTAACCAAAGATGCCAAATACCTTACCAAGTTTGAGTCCATGTACAAAAACTTCATCGCCAAAAACAAAGAGGATTGGATGTACAATAACTACAACGATGATATTACCTGGGCCGCCTTGTTTTGCGTGCGCGGGTACTTGTTCACCGGTAATAAAATGTATCTGGATAAAGGTAAAGAGCAGTTTGATAAAATGTACAAGCGTGCTTTCACCAATACTTATGGCGGTGGTTTAATCTGGTTCGAAACCAAAACCTCAAAAAATGCCTGTATAAACGGACCTGCTATTGTGGCCTGCTGCTACCTGGCAAAGGCTACGGGTGACAATACTTATTACGACAAGGCTATCGCGCTGTACTCATGGTCTAAAGTTTATTTGTTTAACCAGGCTACGGGTAAGGTGAACGATAATATCGACTTAGATAAAAACACAGGGCTTATAAAAACCGGAACATGGAGTTCTACCTATAACCAAGGCACTTACCTTGGCGCGGCAGTAATGCTGTATAACTATACCAAAGAAGCCAATTATTTAGAGGACGCGCAAAAAATTGCAACCTACACCCGCGACAACATGTTTAACAACAAGGTGATCGACAATGAAGATGGTGGCGATGACCTGCCGGGCTTTAAAGGCATCTTCTCGCGTTATGCACGTAAGTATACTCTTGAAACCAACAAGACCAACCTGATAGAATGGTTAAACCTTAACGCCCGCACGGCTTACAATAACCGTAACACCCAAAATCTAATCCACACCAAATGGGCCACACGTACCAAAGAAGGTAAGCCAAAATCAGAGTTTGGCGCTTCAACAGCAGTAGCCTTGTTGTTTAATACACTTCCGGTAAAATAGTCATTGGGCATTCATTTAGTCATTGGGGCATTATCAAGTCATTGAGTCATTTGGGCATTGGTCAATAGTCAATAGTGAATAGTAAGTAAAAAACTTTTCATTTACTACTGACTATTAACCACTCACCATTGACCATTCACCACTGACCAAATGACTCAATGACCCAATGACCAGTTAATAGACAATCGGTGCGGGTTGATCATTCTTTAAGCGGATAATGGTACGGCTGATGGATGGGAATAGGGCGATGACCAGTATCACGGCCAAAAGCATCCAGCTGATCATCTGATAATAATCAACCGCCGAGCGTAATTGCGCTTGTTGGGTAATGCCTTTATTGAGCAATGCGGTTGATGCTTTAATGGCCTGATCGGTCGCCATTCCCTTACCGGTTAATACCTGTTTGTATAAGTTCAAACGCTGGCTAAGCAAACCGCTTGTTCCACCCAGTTGATCCTGAAAGCGGTTTACATGATCTTTTTGCTGATACAGCTGAAAGTAATTAACCAAAGCTATACTGCTGCAAAAGCCTGTAAAGCGTACAAATATCCCAACTGCCGAACCCGTTGTTCCGTATTGTATCGGCGACGATGATACCACGAACAATATAATAGGCACCATCAGCATACCTGCACCAAGGCCTTGAAGTATCAGCGGGAAAATAAGATCGATGCTATTGGCCTGGCTGCCAAACATAAAACACATATACAGGTGAAACACCAGTAATAATGAAAAACCATATATGAGTATCAGCCTCGTAGGCGTTTTTTGTAATATTAACCGGGAAGCGATGGTTACGCTCACCACAATGGCCGCGATGTTGTAGATCAACAAATAACCCATATTAATAGGATCGATACCTAAAACACTGCCCATATAACTGGTGGTAATACCAAACGAGCCCCTGCTAATGTAAAACACAAAAAGCAGCAGCACTGCCAGCAAAAAGTTGCGGTGCCCAAAGGCCTGTATATAAAAGTATGGCCGCTTCGCGTATAATTGCCTTACCACAAAGGTGATCAGCAAAAGCCCTATGGCTATCAAACTCATCTCAATACGTGTATCATCCAGCCACTCGTATTGCTGCCCGTATACCATCACATAACCAATAAGGCATAACGCTGCCGAATACAGCAAAAAACTTGGCCAATCCAGCTGGTAAAGCGGCAGTTTACGGTCGAGCCGTATGTTGTTCATCATTACCGTCATTAAAACACCTCCGGGTATAAACGAAAACATGGCGCATTTGTAAATAACGTTGAAATTAAAATCGTCGATAATTTGCGCCGTGAACAGCGTTGATAACGGCGACACACACAACAGCACGCAATATACTACGGAGTAACCTATCTCTTTCGACCGCTCGTTATGCAGCCTGCTAAACATCAGCGTAAGCGTAATACTAAGCGTACAACTCGTAAGCATACCCTGCAAAAAACGGAAGATCAGTAATACATAAAAGCTTTTTACAATGTAGCAGATGTAGCAGGTAGCCACCAATATCAATACTACTATCAGCAGGTACTCCTTACAAGCTATGCTCCTGAAAAAGCGTTTCTCCAACACCACAAAACTCGCGGTTGAGGCGTACAGGATGATCATGGAATACTGCGCGTCGTTAGGGCTGATGCCAT
This sequence comes from Mucilaginibacter gynuensis, assembly GCF_039541195.1. NCBI lineage: Bacteria > Pseudomonadati > Bacteroidota > Sphingobacteriia > Sphingobacteriales > Sphingobacteriaceae > Mucilaginibacter > Mucilaginibacter gynuensis. Next base: position 44,757 of record NZ_BAABFT010000002.1, read on the forward strand.
AGTAACCCGCGGCAGCATTTATGTTACTGATAGATAATGAGAACAGTACGATACCCGGCAATACAAGCAGCAATAAGCCGAGCCGTATCAGCCATTCGGGCACCCACGTTCTGAAAACTGGTATTTCGGCACTCATTATTGCTCGTCTTTAGGTACGGTAACGCTGGCGTTCATACCCGCGCTCAGGTAAGCAACATTGGCATCCCTGTTATCAATTTTTATTTTTACGGGGACGCGCTGCGCTATCTTAACAAAATTACCGGTGGCATTATCGGGCGGTAATAAAGAAAAGCGCGAGCCTGTGGCCGGTGATAGTGAGATGATCTGTCCTTTTATCATTTTATCCGGATACGCGTCGGTAGTCACCTCCACGGTTTCACCAATGTGCATGTGCCTTAATTGTGTTTCTTTAAAGTTGGCTACTACCCAAAGGCCGGTTTCTTCATCAACAATGTAAGCCAGTGTTTGGCCCAACTGAATTTGCTGACCGGGCTGAATAGTGCGCTTACCCATTTTACCATCATAAGGCGCTGTAACCACAGTATATGAAACATCCAGATCGTTGCGCTGCAATACCAGTTCGCGGCGTTTTATTTCGGCCATTACCGGTGAGATCTGCGAACGGCTATCGTTCACCCTCGATAATGATGCCTGGTAATTATTAATAGCCGCCTGGTAGTCGGACCGTGCTACTTCAAGCGCGCTCTGCACATTTTCCATCTGCTGCTTAGTGGCCGATTCTGCCTCGTACAGTTTCACAAAGCGTTCGTACTCTTGCTCCTGCTTAACCAGTTTGGCTTTAGCCGCGGCTATTTGCGCGTTGTTTACAGCGGCTACCTTTTCGGCGGTATGTACGTTACTTTCCAGTACTTCCACCTGTTGACGGGCATTTTCCAGTCCGGCCCCGGCTTCCTGTTTTTGTAACTGATATTCGCGGCTATCGATGATGAGCAGGGTATCCCCTTTTTTTACATCCTGATTTTCATCATAACGAATCTCTTTCACAAAACCGCTTACCCGCGCGGTAATAGGGTTTATGTAGGCTTCAACCTGCGCATCGTCGGTTTCTTCGTACTTAAACAGGTGTAGTAAGGTGTATGCGCCCCATACCAATAGTACGGCGCCTGCAATACCGGCTATCCAGGTGGTTATCCGGGTTATTAATTTATCGGTTTGGGTATATGTGTGGTGTTTGTTCATTTTAAAGTTTCCCGGTTACGTTTTGTAATTGAAAGTATTGGAGTTGGGCCGCAATTTGCGCCGCTGCAAGGTCGAACTTGGTTTGCAGCAACTGGTTATCGGCATCCAGCAGATCGGTGATCAATGACAGCTGGTTGAAATAGGTATTGTTTACAATGCGCCTGTTTTCGGTAGCCTGTTTTACATTGGTTTTCGAAACCTCTACCCTGTTCAGGGCTTCCTTGTATCGTAAAAACGCTTCGTTAACCTGCTGCCTGATAACATCCGCGGTTTGCGCGTGCTCAATTTCCTGGCTTTCTACTTCAAGTTTTGCTTCTTTGGCCTTGTGCTTGTTATGGTAAAAGGAAGATATATCGAAAGAGGCCGTTACCCCGGCAAAGCCTAACCCAAACAAATTAGCCGAGTACGGGTAAAAAAGTATCTGCGGATAGCTGTACTTATAATCGGCAAATAAACCTATTTTGGGTGCTACGTTAGCACGGATATTGCGCAGTTGTAGCTTCTTCAGTTCTGTTTCCTGTTCAGATATTTTGATCTGATAGGCATTGCTACCGGCATCGGCAAGGTAATCCTGGTAGGTAGCTGTTTGGCCCGAATCAGTTTTCAATACCTCAACGGGATCTATCCTTTGTTCATCGGGAAGCCCTATAAGTATATTCAGTTTTTGGTTGGCTATCGCCAGATCATTATCCAGTTGTACCAGCGAAAGTTTTTGGCGCGATAATTTAAGTTCGGCACGCAGCACATCGCTTTTAAGTATCACGCCGTTTTTTTGCAGCGTACGGATCTGCGCCAGCTGTTTTTCCTGCGCGGCAATATCCTGCAACAACAGTTGTTTAAATATGAGGCTGCGTTCCATATCAAGATAGTAGGCAGCGGCATGTAATTTAGTTTCTGATACGGTTTGCTTTTTTTGCTCCCCGGCTATGCGGTTTTCGGTTTTGCTGGCATCAATGCCTAAATTAACCTTATTGCCATTATAAATATTGAAGTAGGCACCGGCTGCCACGGTATAAGTATTATGCAATACCGGAAACTGGCTTGGCGTATGGAACAAACCATTCTCAAATACCGGCATATTACTTACACGGGCATATTCGCCGCTAATATCCAAATCGGGCAGGCGTTCCGCTTTGGCATCTTTAATAGCCTCGGCGCTGCTTTCAATCTTAAGCTGTTTAATTTGTACCGCCCGGCTGTTGGTTTCAACTTTTTGCCATACCTGGGCAAGGGTCAGGGGCATTTCTCTTGGGGTATCTATTGGCATTCGCGTTGCCCCGGCGGGCGAAAAGGCCAATACTGCCGGCATCAGCGCGGCAAAGTATTTCGTTTTAAAGTTCATGATTTTTCAATGGTGCAAATTTCCGCACTTCACCAAAAGAACTTTTATTTATTTTTGCCAAATGTTTATTCATTCCGGCCAAAATATTGACGATGCCACCTCACGAAAGTTTTTCAGGGATATTGATCGCGTACCCGAATCAGTTTACGTAATACACTGGAAAACAGAGGTTCGGTACCCCGAGCACTGCCACAATAAAGGCCAGCTTATTTATATTGAAGGCGGCATAGCCTATATTCACCTTCCGCACAGAACTCTGGTGATACCGGCCCGGCATTATGTATGGATCCCGGCCGGGCAAAAGCATTTTGTGGAGATGCATAAATCAGTCATTACACGTACCATTTACTTTTATTCGCACGATGATGCAGGCAACCCGTTTTATGGCAAGGGCGGCATCTATCCTATCAACACCCTGCTATTGCAAATGCTCAGTTACTCCGAACGCTGGAGCGGCGATGTAATGCCCGACGATCATGACTTCCACTTTTTAGCCGCGATAAAGAACATTCTGCCGGAGATCAGCAAGAACGCCTTCCCTATCGTATTGCCCACAACGGAAAACACCCGCATGAACCCCGTATTGAAATACATGAACAAGCACCTGTTTGAACAATTAACCCTTACCTCGGTAAGCGAAGCGAATGGCTTTAGCGAGCGCACCTTATCCCGCTTATTTCAATCAACGTTAAGTACTTCTTTTTTGCAGTACTTTAAGCTGCTCCGCATGGTAAAGGCCATCGAACTGATGCAACAAAACGACCTTTCGGCCAGTGAAATAGCCTATCAGCTGGGTTACAACAGCGTGTCGGCATTCAGTGCTATCTTTTATCAATTGACTAAAACCCGCCCTTCAGAATTTGCACGGCAGTTGCATCAATAACTGATCAAAAAATGTATATGATCAGTTTAGATCATTCTGTTTCAGCCGTTCAATATGTTTGCTCATCATAGTTTTATCGGCATCTGTACCTGCCAATTTTAAAGCTGTTTCAAAGTGTTGTAATGCTTTTTTATTATCGAGCCGGGTATATAATGTTCCTAATAACGAATAATAAAAATGATTACCGCTTAAATTAAGTTTTTCAACTTCAGCTATGCCGGTTTCATTACCGTATAATTTTGCCAGCGCATATGCACGGTTTAAAGCCGCTATGGGCGAATATTCTATTGCAAGCAGGTTGTTATATAAGTTAAGGATATTTTGCCATTTGGCCACAGTATCTGCCTTGTGGGTATGCCAGTAAGCTATGCCCGCTTCCAGATGATAGCGGGTTAACTGATCGCCTGTGGCAGCCCTGTTGAGGAAATGTTCACCTGCTTCAATTAGTTCGGTGTTCCATAAGGTTTCGTCCTGGTCTTCATATAAAACCGTTTCTCCGTTATCGTTCACGCGCGCCTCAAAGCGCGATGAGTGAAAGCACATCAGTGCCAGTAACGCGTTCACTGCCGGCTTATTGGTGGTTTCATTTTCCACCAGTAAATAATTCAGCCGCATAGCTTCGGCACAAAGATCTTTACGCAGCGTGGTATTTTGTGAGGTTGAATAATAACCTTCGGAGAAAAGCAGGTATATCGTTTTCAAAACGCTATCCAAACGGTTGTTAATAGCGGTGACGGAAGGCTGGGCTATCCTGATGTTACTTTCTTTGAGTTTATCTTTACCACGGTTTATGCGTTTGTAAACTACCTCTTTATTGGTTAAAAAAGCATCGGCTATTTCCTGCACACCAAAACCGCATAGTAAATTCAATGCAAGCGCCACCTGCGAATCTATCGATATAGCCGGATCGCAAACAGTAAATATCATCGCTAACTGACTGTCGGCAATATTTTTCACGGAAAGGTCTATCTCAATTTCTTCTGTTTTGGGTGACGCGTATTGCAATTCGCCAACCAACTTTTGCTGAAACAGGGTATTACGTTTTAAATAATTCTTCGTTTTGTTTTTAGCAACTGTATACAGCCAGCCGGTTGGATTATCGGGCGTACCTTTAATACTCCAAAGCTCGGTGGCCGACAAAAAAGTATCGCTCACAATATCTTCCGCTACCTCAATATGCTCTATCCCGAAAAGATAAATAAGCACCGAAACTATCTTTTGATACTCTGTCCTGAAAAGATTTGGCAGAAGCTCTTTTTCTCCCATAAGCAAAAATGTCTTTGCAAAAATACAAAGGCATTTCACTTATAAGGTATATACGGCACTTTATAAACCCATACGTATTTCTACCGTACCGCCCAGTTCAAATATTGGGCAGTCTTTAGCAATTTCTTCGGCTTGCTCATAGCTTTCGGCATTAATGATGATTAGCCCTCCGATAGATTCCTTAATCTCCGCGTAAGGGCCGTCGGTAGCACTTTCGCCTTGTTTCAGTACCCGGCCCTGTCCGTCCCAGCGTTGCAGTTTACGGGCCAGCAGGTCTTTTTCTGCAAGTGATCCAAACCACTCCTGCCAGTGTTGCAAATGCGTTTGCAATTCGGCAGGCGATGGCTGCACTTCTTTTGTTTTGTAATCTCTGCGAAATATCAATAAAAATTCATTCATCTTAATTGGTTGTTATAGATGTAAGCGAGCGGACAAGTAGCGATTATAGCTTTTCAATAAGCAAGTTATAACAATTTTACTTGTTAACTAAGGCCGCGCTTAATAATAAGCACGGCCATATTTTTGAAAGCATTTTTTATGATCAACCGAACTGACCAACCCTGTAAGTACCTGCCGTAACCGGGAAAGCGATATTGAAGCGGTTCCAGGTGTTAATTGTAGTGATTGCCAGTGTAAGATCAATCAGTTCCTCATCGGTAAACAAGGGTTTAACTTCGTTGTAAACAGCGTCGGGCACATTGCTTTTGGTTATAGCTTCGGCCCAGGCCAGCGCGGCACGCTCACGCTCAGTATAGTAAGGCGTTTCACGCCACGCGCTTAGTCCGTATAAACGTTGCTCGGTTTCGCCATGCGCACGTGCGTCTTTTGAGTGCATATCCAAACAATAAGCACAAGCGTTAATTTGTGATACACGAAAGAACACCAACTCTAAAAGAGGTTCTTCAATAGTGCCTTTTTTAAGATAAGCGCCAATGTTAAAAAGTGTTTTTAAGGCATTCTGGCCTTTTGCGTGTACGTTAAGTCTTGGTTCCATTACAGTATAATTTTGATTTTAAAACCTAATGACAACCGGCTTATTGGAATTGGACAGGAATGATAATATTTATTTTAATTTATTAAAAAAGGTGATCACGCTGTTCCTGATCTTGATCTTCGTTAAAACTGGACCGTGTATTATCTCACCCACTGGTACCCTAAAACATAGTTTAACGCTACTAATTTTGTACTACCAAACACAAGCATCATGAACAATACAACACCAATAGCACAATTAATTACCCGCCTTGCACTTGGCATCGGCTTTATTTTGCCGGTTATGGATAGGTTAGGTTTAATGGGCGCACCGGGCTCAAAAGGTGTAACCTGGGGCGATTGGCAACATTTTGTATCTTATACGAATACTTTAGTCCCTTTTTTAAACAACTCGCTGGCTGGTATTATGGGTCTTATAGCTACCATTGCCGAGGCGGTATTTGGTATATGCCTTATTGTTGGCTTCAAAATTAAATGGATGGCATTAGGGGCAGCCTTTCTTACCCTCACGTTCGGGCTATGTATGGCGGCATTTATTAATGTTGGCGCACCGTTTGGCTATCCTGTTTTTGTATTTACCGGAGCGGCGCTGTTGCTGGCTAATGTAAGTTACTACAAATGGAGTATTGACAGTCTTAATCTTAAAGCCTTGTAATAAATATCTACGGCCAAGCCGATCCAGTTAAAAGAATACCAACATGCAATACAGAAGAGTACAAACCAAAGCTGATATTGAATTTTGTAAAGAAGCGATATTGGCATTCCGCACAAACTTAAATGCAGATACCGTTGTGAATGAAGTTTTTGAAATGATCAGTAAAGAAGGCTTCGAACTGATCTATATCTCATCAGATGATAATAAGAAAGCGATAGCATTCACCGGCTACAGAGTAATACGCATGTTGCGTACAGGCCCTATTATTTATATTGATGACCTATATACCTTGCCCGAAGTCAGAGGAAAAGGCTATGCAGGCGCCTTGCTTGATCATGTTGCTGAACAAGCAACAAAAAACGGCATAAATGCCATTCATTTAGATAGCGGTTATGCTTTGCACACGGCGCACCGCTTGTATTTAAATAAGGGTTACGTTTTAGCATGTAATCATTTTGCCAGGCAAATAGCATAAAAGGTATGAAAAAAAAGTTCGTATCAAACTCGCAGGAATCTGTAAGGATGTTCAAAAGCGACTTATTAGAAAGTCTTTCAAAAGTGCATTTTACCGTACCCATTTATATTTTCGGCCCTGTTATAGGCTATGGTTTTTACACTGCTTTTAGCATGGATAAATCACTTTTATATGTTGCAAGCGAAGTTATAGCAGGCCTTTTTGTATGGACCTTTACCGAATATGTAATGCACCGTTATCTGTTCCATTTTAAACCAACGGGCAAGATTGGCGAAAGACTGCATTTTATTTTTCATGGTGTGCACCATGATTATCCCAGCGATAAGCGCCGATTGGTTATGCCGCCTTCGGTAAGTATTCCGCTTGCGCTTGGCTTTTATTACCTGTACCGGTTAATTATCCCTGCCGAATACTTTTGGGGGTTCTTTTCGGCCTTTTTATCCGGTTATCTCGTTTACGATATCGGGCATTATGCCATGCATCATTTCAACTTTAAAAACGGATTGTTTAAGAAAATAAAACAACACCATATGCTGCACCACTACCAACAGCCCGAAAAAGGTTATGGTGTTAGTTCGCCGTTGTGGGATAAAATATTCGATTCGGGCTTTAAACGCAAAGCGTAAAATTCAGGTCTTCTTTTATATTGTTTAATAATTAGCCTTTCCTGCATTAAGCAGGACGGGCTTTTTTAATTAACGGTTGAAATTAGTATCAATTTCCCGTAACAAAACCATATCCTATTCCGTAAAAAACGATAGCTGTTAAAATGTCAATTCATCCGACCGGTATCGTTATTTAAATGGGAGTAGAACTATCTTTAATATGTGGTGATCAGTATTCACCCCGCACCAATAATAATTTTCTTTGGAAGAGCTTTAAATGCGTCGGCGAACAATTAACCGATATTACCAGCGATGTAAAGCTGATAGCAGCTATGGGCGACCTCTACTACCTGTTGCACCAACAAGGAAAAATACACGCCAATAACGAAATAGCATCACGCAGGGTTTACCAGATATTAAATACCGAAGCAGTAAATACCGTATCCGCGCTGATAGAAAAGCTGAAACTTACCAAAACCGTACCCGCCAATCCCTTAATAAAAAGAAACACATTAGTTTATTACCCCGAGTTTTTAAGGTCTGTTAAAGATCACCCTGAAAAATGGAAAGCCGCGCTTGCCCGCCGTAAGGATAATACCGAGATAAAAGCCCTCACCCGCCAGATCACCCTTCACCGTGCCGAGATAATGCGGATCATAGATTTCGCAAGGATCTAAAAACACTTATTAAAATATAAAGTCTATAGTATTTGTATAGATTTATATTTTCTCTATATTTGCTGGCGCTGCAACATGCAGTATATATTAATGCTTAGCAAAACACAAATAACCATCATGCGCTCCATGCGAATGCCCCTGCTACCAGAGGTGATGTGTTGTTGTATGTAAGTATTTCTCCTCTCCTCCTGCGCGGCCTGCAAAATGGCTATTGCTCAATCTCCTTACTGTTAAAAGAATAAAACGTAAATACACGTGAATAAGAACTTCCTGGTGGTTATCGCCTTAAACGTGATCACATTATTATATAGCTCATGGAACAAGTTAAGCCATCAAATAGCCTTGCTGGTTAACAAGCTTGCTGTAACGGCTAATTTGAGCGCGGTTTCCAATTTATCGGTAACCAAGCATAGCCTTGTTGTAAACGGCAGCAGTTTAAGCTATGAGTCGAAAGCGGGATACATGCCGGTGAATGGCAAGGATGGCAAACCGGCGGCCAATATATTTTACGTGGCTTATTCGGCCAATAATACTGCCGCTAATAAAGTACCTCGACCGGTTACTTTTGTATTTAACGGCGGACCGGGTTCATCGGCAATATGGCTGCATTTGGGTGCTATGGGACCTATAAGGGTTGCCTTTAAAAATGATAAAGGCGATGCCCCTGCCCCGCCCTACCGTTATGAAGATAATGATGGCAGCTGGCTGCAATTTACCGATCTTGTTTTTATCGACCCGGTTTCTACAGGTTACAGCCGCCCGGCAAAGGGTGTTGATGCTAAGCAGTTTTATGGTTATAATGAGGATATTAAATCGGTAGGTGAATTTATACGCCTGTACATTGAGCAAAACAACCGTTGGGGTAGCCCTAAATTTATAGCGGGCGAAAGTTATGGCGCGGCACGGGCTGTGGGTTTGGCGGGTTATCTGCAAAACCATTACAATATGTACCTTAACGGCATTACGCTTATTTCGCCTGCGCTGAATTATCAGCTCATCAACTTTCAACCGGGTAACGAGAGCCCTTATATACATTACCTGCCATCGTACGCGGTGGCGGCACAGTACCATAATCGCTTGTCGCCCGAGTTAAAAAAACTTACGCCCGATCAGCTGATCAAAAGGACTTCGGCATTCTCAAAACGCTTGTACGCTTACTTTTTAAATGAGGGCGATGCGGCATCACCACAATTAACACAACAAGTGATTGATTCTTTGCATTACTACACAGGTTTAAGTAAAGAATACATCCGCAAAGTAAACGGTCGAATTACCGACAGCCGTTTTACCAATCAACTGCTTAACAGCAACGATAAAACTATCGGTTCGTTTGACAGCCGTTTCAGCGGTGATAACCTGAGCGACAACCAAGCCATATCGTACGACCCCAGCGAAACCAATTTAAAGGGTTTATTTGTTTCGGCATTCAATACTTATGCGGATAACAGCCTGCATTACAAGAACGATTTAAGCTATGAAGCCACCAGTCGCCCCGATAGCTGGAACTACGCGCCGGTTGCTGTGAACCGTTACCTGGATGTATCCGAAGCATTAAAAACTGCCATGACCAAAAACCCGAACCTTAAAGTGAGCATAGCCTGTGGATATTACGACCTGTCGACACCTGTGAGCACTACCGAATACGTGGTAAGCCATTTAGGCTTAAACGCGGCTTTACGTAAAAACATCAGCATTAATTATTACAAGGCTGGCCACATGGTTTATATCAGCAAATCGGCCAATGCCAAATTTAAGGCTGATGGCGAAAAGTTTTATCAAAGTGCATTACCTCAAATCAATTGATCATGAAAAAGAAAATCCTGTTATCTGTATTGTTCATTTTACTGGCGTGGAACTTTAAAGGCTTCGCACAAACTGCACCGGTACAATCGGCTCCAATAACTATCGAGAACTATTACAAAATTAAATGGGGGCATGCCGAAGAATTTATCACCCTTTGGAAGAAGAATCATTACCCTCTGCTTAAAAAACTACAGGAAAAAGGCGACGTGATTAGCATAAAAGCGGAAGCGCCCATTTTACACAGCAGCGAAGATAGCCGCTGGGATTTTAAAGTGACGCTTACCTTTAAAACCGAGCATCTTGCATTTGATTACAGCATTGTTGACCCGTTTAAAAAGCAACTCTATCCCGATCAGGATAGTTATAAAAAAGAAGAGCAGCAACGGTTTGAATTAGTGCTTGCGCATTGGGATGTTCCGGTTGAAAGTATCCCGCTAAAATAATTCTTTTGTTGCTGCCTTTAAGGCTTAATCATGAGCTGCCTTATCAATCGGGCAACGCTTCTACTTTTACATTATCCATTTTAGCAATGGTGTTATAGGCCCTGAAGCCGATAGCGCCATTGTTAAATTCAGCATCCCGGAAGGTAACTACTGGTGTGTTATCTTCACCTGCAAACACTTTAAATTCGCCGCCCCTTGCCTCTACACGGATGTGGCACCATTTATCGGCAGCTATATTTTTACCGGCAGATGCAATTGGCGTGTAGCGTTGATTGGCTACCTTACCAGCCTCTACCCTGTTCGCGCCCGCGTTAATACCTATATAATAGCCCTGAAAATTATTGGCTCCCGGCGCGGGGTTTGATACCCTGAATATTAAACCTGCATTACCTTTTGAAGTAACGGCGACATCGGCCTCATAAACAAAGTTTTTGAAACTGGCACCCGGCACTACAATTTTAGGGCCTTGCGCGCCATCGCCCGAACCAGCGTTTGAGCCGGATACCAAAGCGCCATCGCGCACGTACCAACCGCCGCCATAATATACCCAGCCTAACATTTCGCCTTTATCAAAATTGGCCGAATAGCTTTGCTTAGCCGGTGCCGGTTTGCCTATTTGCGGAAAACAAGAGATACGGATATTTTCGGTACCGTAAGGCACCAGGCTCACTTCTTCGGTTTTTTGATCGCTTAAAAGCGGTCCGTAAGGTACATCAAACGAGTACATGCCATTGTAGGCTACCGTCCAGTTAGGTAATTTTTGAGCTTTTACTTTTAGCGTAACAGGCTGTTTTTGCGCGTCGAAAGGATTTTCGGGCATGGCAGCCGTTTCTACTTTTACCGAGTTTTTGATGTTGGCAGTATCTAATAAAAGGCCATAGTTCCAGGCGCTCTTCGGGAATACTTCATAATCGTGAAAGCCTTTTACAGCATGCTCTTGCCTCGAAAAATATTCGGCATCCAGCTTAAGCGCGTACACTAACGGACCGCGTTCTATACTCACCGAGTTATTTACCTGCGCGCTGCTGCTCAATTCCATCGGGAAGTGCAGTACTACTTCATCTTTGTCTTTCCACTGCCTGTTCAACGAAAATATCTCGCCTGTTTTAATGCCGCTAACTTTAGCGCCGTTAACCGTAACCGAGGCATTTTTACACCAGCCCGGTATCCGTAACTTTAACGGGAACGCGGCTCCTTTGGCAAGTTTAATACGCAGAGTTATTTTATCGTTAAAAGGATAATCGGTTTCTTCGGTGATATTAACTTTTGTATTGCCGGCAACGGTAGCGTTCACCACTACCGGGGCATAAGCTATAATAGCCAAACCGCCATCGGGTGTTGCAGCCCAGCTGTTTTTTACAAAATACGGCCAGCCCATGTGCATGTTATAACGGCAGCACCCCATCCCCGAATACGGGCTCAACAGTATACCGCCAATATAATCCTGGTTGAAAGACAGATCGCCATATTTACAAAAAACCTGGTTAGGCATGGTATAGTAAAGGTGCTCCTTAATATCGCGGCTAAACTGCGCCGGTAAATTATTGAAGGCTATCTTCTCTAAACGGTCGCCTATGGTGGCATCGTGCAATACACGTGCTGCTGTTTCCAAGCTTTGCATCCACTCAACCACGGTACAGGTTTCGGTACCTTGCGCCGAGCTTTTACCCGCCAAAAACTCCGTGCCCGAACCTATCCCCGCAGGCTGTCCATGATCACGCATCAAGTGTTCAATGCCTTTACGCATGGCCTCTTTATCATAAGCACTGCCTGTTAACTCATATTTTAATGCCGGGAACTTAAGCGCCTGCCCAACACTTACCATGTGTTTGGTATGAAAATCATCGCCTAAATAAAAGAACTGGTTATTGGTATAAATATCCGTCCACGGGTAGGCTTGTTTAACCAAAACATCGGCCAGTTGCAGTAATGATTTGTCGCCGGTTTTGTTGTATAACCAAGTAACTATCTCAATATTGTCACCCGTGCGCGATCTGCTCCATTCGCTAAGCGGCTTGGCGGGCAGGTTTTGCAGTTCATACTTAAAGTAACGTGTAAAAAAGCCTATCACGCGCTTATCGCCGGTAGCTTCATAATAATCGCGGATGGCATACATCATCGGCATGCGCGGCCACCAGTCAGTCATTCCTTCCGGGCCAAAACAGCCATTAGCCTGCTGATGGTCTAATGTCCAGTTGATCCATTTTTCTGCCTTTGTTTTTAGCGCGGCATCATCAAGAGTATAGGCCAGCGCCACCAAACCTTTAACATAATAAGGTACCCGCTCCCAGCCGCTGCCTTTACCGCCCAACCAGTCGGACCCGGCACCAAGGTTTTCATTTTCGGCATAAAGCTCCTCGGCATGTCCGGTAGCCCCATCACGCTGTAACTCCAATTGTTTCAATAACCAGCCTTTTGCCTTGATACTGCCCAAGGGTAGCTCAACGTAGCTGCCGGGAGTTAAAGGGGCTTTATTGAAGCTGTATACAGATTTGCTTTTTTGCGCGAACGCGGTACACGAAACAAATAATGAAAACGTAAGGAAAAATTTGATGCTGTTAGATGCAGGCATTATTGGTTATGGTATTTATTGGTGATGATAAAAACACGGCACATTGTTGTAAACTATGTAGCCGGTCAGCTTTTTACGCACCTAATGTAAGTATAATTATACAGTTTTTATTGCCGATATATGGTTTTTCGGCAAGCTAAATCGGTAATTTACCGTGATGGTAATATCTTTAACTATGGGGTAATTAGTCGCCCATATCTGTAGTAAATGATAGCAATGTACTATATTCGTTGCATGGCTGTTACTTTAAAACGAACCAATAGCGCTGATGCCGACTTTCAAATGCTGATAAAAGAACTCGACCTTGACCTGCGCGAACGCAACGGCGAAATGATGGATATTTATGATCAGCACAATAAAATAGCCCCGATAGACACTGTTGTTATAGCTTACCTGGATAATGAACCGGCCGGTTGCGGCTGCTTTAAAATATTTGACGATAGCACCATTGAGGTAAAACGCATGTTTGTACGCAAAAATGCCCGCGGCAAACGGATCAGTTCGTTAGTATTGGCCGAACTTGAAAACTGGGCCAAAGAATTAGGTTATTCAATCGCCGTGCTCGAAACCGGTTCAATACAATTTGAGGCGCAAGCGCTCTATCAAAAAGCGGGATATGACCGTATAGCGGCATACGGGCCATACATAGGCCTGCCGGATAGTTTATGTTATAAGAAAGTTTTGGGTGACTGATAGATAATTAATAGAAGATATTAATTAAGAAATAAACATAATCCAACGGCAACTCTATCCGAATCACCGTTGGATAATAATACTTATTTTAGAAAGAAATCCAGTAATGCTTTCTGCACCTGCGCGGTTTGTTCCTGAAATACGCAGTGGCCCGAATCTTTTATGATGGACTCCTGCACGTTGTTGGCTACCAGTTTAGAGTGTGCCGCCAAAAATGCACCCGCGAAATGGTCAGATCCCATGGCCAGCAATGGCATTGGCAATTTATGTCTGGCAAATAGCACATTGTCTTTTGCATCGTTATTAAATTCGCCAAACCAATGGAACGCGCCGGTTGTAGCGCCGGGTACCGAGTAAGCCCTGATGAATTCGTTCTTTTCGGCTTGGGTAAAGGAGTTGTTTTTAAACCCAACAGTTGGCCAAAAATCAGTGAAGAACAGCCCCACTTTGCCCGATACCAATTCGCCTGAATGAGGCTGCGCAAAAAAACCGAACCACCAGGCTTGTGATTTTACCTGACTCCAAACCGGCTCAATACCCGGCAGCAAGGCATCCATTAAGGCAAGTTTTTTAACTTCCGTTGGGAACTGAGCGGCATAAGCATATGCAACCATCAGGCCTATATCATGCCCTGCGAGGTTGATGTGCTGATAGCCCAGTTTTTTCATCAACTCGTGCATATCTACTGCCATATTCTTTTTACCGTAACCACCGGCCGGTTTGCCCGATTCGCCAACACCACGCAAATCGGGTGCTATCACGGTAAAGTGTTTGGAAAGCTCGGGTAGCAGGCGGTTCCACATATACCAGTTTTGACCGAAACCATGTACTAATAATAAAGGCTCGCCTTTGCCGCCAATAACGTAATGGATCTTTACATTGTTAACCACGGCATATTGATCTTTAAAGCCTGCGGGTGGCGTTGCAGGTTTAACAGTAGCCGCGAAACTTAGGGTAGTTAATAATGTGAACAGGGCAATTAATGCCAGTTGGGTGATTTGTTTTATTGTTTTCATGATTTTGATTTGTTTGTTATGATGTGTAATTAATGTTGTTATGTTGGTGGTCTAAGTATTAAAGGGTATTGATCCAATTGAGGATGTAGGCTGCCTTTTCTTCCCATTCGGGTTGGCCCAGCACAAAGTGGTTGGCGTTATCAAACTCCTTATAATCCGTTACCGAATTGGCATCCCGGTATTTTTTGAAGTTGGAGTAATTGAGCGAAGCAGGTATAAAATTATCCTTGCCCCCTGCCAAAAATAAAAGCGGCACATGCGGAACACTGAAATCTATTTTGGCTGCTTTAGTGATCGCATCGCGTACAACCAGTTTTGATTCGGGTGTAAGCAGGTTATAATAAGCCTCTTTCTGCTCGTCGTACCCCATGCCATTGGTAAAAGCGTATTGCCACTCGCGGAACGACATCAGGTAGGATTTTTTGGCAGATGTAAAAAAGCCCAACGGTCCCCAGCCTGCCTTATAAAAAGAGTATTTAAAGGTCATCACCCCCTGCGGTTGCAGCGAATGGATGGCTATGCCTGCTTCGGCAAGTCCGCGTTGTACCAGTAGCTGAGTAATAAGGCCGCCCATTGAATGGCCTATCAGTATCGGTTTTTCGGGTAATTGCTGTACAATGTTGGCGTAATACTCGGTCAGGTCGGCCAGGCGCTGGCTTGCTATAGCCGCATCGGGATGCCTTTTTCTGAGCGTACATGCATCCGCGTTTTTATGAGGCCATGCGGGGGCGATGGTTTTATAGCCATTAGCTCCAAAAAACAGTTTCCAGTTATCCCAGCTTGATGCGCCTACAAATGCTCCCGTAATAAATACTATAGTTTTAGAAGCGGTAGCTGCTGTTTGTTTATTTTGTGTGTACATATTCGTAAATTTGATATGACCACCATAAACAACAGGAATACCATTTTTGCAAATAACTGATATACAGATAATTAATTCATAAGCCCATATCCAGATTACTTTATGTCGTTATCTTACGCTAAAAAGGGACGAAATAAAGCAACCGGGAAAATTATACAATAAGGTGCCATTATTTAGCCGATGACGATATATCGCCATCAATTATGATATAAAGTAAAGGCTTGTTCCGAAAGATACATAATTCGCTAATTAACAACACCTTATATTTAAGGAACATATTTTGAACTATACTGCGCATGCAAGTAACGCGATAATGAATAAGATAAGCTATACCCTATTATTCGTATTTTTCCTTTTATCATTATTGTATTTACCTGCTTTTTCACAGGCGCCACAAACTGCCATAAAGAGTATAGGTGACGGGTACATGGCATCGGCCAAAACATGGACACTTAAAAATGACAGCGTTAAATGCAACGCCGATGTGCGCAAAGCTATAGCAGCATATTTAAAAAACGGACAAACACGTGATGCCGCCGAAGCCTACCTTAAGTTAGAAGAGTATTACAACTTTTTTCATGGCCCAGGCTACGGTCCGAGGATAGCCTATTATGAAAAAGCGCTGGCACTGTTTACAAGCGTACAGGTTAATGACAGGGCTGCCGCTACACTTAAAATACTGGGCGATTTTTACCAGATAGAGGGTAATTTTCCTAAATCGATAGTGGCTTTGAAAAGTTCGCTGCATTTATATCAATCATTAAAAAAACAAGATGACCTACAAGGTTTGTATGACCTGATAGGAACTGTTAGCGCGCAATTAGGAAAGTATGGGGAAGCCATAGAATACGGCCTGCTGGCAGTTAGGGCCGCGGAGGCAGCCGGAGATACCTCATCATTACAGCTAAGCACCACGCTAAACCGTATGGGTACCACTTACTACACCATTAAGCAATATGACAGGGCTCTTATTTATTTTAAAAAGTCGTTGGCGGTAGCGCAAAAAAACAACGATGTTGATTATGTGATATTGCTGGCCTATAACACGGCTAATACATTAAAGATACTGCACCGGCCACAGGAAGGTTACGCGCTAATGAAAAAAATGGCACGCCTGTACCAACCTAAGCAACTGGCGAACAGGGTGCTTGTGAATACATCGTACCTTAACATGCTGGTTGCGGCAAAAAGTTTTGGCCCTGGCCGCGGCTTTTGCGATACGCTAATACGTTTATCATCATTAGTTGGTCCGGATGATAGGAACCAGGCGCTGCTACAACAAACAATAGCCTTGTATTTTATGGCTGTAAAAGATTATAAGCAAGCCCGGATACATGCTGACAATTATGAGGCAATGGGCAAAAAGACTGCTAATAAGGATGCTTTGCTCAATGCTTACCGAACCCAATATCAAATTGATTCGCTGGCCGGTGATGAAGTGAACGAATTAAAGAATTTCAAAAAATACACCACTCTGAAAGATGTATTGTTTAACGAAAAAACAACCAAGCAAATAGCCCAGCTGGAGATAATGCATGACATGGAGAAAAAAAAGCAGGAAATAAAAGTAAAAGAAACGAATATTAAAGCCCTGCAAAAACAAACACAATTACAAAACAGCAATATAAAGCAACAGGCTACCTTGCAAAAGCTAAGTGTAGGCGGCCTTATACTGCTTGCCTTATTACTTGGGCTTAGCTATAACCGGTATTTATTGAAGCAAAGGGTAAACAGGCAGTTGCAGGTACAACAATCAGAGATTAACCTGAAGAACCGCTCGTTAACCAACCTGATCACCGAGAAGGATGGTTTGCTTGAAGAAAAGGAATGGCTGATGAAAGAGATCCATCACCGGGTAAAGAACAACCTGCAAATAGTGATCAGCTTGCTGAACACCCAATCATCCTACCTTAACGATGATGTGGCTTATAAAGCCATCAGGGAAAGCCAGCACCGCATGCAATCCATCTCGCTTATTCATCAAAAGCTCTACCAGTCTGAAAATATGGCATTGGTAAGTATGCCCGCTTACATCAGCGACCTTATTCAATATTTAAGCGACAGTTTCGATATTGCCCCGCGCATCAGGTTCGAGATGGATATAGCCCCTGTTGAGCTGGATGTAACCAAATCTGTTCCGTTGGGCCTTATTTTAAACGAGGCTATCACCAATTCAATAAAGTATGCTTTTACTGAGGATGGCGACGGAATTATATACATCGCCTTGCGCGAATGCAGCGAGAATAATTACGAACTAACCATACGCGATAACGGCAGAGGGCTTACCGAAAACATCGATCTATCAAAAAGCAGAACCCTGGGCATGAGCCTTATGCGCGGCCTGAGCAAACAACTGAGCGGCACCTTCGCTGTAAAAAACGATGATGGGATAGCCATCATTATCAACTTTACCAACGAAAAACGCCTTATAGCATAAACATTGATCAACCTATTATCATGACTAAAAAAATACTAATTGTAGAAGACGAATTTATTGTAGCCAACGATCTTGCTATTATGCTGGAGAAAGCCGGTTATGATGTTTGCGACATTGCCGATTCGGTAGAAGAAGCCCGCGAGATCATAGCACGCCAAAAACCGCAGCTGGTATTGCTCGATATTCATTTAAAAGGCACGCTAACGGGTATCGATTTGGCTAAACAACTGGTTGATGAGCAAATAGCCTTTGTTTACCTGTCGGCCAATTCAAACCAAAAAATTTTGGAGGAAGCCAAAGCCACACAGCCCTACGGCTTTATGGTTAAGCCTTTTCGCGAAAAGGATGTGCTGGTAAGCCTTGAAATTGCCCAATACCTGCACGAGCAAAGCATGTTAACCAAACGTGCCAACGAGCAATTACTGCAAAGCGCGCTTGCCGATATATTGGCCGAACCTACCGAATGGAGCCATAAATTTTTGAAAATAGCCAAAACGATACAACCTTACGTGCCCTTTGATTATTTGGCCGTAGGGATGAAAAACCTGGATAGCCTGCCGTATGATGGCATCAGTTTTTTGCGCACCAGTTTTAACGATTATCAGGTGATCGGGTTTGATGAACTGATGAACATTTCGGGCATGAAAAAGGCCGAACTGCTGAAGTTGCAGGAACCCACTACCGACGATACCTTTTCGGCACTTTACAATGACGACGACTTTGTGGCACGCTGCAAGGAAAATGCAGCCAAACGGTTTGTATCGCGCGTGTTTCAAATGCGATCAAACCTGGTGATGTATATACCCGTTACCGGGCGACCGGGCTTTACCTTTTCGTTCTACAGCCGTAAAAGTGATATTTATACCAACCGGCACCTCGCGCTTGTAAACAAATTGCAAAGATCGCTCTCGCTTACCTTCGACGGATTGCTGGCAAACCACAAAATAACCAAACCCGCCGAACCTGCAATAAAAGCAAGAGCCACCACGCAGCAAATGCTGCAAAAAGGCTTTGACGGCATGATAGGCAGCAGCCATCTTCTACTAACAGCCTTTGATCACCTTACACTGGTTGCCCCTATGGAAACTTCCGTTTTAATACTCGGCGAAAGCGGTACAGGCAAAGAACGGTTTGCACGGTCTATCCATTCAAGGTCATCGCGCAGCAAAAAACAACTCGTTGTGGTTAATTGCGCAGCACTGCCTACACATCTGATAGAGTCGGAACTGTTCGGCCACGAAAAGGGTGCTTTTACCGGCGCGGTTGAAAAGCGCATAGGCAAGTTTGAACAGGCATCGGGCGGAACCATTTTTTTGGATGAAATAGGTGAACTCCCTTTAGAAGCGCAATCAAAACTATTACGCGTATTACAGGAAAAAGAGATAGAAAGGCTTGGCGGCAAAGAAACCGTTAAGGTTGATGTACGCGTAATTGCCGCTACCAACTGCAACTTGGAAAAAGAGGTGGCCGCCGGTAAATTCAGGCTCGATCTTTATTATCGCCTGAATATTTTCCCGATAGTACTTCCTTCGCTTAGAGAACGGAAGGAAGACATACCCGAACTGGCCGAATTTTTTGTGCGAAAGTACGCGGAACGGGCAGGCAAAGAGGGCATGACCTTATCGCCGCAGGCCCTGAGCGACCTTTCCTACTATCACTGGCCCGGCAATGTGCGCGAACTGGAGCACCTTATTGAGCGTAACGTATTGCTAAACCGCGGCAATGTGATTGAGAAGGTAAATTTACCATTGGCAAAAGTTGACCAGGAAGCCCCCACGGCTGACGGCGCCAGGGTAAAAACCATTGATGATAACGAACGGGAGTATATTTTGAGCATACTTAAAAAATGTAACGGGCGCATTTCCGGTCCGGGCGGCGCGGCCGAACTGCTCGACGTTCCCTCAACTACCTTAAATTCAAAAATGAAACGGCTGGGCATTACCCGCAAGCACGCGACAGACTAAAAAATGAACAATTACACTTTCAACAAACAAAGGCCCTGATTTATGCAGGGCCTTTATTTGTTATTACTACGAGAGTTGGTTTATTTAATGCGGTAGCCAACACCAATGCCAATCACCCATGGCCTGATTTTAACGTTGGCATCAATATTTTGCAATACAGGGGCCAAAGCAGGGCTGCCGGCGGGAGTTAAATTAGCAGCATTAACCGTAGCCGTGGTTGATAATAATAGTTTTTTCAGATCAATATTTATGAACACATTTTTACTGATATCATAGTCGATACCGGCCTGCGCCGCAAATGCAAACTTATTTTTATAGGAAATATCTTTTACAACCGGCCCCTTATCGGCATTATAAAAAATGGTGTAATTAACCCCGGCACCTATATATGGTTTAAACGTAGTGCCGGTAGGCAAATGGTATTGCAATGTAAGCGTAGGTGGCAATAGCCATACTTTACCAAGATCAACATCGGCGGCAGTACTGCCGCCAATAGCCGTTAAATCCGATCCTTTAGTTTTCACTTTGTGCTTTGAAGTACCAAGTATCAGTTCGGCAGAAAAATTGTTAGCAAAGAAGTACGTAATATCAAGCTCGGGTACATAAGCATTAGTAATATTGACATCTCCGCCGATAACGCCAATGGCTGCTTTTTCATGTGGTAATATCCCGATAGCCCTGAGGCGGATATTCCATTCATTTTTTTCCTGGGCAAAGCCGGTTAACCCACTGAATAAGCATAGGGCAAGTACATAGAGTTTTAAATTTTTCATAACTATATCATTTGAATTATTCATCAAATGTATAGGGAGGCTTACAGGGCCGCAATGATGATAAACAGCTGAAATATTGATTGGCATCACTGCCAAATCAACCGGACTAATTTAACATACAGGCAGACGAACACCGTAGTATTTTCGGGTGAAAAAAGAATGCTAAATATCGCAAACATCATTGATGGCTGTCATATTTATAATTGACAACAAGACTTAAACTTGCCGTTTAAACACGCCGCAAAAAACTTCATTTTTTGTTTTGTGAATTTTCATTATAAAATTATGATGACGATCTATCAGCACTTTACATTTGACGCCGCACATCGTTTGCCCAATGTACCTGAAGGACATAAGTGCAGTAATTTGCACGGGCACACTTATCACCTCACCATATATGCTTCCGGCGAAATATTAGAAAAGGAAGGCTGGATAATTGATTTTTCAGATTTGAAAACAATTATGGCACCGATAATCCAGATACTTGACCATCATTTTTTAAATGACATTGAAGGGTTGGAAAACCCAACTGCTGAACATCTGGCGAAATGGATTTGGAAAAAAACGAAACCACTATTACCGGCGCTAAACAAAATTGAGTTAAAAGAAACTCCGGCAACAGGCGTTATTTATAATGGAGACTAAATTGGCACTCCTCACTGTTTTAATAACCGGCTTCACCTGGCGCATATAAGCGCCAGGTAAAGCCAGCTGTTCAAATTACACATCTGCTGTTAACACATCTGCAAAAATGCGATAAGAGCGCATTCTTGCCTCATGATCGTAAATATGTGAGGTGATCATCAGTTCATCAACCTGTGTATAGTCTACGAAGTTTTTAAGATCATTTTTTATTGTTTGCGGACTGCCGATGAACGAGTAGTGCAGCATTTGCTCTACCGCTTCCTGTTCGTAAAAATTCCAAATATCATCCATGCTGTCAACAGGTGGCGGCAACAAAGTGCGTTTGCCCGTTACCACACCTATAAAAAGCTGTTTAACTGAAGTAGCAAGTCGTTCAGCCTCCTCATCGGTATCCGCTGCTACACCGTTTACGCAAGCCAAAACATATGGCGATTGCAATTGTGCCGATGGTTTGAAGTTTTCACGGTATAGCTTGATCGCCTCTAAAAAATATGCCGGGGCGAAGTGACTGGCGAAGGCATAAGGCAATCCTTTCTCTGCCGCCAAACGCGCGCTATCTAAACTTGAGCCTAATATCCATATCGGAATATCCAGCCCTTCGCCGGGATTTGCCCTTACTTTACCATCCCAGTTATCGGCCGAAAAAAGTGTTTGTAAACGTGCTA
Organism: Mucilaginibacter gynuensis; assembly: GCF_039541195.1. NCBI lineage: Bacteria > Pseudomonadati > Bacteroidota > Sphingobacteriia > Sphingobacteriales > Sphingobacteriaceae > Mucilaginibacter > Mucilaginibacter gynuensis. The sequence continues at coordinate 66,726 of NZ_BAABFT010000002.1, forward strand.
CATCCTTCGGAAAATTATTGGCGGCATGCATATTCTCTCCGCGGATAGCGTACGCGGTAACCTGGTCGGTACCAGGAGCACGGCCTAAACCAAGGTCGATACGATCTGGATATAAAGTGGCCAATGTGCCAAACTGTTCGGCAACCACCAGTGGCGCGTGGTTGGGCAGCATAACACCGCCCGAACCTACACGGATAGTTTTTGTACCGCCTGCTATATAACCTATTAACACCGGCGGGGCCGAACTGGCCACGCTTGGCATGTTGTGGTGCTCGGCAAACCAATAACGGGTATAACCCAATTGTTCTGCCTGTTGCGCTACCGCCATGCTGTTTCTGAAAGTATCGGCCGGTGTTTTACCCTGCACCACGGTGGCGAGGTCGAGCACGGAATACACTATATCATTTAATTGCTTTGAAGCCATTTTGTATACTATTAATTATTCCATCACTAATTCACCCAAAGCAGCTTTGGTAAAGCCTTTCAATTCAGAGGTACGACCATCGCGGATCTTTTGTACCCAATGCGGATCGGCCAGTAAGGGGCGGCCTACGCCTACCAAATCAAAATCACCACGATCCTTACGACGCATCAGTTCATCTAAAGAACTCGGCTGTGAGCTTTCACCACCGAATGCCGCCAAAAATTCGCCTGTTAAACCAACTGAACCTACAGTGATAGTAGCTTTACCTGTCAGTTTTTTAGCCCAGCCTGCAAAATTAAGATCAGAGTCTTCAAATTCTGGCTCCCAGAAACGGCGTTGCGAACAGTGAAAAACATCCACCCCGGCGTCTGCCAGCGGGTTCAGCCAGGCTTCCATTTCCTGAGGCGTTTTCGCCAGTTGGTTGGTATAGTCGGCAGGTTTCCATTGCGATAAACGGATGATAACCGCAAAGTCTTCCCCTACCTGTTTACGTACTTCTTTTATCACTTCTATACCAAAACGGCTACGTTCGGCCAGCGTTTTACCACCATAAACATCGGTGCGCTCATTAGTACCTTCCCAAAAAAACTGGTCAATAAGGTAGCCATGCGCGCCATGCAGTTCAACGCAATCAAAACCCAGGCGTTTAGCATCAGCGGCAGCGCGGCCATAAGCGGCTATCGCATCTGCTATATCGGCATCGGTCATGGTATTGCCGTTGTTATTTCCGGGCCTGTTTAAACCCGACGGGCCTTCAAAAGGCTGCCCGGGTAGCCAGCCTGAATGGTGGTTGTCCATTATACCCATATGCCATATTTGCGGCCCCATGCTGCCACCAGCACTGTGCACACCATTAATTACCTTTTGCCAGCCGGCCAATGCCTGCTCACCGTAAAAGTGCGGAATGTTAGCATCGTTTGATGAAGAAACACGTTCAATCACCGTACCTTCAGAAAGGATTAAACCAACTTCGCCCTCGGCGCGTTTTTGATAATAAGCCGCTACCTGATCGGTAGGTATTCCGTTTGGTGAGAACGAGCGCGTCATGGGCGCCATTACAATACGGTTTTTAATATTTAACGATTTTAAGCGGAATGGCTCAAATAAACTGTTTGTACTCATAAAAATATCTTTAATTAAATGTCAGATTGAATCAGCTGACTTAAAGCGGCAAATGCTTCCTCGTTTCTTTGGTAATACGTCCACTGGCCTTTACGGGTAGATTTTACAAGCCCCGCGCGTTGCAGTATGGTCAAATACTCGGATACGGTGGATTGGGTTAAGCCCACCTTTTGCTGGATTGCCCCTACACATACGCCATCATCAAAACCATAGGCCAACTGTCCCGGAAAATTCAGTTCCGGTTCTTTAAGCCAGTTCAGTATTTGCAAACGTGTTTTGTTAGAAAGCGCTTTAAATATCTCTACCTGATCCATAGTGCAAACATATATCGACTTTTCCCGATATACCAATAAAAGAATTTTATATGACTCAATGATGATCTTGTGGTCAGGAAAGAAACCTTAGACAAGTTTAAATGTACCTATTAAAAAAGATGTGTTTTTATATAATGAGAATCAGCAATACACTTTCACTGATACATTAATAAGACATCCCATATAAGTCACTCATTTAAAACCAACTAAATAATATATAAATACCAGGGAGTTAAATTTATTGATTAGTTTCTATTATGCGAAACAGATCAGGTTTATAAGTGTTTCTTGTGCGTTCTACAAAGCCCAACAAGGTAAGGAAATTTAGATATTTATATACAGTGGCTATTGAAAAAACGTTTCCACGCTTATGAAGTTTTGCCCAAAGATCATCAGCGCTAATATGATCATTGAAAGCTTTAAGTTCTTTATACACTTTTACTACCCTTTCGGCAATAAAGCTATGTTTGCTTTGTGCTTTAATTAACCCTTCTTTTAACAGGCCTGTTAAAATTTCATTCTTCATATCTCTGCTACCTGTTTTTGAAACCGGGTTTTTCATGTTGCTTTATATAAAGATGTCCATTGATAATCAATACAATAAGCTGCACATATTAATATGTATATATACAGTTTACAATTGTCTAAATACGATATGGCATAAACCCAATTATTTTTGTGGGCGATATTCGTTTTGAATTCTGTAGGAATTTTGGAGTTTTTGTAAAACTTTACGTTTTTCTACAGAATTAATCCAGAATTGGGGAATACAATTGATAGCATGTCAACATCTTCATCTTTTAACCGGGTATATCGCAAAGTAATCACCTGTATTTTATTCATGATGCTGGCTCTTGGCGTTTCGGCACAGCATATTTCTTATGCCGATAGTACCGTTAATGCAAAGTTGTTAAAAGATACCCTGGCGCGTCATAATAGTGTTTTAGGATACATCCCTCCGGCGGTTTTCATCACTTACGGCTTGTTATCATTCCCGGTAAAAGCTATACGGCAAATTGATTATAATGTGTATAACGATATGCAGGCAGATCATCCCGGCTTTAAAACCAAAGCTGATAATTACCTGCAATATGCCACTATAGTTGCCGTTTACGGTTTTAACGCGGCAGGTGTAAAAGGCAAGCATCGCTTTGTTGACCGTACAGCGTTATTGGTGTTATCTGAAGTTATTTTTGGCGGAACAACCTTTATAGGTAAACGGGTTACTAACCGAACAAGGCCAAGTAACGGTGATAACTATTCGTTCCCGTCGGGGCATACAGGTAACGCATTTTTAGCTGCCGAATTTATGTTTCAAGAATATGGAGACGTTTCGCCCTGGTATGGTATTGCAGGTTACTCTGTAGCGGCAACAACCGGTATATTAAGGGTATATAACAATGCCCATTGGTTTAGTGATGTAGTTGCAGGGGCAGGGGGTGGTATTTTGTCAGCGAAAGTGGCTTACCTCATATATCCATATATCAGGCCGTTATTTAGTAGTGGTAAGGATGATAAAAATAGTATGATTATCATTCCAACCTATCAAAATTCCACCTTTGGTTTAACCTTGGTAAAGAACCTGTAGAAAGTGCGTTAAAATTTTATTCTTCAAATCTTTTTTACTCCCTGTTGCAGCACCTGCATGTTTCATATATGTTTAGCATGAAATTGGACTCTATTATAATACAACGGGTTACGTTTTTTGAGATGAATATGTTATTTCATAGTCCCTCAAATACTTGCCATTAATTAGATAGATAAATACCCACCAGATATGTAACGGGTATTTATCCACCTTAAGACCTGCAAATGAGAGATCAACATTTATTTTTCACGCTCATAGACCATTTTACCGGGAGTTGTACTAATGTTTAAATTGTAAGGTAATATAATACCCGCGTGGATCTGATGGCAATATACCCGGCCCCGGATATCCATCGGCACGGCGGGTAAAGTATCGTTTATCAGCAAGGTTATTAATACTGCCGGATAGTGTAAACCATTTCCACTTGTAACTTGCACTGAGGTCCATCACCTGGTAGGCTGGCACTACGCCATCAATAGCCCTATCTGAAAACTCGGCATTGGTAGCATCTGAGTACTGTTTACCAACATGCGAAAATTGATACGCAATATCAAAACGCTTATTACCGAACGAAATACCTGTGCGGAACAGAACAGGCGGCACAAACTCTACCAAATTATCTTTTCTTACCGACGGATCTAAACTGTTTATGTACTTGGCATCAATCAACGCGAAGTTGGTATACACAGTCAACTTATATTTGCTGTTTCCATTGGTAACGGCATTCAAAAGGTCGGCTTCTACTAAACTCTCAAAACCTATATTACGGCTATCCCCTATATTTTTACGGAGGCGATAGTTTTCGAGATTATCAGCGCTTTTGGTGTTTACCGAACCTATGCGTTTATTATATTTCAGATAAAACAAGCTTAGATCATACCTCATCCATGAATTTACCGATCCTCTTATACCACCATCAATAGTATATCCCCGCTCATCAGTCAGCGCAGAATCTACACGGGCATTAGGATTAATAACACGTATATCGTTGAAATTTACGCTGCGGTAGTTTTGCGAAATATTGGCATATAGCTCAATGCCCTGAACAGGCTTGTATGATGTACCTATACCAAAAAATATAAATGAGCGGTTGTTCGATTTCTTTTCAAAGTTTTGGATGTAATAAAAATCATCATAAGGGCTTGATTTTGTAGCATAATATCCGTCTGACCGTGTTGAAATAAACTCGAACCTTGCTCCGGGTGTAATACTCCATTTTTCATTCATCTGGAAAATATTTTCGGTAAAAACAGCCACATTTGTTCCCGGAAACTTGTAGCCCGAGCCACTTGGAAAGCTTCCGGTATATTTAAAGCTTGGCCCGCTGCCATCGTCTGCGTTGCCTTGGTTTCGTAAGGTTAAACCCTTATAAACCCTAACACCGGCTAAAAATGTACTGCGCTGATCATTAGTTAGCTTATATTGATGCAGTAAACGAATCTCCGAACCATAATTTTTAAACGTATCGTCAAGCAGGTCGCGGGTGCCTCCCGGGTCGGGCCTGTTGATATAACTCAAAATGCCCAATGCCTGCCTGCCACCATAAAGGTGATAGCTGCGCCAGTTAATTTTAGTATTATCATTAAACTGATAATCAAATGAAATACTTGCCAAATTCCAGTTTACCCTGAACCAGTTGCGGGCACGGTTAGATTGACCCGGATCGGTTTTAAATTCGTCATCAGTTAACCCGCCGGGTAAATGCGCCAGGTAATGCATAAAATTATATTCGCCGGTTACTTTAAATTTGGGAGTAAACTGATAATCAAGATGCAGGTAAGCCCCATGCTGATCAAAATGACTATTAGGACGCCAGCCATCACCTCTTTTATATTGATAGTAGGCGTAATAGTTTAACTTTTTAACGGTTCCGCCAATACTATTAAAGGTGTTGAAAAAGCCAAATGAGCCCCCCGTTTGCCTGCTGGTAATTTCCATTGGCTTATCAGAAGGTCCCTTTTTTAACTGAAAATTTATTAAGCCGCCAAATTGCGTACCGTATTGCAAACTGGCCGCCCCGCGTACAATTTCTATCCTTTCCAATGCTTCGGCGGGGGGGGTGTAATAACTTTCGGGATAACCCAATGCATCGGCACTTATGTCATACCCGTTTTGGCGGGTATTAAAGTTTGATACCCTGCTGGGGTTAAGCCCGCGGCCGCCTATACCCAATTGCAGCCCTCCCCCATCATATTCTATAATATTAATGCCTGCAACGCGGCTGTATATCTGGCGGGTATTATTTGTGGCCAGGTTGGCATTCAGGCTGGCAACATTTACCACTTCGGTTTTTTTGCCGGCATAAATAGCCGTGCCTTCTACCTGCCTTAAATTACCCGATGCCATGCGCTGGCTGCTATCCTGTACGTTTACTGCGTTTAATTGGCGTCCTTCAGCCTCCTCAAGTGTAACATTAACTACAACATTGTTGTTAACTGTAATTTTTTGACTGTAGTTTTTGGCTCCTATAAACCTTACAGATAATTCGTAATTACCTGCGGCAACTTCATTAAATTCAAAGCTGCCGTTTGAGTTACACGCTGTTTTTAAATTAGTTGGCGTTAAGCTTACTGTAGCACCTGCAGCATCCTGCTTTGATAACTGTACACGCCCGCTTACTACATATTTTTGTGCGTATACGTTAAAAAAACAGGCATTCATCAGTACAAACAATACTATTTTGCCAAAGATGTTATTTTTCATTTTTATTGGGTGGTAGTATCCAGGTGTAATGCTGCCAGCTAAGGTGCTGCCCGGATAAATCAATAGTGGAATTAATAAATGGTTGAGAACGTTTACCGTTCAATGTTACATAGCAATCTGCATAAACAGCCGGATTTTTCAGACCGCGTTTTTGGTATACCGATGCCAGATAATGCGCATAGCGTAATATAAGATCGGGTTGAGTGCTCATCATTTTATCCTGCAAAGGAGTGAGAAACTCGTTGTTATTAACTTCAAATACTTTACCGGTTGATGGCTCTTTAACGTAGAAGAAGGTATTGCCCGATTTTTCCATCAGCATTACTCTCCACGAAAAGCGATAGCCTTCTTCATACCAAAACAATTTGCCCGGATAAGCAAGGAAACGTAGTGGGGCAATAAGCTGAACAAAAAAATAAACGGCTAATACCGGTGTTAAAATTTTAATTAATAGTGCAGGATACTGATATGTATTGTGAATGTATAGCACAACGCTTTTACGGCCACCGATACTATTAAGTAATTTTTGCTGAAATGATGAACTGAAGAAAATAAAGCTGCAAATGATCATTACATAAGGAAACATACCTATACCCGGAAAAAACAATGCGGTAGCCAAATGAAAGCCGATCACGAACAGGTAAGCTATGGCGCGTGTTTTACGTGTAATAAGGAAAAAAGCGATAAACAGATCATAAACAGCCCCAAACCAACTGAACAAATAAGCCACCCAACTTGTATACATCAGGCCGCCTATTACAGGTAAATGACTTTTGGCAGGCAACCATATTTTCATGGGCAGGGCATGTAAAAGCCAATCGGGCGTTAGCTTTGCAAGGCCGGCAAAAAAATAAACAATGCCAATTTGTAAACGAATAATACCTATGGTCCATAGCGGTACGCTATTTCGTTTTAAATGCGGCCATAACTTTACGTCAATAGCAAAATACCTGTTTGCGGGCAGCCATATCAATAAAAAACTTACCAGGCTTATAAAGTAATAGTGGTTAAGATAATTAGTGGCATCAATAAGCTCAATGTAAGTAAACGACAAAAAAAAGATCATGGCTGCTGCACGGTATAAAAAGCCCGCTGCTATAAATATGGCAGCTATACCTGTTGCCAAAAATAGCAGGTGCATGCCGGTATTGCCAAGCGGGTGTACCCATTCAAAGCCCCAGTAATTAAAATAAAAACGCGGTTTTACATACAAATCGGTTATCCAGCCATTTAGCCAAAAACGCAATATACCTGCAAACATCATCACCCCGAAAAGCATCCTAAAAACTACCAAAGGCGCTATATCCACGGGTTTTTGAAGGCGATTAAATAAAGAGTATACCGACATCTTAAAAATTCAATTAGTCGCCATCAGTATCTTGATAGGTAATGCGTACGCCAGTTGCCGAAGCTACGTCTGTTTTGATCAGGGTAAGCAATATTTGTATTTCGCGGTAGGCCGCCTCAATTTCTGTTTTATTATTTACCAGCGCAGTTGATAGCGGATCGGGAATAGCGTTTAGCTTGCCAATAGCAATATCAAACTGCTTAAGCACGTCATCACTTAACGATTTTTTGTTTAAAGCCACCAGATAATCTGACATTCCCTTGCCGCTGTTATTACCCGTAAACATTTTTTTAAGAGTGGTAAGGTTCTCTACTGCCAATGCAACAGAAATGCCTACATGGTATCCTTCAGTTTTATCAGGATATTGCACACCGCCCGATTGTTTTCCGTATGGCCAGCCGATACGCGGCCCCTTCATTTGATCCATTTCGTAGGCAAACTGATTAATCAGAAAAGCGATTGGGCTGCCGGCATCCGAACGCGTGTTTTTTACAAAGTCGGCCCTGTAGGTATCTTTCCAGGTGTTAAGTACATTTGCAGTTAGGCTCTTCATACGGGAAATTAAATCCTGTACATATTTTTTCCTGTTAGCAGCAGTGCCGCCTGTAAACTTTGTTAACGCGTCTGGCGCAAATAAAACATAATCAAGCGACGGAAAGCCCTGCTGATTGATTGTAGAGTTTAACGTAAGATCGTAAGTGCCACGCGTGATATTACCATCAATAACAGCGTTATCAGCCGGAAAGGTATTCAGAAAACTATTCAGCAATACACGCTCGGCCGGCCCAAACTGATCTACCGATACCTGTTCGTATTGAAGATAAGCGGTTTTAAATGTTGCTTTTAACACAAGTTGGTTTGCTGATGTAGGCGTGGTTAAAAAATTATTTGTAGATGTTTCCAGCAAGGCTATCTGCTGTTGCAAACCAGTATATGCCGGAATGATCAAATTATCAGCATAATTAGTAAGCATCGCTCCTTTGTCAAAGCCATCAGCCTGCGGGCTATTGTCTGTTGCCGATTTTTTTGAGCACGCGATAATAAAAAGTGTAAGTGCCAAAACCGCGATAGATATACCGGTTTTAATACGGATAGTTTTCATATTATTTAACTTAATACATTTAACAATGAAAGCTCCTGGCGCAAAAAGTGCCAGGAGCTTTATTAAAATAATAATACAGTTTAGTTTAAGCCGTAAACTGTTTTTAGTAAAGTTTGTGCCTCAACCAATTTGGTAAAGCCTGCTTCGTTAACTAAAGTATAGAAGTTTGTGTTGATGGTTGCAGTTAGTTTCTGAAAATCAGCAGCTGATAATTTACTGCTTGCCGGGCGATATTTGAAGCAAGAAATAAAACCATAAGCTTCTGATAATGCATGGAACTGGGTTGGCAAATCGCCTACGCTTACAGCATTAGTAGGAATGGTTACATACGCTAACGCAGCAGCAGCAACCAATTGCTCCCATTTATTTTGAATGATAGTGATTTGCTCTTTTACAACGGCATAATCTTTAGCGCCAATTGCCGCGCGGCCTTTTAAGAAAGCATTAAAAATTACTTTTCCGGCTTCGATACCTTTACCACGTTCGGCCAGGTAACCACCCCATAATAACGGACGGATAGCATCTGTATTAGCATAAGTTCTTTCCGGATCATAATCTACAGGTACGCTAAGATAACCGAAAGCCTCATCCCAATGGCGTTGCATAGCTGTTGTACCATTAGTAACAGTAGTGTTGTTATCGTTAGGTACAGCTGCAAGTATATTTAACGCTTCTTTGAAAAACAAGGCTCCCATCATGCCTTTAGCTACAGCCTGGTTATACTCCAAGCCTGTTGCGCTTACTAACCTTTTTGCAGTACCTTTTATAACATAACCTGCAGTACCATTAGTAGCCTCTACTGTGTTTTTAGTACTATTGGCAGCTTGCTGGGTAAAATAACCAGTGAAGGTTGTTGCATCAGCAGTTTTATCGGCAAGTTTAACCCCTGAAGTATTTAAAGTAGCATCAGTTGTGAACGGGTTGTTAGTATTATTGAAATAATCGTTCGCTTTTTCGGTAGTGATGGTAGTAGTTAATGCTGAACCTAAGTAGCTGTTTAACTCCAATGCCATTTTTACCCTTTGGGTTGATGATGCGTAATTTGCATCAGCAAAGTTATAGGTGGTTGGAACAGTGTAAGGGGCAATGGTTTCGATATCATTTGAGTCGTCCTTGCTGCACGATGTCATTACTAAAGCCGAAGCCAAAACACACAATGGTAGTTTAAAGTAGTTTTTCATTTTCATACGTTTTTTGATCGTTCTATTTTTAATAAGTCTAAATAAATCGCTTATTTGCTGCAAATATGAAATGACATTCTTAAGAAAATCTTTAGAATGAGATAATATTTTCACTTTTCAAAAAATATATTTAGCATGAAGGTTTTATTTGTAGAAGACGAGCCGGTTTTAATGGAAGAGATGGTTAACTATTTTTCGTCATTCGGGCATTTATGCGAATCAGCTGCAAATTATTCTCTCGCTTCAGATAAAATAGAAACATATGACTATGATATTGTGGTAGTTGACCTCAATTTGCCCGATGGATCGGGCATGCGCCTCATCCCCCCTATCACCAATAAAACTTCTGAAACAGGCATTATTATACTTACCGCAAATGATTCGTTACAGGGCAAACTGGAAGGTTTGAACCTTGGTGCCGATGATTACCTGACAAAACCCTTTTACGTAGAAGAATTAAACGCAAGAATAAACGCAATTTACCGGCGGAAGCTGCTGAAAGGTGTCGAAAACCTTAAGTTTGATGATTTTGTTATTGACTCGCAACTAAAAACCCTGTTTTATAAATCGAGTGAGGTTGCCCTTACTAAAAAAGAATATCAACTGCTGGTATATTTTGTTGTTAATAAAAATAGGGTAGTTAGCAAATCTTCCATAGCTGAACATATTTGGGGCGATCATATTGATGAATCAGACAATTTTGATGCCGTATATGTGCACCTTACCAACTTACGAAAAAAATTAAATAAAGCCGCCGGTAAAGATTACATCAAAACAGCCTATGGTGTGGGTTACCATTTTGTTACTTTGTAAAGTGATAATAAGAAGTACTTTATGTTCAATCAGTTATAAATACTCACAGCCTCTTTAAATATCACTTGCAGCAGCACTTTTATACCCCTTGTTGCTAAAACCAACAATAGTATCAACCCATATCACAGGTTCTTCCATGCTTACTTTTTTCATCTTCTCTGCAATCACAAAGCTACCTTAATGCTTTTTGTTCATCAGTAATCGTATTTATAAAATTAAAATAACTTACCAAGGTTAGTTCGTTTCTATATTGGCCAGTTTTGATCTTTTCTCGGCCATTGTAAATTTAATATTTCAAGCTGCCCGGATAATACGAAGGTCATTTATATACAACAGCCTTGTTATCAACTTTTATATTTTTCAGTAAGCTTTCTCTACAGAAATTTCTAAACATAGCAGATATTTTATACGTACAAATCATCACCTCTTATGAGAAGCTTTTTAACTTTCATTTTTTTATCTGCATTGCTGGTTTGTTGTGCGCCGGGTAAAAAAGATACGCCCAATATTGCTGTGGCTGATAGTATACGTATAAGGTATTATGACGATAAGAGTGCTTTCTTTCAGCCCGCTTCCCCCGACTCAGCGATTCATTACGCCAGGCTTGGATTACAACTGGCAACTAAGTTAAAAAATCTACGAGGTGAAGCCTTACTGGTGCAACGATTTGCCGCTATCAATGAACAATATGGCAATTACGAACTAGCCTTAAAATATCAGCGCATTGCTAAAAATGTTTATTCAAAACTGGCTGACAAAGCCAACATAGAACAAACGAGCCTTATATTATCGGTATTAGAAAGCAGAACAGGCAAGATTAACGAAGGGCAAAAACTGGCCGGCAGCATTTTGCATGCTTCAGAGATCCGTCGTGATACGAACATGATCATTATGGCACTTACTAAGCTTGGCCTCATAGCTGAAATCCGGAAGAAAAACGTCAAGGCGCTATATTTTTACGAACGGGCTGAAGCATTACATGGTCAACGCGATGCCGGCGACGACTACATAGACCTGCTTACGCGCATCGGGCGTTTACATGCTGATTCCGGCCATCATAAAAAGGCACAGCATTTTTTTAACAAAGGTATTACTCGCAGTGATAATACCCGGCACCGTAAAAAGCATCTTATTCTCTTACACCATACTGCAAGGTCGCTTGATTCGGCGGGCAATCACAATCTTGCACTGGAGATGCATCAACAAGCACTTCTTAAGGCACGAAAATATAGTTTACGGGAAGAAGAGGCATTGGCATTAATAGGTATAGCGGGTTCGTTAAAAGAGAGGGATGCGAACCGTAGTATACAGCATTTGCGGAACGCGTTACAAATAGCGCATGAAACAGGGCAGAAACACCTGGCCGCCGAGATTTATAAAAGTTTAGCAGAAGTATACCATCAGCAATCGCGTTACACTGAAGCAATAGAAGCGTTGCAAGCACATCACCGGCTACTTGATAGCCTGATGGATGTAAACAAAGCACGTAAGTTGGCTGTGTTGCGCAGCAGTTACGAACTGGCCGAAACAAAACTTAATAACGAAACATTGCTTTTGTCAAACAAGCAAAAAACCTACCAGCGTAATCTTGGCATTGTTGCAGCAGCCTCTACCCTTGTAATATTAGCTTTGCTCGGGCTTTACTCTTACCGCGTAAGCCGTTTAGTAGCTAAGCTGGATAGATCAAACAAAATAAAAGACCGTCTTTTTTCAATTATCGGGCATGACCTGCGTAATCCTATCGGCGGTATCACTCAACTGCTGGCATTGATGGAAGACGATAATTTGGATGCAGAGCACCGGCAACTAATATCAGAAATGAGAAAACAGGGAGATATCACGCTTGAAATTCTCAATGCCCTGCTCAACTGGGGCGAAGCTCAATTAAAAGGTATTCATATAAAACCTGAAACTTTTTACGCTGCCAAAAGTACCGTTACCAATATAGAAGCACTTCAACGCCAGGCTGCAGATAAATCGGTTAGTATAATCAATCAAATTCCTGATAACCTGAAACTCCATGCCGACCAAAATCATTTTGAGTTTATAGTTCGTAACCTGCTCTCAAATGCTATAAAATTCAGTTACAAAGGTGAAAAAGTGCTTATCGGTACACAACAAATGCAGAAAGGCAACCATGTAACATTTTATGTACAAGATAAAGGGAAAGGGATTAGCAAGGCACAGCAACAGCTTTTTAGTTCATCTGATATGAACATAGCCTACGGTACTGCCGGAGAAAAAGGAACAGGTATAGGCCTTACACTTTGTAAGGAATTTGTAAAAGCCAACAATGGCACTATTTGGCTGGAAAGCACTGAGGGCAAGGGAGCTACTTTCTATTTCACTTTCCCGGTTGCGTAACATTATCAGTATAAATTATTATACGGCAACCATTGTTTAAACAAAGAGCCACTTAGCACAAATGCTAAGTGGCTCTTTAGTATTATTAATTCTTATTTAATAATATGATTATAATATTTTCAGCATCCACCTAAATAATATTATTGTGCTGTGAATTTAAAGCTGTGTATGATCACCTCAAACGGCTGATCGTTAGATGGCGCAAGGCCTTTAAACAGCCACAGATTGATGAGCACCGGCATAGCGATACTACTAATGGATACCTGCGGACTTTTAAACTCTTTGCTTATAAAGAGGTTATCGCGGGGCTCATTATCTAAATGCCCGTAAAGTGTTTTAAAGGTTACGCTATTGGCGGTTCTTATAAAACGATGGGTAGTGTAAGTGCCGTTTGGCGATGTAAACTCGCTAGTGTAACTGGTATGCTTTGGCGGATCGCCGGCTTTCGGGTAAACGGTATAATTCAGGTTAGGATATTCGCTGTTACCCCAGCGGGCAAACTCAATATCTATCTCATCGCGCGCGTCGGTACCCGAATAATCAAACAAGCCTAATACGATGTTTTTATCAAGCTTATCAATATCGGCATCAATTTGCCATTGGTAAGTGCCCATACCAAAGCTTTCGGTACTGGCTACTTCGGCACACTCCCAATTACCGGTATTGGCATTTTTGCTCACCTTTAGGTGCAGCCACCCACTGGCATCAATCCATACATTACTGCCACTCCAAAAATTAGGACCGGGGCCTGTAGCTTCCGCCGGTTCTTTTACATTCCAGGTGTAACCGCTCCATTTAATGGTTTTAACCTGCGCATTTACATGGCTGCACCATATCGACAGCACGAAAACAAAAAAAGCTATCTTTTTCATACTACTTACAAGTTTAAATAGCTGTTATTGCTGCTTGGTATAAATAGTCCGCATCAACGAATTTGCATCTGTTGCATCATAATCGCCGGCCCATAAGTAAGCGCCTTTAAAGCCGGTCGCCTTAATATAGGTCGCTTTTTTCTCCACCAAAGGAACCCCATTATAATATACGCCGCCGGCGCCTGATTTATCGGTAAATTCTTTACCGGCAGCAGTCGGGTCGACAGCTAAAATATCCTTGTAGGTCATGTAATCATAAGAACCCCAGCTTTCATTATTGCCATTGCTGTTTAAGGCATTGTAACGTAAACCAAAGGCAGGTATACCAATAACTAATTTATTAGCCGGTAAATGAAAGTTCGTCCAGACGGCGGCACCGCTCACCATAAAATCATAGCTTGACGACTGACCGACAGGAGCATCCGGGCCAATGTGGATATTATCTTCAAAAGCATGCACATTTATCCAGCTAAATGCAGAAAGATCACCAGGATAACTCCAGTGCATATAGTTAACTGTAGCGGTAAGTGTTAAAATTGAGTTTGCAGGCAGGGCAGCTTTAAGTTCGTTTGCAAACGGAACTATTGCCGCTATGTTAGCATCGGCATTGCCCGAGTTGATGTCGGTCATCATGATATCCACGCCATCCATATGTTTGGCGGCTACATAAGCTTTAATTAAACCCACTAATTTGGTGCGTTTGGCAGCATCGCGTATAGCGGTGCCAAAATCATTGGTTTCGTATATGGCCCAGCCATCGATGCCTGATAACCTGCCGCTTATACCCATAATAACAGGTACGCCTGCAATATGTGCCCGCGCTACAATCTCCCTTGCTTTTTGGCCAACTTCTCCAGGTGATGTATCCAGGTCACCTTCGGGCGATACCAAACCAATTTTGTAGGCAACATGGGTTACGTTAGCGAAATTGATATTAGCGGCGCTGCCATCCTGCGTTAAATAGGTCATGCTGATTTGCGTGTATGGCTTAAATGTATAGGTAGATGGATTAACGAGTACCTTGGTACTCCTTACACTTGAATCGCCATTGTAGGCTACCTTCAGTTTAATAGTATACTCGCCGCCGCTGGTGGGTGCAAAACTGAATTTTTTCTCTTTTGAAACCTCAACATTGTTCACCATCCAGCTGATGGTAGCTTTATCTGCCGGAGTTATTTCAATACCCGTGAACTTGGCGGTATCGCCTTCATCAATGATCTGCGCACCCGAAAACTCCCTCAATATATCAAATATGCGCGGATGCAGCGGGTTGGCGGCTTCCTGCTCTTTGGCTATATCTTTCTTACATGCGGCAGCAAATACTACCAGCACCAGCAGGAACGATAATTTTTTATAGATCTTTTCCATTTTTTATGATTTAAAATTCTGTAACCTATTCGCTTTATTTTTTAGCTGCTTTTACTTCAGCATCAATAGTGTTGATTAAAGAGTACGTGCCGGTATCATCCTGCAATAACTGCCATACCATAATACCGCCTGCTTTTTGCAGTGCCAGTTTGGTTTTACTTTTAATGGTAGCTATGCCGTTATAATAAACGGTACCGCCTGCATCATCCTTCACTTCGTCTTTATTTTCTGAACCGGGATATTTTTTGATGATATCTGAAAAGCTCATGTCCTGGGGTACGCCGCTGCCAAAACCGTAGCCATAAAACGGAACGCCAAGGCTCAGTTTATCTTTGGCTATGCCGCGCGTGCCGCTCCAATAATTCAGATCATCTACCGCCATTTGATATGGTGAATGCTGACCAGGATCCTGCGGCCGCCATGGCCCCGTTTTATCGTACGACATGATATTGATAAAGTCATATTGCGCCAGTGCCTTATCAGTATACTGCGAGGCATAAGCGGTAGCTATAGCGGTAGTAAGCAGCTTTTTTTGCGGTTGCAATATGGCTTTCAATTCCACAACAAAAGCTTCGTAATTAGCATCTACAAAACTGCCTTCTAAATCAACGTCAATACCATCCAGATTATACTGTGCCGTTAAGCCCGCAAGGTTACTCTCCAATTTGGTACGGCTGGTTTTATCGGCCAGCAAAGTTGTATAATAAGCCGGCGGATTGCCGCCGCCTATTGATGCCAGTACCTTCACGTTTTTGGTATGCGCCGCAACAACCAGTTCCTTTAGCCCAGCCAGTGTAGTAAAATCGCCGTTCACGTCGGGGTTGATGAATGCGATGTTAAGATGCGTTATTTTACCGAAGTCGAACTTGATAGCGCTTCCATCCTCAACATTAAACTCGCGCAAATACCCCACCACCCTGAATTGTGCAGCGGCAACAGGTTTTTTACCATCGTCTGTTTTTATTTCAGATTTGGCGGTCTTTTTACAGCTGCACATCAACACCGCCATTAGTATGGCGCAATAAATATTCCTTCTCATTATCGTCAATATCATCAGTTACAATTTATCCCACCAAACCCTTGCAGTCCAATCGTCGAGGCCGCCGGTGAGTTTTGCTATGGCTTTATTAATATTAGTGGCGTTCTGCTCCGTTTCGGTAAGCGGATATTCAAACCTGCGCGGTGTAGTAGTCACGGTTGATTCGGCATTGGCCGCTGATTCCAACACCGGGAATCCTGTACGGCGCCAGTTAGCATAAGCCTCGGGGCCATTTAGCAACAGGGCAACCCACAGCTGTGTATCTATAGCACGCACCTCATTACCGGGAGGCAGCGGGTTATCAGTTTTAAAGTTTTGTATTTGTGTATCACTAATTACCGGGCCGCCTTTAAACAGCGCCAGTTGTTTCATTGCCGCGCTTACACCGTTTTCAAAGTGGGTTTTCGCGTTAACCCCCAGGCTTAAACCCCAGCGTTGTGTAGCTTCTGCCAGTAAAAGTTCAGTTTCGGCATAAGTAATATGAAAGTAGGGAGCATCATTAGTGATCATCCAGTTGGCAAGCTGTACTTTCTGGCCGTTGTTTGGCACCTGTACTACACGACCATTACCCAGATCAACCTCGATAGCGCCCAAAAAGTCATCGTAATTATACTTACCCGGCCCAACTCCAATGATTCCCATCTTAGCCTTTACCTGGTCGGTAACGTCCAGTCGTTCCGATGGTTTATCGGGGTTAACCCAGTAATTGCGTGCTATGTACTGCAAGCGTGGATCGTTGCTATCGGTCATTGTTTTTATGAAAGTGCTGCAAATACGCGGGCGACCTTCATCAGGGTATTGGTTAATGGCCACCGATACACCATTACCGCGAATATCGGCATAGCTGTTTTGTACATCGGCATGGTTGGTTATGCAATTATCGGCAGCATCGGTAAATACACCGGCTGCATACGCGGCCTGCACTTCGGTTTTAGCCTTATCCGGATCAACCTTGCTCAACCTCATGGCTAAACGCAGGTGTAGCGAGTTGGCAAACTTTTTCCAGGCTGCTACATTGCCTTTGTAAAATATATCGGCGGCTACGTTATCTTTTGAAGCATCCAGCTGTGCCGAAGCCTCGGTTAGTTCTTTAAAGAAATCGTTATAAATATCCTGTTGGCTATCAAACTCGGGGCGTATAATGCCCGATATATATGCCTGGCCTGCTTGTTTGTAAGGAATGTCGCCATACAGATCGGTGATCCTTGCAAAAATATATACCTTCATAATGCGGCACATGGCATTAAGGTTGGTTTTAAGCGGATCTTTTGCCGAGCGTTCAACCGCGTCAACAATGTTCAATACATCGTTAGGGTAACCAAGCTCCCACATTTCCGACATGTATTGCCTGTTCTTTACATATTCAAATCCGTAACGCGTGTAGTAAGCACCGCCAATTTGCTGCACCAGCGGCATGGTCATGATGATGCTGGTACGTTCGTTTATCGTTAACTCGCCCGAGAAACGCAGCTGCGTAAGTACCAGCTGATTTACCGGATCAAGATTACTTGATTTGGTTGGATCGGTATTGGTATCGCCAAAATCTTCAAACTTTTTACAAGAAACCAGCAATGTGGTAACTGCTAAAAGTATGATGATTATTTTGTTTATATATCTTTTCATATCTATACAATTATCAATGTCAGTATCTTAAAATTTCACATTCAGGTTAAATCCCCAGCTTTTTCTTGATGGTAATGAGCCATATTCAAGGCCTTGCCCGTTACCGTTGTTATAGTTGGAGTCGGGGTCAACATTGGGTACATTTTTGTGTATGATGAAAGGGTTACGGCTTACCAAAGCCACTGCCATGTTTTTAATTCCCCATTTTGATGAAATAGCGGTTGGGATATTATAGCTTAAGGTTATCTCACGCATTTTGATATAGCTTGCATCATATATGAATGGTGTAGCTACGCCATTGCCATCGCTGTAGTAATTAGCCCAGTAAATGGATGGATCAACCGCGCGGGTATTTGCAGCGTAAATAGGCTTGCCTGATGCATCGGTACCGGTTTGTACCACACCCTGCGGCACATAACCCCTTACATTGCCCGATGCCCGCCATTGCTCAATGGTTTGACCTGCATTTTGGCGTGCCTCTTCAGATGCTATCCACTCGGCCCTACCCGGTAAAGTTACCTCGCTTGAGCCTCGTATTACGTTGAACAGGTTAGTCATTGAAAATAAGCTTGCTCCGTGTTTAACATCTACAATAAAGCTTAAACCGAAGTTTTTGTAGTATACCGAACTGCTTAAACCGCCTGTCCAGCTCCAGGTTCCTTTGCCTAATACCTCGCGGTCAACAGTTTGCAGGGGTGCAAGTGTAACCGGATCGAGTACCGCATTGCCTTGTTCGTCCTTTTGACCGCCATAGCCCAAAATAGCGCCGTAGGCAGTGTTTGGTCTTGCTACTACTGATGTACCTAACCAGCGTGCATCAGACAAGGTTAAATAGGGTACGCCATCAGCAAGTGATTGTACCGTGTTGATATTGCGGGCAAAGTTTACGCTGAAATCCCAGGTCAGATCTTTGGTTACAACTGGTTTGGTGTTTAACATTACTTCCACACCTTTATTGCCAACCACGCCCGCGTTAATTAATTGCTGCGGGAAACCCGACGACAATGGCACATTAACCACGTTGATCTGATCTCTTGATTTCGAAGTGTAATAAGTAACATCCAAACCTATCCTGTCGTTAAAAAACTTAAGATCGGTACCTACCTCAAAAGAGCGTGTGCGAGTAGGTTTCAGATCGTTACCCGGAGGTTTAATGGTTGTACCGATGCCTCCCAAAGCCTGCCCGTTAAAGTTTTGCGGATTAAGCGCGTACACTAAATTAAGCATGTAAGGATCGGTACTGCTGGCAACTTCGGCACCTGATACCCGTATTTTACCAAAAGATAATATTGTTTTAGGGATTTTGAAGGCATCGCTGAATACAAAACTTGCCGATGCTGATGGATAGGTATAAGCATTTTTGCCCATCGGTAAAGTTGATACCGCATCACGACGAACTGTCGCGTCTAAGTACAAATAACTTTTATATGCCGCTGTAATTAAGCCGTATACTGATCTTGTCTGCATTTCTCTTGGTGAAATCTGGGTTATTGTTTTATCAGCAAAGCTGTTTGAACTAACTACATCGGTAGCAACCATATCAATGTATGAGCCACTGTAACCGGGTGCCTGGCTGCGCGATAAACTCACACCAAGCCTGGCCGATAGGTTTAATGTAGCTGATACCTGCTTTTGAGCGGTCAGCAACATATCGCCTTCAGTGGTTTGAACTTTTTGGTTGGTAGTTTCCAGTCGGCCGGTTAATGAGCCCGGGGTAGATATAGGGCTGAATTTTTCATAATCAAAGTAAGTAAAGTCGGTAGATGCCCGGCCTTGCAGGTTTAACCAGCTGGTGAAAACATAATTGGCCTGCAAACCGCCTATCATGCGGTTCTTTTTGGTGCGGTTGTTCATTTCGTTGATCACCCAGTATGGATCAAGCCGGTACTGACCGCCGCCCCATTCTACATAATTACCTTCCACATCCTTATAGCCGGTTTTAAAGTAAGCCTGGTCAACGTTGTTGGCTAAACCGATGAAGTTGTTACCAATATTGCCCGGATCATCGGCAAGCGAGGGGCGGTTGGTTACATTTTCGTTCATGTACATTACACGCGCCTCAACTGTAAGGTTTTTGCCGAACTTTGAACTTCCGTTAAAGTTGAATGTATTACGGCGCATGTTACTGCCGGGTACAATGTCGTTATTGCGCAAATCGGATATGGATAAACGGAAGTTTCCTTTCTCGCCCGAGTTAGCTAACGATACCGTATTGGTAAACGTTGACCCTGTGCGGAAGAAATCCTGGATATTGTTCTTCACCAGCGCGTAAGGGCGATACACACCATCAAAACCTATTACCTGTAAGCTTGGATCGAGCCGAGGGCCAAAGTTATTGAACAAGGTGTTTTTTGCCTGCGCGGCATCAATTACCAATTGCTCTGAACTGCCTTGCCCATAAATAAACTGGTTGCCATCTAAGCTGGTCAACTGTTTCTCGAATGATGAGGTACTGTTATATTCAATCCCCAGTTCTTTACGGTTACCGCCTTTTTTGGTAGTGATCAATATAACACCATTACCTGCACGGCTACCATACAGTGCCGATGCCGATGGGCCTTTCAAAACACTGATCTTATCTACGTCATCAGGGTTAATGGCGGATATCGCGTCGCCAAAATCAAGGCCGCCCGAATATTTGCCGCCGCCAACCTGGCCATAGTTTGAATTGTCAATAGGTACACCATCTACCACATACAGCGGCTGGTTATTACCGGTAATAGTTGTATTACCACGAATAATTACCCTCGATGAACCTGCCGGGCCGCCTGCCGTACTGTTGATCACCAAACCGGCAACCTTACCGGCAAGAGAGTTCATTACGTTGGTTTCACGGGCTTTCTTCAGGTCGTTACCGTCTACTTCGCTAAAGGCATAACCCAGGGCGCGCTGTTCACGTTTGATACCGAGGGCCGTAACTACCACCGTTTTCAGTTCGGTACTGCTGAGTTTCAGGTTAATGGTTACATACTTTATATCATCACTTGCTATTACTGATGATGGCTCAAAACCAACCATCCTGAAAGTGATGATATCACCCGTGCTTACCTCAATAGCGAATTCGCCGGAATTGTTGGTAACAACCGATTTTTCGCTTTTAGTATTTACCACGGTTACACCCGGCAAGGCAAGTTTATCAGCGTCTAAAACCTTACCCTTTAATGTAAAAATGGCAGTGCCCGCGTTGGTTTTCAACGCCTGTATCATTACCATCTCGCCCGATATTTTGTACTTCACATTAATTTGTTTAGCCAAAGCATCAATAACATCGTTCAATTGCTTGTCGGTTATTTTGAGATTGATGCGGCGTTTAAAATCAACATCGGCCGGGTTGTACGAGAAACGCACTTTGGTGGCATCCTCAATTTGCTTAAACACTTTTTCTACAGGCTGATTTTGCCAGTTAAAAGAGTAAAGCGGGTTTGGTGACGATTGGGCATATCCACTGGTATAAATGATCAGGAATACCGCACCAAGCATCCTCAATAACGTTTTCGGAAAAAAACGTGAAAGGGGTAGTTTTTTTAGCATAGTTTAAAAGATTAGGTGGTTAAATATGAGTATGGTTATTTTTAGAATACGATTTTAATACGGTCGTCTTTTTGCCTGTAAGTAAAGTTGTTTACAAAGCCAATAGCATCCAGCACCTCGGTAAGGCTCTTGTTATCAAACTGACCGGTAAACTTTATTTTGCTGGTATCTTTACTATTGGCGGCTACCTGTACGCCGTATATGTCGGCTATTTTGGCTGCTATTTCGGCAAAGTTCGCATTCGAAAATATGAGCCTGCCATCAATCCAGTTTTGTAATTTGGTGGTATTAAAGTTGGATTTGATGAAGCCGCTTGCCCCATCGGCCAATGTAACCTGCTGCCCCGGAACCAATATCTGGTCGTTGATATTTGAATGTGGGCGGGTTGACTCAACTTTAACCTTGCCGGTAACCAGCATCACACTGGCGGTTTTTAACGTGGAGTAACTGCTCACCTTAAAAGAGGTACCCAGGGCGGTAGTAGCGGTTTTTGAGGTAAGCACAACAAAAGGCCTGTCCTTATCTTTATGTACCTCGAAGAAAGCCTCGCCTGTTAATACCACATGCCTGCTGTTATTATTATAATCATTGGCCATTTTTAAGGTACTCGCGCCATTTAAAATTACAATGGTACCATCGGGCAGGGCAACCTTTTTACGTCCGTTGAAATTGGTACGCGCTACTATATGATAACTGGCATCTGTAACCCGGCTGTATAACACAGCACCCGATACCGGAGATGTGTATTTATATATGCTGTAAACCATAGCGAACACAAGCAGCGCTGCGGCAACGGCTATACGCGCAAACCATAACCTGCGTACTTTGCCT
The DNA here is from genome assembly GCF_039541195.1 of Mucilaginibacter gynuensis. Taxonomy (NCBI): domain Bacteria; kingdom Pseudomonadati; phylum Bacteroidota; class Sphingobacteriia; order Sphingobacteriales; family Sphingobacteriaceae; genus Mucilaginibacter; species Mucilaginibacter gynuensis. The sequence goes on from NZ_BAABFT010000002.1 coordinate 88,949, forward strand.
TTTGTTATGTTGGTTGATTGCAGTTGTTCGCGCTCAATCGCTTTTTTCAGGTTGTTAAGCGCCTGTTGCTTTTCTGCTTTGCTAACCTTAATACCAAGCAGCAGGCATAGTTCGCGTGCTTCGGTAATTTGCTTTTTTAATAAGGGCTGGGTGAGTATAACATTTTCCCAATGTTTTTTATCGTCATCATTTGTATCGTAGCAATAGTTTACAAAGCTCTCATTCGTCAAAAAATCTTCAATATTGAAATTGGTATAGTCCATTTAATTGGTATTTATACACAAGTGCAATAGAATATTCTTTTTTACCAAGTCTTTTTAAAATATTTACAAAGAATTTGTTAATTTCATCAATAAATTACTCCAAACCCCAAACATTACAAATAACCGCAGTTAATGAGCCTTAAAACAGAACGGATAAAAAAAGACTGGTCGTTACTTGCCGTTGGCGACAAGAAGGGTCTTTACGCCTGTTTTGAGCTGTTTTATGATGATCTGTACCGCTTCGGTATCTGTATGTATAAAAATCCGGAGTTGGTAAAGGAGAGTATAAACAATCTGTTCATTGAATTATGGCGGATACAGGATAAGTTATCATCCGTACAAAACATACAACAATATGTGCTCACTATATATAAGCGCATACTTTATAAAACTTACCAGCAATACTCGCGCGATACCTTTACTACCTCAATTGAGGAGGCCGAGATAACCGTCGCGGCTGCCGAACAACCTTACGAAAATATACTGATAGCCAGTCAGCAGGATGAGTTTACCAAAAAACGACTGCAAAAAGCACTGAACCAGCTAACACCGCGCCAAATAGAGATAGTGCGGCTGCGCTATTTTGATGAGAAAAGCTTTTGTGAAATAGCAGATACAACCGGCCTTACCGAACGAACCATCTACAATACCCTGCATAACGCTATTAAAGTATTGCGGGATGTGTTTATATATGTGCTGATAATTAGATTATTGCAGTAGGCTATCTAAATAAAGAATTTTACAGAAGCAGCAAATTTTGCGTTATTAAAAGGCTGATAAAACTTTAAATACGCCATCTATTACTTTAGCCATTCTATTAATATCCAAAGTTTCCATAGTATCTGTGGCGAGATGGTAATTTCTATTACGGTAAAATGAAGTGTCGGTTATCATCAATGCGCTGAAACCAAATTTCCAATAATTTAAATGATCTGAAAAATCAATTCCGGGTAATGCCTTTGGGCCTGTAAATTCTTTTGTCCTGATTGTTCCTGTCGATTTAAACTTTTTACAGAATTTCCCGGCGAAAGCCCCGGCTCCAAACTTTTTTACAAGCGTTATGTAATTACCCTTGCTCCCATAAAACGTCGAAAGAAATCCTACAGGATAGGATTGCGATTCTTCTTCATCTTTAAAATAACCTATCATTTCAAGAGAAACCATTCCATCAACTTTAATCTTTTGATCGGCCAAAGCTTTTGCGTGAATATAGCTTCCCATATATTCTGTACGGAAATAAGGAGGTTCTTCGAGGGTGTAGGCAACAAGATCAACACGCTGATTCAGTTTTTTTCCTTTTAATAATCGTGATAGCTCTAATATACCTACCACACCGCTGGCATTATCATCGGCCCCTTCCTGATTCCCACAAACATCGTAATGCGCGCCAACAACTATTCTCTTTTGATTTTCGGTACCGTATGAACATATAACATTTTTATAAACCCTACCTTCTACCGTATATTCTTGTACAAAAACGCTGTCAGTAAATTTTGCGAACTCATTTTTAATATATGCTGCTGTTTTGTTAAGCTCATCTAAATTTTTGTACGTACGATAATTCCCTGTTTTTGTAATAGTAGTTAAATGCGATCGTATTAAAACTGTATCTGTTAACTGCATTGCAAAACTACTGTGCGTAATAAGCAGAAAAATAATGACAAACAGGTATTGAAAAGCCTTCATTGGTTTAGTATATAAGTGTTTAGAGAGAGCCTAAATTACCAAATGCTTATTTTTAAACGAAATATTAGTACAATGCTGTGTTTGTCTCCCGGTGATGTGTAAGATTGACAGGAGCATGTTATACATCGGTTAAAACCAACCTAACAAAATCTAAGCTGTAATATCTATAAAAACATATTTAATACCACATCCATAAAAATCACCTCAACTGCTCATCTTGTCAATTTAAATGGCCTTAATTCGCGGTATATTTATAACTTTAGCTGATTATAAACGCCAATTCGCTGTTTTCTGAATAAATGAAGTCAACCAGGTATTTTTTATTGTTGCTCTTATTATTATGTGTTAATTTTTGTGGATACGCACAGGTAAATGATAGCTTGTTTAATAAATTAAATGAGGTACTCAACAATAAAGAAACCTACATTAACCAAAAGCAAGACAGGATAAAGGCACTCCGCGAACAGTTGGCCAATACCGCCGCACCACGCGACCGGTTTACGGTGTACCTGCAATTATACGATGAGTATAAAACCTTCAGCTACGATTCATCTTACAGCTATGCCAAAAAGCTGCAAACCACCGCGGCCCAACTCAACGAACCGGTATTGATAGCAACCGCCAAAATGAAAATGGCCTTTACGCTGCTTTCTTCCGGCTTGTTTAAAGAGACGTTGGAGGTATTGAACAGTATTAACCTGCAACCCTTGCCTGATAACGACAGGGTAGAATATTTCTTTTTAAAGGCTCGCAGCTATTTTGATCTGGCCGATTATAACCGGAGTCCGGATTATACCGCGATTTATAACCCGAAAGGGATAGCTTGTATTGATTCGGCACTGGCGCTTTGTAAGCCGGGCAGCTACAGTTACCTCGAATTAAAAGGATTGAAGGATTTGCGTACCGCCGATTTTGAGGATGGTGAAAAAACCTATACAGCACTGCTTAAACTATCGGGCTTAACACCTCATCAGTTCGCCATAAACGCCTGCTGCCTGAGTTATATTTACGAGGTAACGGGCGATAAGAAGAAGCAATCGGTAGAACTGCTCATCCGTGCGGCTATTACCGATGTGGAATCGGCCACTAAAGAAACCGTGGCCAGCTATAAACTGGCCGATATATTGTTTAAGCAGGGCGATATTAAAAATGCCTATGTATACATTAAGCAGGCCATGGACGAGGCTACCTTTTACGGGGCTTTGCACAGGCAGGTAAAGATCAGCAGCATACTCCCCATTATTGAAGCCCAGTGGATCAACCAGATAGAGCATCAGAAAAGGTTGTTATATGCCTATTCGTTCATCATTACGCTGCTGGTGGTGGCAGTGATCGTTTTCGCGGTGATCAGTTTCCGTCAGCTTAAAAAGATACGCGCGGCAGATAAAATTATTCAGGAGGCCAATCTAAGCCTGCACGAAACCAATACCGCCCTCGAAGAAGTAAATAAGAAGCTGAGTGTAGCCAATACCATCAAAAACGAATATATCGGCTATTACTTTAATATTAATTCCATTTACCTGGATAAGCTGGAGAACTTTAAAAAATCGCTGGATAAGAAGCTGACCAATAAACGCTATGAAGATGCGCTGCAAACCATTAACCAGCTCAACCTCGAAAGCGAGCGCCAGGAACTGTTCAATACTTTCGATAAGGTTTTCCTCCGCTTGTTTCCCGATTTCATCGAGATATTTAATTCCTACTTTAAGCCCGAAGAAAAAATAGTGATCCCGAAAGGGCAATTACTCAATACCGAACTCCGTATTTTTGCCCTTATCCGCATGGGGATACATGATAATGACCGCATCTCAAAAATTCTGGGCTATTCGGTTAACACCATATATTCTTACAAAAACCGCGTAAAAACCAAATCCATCCTCCCAAATGATGAATTTGAAGACCGTATAATGGAAATACAAGCGGTGTAATATCTACATTAAGGCTATATAAGTTCTATATTCTGCAGGTTTATTTACAATACAAATAATTGATAAATAATACATTATACCAATTATTGTTTTGTATTTTCTATATCGGCTTTTGATAAATTGCTTTTGACGGCCAAGCTCCTTTCCTTTGGTTTATGATTGAGCCCCAAGCTCGTCTGTTATAAACCAATTTTTTAACCATAACTAAATTTAATGGAAAAGATCTACTCTTTAAAGTACGGGTTGCTGTTACTTTTTGTCTGCCTGTCAAACTGGGTATTCGCCCAATCGGGCACCATCACCGGTAAGGTGGTTGATGAAAATAACCTCCCGCTGCCGGCCGCTACAGTAGTAGTAAAAGGCAAATCAATAAGCACCTCAACAGATGCCAATGGCTTTTATAAGCTAAGCAATGTGCCCGCCGGTGCGCAAACCGTAGTAATAAGTTTTATTGGCTATAAAAACCAGGAGAACCCTGTAAATGTAAGCGGCGCGGTAAGTTTGAACGGCCAACTGGAGCCATCTACACTCGCTTTAAACGAAGTAGCGGTTATTGGTTACGGTACCGTGCGTAAAAGCGACGCTACAGGCGCAATAAGCGTAGTTACCGCTAAAGATTTTAACCGCGGCGCTGTAAATACCATACAGGATGCTATTGTGGGTAAACTGCCGGGTGTGGTAATCACCTCAACCAGCGGCGCGCCGGGCAATACATCAACCATACGCATCCGTGGCGGGGCTTCGCTAAATGCGAGTAACGATCCGCTGATCGTTATTGATAATGTGCCTATTGATAATACAGCATTAGGTGGTTCGGCTAATATATTGAACACCATTAACCCTAATGATGTAGAAAATATTACCGTACTTAAAGATGCCTCGGCAACGGCTATTTACGGTGCCCGTGCGTCAAACGGTGTATTACTGATCACCACCAAGCGTGGTTCAAAAGAGCTTAAACTGAATTACAATGTAACTACCTCGTTATCGGTATTGCCCAAACAAGTGGATGTTTATACCGGCGATGAGTTTAGGGATGTAGTGAACAAAGTATATGCAGGCAATACCGCGGTAACTAATTTATTGGGTACCGCCAGTACCGACTGGCAAAAAGAGATCTACCAAAAAGCATTTGGGCAAGATCATAACCTGAGTGTATCGGGTACGGCTAAAAACCTGCCATACCGTGTAGCCTTAGGCTATAACAACAGCGATGGTATTTTGAAAACTTACAATTTTCAGCGCACTACACTGGCTATCGGTTTAGACCCAAGCTTGCTGAATAACCATTTGAACATCCACGTAAACGTTAAGGGGCTGTACAACCTTAACAATTTTGCAGAGCAAAGCGCTGTTGGCAATGCCATTAATTATGATCCTACAAAACCGGTATACAATGGCAATACCCGCTGGAGGGGTTATACTACCTGGACGGATAAGGGCAATACCAACATCAATGGTGACCCGGTAACACTGGCACCTGCCAACCCGGTTGCCCAGCTGGATTTAACGGATAATAAATCGACCGTACGCAGAAGCATTGGTAACGCCCAGTTCGATTACAAAATGCACTTTTTGCCCGAACTGCGTGCCAACCTGAACCTTGCCTACGACTACGCCAAAGTATTTGGCCATAACAATGCCCGTGACAGTACGCAATGGGTATATATACCTGTAGTAGCAGGCGGCCGTTTAAGCAATTACGAAGAGAGCAGGAAGAACCAACTGGTTGATTTTTACTTTAACTATGTAAAAGACCTGAAGGCTGTAGACAGCCGTTTAGATGCAACGGCCGGTTATTCATGGTCGCATTTTTACAGAGAAGGTCACGGCACATCATCAGATATTAAAATGACCGCGCCGCAGCCACCTAACGATTACATTACCGAGTATTACCTCATCTCTTTCTTCGGCAGGTTGAACTACACTTTTAAAGATAAGTACCAGTTAACCTTTACCGTAAGGGACGATGCTACTTCAAGATTCGCTAAGGATAAACGCTGGGGACTATTCCCTGCGGGCGCGTTCACCTGGAGAATTAAGGACGAAGACTTCCTGAAAAACAGCAATACAGTATCTGATCTGAAACTGCGCGTGAGCTACGGTGTAACCGGTCAGCAAGATCTGAACAATGGTAATAACTACCCTTACCTGGCTAAGTTTACCGTGAGCGATCAAACATCGCGCTACCAACTGGGCGATACCTTTTACAACACCCTACGCCCCGATGGTTACGATGCCAATATTAAATGGGAAACTACCACTACCACCAATATCGGTTTAGATTATGGTTTCCTAAATAACAGGTTAACCGGTACCATCGATTACTATTTCCGTAAAACTAAAGATCTGTTGAGCATCGTTAACGCTGCTGCCGGTACCAATTTCGCTGCTACGGTACTAACCAACGTAGGTAATATGGAAAACCGTGGTTTAGAGCTGGGTCTGAATGCGGTAGTGATAAGCAAAAAAGACTTTAGCTGGAACCTGAGCTATAATATCAGCTATAACAAAAATAAAATCACCCGCCTTTCACTAAACGCTAATGATAATACCATTATACAGGTTGGCGGTATATCGGGCACATTTAATACCATACAGGCGCAAAAAGTAGGTTCGCCACTTAACTCGTTCTATGTATATCAGCAAATTTACGACAGCAACGGCAAGCCAATTGAGGATGCCTACGTTGACCGCAATAATGACAATGTTATCAACAGCAGCGACTTGTACATCTACAAAAAGCCGGATCCTACCGTACAAATGGGTATCAATTCGAGACTTGCTTACAAAGACTGGGACTTCGCCTTTTCGGGCAGGTTGAGTTTGGGTAACTACAACTACAATAACGTAGCATCGGGCAGTACTTATCGTGGCCTGTATTCATCATTAGGTTATATAGCCAACCAAACCAAGGCGGCAGAAGAAACACAGTTCACCACGGCGTTAAAAACCAACATGTCTGATTTCTACATTCAAAAAGCTTCATACTTCCGTATGGATAACGTTAACCTGGGTTACAACGTGCCTAAGTTTAACAAGCTGAAGCTGCGTGTAAGCGCGGGCGTGCAAAACGTATTCGTAATTACCAAATACAAGGGGCTCGATCCGGAGATCTCCGGTGGCTTGGATAATAACTTCTTCCCGAGGGCAAGAATATACCAGCTGGGCCTTAACTGTACATTTTAATTATTTAGCAAGAACGACATCATGAAACTGAATAGATCATTAATAGCTGTTATCTTAATTTCAGGCGTACTTGGTACTTCCTGCTTAAAAGATCTCGACGTAAAACCTAAAGATCCGAAGATAACTACCTCGGCAACGGTATTTGATAAACCCGAAGCCTATAAACAATTTTTAGCCAAATTATATTCAACCCTATCATTAACAGGGCAAAAAGGCGAAGCCGGCGCACCCGAAATATCGGCACCCGATGAAGGCACAACCGCCTTTATCCGCGGCTGGTGGAACGCGCAGGAAGTTACTACCGACGAATGCATCAATGCCTGGGGCGATGGTGGTTTGGTAGAATACCACGGCCATATATGGTCGGATAATAACGACTATATTAAACTGATGTACCAGCGTTTGTTCATCAATATCAGCTACTGTAACGAGATGATCCGCGCGGTGAACGATAACGTAGGCGGCTTGAGCGGTGCTCAAAAAACTGAGATTGACGCTTACCAGGCAGAGGCTCGTTTTTTAAGGGCTTATTACTACTTCTGCGCTATGGATCTGTACGGTAATGTACCCTTTGTTACCGAGGCAGATAAACCGGGTGCGTTTTTACCTAAACAAATTAAACGTGCCGATCTGTTTAAATACGTTGAAAGCGAGCTTAAGGCCGTTGCCGATTTACTGCCGCAGCCGGGTGCCAACGAATACGCCCGTGCCGACCGTGCCGCAGCATGGACATTGTTGAGCCGCATATATCTTAACGCGCAGGTATACACCGGTACAGCAATGTATGGCGATTGTATTAAATATGCCAATGAGGTAATTGGTGCAGGCAAATACTCGCTGCATGGCAAATACCCCGAACTGTTTTTGGCCGATAACGATAAGATCAAGGACGAAATTATTATGCCTATCGCGTCGAGCGGGGCAAGCTCAAGGAGCTATGGTGATGTAACCTTTATTATCCACGCCGGTGTAGGTGGCTCAGAAGATGCTGCCAATACTTTCGGTATCGCTTCGGGCGGCTGGGGTGGGAACAGGTTGACCACTGCTTTTGTCAACACACAATTCGCTGATCCATCGGGCAATACCGATAAACGCGCTATTTTCCACACCGCTGGGCAAACGCTTACCATTACGCACCCAACCGTGTTTACCGAAGGCTACTTATCAGCCAAATGGAAAAACATTACCTCAACAGGGGCACAAGGCGGTAACAGTACTTTTGTTGAAACTGATTTCCCGCTGTTCAGACTGGCCGAGGTTTACCTGAACTATGCTGAAGCTACCGTACGCGGTGGTGCAGGCGGCGATGCAGGCAAAGCGCTGCAATATGTTAACGCTTTACGCACACGTGCTTATGAAGGCGCAAGCGGCAACATCAACTCGGGTCAGCTTAACCTCGACTTTTTACTGCAAGAGCGTGGCCGCGAGTTTTACTGGGAGTTTCAGCGCCGTACCGATCTGATTCGCTTTGGCAAATTCACAGGCGGCAGCCTGCTATGGGATTTTAAAGGAAATGTAATGGCAGGTGTAAGCACCGATGCCCATTTCAATATATTCCCTATACCGGCATCTGATATGTTATTGAACAACAACCTAACTCAAAACCCTGGTTATTAATCCGTCAGAAAATCATGAAAAGATCAATATATACCATTGTATTAATTGCCCTTGCCTTATTTGGCTGTAAAAAGGATAATAATATAGTTGCAGTAAAAAGCGACAACCCGGGTTCACCGGCAATAAAATTACCGGCTGATGCCTCAACCATAAGCGTTACCCAAACCAATATGGACGACAAGGTAGTTATACGCTGGGCACAGGCCGATTACGGTGTTAAAACAGAACTGAGTTATACCGTACAGGTTGATAAGGCCGGTAACAATTTTGCTGCCCCCGTTGCATTGGGCACTACCACGTCCGACTCATTATCAACCACCAAGGCTAACATTAACAGTACCGTGCTTAACACGCTGAGCTTACCGGCCAATGCCGAATCGGAAATTGAGATAAGGGTACGCACCGTGTTTAATAAGGATAGTGTGATATCAAAACCCATCAAAATAAAGGTGATGACCTATAAGGATATCATCCCCGAAAGGTTAAAGCTAAATGTACCCGGTGCATACCAGGATTGGAAACCTGAACTGGCCGTGGCTATATACAATACCGAGGGTTCAAAATATGAAGGTTACGTATACATGGCTACCGCGGGTGAGTTCAAGTTTACTTCGGCACCCGACTGGAACCACATTAATTACGGCTTTGCCAGCGATGGTAAATTAACAACCGATGGCTTAAAGGGCGGCATTGTAGTTGCCGCGCCGGGTTATTATAAGTTTAATGTAGATGTTAACGCGCTTACGTATTCGTATAAACTGGTCGATTCATTTGGTATCATAGGTTCGGCTACCAGCGGTGGCTGGGATAACTCAACCCCAATGGTTTACAGCGCAGCAACCGGTTTATGGAAGGTTACCGCCAATTTGGTGGAAGGTGCCGTAAAATTTAGGGCCAACAACAACTGGGACCTAAACTATGGCCCGGCAAGCAGCGCCCAGTTTAGCGGCAAGCTGATACAAACCAACGATGCGGTTAACATTTCATCGGCAGGCAGCTACACCATAACTATCGATATGCGGCAAAACACACCCGATAGCTATACCTACACCATAGTGAAAAACTAATTCTGTTATATCAGTCCCGGCCATCAGGCCGGGACCGTTTTATCCCTTTTTAAATGAAATTTAACTATTTACTAACGCTTTCCCTGCTTTCTGTTTTGCTATCGGCAAAGGCCTTCGGGCAATCTGCGGTGCTGCAAATTGGTAACGTTACAGGTGTAAAAGTGAATGGGCAACAGGTTGATATCACTATTGATAATGCCGATGCGCAGGTGAGCATTTACACGCCGTCGATAATACGGGTGCGTATCGATAAGAAAAAGCTTGCTCCCGATTTTTCGTACGCCGTAACAGGTAAGCCCTTAACCGTAAAAAACACCATAGAGCAAAACGACAAGCAGATCACCATTACTACAGATTCGTTAAAGGCGGTAATTCAAAAAAAGCCGTTCGCTGTAGCATTTTATACCCCATCGGGCGAAGTGATCAACCAGGATGAAACAGGCCTTGGTACCTCATGGGCAGGCGACGCGGTAACCGTATACAAGAAAATGCAGGATGATGAGCATTTTGTAGGCCTTGGCGAAAAAACAGGCAACCTCGACCGTAAAGGCAATGGCTACACCAACTGGAACAGCGATAATTATGGTTACGCGGTTACGCAAGATCCCTTGTATTCTACCATCCCATTCTACATCGGCATCCATCATGATGTAAACTATGGGGTGTTCTTTGATAACACCTACCAGTCCGATTTTAATTTCGGGGCGAGCAATAACCGTTTTTCTTCCTTCGGGGCGCATGGCGGCGAGGCTAATTACTATATCATTTACCATAAAAAAGTAGCTGATATTATTACCTCGTACACCTGGTTAACCGGGCGTATGCCTATGCCACCGAAATGGGCATTGGGTTACCAGCAAAACCGCTACAGTTATTACCCCGAGGCAGAAGTAATGCGGATAGCCCATACCCTGCGCGAAAAACGCATCCCGGCAGATGGTATCACTTTAGACATTCATTATATGGATGCCTACAAGCTCTTCACCTGGAACAAAGACCGCTTTCCCGATCCCCTAAAAATGAATACCGAACTCAACAGCCTTGGCTTTAAAACCACGGTAATTGTTGATCCGGGTATTAAGGTTGAAAAAGGCGCGGGTTCTTACGAGCGCGGCGTACGCGATGATATTTATATTAAATACCCCGACGGGCAAGCCTACACCGGGCAGGTTTGGCCGGGCTGGTGTAACTTCCCCGATTTTACAAGTGCCAAAGGCCGTGCGTGGTGGCGTAACGAGGTGAAATTTTTCGCGCAATCGGGCGTAAGCGGCATTTGGAACGACATGAATGAGATTGCCACCTGGGGCCAAAAAATGCCCCATAACGTGCTGTTTGATTATGATGGCAAAAAAGCCAATCACCTGCAAGCGCATAATGTTTACGGTATGCAAATGGCCCGTTCAAGTTATGAGGGCGCAAGGGAACAGTTCAAAGAGCGTCCTTTTATCCTTACCCGCTCGGGTTATGCAGGCCTGCAACGCTACACCGCGATATGGACTGGCGATAACCGCGCCGAAGACGACCACATGCTGGCAGGCGTACGCCTCATTAATAGTTTAGGCCTAAGTGGTGTTGCCTTCGCAGGGATGGATATTGGCGGTTTTACCGGCAACCCAACAATAGCATTATATACCCGCTGGATAGAACTTGGCGCGTTTACGCCTTATTACCGCAACCATACCGCGTTAAACAGCAAAGCAAGCGAACCATGGAGCTATGGTGAAGATGTGCTGGATATTGCCCGCAACTATATCAGCCTCCGGTACCAGTTGCTGCCTTACATCTACGCCAACTTTTACGAGGCCACCCAAAAAGGTTTGCCTTTAATGCGTTCGCTGGCTATCAATTACACACACGATCCTCGTGTGCTCGACGCGCAGTTTCAAAACCAATATGAGTTTGGCAAAGCCTTTTTAGTAGCGCCGTTTGAAAGCAGCAAAGAGTACGGCAAGATCTATTTCCCGGCAGGTAAATGGTACGATCTGTATAACGATGGCTTACAGGCAGGCGAGCAGGATAAAATTGTTCAGCTAAACGTAAACAAGCTGCCGGTATATGTAAAAGGCGGCAGTATTATCCCTATGCAATCGCTTACCCAAAATACCGGCCAGTTGCCTAACGATACCCTTACCATACATATTTACAACGGTGATACTGCCGGCAGTTTTGTGTATTATGAGGATGACGGTAAAAGTTTTGATTATGAAAAAGGCAGCTATTACAAACGCGCTATCAGCTTTGATCCTGCTATTAAACAGATCAATTTCGGCAAGGCAGATGGCAGCTTTAAAAGTCATTTCAAATTGATTAAACTGGCGCTGCATGGCTTTACTGACGTAAGCGGGTTGAAAACCGGCGACCAGCAGATCCCATTAAAAGATGGCAGGTACGGATGGTTAGCCGCGGCTGCCAATACCGATCCGCAAGGAAGTGCCTACGCGCCTGAAACCTGCCCTATAAAAGTTGCTGTTATTAAAAATGATGACGGGGCTATAAAAATAAACTACTAACAAAAAGTGATGATGATAAGTGTTAAAATTAAAACCCGAATGAAAGCTTATTTATTTCTATTACTGGTAAGTGTGTGCGCGATCAACTGTAGCAAATCGGGTTCGGTAAAACCGGATCCTGTTACGCCACCTGTTGTGCCGCCTCCTACCGATACTTATAAAGATCCTGCGGCTTACGGCACCCCATTTGCCGCTGTGCCCGAGAGCAAGGACGCCGTAATTTACGAAGTTAACCTGCGTGCCTTTAGCCAGGAAGCTAACCTGAAAGGCCTGCAAAACAGGCTCGACTCAATCAAAGACCTGGGCGCTAACGTAATATGGCTTATGCCGATTTACCCGGTTGGCGTGTTGAAATCGGCCGGTGGTTTAGGTTCGCCCTATTCTGTAAAGGATTATAATGCCGTTAACCCCGAATTTGGTACACTGGCCGATTTACGTACCGTGGTTGACGAAGCCCACAAACGCGGCATGGCTGTAATTTTAGATTGGGTAGCCAACCATACCTCATGGGATAATGCCTGGATCAGTAATAAAGCATGGTATCAGCAGGATAGCAACGGTAATATTATTAGTCCGGTTGGCACCAACTGGGCCGATGTTGCAGCGTTAAACTATAATAACGCGGCCATGCGCATAGCGATGATCAGGGCGATGAAATACTGGGTACTTACTGCCAACGTTGATGGTTACCGTTGCGATGCCATTGATTTTATCCCGACCGATTTTTGGCAACAGGCTATAGATACACTCAAAAAATTCAATACCCGTAAACTGGTACTACTGGGCGAGGGTAGCAAGAAAGAACAGTTTACCGCTGGTTTTCAGTTTAATTACGCTTTCGAGTTTTACGATAAGCTGAAAGGCATCTTCGCGGAAACACAGGCGCCAAGTGCTTTATTTACCGCCAATACCAACGAGTATAATGCCTTACCCGCTGGCGCTATCAAATTGAGGTACATTACTAATCACGATGTTACCTCATCAGATGGCAGCGCTATTGATATTTACAAGGGCAAGCAGGGTTCACTGGCGGCTTTTGTGCTGGCCGCGTATATGAACGGCTCGCCGTTGATATATAACGGACAAGAAGTAGGCTGCCCTAAAAAGATAGATTTTTTCAAGCACGATCCTATCGACTGGACAACCAACCCGGATATTACTGCCGAATATAAAAAGATCATCGCATTGCGTAGGGCGAGCGAAGCCATCAAAACCGGTGCGCTTACCACTTACGGCAATACCAACGTTATCGCCTTCGAGAAAAAAGCCGGAACCGATGACGTGCTGGTATTGGTGAATGCCAAAAATTCCGTATTCAGTTACGACATCCCGGCAGTATTGCAAAATACTACCTGGAAAAACGCTTATACCAACGCCGCTGTAACACTGGCTACCAGCAGGCAAATGCAACCTTTTGAATATGTTGTATTAAAGAAATAACTATAATTGGTTATGTTAATAAATGTGTGTAGTTCTCCGGGTGGTTCCGGGGGACTTTTTTTGTTAGGTATTAGCTTCGATCAGTCGATATGGATCAATAAGCGATTGCGCTGATAACTAACCCTATTTTTACTTTTTCAAGATGCCTTCTTCTACGCTGCTATCGATAAGCTTTTTGGCGTAATCCCACAAAATAGCAGAACCATTTTTGATGACGCTTTTTTTCTCAACAACCTTATCATAAGGCACATTAAACTCTGCCCAGGTGCCTCCTTTGTTAGACTGGTTTTGTAGCAGTGGCTCAAACCTATCCATTGCACGGGCGAACTTCGCTTCGTCGGTTTCACCTGCTTCAAATTCTTCCCAAATCAAAATAAGCTCCTGTGCCTGATGCTGAGGCAGTAAGCCAAATATTCGTTCGGCCGCCGCCAGCTCTGCCGCTGTATTGGTGTGGTTTAGCACGGTATCGTATAAAAAAACATCCCCCGCGTCAATTTCCACAATATCATGGATCAGCAGCATTTTTATAACCTTTAAAAGATCAATGGCTTCATTACTGTGCCCGGCCAATACTACCGCCATTAATGCAAGATGCCAGCTATGCTCGGCATCGTTTTCTGTACGGTTACTGTTGAAAAGGCGTGTTTTACGTTGTATGTATTTTAACTTATCGATTTCGTGAATGAAATCTACTTGTTTTTGAAGTTGCTCAAAATTCATATGTTCTATTTAAGCATTGCAAATATAGTTATCTGTAATTAAAAGCAAGGGAGATCGCGAGAATCAAAACAATCAGTATTGCTAATACCAACCCAATTTTATTTTAACAGCATTTTTAAAGGTATCGCCAATCGGCAAATGCTGCCCGGCTATTACAATTTTAGCTTTTTCAAAATAGTCAATTTTACTAATGTTTACAATGTATGATTTGTGTATGCGTACAAAGCATTCATAGGGCAATGCCTGTTCAATATTCTTCATTCTTTCAAGCGTCATCAACTTGCCTGTGGTTAGGTAAAAGATGAGATAATCGCCCAGACCTTCAATATAAAGAATAGTAGAAAAATCTGTTTTTTGAACTTTGTATTCAGTCCGCAACAGCAAATAGCCTGAACATTGTTGCGGTAGCAGGTTACTAATACGTTGCTTGGCTTTGGCAATGGCAACCAAAAAACGTTCGAAAGTGACAGGCTTCAACAGGTAATCGATAACGTCGTACTTATACCCTTCCAGCGCGTACTCCGCATAGGCTGTGGTAAGTATCACTTTAGCCTGGCTGTTTTTGAGCGATTCCATTATTTCGATACCCGTGATCTCCGGCATTTGTATATCCAACAATACTAAATCTGCTCCTCCTTTTATGATGGCCTCAAGCGCTTCGGCCGCGCTCGTTGTTTGCAATACCAGCTGGAGTCCGGGCGTTCTTTTAACATAACCGGATAACAAGCGGATAGCCGGGTGCTCATCATCCACTATAATACAGCGTATCAGTTGTTTACTTTCCATATTGCAATTGCAGTTTTACCACAAACAGGTGATCAGTTTCGGTAATTTCAAGTTGGTGCAGCCCCGGATAGAGCAGGTTGAGCCGCTGTTTTACATTGCTGAGGCCAATGCCACCGGTAGTATCTTTTTTTTGGGTACCGGTTACATTAGTACAGCTGAAACTTAACCGGTTAGCATCGTTGTTTATTTCTATTTTAAGCCAATTTTCCTTTACGCGCACCTGTCCATGTTTAAAGGCGTTCTCTATAAAGGGGATCAATAACAGCGGCGGAATATGTGCGGCTTCATCAATGATGCTCTTTGTTATCGTTATCATGGTTGGATGCTCAAACCGGAGTTGCTGTAAGGCGATATATTTTTCGATATAGCCGATCTCGGTGCTTAACAGAACCGTTTCGTTGGTATTGTACAACATATACCGTAACAATTCCGACAATCCGGATATGGCCGGTAAAGCCTGGGCATTTTGCTCGTACACCAGCGCGTAAATATTGTTGAGATGGTTAAACAGAAAATGCGGGTTGATCTGCGAGCGAAGAAACGATAGTTCGGTCTGCCGGTTTTGCAGCTGCAATTCTACCTGTTGCAATTCTTTATACTGCGCGTACCTCACCAGGTAAAATATGGTTGCGAAGAATACCTGTGCGCTGATAGGGATAATAATGAACTGAAAATAACGGCTCATCCGCACGGGGGCGTCTTCAAAAGCCCTCGTCCAAAACAGGCAACAAAAATATGTAGCTATGCAAACAAGCGGCACACCAAATAGCAATTGCAGGTATTGCCTGCGTGGATGAAACCGGCACAGTAACAAATATGCAGTCAGCGCCAGCAGATAATAGATCAGGATGTCGCCCGCAAATTGCAGCCACTCGGCAAGGCTGTGGCTGCCTTCACCAAAAGAAAAGCGACCATGCACTAATCCGGGCAATTGCCTTGCAACAATAACCAGTACATAAAAAACTAAAAAGGTAAAAGAGAATAAGGGTATCCTTTTCTTCATACAATCAAAGTTATCACAATTTGTGCTCGCCTGTATAAGAAGCACTTGTCGGTTTGTCGAGGTGTTTGGGCAGTTGAACGATGTCTTGGGCCGTGCATTTTCCTACCGCCTACTTTGGCTGAAACTTAAAACAAACGATCATGAAATTACGATTCCTTTTTTTGTACCTGTTATGGCTATGCCCGGTATATTTATCGGCCCAGCCAAAACCAATTCACGCTTATTTTGAAGAACTAAAGCAACGCAAACAGCATAACGGTAATATTTTAGTGGCCGATGATGGACGGGCTATTATCAACTTTTCTTCGGGCTATGCCGACTTTAATACTCAAACGCCCAACACACCTGCATCATGCTTTAACCTGGCTTCAATATCAAAAGTAATAACAGCGACGGCTGTTTTACAGTTAAGGGATAAAGGAAAATTCAACCTCGATGATGCTGTGGTTCAGCACCTCCCCGACTTCCCTTTTAAAGACGTAAAGATCCGTCATTTATTAACCCATACTTCCGGGCTTCCCGATTTGGAATTGTTTGAGGATTTGGTGAAACAGTTTCCTGATACGGTTATTACTAACCGTAATGTATTGCCCGAACTGCACAAATGGAAACGCGGGTTATACTTTAAACCCGGCGATGAATTTCGCTATTGTAATACCGAATATAATTTACTCGCCCTGCTGATTGAAAAGGTAACCGGCTTGTCGTTCACGGCCTATATCAGAAAATACATTTTCGCACCTGCGGGGATGAAAGACAGCTATATTACTATTCCCGGTCAAAAAAACGAAGGTTTGATTGCACAACCGCAAATGAAACCACACCCCGGATACGACTCTACCTTTGTAGCGGTTGATTCTATTTCGCGATACAGGTACCTCACTTATAATAACAGCGGCACCACCGGGCAGGGAAACGTTATGAGTACCACCGCCGATATGTTAAAGTTTGACCAGGCATATTTTAAAGGAAAACTACTTAAAACGAGCACCCTGCAAGAAGCGATTACTCCCCTTAAATTGAATAACGGAACCGTATATTACGACCACCGAATGGACACCATGGACGGCGAGGGAAAGATGGCTTATGGTTTAGGCTGGGAAATTTTTGATCAGCCCGTTTTTGGCAGATCTGTAGGACATGGCGGGTTTAAATTCGGGCTTGCTACTTTTTATCTGCACAACCTTACAAAAAATCAAACCATTATCGGTTTTGATAATACGGCCGGGAGCGAGTTTGGACGGTTCATCACTTCCGCTTTATCATTATTAAATAACCAAGCGCCCATGGTATTCAGAACCAGCAAATCGTTAGTAACACTTTACGGCACCGCGCTGGTTAAACAAGGTGCCGACCATGCCGCTGCCATTTTCAATGCAAACAAGGCCGATAAAGCAGCCTATTATTTAAACGAAGGCGAAATGAACGATCTGGGTTATAACCTTTTCTACATGTCATCCTTCCCGGGTCACCGCGAAATGGCGCTCGAAGTATTTAAACTGGCCACCTTTATTTTCCCTGATAGTTATAATACGTATGATAGTTACGGGCAACTGTTAAGAGACAGGGGTAAAAAGGAAGACGCCATACTGATGTATCAAAAATCAATAGCGTTGAACCCTGGGAACGAAGATGGTAAAAGAATATTGAGCCAATTGTTAACGAAATAGCGCGACAAAAAATTAATTCGCTCTGAATATCAGTAGAGAAGGTTGGGTGTCGACTTAAATAATTTACTAAATGATTACGGATCTTCGAAACCCAATTGATCAGCAATTTTACCAATTATAAAATTGCTGATCGTTAATATTTGTTGAGCTTTTCAATTAACCTAATATGTATTATGCCTTGCAGGCGCACGCAGCATATCTTATAATAATTTGATTTGTCGGCAAGAAACTGGACTATTGGCACTCCCTGCATCAAGGTTTTGATCATTGAAGCAATCATCCATATCCAATAGTTATTAATTATATTACTGGCTCCTTAAACTCTTTACAGGGTTTTCAAGCGCGGCGTTTATAGCGGTATAACCTACCGTTAGCCAGGCGATACATATAGAGAATAGCATAGTAACAGCGAAGAACGATATACCGATGGTAATATGAAAGCTATAGCCTTCCAACCATTTGTGCATAAAGAACCAGGCCAGTGGCGAGGCAACCGAAAATGCTAACACAATTAAAAGAGTAAACTCTTTAGATAAAAGGATGACTATATTTTTAACCGGGGCGCCGAGAACTTTGCGAATACCGATCTCTTTTTTGCGTTGAACAGCCATAAACGAGATCAAGCCGTATAGCCCAAGGCAAGATATAAAAATGGCAATGCCCGAGAATATTTTATAAAGTTGCGAAAGCTGGCTTTCCTGTTTGTAGAAATCGGCTATGGTTTGATCCATAAAATGGTATTCAAAGGTATACTCAGGGAAAGCACTGTTCCATAGTTTTTCCATAGCGGCAGATACCGATTTTGCTTTGCCAAGGTCGATCTGCATGCTGGCTAAACTGTATTGTCTTTTTGCAGTGGTTAATACTATCGGCTCAATAGGGTCACTTAGCGAGTTATTATGAAAGTTTTTCACTACGCCCACAATAGGCAAGGTTCTGCCACCCACGTTAATTCGTTTCCCGATGGCATCATTTACATTACGTATCCCCAATTTGCTGATGACGGCTTCATTAACCACGTACTCACGCATGGTATCGGCGGGAAAGTATATTCTGCCTGCAACAATAGGAAGATTGTAAACGCTGAAAAAATCCGGATCGGCGATCTTCATATTCACTATCATATCAAGCTTATCGGTCTTATTACCTTCCGTTTGTAAACCGGTAGCCCAGCCGTCAGCTCCTGCAGTTGGTGTATACATACTCATACTAACCTTGTTTACACCCGGTATTCTTTGCAGTTCACCGCGCAAATAATCAATTTTTGTACGGCTTGTACTATCATTGGGGAAGTTTGCATAAATAACGGCGTCTTTTCTGAACCCCATATCGGCATTATTAAAGTAGTCCATTTGTGATGTAACCACCAGCGTGCCAATAATAAGCACCTGGGCTATCACAAACTGAAAAACCACCAAACCACGCCTGAATAAAACCCCTGCTTTTTGATCAGAACCTGCCGCCCCACCTTTTAAAACAACAACCGGTTTGTACCCTGAAAGTACCAACGCCGGGTATAGCCCTGAAATTAAGGACACCAGCACCAACGAGCAAAGCATTAGCAATATCAACCTGCCGCTATATAATGTTGAAACTGATAGATGGATATCTAATAAATTATTAACAGCAGGCAGACAAAAGGCAACGATGAGTAAAGACATTACGAAAGCAAATAAGCTGGTAACACCGGTTTCACCCAAAAATTGAAGTACCAATTGTAGCCTGCTTCCGCCAAGTACTTTCCTTACACCCACTTCACGACCACGATTAATAGCCTGCGCAACAGTTAAATTGATGAAGTTAACACAGGCCACAACTACCAGGAACAGGCCGATAAGGTTTAACGCCCAAATAAGATTTTTACTAAACGTACGACCTGTAAAATTGCCGTATCTCGCGTCGTAATGTATTTCTGTTAAAGGCTGTAAAGATAAATCGTAGCCTTTATCTACCGGCTGGATATGCCTTTTTGTAAAATCAGCAAGTGATCTTTCAAGTTGCTCAGGCGTACTAACGGAAGCCAGTTCAACAAAACAGTAATTATTATCGTTTATACCCGACCAGTTTTGGGCGTTGTTTTTAGCAATAGGGATATATGGCAACACAACCTTTAACGGAAAATCGGTATTTAACGGCGGATCTTCAAGAACGCCGGCTACCTTAACCATATGGCCTTCCATTTTAAGTGGCTTGCCAATTACGCCTTTCCAATCGCCAAAATATTTTATGGCCGTGGCTTTAGTTAACAAGGCCATATTTGGTTCACTAAGCGCCGTTTTAAAATCGCCATCAATCATTGCGAAATCGAACATCTGAAAAAACCGCGGCTCGGCAAAAAACACGCCGTGCATTTCCTTAAACTTTTTAAAACCAGTATTACCATCACCCGGCACTACTATCTGCACCTCACCATATCCCTGTATAGCGGCGGCATTTTTCACCTGCGATACCTCTGCGCGTAACGCTGCTGTAACAGGTACAGGCACTCCTGTACGGTAGCCGTTCTTATCTGCGTTTTTACCAACCCTGCCTATACGGTATATCCTGTCTTTTTTGGCATGAAACCGGTCGAAACTTTGTTCATACTCAACCACAAGAAATATTAAAAGAAAAGCGGCAAAGCCCACAGCCAAACCTGTAATATTAATAGCAGCGTTTATTTTATGCCTGGATAAATTTCTTAATGCTGTCTTTAGATAGTTTTTAAACATTTGATTCAGGTATTAAGGTATCAGAAGAATATAAAATATCAACCGATGTATCCAAAACAAATGCCATCAATTTAAAGCATTGATAATGTGTTAATTAAAAAAAATAAAATCATAAACAGGTGTTCGTATTCGTACGGTAAGTGTGCGGTTGCAGAATATTTATTACAGGCAGTTCGGTTGTTTCAATATTTCACTTAAACAATTAATAACCTAATAACACAAATTAAATAAATATTCAAATAGACAATCTAAATAAGACAGGGCACCATATTGATGCCCTGTCTTATTACTTAAGTCACTAAAACGTATATCTCGCTCCTACCTGCATTTGCCAGCGTGAAGCAAACGGGTCAACCGAATATGGCTTGCCCGGATCAACAAATTGATACAGCGGGTACCCTTGCGATGACCGTGCCGGGATGTACGGCACCAAACCTACGCTGGAGGTAGAATTGTAAGTATTGGGCGAGAAATACACCTTACCCCAATTTTTATTGATCAGGTTGGTAAAGTTCATAATATCTAAATTGATGGTGAGGGTATGCTGGGCCGTTGTGCTTTCCTCATTATTGAAAATAATATCCTGCGCGAAGTGAAAGTCGGCGTTGGTGTTCCATGGTGTTCTTGCAGCGTTACGACCCGTAAAACCTCCCCTGCGCGAACTCAGGTATTCGTTGCCATCAACAAAACGGTCAAAAGCATCGGCTTGCTGTTGCGCGGTTTGGGTTGGCGTAGGTGCAAAGAAATTCACACTTTCCCCTTTAGCCGGAATATACGCCAAACCTACCTGCTGCGGCGTGTTTTGCGGGGTATAGTTCACGAAACCATAAGTGAACGGACTGCCCGACTGCGCGGTTACAAACAGCGAGAAATTGCTTACCCACATTTTGTTCCATGCTTTGCGATAGTTTGTACTTACCACTATACGGTTACGGATATCGAAATTGGAATTTGCCAGCTGCGGATCATTCGGGTTGAGTGCCTGGTTCAATTGCCAGTTGGATTCAAAGGAGTTACGGATGCCGTTCGAGATATCTTTTGATTTGCCATAAGTATAGGCAGCACTGAAACCAAACCCGTTTTCAAAATTTTTAGATATCTGCCCGGTAATGCTATAGCGATATCCCTGCGAAGTATTGCCCATTTCATACGCATTGGCAAACTGTGGGTTACGCGTGTTTTGCCCCGGAAATATGGGTTGCTTACGTTGGGTAGCTGCCGTATCATAGGTGAAATAGGTAGGGTTATCCGTTAAATTCACCTGCCTGAAGATGATATCTTTTATGGTTTTGGTATAGATCCCTTCAACCGTATATTTAAAACCATTTTTATCTCTGTAATCCAAAGCTAAACTGCTGCGTAATACTTTAGGCATAACAAAATCATTGGCAATAACATCTACCTGGGTTTTACCGGCATTGGCATCGTTAATAGCCTGCCCGTTCTGCCCGGCAAAACCGCCTATACCGGTACCCGGCTGGTGTTGCAGCGGGTTGCCGTTAAATACATAAGGTGGGTTGCCATCCGTTTTTTGATCATAAGCGCCAAAAGTATTACCATTATTGTAAAAGGCATAACCCAGCCAGGCAAATGGTATACGTGAGGTGAACATACCTAAACCACCGCGCAACACCAGGCTTTGATCGCCGCGGACATCAAAACGGAAGCCCGCCCTTGGCGATACCTGGATACTGCCCAGGTAATTTCCGCTGATTTGGTTAAGGGGTGTATAAGTGTACGTAGTACCGAAATAAGGATCGGTAAACGCGTTACGTGTCTTGTCGCTCAGCACCTGTTTGTTAGGCACGTCAGGATAATCGAACCTGATACCGGGTGTAAACCTGAACCTCTCGGTGATCTGGATCTCATCCTGAATGTAAGCGCTGTAAAAGTTAACATTAAACTTAGCTCCGGGGTTGGCCAGCAGGTAATCGCGGCTATTGTTGCTATAGTTATAGCTGCCCTGTACCCGCTGTGGCTTATTATTCAGGAAGTCATCAATACTTTGGTAGGTTACCCTGCCATTCCAGGCATTTACAAAACCATAGTTGATCTTGTATAGCTCGTTGTGAGTACCAACGGTTAAAGTATGCTTGCCTAAATTCCACACCAGGTTATCGGTTATTTCGAGGGTGCTTTGCTTCATATTAAATACAGAAGCCTCACGATCTGTACCAAAAAAGATGGTACTGCCCGGCGTACGGCCCACAATTTGTACCTGCGGGAATGATGGGTCGCCGGTTGGTGTACGGTAATCATGGATCTGGCTGTAGCCAATAACCGCGCTGTTAGAGAAATTGTTATTGAACCTGGTTTTCAACTCGGCTACGGTTGAGTTTTGGTTGTTGTTCTGTTTGTAGGCAATACTGCCGAAACGGAAATCCAGTTGATCACGTTCCATATTGGTGGCTTCCGAGCGGATGTAATTATTGCGGATAGCCAATTGATTCTTATCATCGATGTTCCAATCTAAACGGTTAAAGAATTTTACAGATTTTGACGTGGCGTTGTACTGCCCGGCCGTACCCGGATCGAAGTTGTAGTTGGTAATGGAATAATCGATGATCTTTTGCGCGTCGGCAGCGCTTAAAATACCGGATACAGCCGGGCTGCCCGCTACCTGCAATACCAGGTCGCGGCGGCGGGTAATTTCCTCATTAGTAAAAAAGAAGAGTTTGTTTTTTATCAGTGGAAATCCCAGCCTGAAACCGGTTTGATAATCATAAAATGCCGATGGCAGCTTGCTGGTTAGTTCGGTACCGGTATGATCGGGCCCAACCAGCGTAGCATTGCGGCCAAAACCATACACCGAACCATGCACCATATTGGTACCCGAGCGGGTAACCGCGTTTACGCTGCCGCCGGTAAAGTTACCTATCTTCACATCATAAGGCGCTATATACACTTGTATGTCTTCAATAGCATCCAACGATACCGGGTTGGTGCGGGTAGAAGAACCGGGCATGCCCGAGGCACCTGTTTGCCCGCCCGCCGATGGACTGAAACCAATAGCGTCGTTATTAATGGCACCATCAATGGTTACGTTATTGTACCTAAAATTGGTACCGGCAAACGAATTATCTTTCGAGCCTTGCGGTACCAGTTTGGTGATATCGGTAATACTGCGGCTGATGGTGGGCTGGTTGCGGATCTGGTCGCGCGAGATGTTTTGCCCGGCGCCGTAGTTATTGGCTTTAGGGCCGGCTTTTTGCGCTTTTACAATCACTTCGGTTAATACTTTACTATTATCAGCCAAAACAAAATTGAGGGTAAGGCTTTCTCCTAAACTTATCTTTTCAACAGTTTTGGTTTCGGTGTTCATTCCTAAAAACTTCACCTCTATAATGTAAGGTCCACCTACCCTTAAACCCGGCAGGTTATACCGACCATCGTTCCCGGTTGAGGTAGCATATTTGGTGCCCGATGCCGTGTGTACCGCGGTAACCGTAGCCCCGGGCAGGGTTTGCCCGGTAGCATCAGCCACCTGCCCGCGCAGGCCCGCGCTCGTTTCCTGGGCGTACAGATTTTGGCCTGCAATGCAAAATAATAAGCAAAGCATGCCCTGTATGAAATATTTCATAGCGTAATTCTTTTTCATTTTATGATGTTTATTTCCTGTGTATCCGGAATAAATATTGATCAATTAAAAACCTGTGCCATCACCTGGTCTACCACGTGTATTACACCATTGGTAGCCATAATATCCGGGCGGATGATATGCGTAGGCATTATATTACCGGTTGCGATAATGGTAAAACCATCCGTTTGCACATAGATATACTTATAACCAAGCGCATACCCACCCCTGAAAGCCGATGTAAGCAATCTTGTGGTACCCCTATCGAAAATAAGACTGTTAAAAATTCGCTGTAACAAGACCGGATCGGCATTTTCAATCGATGCTACATCCGGGTAGCCGAACTTTTTAAAAGCCTCGTTGGTTGGTGCAAAAAGTGTATAATAATATTGCTGTTGTTGTGCTGAATATTTATTTTCATAACCGGCTCTTTTAACAGCGGCAGTAAACAGGGTGAGATCCTCAGTTTTACTGATCAAAGAAAATATGTTCTCCGCAGGAGGAAAAGGCACTCTGGTTATCTGATGCACTACCCCATCGTTCAAATCGGTGCTGCCATTGGTTTCCAAGGGTATACCGTCTAAAAAAATACCATAGTAGTTTTTAGTTAAAGTAGGCTTATAGGCTTCGTTAAGGCCAAATACATTTTGCGTATAAAAACCGATAAGGCTGCTGCTGCTTATTTTTCCATATACAATGGCGTATTTAAGTATAGATGCCAATGCCTGCGGATCGTAGCTGTTGATTTTATCAAGCGTAAGCCCGGCTTTGGTAAATGCCGAATCAACCGGGGCAAATACCGTAAATGGACCGCCATTGCTAAATGTTTCGGCATTGTACAGGCCTGCTCTTTTTAAGGCGGCCTGGTACAGGCTTAAGTTTTTGTTGGCATTTATATAAGCGAAAACAGTGGGTTTGGCTGAATTGAGCTTTTCAGGGTTATCGTTTTTTTTGCACGATGCCAACAGCAAAAGTAAAACCACACCCGCGTACCAAAGGCCGTGTTGCATCCCTTTTTTATGATGTTGATGAGTTGTATTCATGAAGAATGATTATGGAATGAGTACCCGGTTAATAATGTGAACCACGGCATTTCCGCAGGGTATATTGGAATTAATAATTGTAGGATTATAGGCTGCAGGAGCGGCGATAGCTGCCGGGATACCCTTGTTGCCATTGCTTACAAAAGTAATGGCATGAAAGCCGGCCGGGTTACCGCCAATGGTTATTTTATTGGCATTCAATGTAACTATACTTTCAGGATCAGCTTTGAAATACCTGAAAAAATCGCCGTCAAAGTACCTGCCTTTGATAATGTGGGATTTTAAAAAAGTGGTCAGTTTTACCGGATCGGCCATCAGTATGCTATCTAAGGTACTCACACCTAAGTTCAACCTCAATTTTGCGGATTGTTGAAATGCCATATTTGATGGCGCTAACAAAGTATAAGGCTCATTACCCTGTAAAAGCGAAGCTGCAAGCCCCGATCGTTGCAGGGCAGCACTGAATAAAGTTAGCGTACTATCATTATGCAGGTACGATACCGCATTCAGATAAACTTCAGCATTCATTATTTGCGGTATCACCTGGATGAAACCATTAGAGGTGGCATTATCCATGCTGGTAAATTTTAACCCATTTACCGTGGTAACCGTATCGGTACCATTAAGATATTTACTGATGTAGATATTGCCGCCGGTATGTGTTTTATACGGTTTATTCTCTGTTAAAGGAAGTTTTTTAAGCGCTATCTCCCCGTCGATGGTGTAATAGCGCATCATGTTTTTCAACGTTCCGGATGTGAAAAACTGAAAGCTGTAGGGCGTAACCAGCGCCGGTATATTCATTAATAAATAAGCGCCATTGTCGGGCGCTATAAAAGTATACGGACCGGCGTTCGCCAAACTGTCCTGAAGACTAACTTTTGTAAGGGCGCCATAAACCACACTAAAAGTAAAATTATCATTTAACACATATTTTATGGTGCTGCTGTTATCAGGTCCGGAAGGCTGCGCAACCGGCGTATCTTTTTTACAACCAGCCATGCCGGTAAGGGCCAGCAATACCAGGCCATACAAAGCTTGTTGATACCCGGCAAATGCTTTAATTATGTTTGTTTTCATATTGGTTACTTTACTGCTGGGTAAAAGAGTTTATCAATTTTATACAATGCCCCGTTTGAAGCAACGTAGTTGTTAACGGGGTGCTGTGCCGATGCATCACGGGGTATCTCTACCGCCGGTGCTGCCGCGTTATTGCTCCACTTTACATAAGCGGTTTGCCCAACCGAAGAGAAGGTAAGCGGCACCGGAAAATTCATGCTGTAATAAGTTGGGAACCCCGGCAGAGCCTTACCCCAGGTGTTATATACGCCATTATTAATGGCCGTGTTAAGCATATCGTTGTAAAATACCCTTACTGCATAAATGCTCAAACCATTCGAACCGTCGGATGCACCAAGCGGACTGTAAAGCACATGGTGCCGTAGTACAGTATCTAAGGGTGAATAATGAAAAGTAATAAAATCATTAAAATCGGGGCCTATGTACGGGCCGCTGTCGGCATATTTAACAATATCCTCGGCTGTGTAAAATCCCGCGTCATTAAATGCCTTATTGGTTGGGGCCAGTATGGTTGGATACATCCCATTGGTTCGGTATATTGAGCCCGGGGCACTAAAAAAGGCAATATCGCCGCCGCCGCTGTTGGCCACTAAAACACTATCCTCTATCATCAGGGCTTTGTAGTACATGCTCAACTCCGGATCGGTTTTAATAATATCATATAAAGTAGGTGCCGGAATCTGCGCTATGAACCCCGAAACCGGGTACAGGTAGCCATTGGTTGCCGGTATAACAGGCGCGCTTTTGTTAAGAGGCACACCGTTAAAATAGATAGCGCCGGTTTGCTTAACAAACAGTATCGGCGACCGCTGGTAGATGGTGCCCGTACTCGGGTCTTTTACCGGGTCTTTTTTCAGGGTGATGATCTGTGGTGTAACCACGCTATTGCTAAGCGCTCTTTCGTCTAAGGCACCTATGCCTATCTGGTAAGTGATCAGCTTACGCAGCGAATCAATATCCAGCTGATTTATCCCGGCCTCATCAAGTCCGGCGGCCATCATGGCCGAATCGGTAGGTGCAAAAATGGTATAGGCTTTACTGCTGTCTATACTCGCGGCAAGCTTCAGTCGATTAAAGGCCTGGTAAAATAAATGCAGCGAACTTTGCCCGGCCAGTGTTTTCACCAGGTTATCGCCCTTAAAAGGAAGAGCAGGCTCGGGATTAAGCTGCGCATCAGATGCTTTTAAACATCCGCTTAATGTTAAGGTTAAACTTATACCCAAAACTGCCAGGGCAAAGTTTATATATAGTAATTTCTTTTTCATGTAGTAATAATGATTGATGTTATGGATGGATCCTGGCGCTGTCGGGTAACATTACGAGGCCGCCTATACCATGTACAATACCATTGGCCGCCTGATGATCGGGATTGGTAAAGTTGGCTGCAGGCGCATAGATGTAAGGGTCGCCATAAGGAGGTATCCAGCTGATGTCCTGTATATACCGGAAGTTAAGCGGCCATATACCATACCCACCCGTGCCGCCATATTGTGCCGGAGTAATTATCTGTACAAACTCAGGGGTAATAATACCCGGATTGGCTCCTAATGCATTGGAAATTGGCGCGTCAAGCAAATCTGAAAGGAAAAAACGCTGCCGGTAAAGGATGTACGCGTTAAACAATTTTTTCTGGTAAGTAAGCGTATCCAAACCGTTCAATACCGTTTCATCTATTCCATTTTGCATAAACAGATCGTTGGTGGGTGCCATTACTACAAAAGGACCGGGTTGTTCCAGCTGACTTAATAAACCAAATTGTTTTAATGCCTGTACAAAATAGCTGTACTGCGGCCTGGTTTCCAGGTATGCTTTTATGGATGTTTCCGGGTAGTACAGCACTTTACTTAATGCTAAAATATAGCCATTACCGGCAGCAAGATCAACCGCGTTTACGGTTACCCCGTTAATGTGTACTATCCCTTTCCCTACCTGTTGTGTTTGGTTCTGTGCCGGCACAGGTTGCGAAAAGTAAACCGGAAGCCCGGCCATCGTAGTAAAGGTAACGCCAATGGCCTGCGGCATAGCCTTATAAGGTAAGCTTTGCGGAAGGATGTGGTACAGCAGCAGCTTTCTTAGTTTGGCGGTATCGATGCGTGCAAGGCTATCTGCATTAATGCCCGATGCCGCGAACGCGTTATTATCAGGCACCATTAACGTGTAAGGGCCTTTACCTTCAAGCGTTTTATCTAACCCAACCCGCTGCAGGGCGGTATAAAACATGCTGAAATTAAAGTTATTTTTCAGTATGCTGATCAGCGATCGGCTATCTGTCACCGGTGGCGGTACTGCATCCTGCTTTTTAACACAGGCGGCCTGTAAGGCTAAAAGCAATACGAGTGTTATCAAAAAATATCGGTTGTTTTTCATCGTCTGTTTAATTCTTAGGCACATTATTAAAACCCCGTTGCAACTGCATGGTATAAACCCGGTCATACACTATTTCCATAATATTTACTGTGGAGTATACATGGTAGCCATTCCCGCTGTTCACCAGCAGGTTAAGGTTAGGTGCCGACCGGTTATTGTCTCTACTACTGTAATTGTTATAGGAACTGGGGTCGCGGTGGCAGCGTAATAAATACCCTAACCGGGAGTCGGGGTCTGTAACCGGTTTATCCGCATCAAGCAGGTTAAAACTGTAGTAGGGCAGCGTACCAAAAAAAACATTGTTGTTACTGAACGCATAATAGCTTCGCAGTATTCCCTGGTAAAAAAAGGCGCTTTCGGGAAGTAGTGGCAGTGGCTGAAAAGAGATACCTGTATCCATTTTAGTGTTCAGCGTGGT
The DNA here is from genome assembly GCF_039541195.1 of Mucilaginibacter gynuensis. NCBI lineage: Bacteria > Pseudomonadati > Bacteroidota > Sphingobacteriia > Sphingobacteriales > Sphingobacteriaceae > Mucilaginibacter > Mucilaginibacter gynuensis. The sequence continues at coordinate 118,024 of NZ_BAABFT010000002.1, forward strand.
CATATACGTATCTTTATATTCAGGGTAAGCATCATAAACAACATCAGCCTGCGTAGCATATACGGCATCATTAAAGAGGTTATAGGTGGTGCTTATCCGTACATTATCACCAATATAATTGCCAAAGCCCTGCTGATTGTCCAATGGTTTTTTACCGGAAAGGTTCACAAAACCTATGTAGAGCTTATTTTCATCAAATGCCTGGTGAACGAACTGCTCATGCCTGATATACAGGCCGTACTTGCCATTATCCAGATCGCGGGAAACTACTTCGAGGGTATACACTTCGCCCTTTTCAAAATTCACGGTGGTATCCAGCAAAACCCTGCTTCTGATGGTTGAGGCTAGCTCTTTAAAAGGAATGTTGTTTTGCGGCCGTACCACAAACATAATGCGGTGCTTGCCAGAAGAGATCTGCGCCCAGGCCGAAAGGTCGAAACCGTTCATTACCGGCGCGGTTAATACATGCGCGTTGCCCGGGTATTCATAATTTAGCGGGTAAAGGTTAATTACCGGTGCACTACCCGGCTGCCCTGAGTTAAGGGTACCGGTACCAATAGAACTGTTAGCCTCGTTAACGGGGTACGACAGGCTGTATAATTGCCGTATGCCCATGTAATCGCCTATAATTTCTGCGTCGTTCGGCACATCCCCATCTGTTTTAGGGTCCATCAAAAAGGTTAAAAACGGAGCCACCTGTGCGCTATGGAATACATCAATATCATTTGAAAGATCATTAAATACCCTGATGTATGCCGGATCTTTAACCAGCGGGGCGATATCATATTTTTTGCAGCCCGCTACGGCCAGCAGCAATAAAAAGAACAGTGATTTATGTAATTTCATACTACAATTATTTATTGTGTTTAATGACCACCAGGCGGGCCTTTTGTGAAGCCGCCACTCCCGGTGCCGTTTTACCTACCAATGCCACCGTATATATGCCGGTTTCAGCTGTTTTATACTTTTGTACCGAATACATATTCTGATTTGATATAAAAGCTTGCAGCACATCAACCGGTGCTACATCGGTGAGTAAGCTGCCCGGTACTTCGGGCAAAATGCCCGGTTTAGACTGGTAAGCCCTGATGTATTTAGGAAGAATGCCAAATTCTGAATACTCAGATTTGGTACCTGCCGAGGGCGGCAAAGTATAAATGATGGAGCTGTTATTTGAAGACATGAAGCCCGGCGACAGGTTTATATAGGCGCTGAAATACCTCATGGTATCTAACTGAACTTGCCCGTTTACCGGTAAAAACAATTGATGGTCGTTAGTAAAGGTAGCGTAAGGCAAGTCGGGGCTCAGGTTAAGGAACCGCGATTGCAGCGCATAGTTAAACTGGCTCCGGCGAAAGATACCATTGGTACCATCGTCGGGCACAACTGAACCTCCGGGCCCGTTTGGCTGATAAGTGGTTTTGTATAGGGTACCCGACATATCATTCGCTTCAAATAAAATGGCAGACTTTCCATCGGGTTTGTTATAGGCCCAAATGGTGTAGTTATCATACGGAAACAACTTAAGATCGCCTTCGGCTATAATGGCGCCATTGCCATCAATTGCTTGTACATGGTGGTTACCCTGCGTATAGATCTGGTATGGCGATTGCTGCGCGGCGGCTGATGTAACCGAACCCACGTAAGGAAGTGTCCCTCCAAGCGTAATGCCATCTACTTTAAAAGTTATTTGATTATCGGGAATAGCGTTAACCGCCTGCATGCGGGCATAAGTACCATTCACCCCGGGATCATATTCAGTAATGATTCGGTAAGAATTTGAATAGTCGCCGACAGGATAGGTATCGCAACCTATATAGTTGAATAAATTCCGGCTGATCACTATACTATAAACACCACCGGGCTTAAAGGTGCGCGCCCTCGGGTTAAGGCCCTCCTGCGGCTGAATAACATTTGGTGCACAGGGTTCTACCCTTGGCATGGTAGGCAATTCTGCCAGTTGCCGGTTTGTTCTGATAGTTCCGCCTGCTGTTGCAAAAAGTTTAAATTGGTAAGTACCATAAGGTATTTCTGCATAACCCGACGTTGCTCTTAGCGCCACATTATTTAAAGCAGGATCTACCGCACTGCCATCGGCATAGGTAAGAGATACCGGGGTGTTCAACTCAAATTTATCCGCAGCGGCACCTAAGTTGATGATCCTTATTTTAAAATTTTGCGGGCTTGAGGGAGGCGTGTTGTTCCTTTCAACTACGCTGAAATGGCCGTCAAGCATTAAATAATAATCCAGCGGATGCGCCACATCATTTACTATTGTAGTATCGGTTATTGAAGTACCGTTTACATTACCATTTATAATGATGTGTATTTTGCCGTCCTTATCCAATAAACTATTGGGCATGGTAAAGGGGCTGCCACCATCGCCCGCCGTCCAAACACCTGTTGGAAATAATGACAAGCCCAGCGGTGTACCCTGCTGATTAGAACCGGTTGTGTAAGAGGTAAGCGGTATATTATTTACCGTCATGTTTGCCGGGTAGCCGCTAAAATTGAACAAACGGATACTTGAACCCGACTGATTGCTTACATCAAGTACCGGGATAGCATTATTGAACTTCTCTTTTTTACAACTACCGGTTAACAGCGCAAACAATACCAGCAAAATACTACTGTAATATGCCGGCTGATGTATAAATATTTTTTTCATACTCATTTTAGAATAATTTATAGGTAAGCCCTAATGAAAACTCGGCTCCTTTGTGATATTTACGGTAGATGTATTCTGTTCCGTAATATTTGCCGCCGTTGCCCGGGTTGGTGTAAACCTCTTTATATGGCGGGTCGAAAAGGTTTTTGGCGAAGCCCTTCACTACCCATTTCCTGCCCAGTTTCTGGCTAAAAACCAGGTCGAGCGTTGGCGCAGGGCTGTCATATATATCAGGCGTACCGTCTAACTGTACCTGTATCAGCCTTGGGCCAACTACGTTGAAACTGGCAGTTACGTTAGTCCCTGTTGAGGTGTTTGCATAATCTAAATAGGCATTAATGGCGTACGGAGCCTGTTCAAACACAGGGCTGGTAGCCGGCGAGCGCCTGTCGTTAATACGCGAAGCATCTAAACGTGCAGGGTTTTTATCTATACTGCTCACATCGAACAATAAATTGGTACCCGCGAATAAATATTTAAGCGGACTCCATAATTTTCCCAGGTCGCGGCGCGCTTCCAGTTCTACACCGTATACTTTACCCACATTAGGGTCGTTCTGGTACATGATCAGCGGAAACTCAGGCGCGGTTGAAAGGCTGCCCTGTGAAGCGTAAGTGAATACTTTTTGTAAGGAATTTTCAATAGTTTTAGTGAATGCCGACACGGCCAACACCTCACCTGGTCCGGTAAACCATTCCCACCTGAAATCGGCGCTTTTAGTTAACTGATTGATCAAATTGGGGTTACCGCCCACTACCGCGAACTGAAAAGGATCAAACTCAAAAACATTGGTTAGTTCGCGCAGTTCGGGCCTTGCCAGCGAGGTGCTGTAGGCCAGCCTGAAATTCATATCCTTTATTTTAGAATACGTAATGTTCACCGAATAATAAGGCTTATAATTTTGTGTATAGGCCGTATTGGGCTGGCTGGTATTGTACCTTACCGATTGGTTAGGTAAACCGGTAAGCACATTCAGATTGGCAGGTACAAACACATCTGCGGTATCTACATGTGCCTTAATGTCAGTAGATTCAAAGCGCACCCCGCCTGTTATGCGAAGGTCTTTGGTTACATGGGCATCCAGCATCCCGTAAAAAGCACGGGTTTCATAAGTACCGGTATAATTGTTAGGCGCCTTTTTTATCTGGTATAAAAACCCACCCACGCGTGGTTGTCCCTCGCTGTCATAATTTGAAGGGTCGAGCAAACCAATGTTACTTGGTGATACCAGCCTGTTAAGATCACCCTTAACATTATTAATAAGCTGCACTCCGCCACCGCCTAAGTTTGATCCCGGCAATCCGAGTATCTGTTCAGTAAAACCCCTGTCCCTTTTGAGGTAATTTACGCCAAATTTCAACAGCTGATCTAACTTACCTACTTTAAAAGGCTGGCTTAGGTCAACTTTCCCGTTGTAGTTAGTTTCATTCAGTTTGCGGTACTGACGACCATTCGGGTCGGCAACAATAATATTGGTATTGTCAGCACCTGTACCGTGTACCAACCCACTTACAAATGCGTAAGTATCTGACCCTATCCCTACCCCGTTAGGGTCCTGAAATCTTTGGGTACGATAATCTGCCACATCTGTCGACCGAAAATCAGGATCAGTTTGAGTGCTTTTTGATGTACTTAAGTTATAAGACAGCTTTGGCGACCAAACTTTATCCAAAAACTGGTGCTCACCTTGCAAATTGTAAGTATTGAACGTACGATAAGTAGTACGTAACTGGTTGATGGTATTATAAACCGGGAAATTTAAACCGGTATTTTGCCAGGCGCCGGTTAGGTTACTTCCCTGGGCTTCGGCACCACGGCTACCCAAAAACTGGGCCTGTATCTCGTTGCGTTTATTAAACTGGTAGGTAAGCCCTACCAAGCCGCCATAGTTGAGTGTTTTTGTACCGGTATTTTCTTTGTAGCTTAAGTAATTTCCCAGGCGTGGATAGTTGGGTGTAATGAAGTTAGGGATATGCAGGGTACTGAAAATAGCGGGCGAACCGGTAACCACTCCCTGAAAAAGGCTGTACTGATTGCGCTCTCCATCATAAATATCGGTGGTGCGCTGGTAATAGTTGGCGCTAACCACCACACCCAGGGTATGCCCATGCAATACTTTATAAGAGTTACCAAAAGAAAGCGTGTAAACCTGGTTCGGATCAGCCTTTTGGTATTGTGTGGTTAACACCGGGTCAAAGCTTTGCATAATCTTACTTACCCGCATAGCTTCGGCCGCCAGGGCCGGGTTGTTGCGGCTCTGTATAAATAAGTTCTGTATTTGCACCAAACCGCCGGGGTATTGCTTAGCCAGGTTGGTAAAATCAGTACTTAAATTATGTTTGCTAACTTTCTGACCGAAAAACCCGGGATCGCTGTTATAAAAACTATTGTATTGCCCGCCCAAACCAACGCTTGAATTAAAGCCTGTTTGCGAGGTAAATTCAAGCACCATTGTTTCCGGGATCGATTTAGTCTTCAGCTCCACCAAACCTGCAGAGGCATCGGCAGCCCTATCCGGATTAAGTGTTTTATAAACCGTGATATTATCCAGCAAAGCAGCCGGAACCAGATCAAGCGGCACCGCGCTGCGATCGGGATTGGCAGAAGATAGCCGCGCGCCGTTCAGTTCGGCAATAACGCTCCTGTCTCCCAATCCCCTTATGGCTACATATTTATCATCGGTAATGGTAACACCGGTAACCCGTTGCAGCGCCTGCGTGGTAGTTATACTTGCTGTTTTTTCAATATTCTGCGCCGATATGGCATCTGAAACAGTCGAAGCATTTTTTCGGTCGCTAAGCAACACTGCTTCACTGGCAGCCCTGCGCCGGGCCTCTACCTTTACCTCGCTTAACGATGTAGCGGCACTTTGCAAAAATATGTTGAGCGTTGTTGTTACCGATGCTTTAACAATTATACCCGGTACCTTTTTAGCTTCGTAACCAATGTAGCGGGCTTCTACCTCATAAGTACCGGGCGGCAGGCTTATCTTATAATGCCCGTTAACATCAGTAGGGTAAGATTTACCTGCAATAATGATAATGGCACCCGCTAATGTTTCTTTGGTTTTGGCGTCATAGATGGTACCTTCTATGGCGCCTGCGGGCGGGGGGAGCGGTAAGCGCGCTACAGTTATGGTCGAGTTGATCTGTTTGAAATCAAGCCGTGTGGTGGCTTTCAATATCCGAAGGGCTTCGGCCAGTGTTTTATTTTGTATGCTGATACTTATAGGCGCTGTTTTACCTAAAGTTGCGGCATAGGTGAAAGTAAAAGGGGTTTGTTTTTCAAAACTGTTTAAAATATCTTCCAGGCCTGCATCTTTAAAATTAGCAGATACCTTGTAGTCATTTAAACTTTGCGATTTCACACCGTTGGCGAATATCACTCCCGTTAGAGTCAGGCTGACTACGATCACCAGGGAGGTTAACCTCGTCATAAAAAATAGTAGTTTAATTACACTTCTTTTTGTAGAATTGTGCATAGCTTTTTAAAATGTCTGTTGTGGTAAGAAATAATGGATTTTTAAAGCTTTTTGAGGCAGGGGGGCTCGAATACCCCTGCTTCTATCTTTAATATCTCGCTTTGGATTTTTGGTAGTTTTCTATTTCATTCGATTTTACTTCAATGGGTGAATTATATAAAAATTAGGGGCATTACCAGATAGTAACAGTAGCGGCATCAATGGCGTAATGAACACCACCGGCAAATTGCAGCGTTTTCATTACATTCTCCAGCCTGTCGTTCTTTTGCTTAAAGTTGAACCGCATTTGTTTAAGTTCATCTTTTTTGATAATGATCTTCACGTTATACCAGCGCTCAAGCTGCCGGCTTATATTTTCAAGGGTTTCGTTATGGTAAACCAGCATACCATTTTGCCAGGCGCCTATTTCATTGACAGCTATTTTTGACAGATTGGGTTCTGTATCGGTTAAGTTATAGGCAATTTTTTCTCCGGGTAAAACGAAATAAGTTATGCTGCCTTCCGTTTTAGCTAAAACCCCCACCTTTCCGGTAGCAACCGCTACAGTTACCTTTTTATCCCCGCCGTATGACCGAACGTTGAAGGATGTGCCCAGTACGCTCACCTTTATCTTTGAAGTATGTACAATAAAAGGGTGGGCAGGGTCATGCGCAACATCAAAAAATGCTTCGCCTTCGAGGTATACTTCACGGGTCTTTCCATCGAAGTGTTCAGGATATTTTAGTTTACTCGCGGCATTTAAGGTGACGGTTGAACTGTCGCTAAGTTTTATTTTGATTAGTTTCCCATTCGGATTTATGGTTTCCTGCATGGCTATTACAGGCTGTTTTTCAGTACCTTTTTTGTAATACGTGTAGGTGGTACCGGCAATTAAAATAAACACAGCCCAAATCGCGGCATATTTTAACCAATTATAATTTCGGGAAGGCTTTACTATATTTTCTTCACCCTCTTTCAGCTTTTGCGCAAACCGTTCTTTCCATGCCGCAAGCTGCTGTGCATCATTGTCTTCTGCCGTGGGTTCTCCATCGTTCCAGCCTTCATTCAAAACATCATCAAACAAAGATTCAGCTTCACCGGTCGACATAAGCTTCCTGATCTCCGCTTTTTCTTCCGGCGTGCATTCACCTTTTAAATATCTTTTGATTAGTTCGCGATCCATTCATTGTACGGCATTATACACCGTTATTATACAAGTCGCAAAAAAGGGGCTGCCTCCCTGAATAATTTTTTATATTTTTTTAATGGCAGACGAAAGGATGTTTTAGAATAGTTTTTTTAAGATCACGATCAATAGCATCAGATCGGCATAATCCTTAAAATGTTCCCGCATAAACTGTAGAGATGCCGTAATATGCGACTCTACCGTTTTAACTGAAAGATTTAGATGACGGGCAATTTCAGACTGGCTCATGGCCTCTTCCCTGCTTAGTTTAAAAACCTTGCGGCGTTGCGGGCTAAGCATTTCCAAACTAATTTTGTATTGCTGTTGAATTTCATTCACAGCTAACTTGCTACCTGCTGTTTGGTAAGCAACAGGATCTGTTTCTATATCCGTAAGCGACATGGTTTCAAGTTCCTTTTTTCGGAAATGGCTGTAGATAATATTCTTCATGGCTCGGAATAAATACGCGGAGAGATCGTTAACTTTAATATTCGGATTATCTCGCTTGTGCCATAGCGATAACATCAGATCCATTACCAGTTCTTCTGCCAATGAATCATCATTTACTTTAGAAAGCGTATATTGATATAGCTTTTTAAAATATTGATCAAATATGTTATTAAAGGCCCGTTCATCCTCACCCCTATTTGGCTGAATGGTGGTAAAACCGGATAAAGCTTTTAAATTCATTAATGTAATGGTGAACGCCGGGGCTAAAATACTTTATCAAAAACACCAGCTGATTAAGCATACATTACCCAATTGTTAACAACATGATAATGTTGTTACATGGAAAGTAATAACCTGTACATATTGCTTAAATACTTCGATTATTGCGGCACCGTCATGTTATAAAGAAATGTTTACAACTGCATCTTTTTGATGAGTATAATAATTAACTTATTGCACACTTTGATATGGATAGTACACGCTTAAAGAGACTATATTTACTTTATCCTTCTCTATATATTTTCAAAAATCACGAAGACATAAAACATCGCGGCAGCAAAAACAAAAACACCGGTTAACCCATATAAGGTTAACCGGCGTTTGCTGTAAAACAGGCTTTGATTCCTTTTCTAATTTACAAACTAACCTTTCTGATCGCTTTATTGGCTTTATCCAATATATAGATCACTCCGTTAGATGCAATGCTAATATCGCTAAGGTCGCCAAATTTCACTTCACTAAAACTACCGTCCTGATAACCTTTACCTGCTTTAAATAAAGTACCTACCCTCCTGGCAGCCGGAGTAATGGTGCGTACCGCGTTGTTGTCAGGGTCGCACACCAGTATCATATCCTTGTTGTTCCATACCATGTTACCAACAACGCCGAACCGGGCTTCGGTATAACTGCCATCAACATGACCCGCAGCGAAGGAGTCGGCAATCAAATCATAATAACTGCCTGCACCAATGCCATGCCTGCCAACGCCATTTATATCTGAGGCATAAACTTTCCCATCGGCATCAATACCCACACGACCTTCCGGATCGGCATACCAATCCCATTCCATGGCAATACTTCCGTTCGGACTGATAATAAATACTCCTGAAAAGCTGTTAGGCGCTGTTCCAACGTACATTTTATTATTGATATCAATAGCTGAGCCTGTTGGCTCATAAGTAACATTTCTAACAAACATAGAAACATCGCCACCCGGAGTTATCTTCTTGATATTACCGGTAAACTCTATTACAAACAGGTTGCCATTGGTATCCATTACTATACCTACCGGCTGTGTGAACCGGGCCGCTGTCCCCAAACCGGGGGCATCGCCGCTTTCGCCGTTCGCGCTTCCGGCAAATACGCTGATGGTACCATCGGGTGCAACCCTGAGTATATTATTCCTTGCGCGGTCTGCCGCGTACACCTCGCCATTTCGGCCTGCGCATATTGAATGAACACCTGCCGGCAATGTATTAGTTAAAGTGCTTATCCCTTGGGTGACGAACGGCTTAGCCGAAAAAGCTTCTTTGCCGTTTACACTTACCTTTATTACGCCCGAGGTAACATTTGGTGGTGCTACCACTACCAATTGTGTAGCACTTGCCGAGTTTACATGCGCGTTTACACCATTAAATGTAACAATGTTATTGGCAGCTACGGTACTAAAACCCGTACCCGTAATAGTGATTACCGCCCCGCCTGTGCCCGCCTCAGGCGTGAACTTCGTTATACCAAGCGTTTGTTCGGTAAAGGTAGGACCAACAACAACCTGATCGTTCACGGTAACCTTAACCTTGCCCGAACCTGTATTTTCTGGTACAACAAGCGCTATCTCAGAAATGCTTATCGATTTTATAGGTACATCTTTATCGTTAATTGACACCTTGGTTTCACCGGGAATGAGGCTGTAACCTGTACCGCCAATTTTCATTTCTGTTCCCGCAGGACCGCTTAACGGGGTTACCTCTGTAATACTTGGCGGATCAACCAACGTGAACACAGGCCCCTCTATTACTGTAGCGTCTATCTTTAATCCAACCCTGCCAGTGGTTATACCCTCCGGTGCAATAACCACTATTTCCGTATCGGTTGACTGTACAACCTGGCCGGCTTTACCACTAAAACTAACCTGATTTTTACCCAACTCGGTTTCAAATCCAGAGCCTTTCAGGGTTATCCTGGTTCCTTTCCCCCCGGTTTTTGGCGAAATATCATACAGTGCCTGCACCTTGAATACCGGGCCTGTTGATGATTTATCCTGCACCTTAACTTCAACCGGGCCACTATTGGTTTTATCCGGCACGGTAGCTATAATGAGCGTATCCGTAAGGCTGATGATGCTTGCTTTGTTGCCGTTCACGGTAACTTCGGCGGGTTTATCTTTATCAGCAAAACCTTCGCCGCTTATCCGGATGTTTGTACCCACGGGGCCGCTCCTCGGCGAAATGGCTTTTACACTCAAGGATTGATAGGTGTACTTACCCACATTGAAATCCTTTCCATTATATTTCACTGTGATATCGCCGTTGCCTGTGCCGTTTGGCACCATTACTACTATGTACCCGGCAGTAGCGCTAACTACTTCGGCCGCTTGGCCTGCAATGCTGGCCGAGTATTGGGTAATATCGGCGGCAAAGCCCTCCCCTTCAATGGTAACCAGTGTACCGGCATTACCACTATTAGGGAAATAATTGTTTATTTTAAAGGCAGCAGCCTGCGGCTCAACCTTATCTTTTTTACATGCGCCTATCATCGCCATTATCAGCAGCAATAACAGGGTGCACGTTTTTACCGGATATCGTATCATCTTTTCCATATCTGATTTTAATATTTGTTATGTTAAAAAGTATAGCGTGCGCCCAACTGCATTTGCACCCGCGAGCCATAATAATCTATACTGTAAGGCTTGCCCGGCGTAGTGAATTCGTAAACAGGGTAACCACCATTATTTTGCTGAGGCGGAAACAATACAGGGTTTAAGCCCACGCTGGCCGTTGAGTTAAAGGTATTGGGCGAAAAATACTGTATACCCCATTTTTTATTGATGAGGTTAGTAAGGTTCATTACATCGGCAGTGATGCTGAAAAACCGCGTGCCCGAAGCGCTGGTAAATATATCGTGCGACAGGTGCAGATCTGCCTGAACATTCCATGGCGTGCGGCCCTGGTTACGTTCGGTAAAGTTACCCCTACGACCCCTCAGGTATTCATTGCCATCAATAAAGCGGTTAAACGCCTCCGCCTGTTGCTGGGCGGTAATGGTTTGGGCTCCGCTTACGCGATCTCTGAAAAAGTTGATCGCCTCATCTATTCGCGGTATATACACCAAACTCACCTGTTGAGGTAAACCCTGTATGCTGTTATTTACTATACCATAAGTGAACGGACTGCCCGATTGCGCACTCACAAACAGCGATACATTGGTGCGCCCATGCTTTGCCCAGGCTATATTATAGCTGATAGTGCTTACTATACGATGGCGGATATCAAAATTACTGTTAGCCAGGGTTGGATTATTAGGCACCAACGCCTGATTCAGCTGCCAGTTTGATTCCATAGAGTTGCGTATACCGTTGCTCAGGTCTTTTGAAGCACCATAAGTATACGAAGCCGAAGCCTGCAGCACGCTATTTACATTTTTAATGATGCTTGCCGTAAGGCTGTAACGATAACCTTTTGAGGTATTGCTGAGCAGGTAGATGTTTGAAAAATGCTGATCTACCGTACCGCTGTATATTGGCTGGCGACGGTCTTTATCGTAGGGATAGTAAGTGGCATTATCCTGCACATTCAATTGCTGAAACAATACATCTTTAAGGGTTTTGGTATAAATACCCTCAATGGTAAATTTCCAGTCATCCGCGGTGCTGTAGTCGAAGCCCATACTGGTGCGCAATACCTGCGGCATCACAAAGTTATTGTCAATCAGATCTACCTGTGTTTTTCCGCTGTTACTGTTGTTTATTATCGCGCCATTAGCGGCAATAAAATCGCCGATACCGTTAGCACCTCCTGTAAGCGGGTTGCTGCCCGGTGCAAAAGGTTTTTGATCACTTTTTTGATCGTAACCGCCGTAGTTATTACCCGAGTTGTAAAACGTGTAGGCTATCCAGGCCATTGGTATCCTCCCGGTAAACAAACCGGCGCCGCCTCTCAGTATCAGGCTTTGGTCACCCAGCCAATCGTACCGAAAACCTATCCGCGGCGATATTTGCACCTTGTTAAAGTATTGATTACGAAGACGGCTTAGCGGCGTATAGCTGTAAGTATTACCATAATAGGAGTCGGCAAGCGCGTTTTGCACCCTTGCGGTCAGCTCTGGTTTTTGCGGCAGATCGGTCATATCGGCCCGCAAACCAGGGATAACTTTCAGCCTATCAGATACCTGTATTTCATCCTGCAGGTACACGCTGTACATATTGATACCGAAATCGGCACCGGGGTTATTCAAAATATAATCGCGTGTGTTGTTGGTATAATTATATGCTCCACGTACACGGTACGGGTTATTGTTGAGGTAATCTTCTATGCTTAAATAATCAACCCGGCCGTTCCAGGCATTTACAAAGCCGTAAGTAATGTTATACAGTTCGTTGTGTGTGCCCAGGGTAAGGGTATGTTTACCAAGCGTGTAGCTCAAATTGGCGGTAACCTCCCATGTACGTTGTTTCATGTTGAAGATACTCGCCTCACGATCAGTACCCAAATAGATAGTAGTACCCGGCGTGCGGCCTGCTATCTGCACCTGCGGCAAAGTTGGATCGCCCAGCGGATCCCGTAAATCGTTCACACGGGTATACCCCAGCAACAAGTTACCCGAAAGTGCCGATGTAAAGCGGCTTTTCAGTTCGGCTACGGTAGATGTTTGGTTATTCTTTTGCAGGAACCCCATGCTGCTGAAGCGAAAATCCTGCTGATCGCGATCGAGATGCGTAGCTTCAGACAGGATGGTATTGTTACGCAGGGCCAGCTGATGCTTATCGCTGATATTCCAATCTAAACGGTTAAAGAATTTGCGCGATTTAGAATAGGTATTATAATTGCCCGATGTACCCGCGTTCATCAAATGAGAAGCGCTGATGGCTTCAGCATCGGCAAGGCTGAGTATCTGGCTGGTTTCGGCCTGACCTGCTTTCAGTTGGGCCGGATCCTGTCTTTTGGTGATCTCCTCATTGCTGAAAAAGAAAAGCTTGTCCTTTATCAGCGGGAAGCCTACCCTGAAGCCTGCCTGGTAGTCGTAAAAATCGCTGTTCATCTTGCCCAGCGTCCCTACACGGTCGTTACCTGTAACAGCTGCATTACGGCCATACCCATAAACTGAACCGCTGAAGGTATTGGTACCGCTGCGGGTAACCGCGTTTACCGAGCCGCCTGTAAAATTACCGATCTTTACATCGTAAGGAGCCAGGTAAACCTGCATATCTTCTATTGCGTCCAGCGAAATGGGATTGGTACGGGTTGAACTACCCGCCATGCCCGACGTGCCCGACTGCCCACCCAGTGAAGGACTGAAGCCAATGGCATCGTTATTTATTGCGCCGTCAATAGTTACGTTATTGTAGCGAAAGTTGGTACCGCCAAAGCTGTTATCCTTACTGGCTTGTGGTACCAGCCTCGTAATATCTGTAATGCTGCGCGATACGGTGGCCATATTACGTACCTGGCCGGCGCTGATATTTTTGCCCGCGCCATAAGTACTTGCCTGCGCGCCACGTTTGGTAGCTTTTACTACTAATCCACTCAATTGCTGTGCCTGATCGGCAAGGGCGAAATTAAGGATGATGGATGCTCCCAAACGAATGATGATGTCTTCTTTTTTTTCGGTTCCCATGCCCACCATTGATGCCTCAACCGAATAAGGCCCGCCTATGCGGAGATTGGGTAAACGGTACCTGCCCTTTTGATCGGCAGAGATGGCATAGCGTGTGCCCGAAGGCTGGTGAATGGCCAGCACCGTAGCGCCGGGTATAGGTTCGCCTTTGGCATCTGAAACAGTACCGCTCAATGTACCGCTTGTTTCCTGCGAATAGGCCTTTTGGGGGCTATTTAGAAACAGCAGGGCCATGATCAGTACCACGAGGCCTGAATATATTTTTTGTTTCATTTGAAATATCTTATTCTGTTACAATCAATTATTGTTTAAATACCCGATTTTAATACACCGCCAATAATGTGCAGTACGCCGTTGCCGGTAAGGATATCCTGTTTCACGATGCTTATATCCGAAGTATTATCGGTACCCCTCACCGTGACGCCGCCAAAACCGCCGGGCTGGCTGCTGTCGGCAATCAATTTAATGGTGATGGCACCGCCGTTGAGCATGTTTTGTGTAGTAACCGTAGCGTTTTCGGTACCCAAAATGTAATCGTACACAAAGCGCCTGTCGCGGATGATGTGATAACTCACTAATCGCTTAAGCACTTCCGGGTCCGTTTTGCTGATCTGCGCCACCGAGGTATAGCCCATGGCCATCATGGCACCATTATCAGGCGCCAGTATGGTGTATGGGCCGGTACCGTTAATGGTTTCGAGCAGGCCCGATGACAGCATAGCTTCGTAAAACAGCGTTGCCGTTGATTCGGCGGCAAGGGCATTGCCCAGCTTTTCGTGCAGGTAAGGGGTAAGTACCCGGTTCATCACCTGTACCAGACCGTTAGATGCCGGGATATTTTTTGCCAGTAACCGGGCGCCGTTAATAGTAATAACGGTATCGGCACCTTTTAGCCAGCGGGTAAGGTAAAGCTTGCCCCCGCGCGAACGCAACTCCTGGTTAAACTTAAAGGGTAGCTTATTCAGTTCGTAACGGCCGTCAAGCATGTGATAATAAGCTATGCGGGCAACCGTGTTCCTATCGGCAGTAGCCACGGCCTGAGGATTGGAAAAAGTGCCTGAAAAAGCTGCATCAGAAGGAGCCAGTAAGGTGAAAGGTCCTTTCTCTTTCAATATCAGGTCTTGGCGGCTAACTTTCAGCACCGTGTTAAATATGGATAAGTTAAAATTGTCGTTAACAACATTGTTAATATTGTTCGGATCAACTTCTCCTCTATCAATCGCCTCTCTTTTGCAGGCGCTCATCACCAGCAGTAACACAGCAAGCAGGCTCACCATTGTACGGGTGGGGTAAAATGATCTTTTATCTCTTTTCATCAGAATATTTTTATCTGTAGGATGATAGCGCACCCCTTAGTTTATTTTAAAGCCTTTGGGTATCAGTAGGTGATCTACCGCGTTAAGAGAACCATTTATGGCCGGTATATCAGCGTCAATAACCCGTGCAGGCGTAAACTCGGCTCTCTTCACCTTTACTTTGATGCCCGACGCATCTTTAGCAAAATCGAACGGCATGTAGTATTCCGGGTCCTCCGGATCTTCGTTGGTGCCATATTTTACGCCGCCGGTAATCAGGTAATTACTCAGCACTGCATTAGTCATTACATTACTGAATATAATCGGGGCGTTTTGCGCAACTCTTGAGGCATTATATTCTTTAGGGATATTAAAGGTTTTACCCCAGTTCATGTGGTAGTTCAGCAGCGTATCGGTAGCGAAGTTGCCTATCACATCTCCCGATCCAAACTCATTAAGCCCCCAGTAAGGCAGCCCGCGGCGTTTGTTAAAGTCAACAAGGTCCTGCAGGGTATTGAAACCTGCGGCCTTAAACGCATCATCGGTAGGCAAAAAAAGTGTGGTTTGCACTATCTTGATGGGCTCAGTATTCACGGGCATCACTTGCCAGGCAAATCGCAGGGAAAACGCCGGTTTGTTTGAATAGCCATTAGCATCAGTCACTATCTTGTTCCATTGTTCGTCGGTGTACCGCATAATTTGCAGCAGCAGGTTAAAGCGTCCGTCCTCTTCAACAAGTTGCAGCAAGCTTTTTGCCGGGCGTGGTATAACCTTATCAATAAACCACATGCCGCCGTTGGCCGCCGGCTGGTATTTGCCTGTGCCGCCTACCTTGCCGTTTACGTACATTTTACCGTCTTTAACCTGCAGTTGCTGGCGGTAGTTATAAGGTATGCTATTTCTTAAAGAGCTTAATATAAATTGGGGATGTATAAGCAGCGTTGGGGCAATAAAATTATCGGCCTTGCCGGTAATGTCCTGCGGGGTTACGTTATTACGCAGGGTATGGTACAGCAACAGGCTGTCGAGCATTTTGGGTTCCATACTTTGTATGGTTTGCAGGTTGTAGCCCGCGGTTTCCATAGCTGCATTAGCAGGTACCAGCAAGGTAAAGTTAGTTTTGCCGATGGTTTGCGCCTTTAATATGCTATCCATATGGCTGCGCTGCCAGGCCGCGTAAAAAATGGTTGCTGCCGATTGGGCAAGCTCTTCCTTCAGCGTTGGCCTTACGGTATCTGCATAAGGTATTTTTTCGCCTACCGGGTCGGGAATGTATCCCTGTTTCTGGCACCCAAAGGCCAGCATAGCCAGCAGCAGGCATATCAGGGTATTTAAGTTCTGTTTCTTCATGGTATGTTCCATTAAATTGATACTTAATTCTTTTTGCAATTTTCGAGCTTTACCAGCACACCTGATAGCGTGTGCACCTTGCCGTTCTCGCATAAATTGTCTGATTTTGCTATGTCATTTTTGGTAGGATATACCCTGTAATACCAGGAGTAAACCGCAGCTTCCAAGGCCATGTCGGGACCGAACCAGGTGAATTTGCTGTTATCGTTGCGCGTTGTTAAAATGAAATTGCCTTCGCTGTTAATAGTTTCAAAAACATCTCTGTCGCTTATAAAATAGTCCTTACCGTAAATAATGTAGGCGCCAAACAGTCGGGGGCCTATGTATTCGGCTGTGTTGAGCTGTTCAACAACCTTCGGGGTAATTCCTGCTTCAATAAAGGCGGAGTTTTTGGGCGCAAAAATAGTGAAAGGACCGGCGCCGGAAAGTTCGTCCCACAGGCCGAACTTTTTCAGGCCCGCCACGAATATGCTGTAGTCGGGGCGTTCGGCAAGCCAGTTCTGCACCGTTTTACCGGGGTATTGCTGCATTACTTTTTCAACGGCCTGCAACACGCCGTTAACCAGCGGCACATCTTTTCGCATTACCATGCAACCGCTAAAATAAATGGCGTTTCGTGGATATTCGGGGTAAGTAGGGTTGAAGGTAGCGAACGACGCATAAAGCGATATACCCGCAAGCGTTTCATACCGTACATCCACGCTGTTTACCGGAAAATCGGCAAAAGTTAATTTACGCGGGATGATGTGGTAAGCCATAGCCTGCCTTAAACTATCGCGGTTTAACTTGCGGATATCTGAAGGTAGTTGTATGCCTAATTCATTAAAGGCGGTGTTGTTAGGGGCTATTACCGTAAATGGCCCTGGCTCGTTAAGGGTTTTAGCCAGGCCGGTATAATCAAGCGCTTCGTAAAAAAGGCTGTAATCATAGTTGTTACGCAAAAAGTCGCCGGCGAGCCTGAAATTCTCGTTGGGCTTGGTAACACTCAGGTCATCGTATTTGCAGGCGCTCAGTAGGGTGCATAAAAGCATCAGGCAGGCAAAGCATATACGGCCCTTATATTTGATGAAAAAGATGATATTATTCATGATGATATGGCTTATTTATAAATTGGAACCGGGTATTTCCTTTGAATGGTAGTGAGGTAAACATTGCTGTTTACCACCTCAATGGTGCTTACCGTGGCAAAGGTTTGCGGGTTGTTGGTGCCCGAATGCACGTTTACCAGCAGATTGGGCAGCAGGTAGCCGTTAGTTAGGTAGCTACTGCCCGAGTTTATGCGTGTTTTACCATTAAGCAGGCAGTTGGCCGATGCATAGTTGGCAAAGGTTTGCGAAACGTTGCCGGGCGCGTCTTTGTAAGGGTTTTCAAAAACATCTAGCTCCGGGGCTAAAAACTCAAAGCGTTGCCATAGGTCTGTAGTGATGCCGTTTGAACCGGCAGCGGCCCACAGCGGGAATGAATAATAGGGGCTTACCCTGTTGCTTTCGGTATTACGCTCTACCGTTCCCATAAACTTGCCCCTGTAACTTGGCAATATAGTAGCCTTGGTAGGTTCTATCTGCCCGTTGTATAGAGTGAGGTATACGTTCATACGCTCTTTTATGCCCGATTTAAACGATACAAGGTTGCTGCCCTGTGGTTTCAGGCTGTAGTCGGCCTCGGCAAAACCTTTGGCGCTGTAATTGTAAAAGTTTACGTAAGCCAGGGAGTCTGACAGGGAGAGCTTTTCAAAGTTCTCCTGCCTCAGCAGTATGCCGTTCTTTTTGGTAATAAAATCTTTTTGCAGCACATGCAGGGTGTATACTTCCTTAACCCCAAGGGTAATGGTGGTATCAACCACAACGTCGCGCTTCAGGCTTTCGTCGAGATTAAAGAAAGGAGTGTTGTTATACGGGCGGTAGTAAAACACGATCCTTAACTTACCGGCTGGCACCTGCGCCCAGCTACTGAGGTCGAAACCGTTAAGTACGGGGCCTACCAATACCGACTCTTTACCCGGGTACTCGGGGTTTTGTACAGACGCGCTGTTACCCACGTGCGACGGATATGGCGGAGCGTATGGCTCGCGCTTATCCAAAAAATCGCCTACTACACGGCCACCTGTAGGCAAACCGCTGGCATCCAGCACCGGGTCGATGATCATGCACAACGAAGGGTATTTATTATCCTTATCCTGCATATTAAGGGTATAATTCAAATCGTTGAATACCCTTAAGTAGGCCGGGTCGGCAAGGTCGGTATACTCAATTTTATTGCAGCCCACAACAAATACCATCATCATAATCGCCGGGATCAGGGCAAGCTTGTTTACAAATTTCCTATTCATTATTTGTTGTGTTTTACTATAATTAATTTTGCTTTTTCGGCATCGGGTACTCCTGCCCCACTACGGCCTATTAAGGCCACGGTGTAAATACCGGGTTCTTGTATAGGTATATCACGGCCGGGTGTGGTGTATAGCGCAGGGTTAGCTACAAAACTCACGCTCTTCAAAACTTCAATATCACGGGCCCAGGTACCGGGCACCACATCGGGCGCCGAGCGGTAGGCCATTACCTCATACGCGCGGTAAAAAAGTAATATTTCATTATTATAAGGCTCGCCGATTTTTAACACACCAGGTTGCATATTGGCTGATACGGGCCTGCCATTATCATAAGTAAATGTGATGTACGGGTTATCGGGAGAGAAATTTAAGAAGCGTTTATTGAATGCGTAATTAGTAGTCACTATGCCTTGGCTACCATCCTGCGGGGTACCTCCAACCGATACCATACCACTCAGGTTATTAGGTACAAATAATATTTGCGCTTTACCGGCGGCATCGGGGTATAACCATAGCGTATAATTTTGGTTATTCCTGAAAGTTTGACTTATTGATGCCAGTACATTGCCTGCCGCGTTAACCGCGTCAATAGTATAATCGCCCTGAATATAGCTTGAATAGGCTGATGCTTCGCCATAACCTAAACCGGCAGACAAGGGCTGACCGTTTATTTTAAAACCTACCTGATCGTTCCCCGGCAGGGCATTAACACCCTGTACCCGGCAATAGGTAGTATTGGCGGGCGCGCTGACATCGGTAACTATATGAAACGCGTTTTGAAAGGCACCGCTTGCCTGTAATATGGAGTTTTGCAGGTAATTAAAATTGCAGGGCGTTACCACAATGGTATAAACACCACCGGGCTGATAGCTCATCATTGGTGCAAAGGTGAGTTTAGCCGAAGTAACGGTACCGTTTAAGCTGATACCTACGGTAGATGTAGGCGGATCTATTACACCGAAGGTTCCGTCAGTAGGAGAAGCACCTGGAACCTGCCTGCCATTGGCCGTTAACACCTTGAACTGGTAACTGCCGTAAGGTAGCTCCACATAGTCAGATGTTTGCTGTTCATTGGTGATATTGCTTGTTTGGGCAGATACCGGCGTACCATCGGCATACGTTAGTGTTACCGGCCCTACCAAACTTTCTATCGGACCGCGCGGCGAAGCTACCGCGGTAGTTATTGGCGAAGTAAGGTTAATGATCCTGATCTTGAAATGATCGGCCTTTGAGGGCTGTACAACGCTTCTTTCTACACGTACATAATTGGGTAAACCGTTGGCCATTTGCGTGGGCAGCAGATAATAATCCATCGGCTTGTTGTAAGTTTCGCGAATGGCAGGCATCGTAAACTCACGCGGACCGAACGATGACGGGCCTATATAGCCAAATTTAAACTCCAACCCCTCAGTCTTTCCAAACAATTCCTGCGGTATTTGCCACGATTTTTCCAGATAGCCGTTCTTCGGGAAAAAATCGGTACCTGTTGATCTGTCGCCGCCAACTTCATTCGGGTCGCGTACAACGGGATCTGTAAGTGTGTTGCCGTTAGCCGCAACCTGGTTATAGCCGGCCAGATTAATAATACGGCTTGTTGAAAGTGGCCGGGTAGCGGTGTTAGCACGGTTATCTTTCCGTACATCCGCTTTCTCTTTTCTACAGGCTGTAAAGCAAGCGGTTATCGCCATTAGCCATAACAGCATGGGGTATTTAATTTTAGGGTATTGTAATGCGATCTTCTTCATCGTTAAAACAATTTATAGGTAAAGCCCAGCATAATCTCGCTCCCGCGGAGGTAACTGCGGTTGATGTATTCGTTATCGTACCATTTACCGCCATTGCTGGGGTAAGCATATACCGTTTTAATGGCCGGGTTAAGTATATTTTTGAAATAGCCTTTAAATAATATGCGCCTGTTTATTCGTTGGCTGAAAACAAAATCGAGCATAGGTACAGGCCGTGTGTACAGGTCGGGTTCGCCGGTAAGGTTTATCTGCACCAAACGCTCGCCTACCATGTTAAATGTGGTTGTAAGATCGGTTCCCCATTTTTTATTGTTGTAGTTTAACCAGGCATTAATGGAGTAAGGCGCCTGCTCAAATAAGGGGCTGTTTTTGGGCGTATGCCTGTCCATAGAACGATTGGCCAAATAACGCTCGGCGCTTTTTTTGATATTGCTTTGCGCCAGCAGCAGGTTAGATCCGAGAAAGAAGTTGCGCATAGGATCCCATATCATGCCCAGGTTTTTAACCACCTCAAACTCGGCTCCCCACACGGTACCTGTATTCGGGTCGTTCTGAAACTCGATGGTTGGAAACTCGGGGTAAGTAGCTGCCAGGCCTTCGGTTTTAAGGTTGAACACTTTTACCAGCTGGTTCTTTATCCGCTTACCGAAAGCTGATATGGCAATTACCTCACCGCTGTTCGGAAACCACTCCCAACGAAAATCGAGGTTTTGGGTATACTGGTTCACCAGCTTGGGGTTACCCACTACCAGCCCCATCTGAAAGGCGTCAAACTCAAACACATTGGTAATTTCGCGCAGCTCGGGTCTTGCAAGCGTGGTGTTGAAAGCCGTACGGAAATTCATTTTTTGATTGATGGTATACGTAGCGTTGAGCGAGTAATAAGGTTTGTAACCTGTTTTATATACCGAGTTGGGTTCGGTAAGTTCAATACCGCCCGCGCCTGTTAACGCCGGATCAATGAATACGCCTGCCGTATCAACCGCCGAACCGATATTGGTCATCTCGAAACGTACACCACCGGCTACACGCAGCTCGTCGGTCAGTTTCAAATCGAACATGGCATACATGGCGTTGGTAAAGTAATGCCCCTTGTAATTATTGGGCGATTTTTGAATATCGTACAGGTAACCGCCCACGGGTGCCGCGCCTTCGCCGGTACCGGCAGCCAGCGGACGCACACCGATGACATCGTTACTCACCAAACGGTCAAGATCGCCCTCTACATCGTAAAGTGGTATTTGCTTGTTACCCGTAAAGTTTGATCCCGGTAACAGCAACTGGCTCTCGTTAAAGGTGCGTTTCCTGAACAGGTAGTTAACTCCCGTTTTAAAGGTTTGCTTTTGCCCCAATAATTTGAAAGGGACAGAAAGATCTGCCTTGTAGTTATAATTATTTTCGTGGAGGTTGCGCCAGCGGCGACCATTGGGTTCGGCCTGTATGATACCGAACGTACCGAAGCCGTTAACATAGCCAGATGTAAGCGCGTAAAGATGTTTGGTATATGTAGGTACAGAGCTTGAACCAACCTGCCGGGTATACCACCCGCCGCCGTTTGGCGTATAATCTGCCAGGCTCACAAAGCGATAGTCGGGATTATTTTGTGCCGATGTAGAGCTGGCCACATTGTAGCTCAGCCTCGGCGAGTAATCGCTTTTTAAAAACTTGTGCTCACCTTGCAGGTTAAAAGTGTTTAGGTTACGATAAGTTTGCTTCAGCGAATACACGGTGCTGGCTACATCACCCGGCAAGCCGGTATATTCGTAACGCCCCTGTAAGTTGGTGGCTTGTGTTTCGCCGCCCCAGCTGCCCAAATACTGCATGCTGATCTCGTGCATTGGCGAAAAGCGGTAAGTTAAACCTCCAAGTACACCGTAGTTAAGGGTTTCGGTACCTGTATACTCTTTATAAGTTTGGTACTTACCCATAAACAGGTTATTGGGCGTGGTATAGTTAGGTATATTGCGAAAGCTGAACACATCGGGGTTGCCGGTAACCACACCTTGGTAAATGCTGTATTGCGTTAAATCGCCGCCATAGGTATCGGTAGTACGGCTGTAATAGTTGGCGCCCAGTATTAAACCCAGCTTGTGCTTTTTAAACAGATTAAAACTGTTACCGTACGTAGCCGAATACAGCTGGTTAAGCGGTGCCTGTTTGTAGCGGGTGGTCAGTACCGGATCAAAACCCTGCATAATTTTATTCACGCGGCCAACTTCTTTCCAGCCATCAGCACTGTAATTGCTTTGGCGTATCATTTGCTGTATGGAGCCTAAACCATCAGGGTATTGTTGCGACAGGGATTTAAATTGGGGCGTCAGGTTTTTATTACTGATCTTGTTACCGAAGAACCCCATATTACTATTGATAAAGCTGTTGCTTGCGCCGCCGATACCAATATTGGAGTTAAAGCCGCTTTGCGCCACCACCTCGAATACCATACTATCGGGTACCGACCGTGTTTTTAGTTCTACAATACCTGCCGCGGCATCGGCCGGTTTGTCGGGTGTTACGGTTTTGTAAATGGTGATGTTATCGAGTAACGCGGCAGGCACAAGATCAAGGGGGATCGCGCTGCGGTCGGGGTCTGACGAGGCAAGCCTTACGCCGTTTAACTGCCCTATAACCGAACGATCACCTAAGCCGCGCACGGCAACATATTTGTCGTCGGTAATAGTTACGCCCGACACCCGTTGCAAGGCTTGCGTGGTAGTGATACTGCCGGTACGTTCTATCTGCTGAGCCGAAATAGCATCCTGCACAATGGAGGCATTGCGGCGTTCATCAAGCACGGCACTTTCTGTACGGGTATTACGGCGCGCCTGCACCACAACCTGGTTTAACGAGGTGGATGACGGGGTAAGCGCCACATTGATATTTTGCACGGTGCCGCTTACCGTAACTTCTTTAGGCTGATAACCTATAAAGCTAAATACCAGTATTGAGCCGCTTTCGGGCACTACAATGGTAAAACTCCCGTTGGCATCGGTTACCGCTACCGTATTGGTGCCTTTTATACGTATGGTAACGCCGGGCAGCGGCTGTGCCTTCTCATCAGTAACCACTCCCTTAACGTTTATATTATAGCGCTTAACGGCGGCCTTTTTACTGATCACCATAACGTTATCAATTATAGAATATGTTAAGGGCTGATTTTTAAGTATAACGTTCAACGCTTCCTCTACGGTAGCATTGGTTATATTTACACTTACTGCCGAGCCTTCTTTTAACAGGTTACTGTTATAAAAAAACGTAAGTCCGCTTTGGTCTTTCACCAGCTTAAGCACTTTTGAGAGCGAAGCATCTTTTTCATGAATGCTTATTTTTTGCGCAAAGGCGCCGGCTGTTACCTGCAAACAGGCTGTGATAATTAATAAAATGGTTAATTTCATTACCAGGAAAATCTTGGAATAAGAAAAAACATCCCTTGCGTAGTATTTCCTACGTTCGTTGAATTGCATATTTTTGCATGGCTTGGGTTAATAAAATTCTGTAATTAGGAAGCTTTTGTACCGGAGCAATATTTAGCCGGGGAGTGCTCGTAACACTTCCCGGTTTTTTTTGCCCCGGTTTCAGATATTTGGATAATTATGTTCGCATATAGGCCTGGGGTTTTTAGGGTTGAATGATCAGTTGTTTATTTTCTATACTAAAGCGCACACCGCTTGCTTCAAGCATTTTAAGCACGCTTGTAAGACGGGTGTCGCGTTTTATCTCACCCACGAAAGCAAATTCGCCCGGTTTGCCGCGGTAAACTATCTGTACATCGTACCAGCGGGCTATCTGGCGCATCAGTTGCGGCAGGTCGGTATCGTCAAATACAAACAGGCCATCTTTCCAGGCGGTGGTAACTGATGGGTTAGTTGTTTTTTGCAGCACAATGTTATTGCCGCTAACAAGCGTTTGTTGCCCCGGCACCAGCACACGGCTTTGGCTGCCAGTTTTAAGGCGGATGCTACCTTCGAGCAGGGTGGTACGGATGCCGGGCTCATCCTGGTAAGCGTTAATGTTGAAATGGGTACCCAATACCTGTACTGTTTGCGTCCCACTGTTTACAATGAAAGGTTTGGCCGCATTTTTGGCTACCTCAAAATAAGCCTCACCCGTAATAGTTACCTCGCGAGTGGTGCCGTTAAACGCGGTTGGGAAGGTTATAGACGATGCCGAATTGAGCCATACCATTGAACCGTCGGGCAGTTTAATGTTATACTGCCCGCCGTTTGGCGTACTGATAGTGTTCATGGCATTGGCGGTGTCTGCACCGGTCGACTTATAGGCAAGCAAGCCATTTTGCACCTTGCTTATACTGGCACTACCCTGCCGGGCTATTTGCCCGTTTGAAGCATTATTGAGTATGATACTATCACCATTGGCTAAAACCAATACAGCTTTATTGCCACCGGGCTGCGCATCGTGCTTAACCCGCGATGCCGCTATGGGCTGTTGACTTGGTAAACGGTTGATAAGGATAGCCGCAAACACACAAAGCAATACAATAACCGCGGCGGCATATTTAAGCCAGCTATTGCGCATATGGCGTATATTGGTTGTCTTTTGCAGTTCTGCCTCGTTTTCTTCAGTTATGCCCATTTCGGCATTAATGGCTTCCTTTAAATAGGTATCCATTTTGCCTTCGTTAAGCAAATGAATAAAAACCTCCAACTCATTATCGGTAAGTGTTCCTTCCAGATAACGCTGGGCTAATAACCTGTAATAACTATCCTCCATTTATGGGCCTTTTATCTGCAAGACAACAGAAAGGCACCCGAGGGTAGCTACAATAGAAAAAAATAATTTATTTTTTCGGGAAAGCTGATCAGTGCTTGAAAAGCACCGCGATCAGAATACTCAACGGTATACCAAGCTCGTTTTCTACAGCGCTTCGGAGCACTTTCATAGAGTAAACCATGTGGTTTTTCACCGCGTTACGTGATATGCCCAGTTCTTCGGCCACTTCAGCATACGATTTTTCCTGGGTGCGGCACATGGCAAATATCTCGCGCGAGCGAGATGGAAGACGATCAAGCACCTGTTCAATAAATTGCAGATATTCCTTGCTCAGTAGTTCATCATCGGTGGTATTTCGTTCACTTACCGCGGCCTGTATGATCTCGCCAATGGCGGTTTGAGAGCGGATGGCGGTTTTCAGGCTGTTTAACGCGTGGTTGCGGGCGGTAATAAAAAGATAAGCCTTAAATACTTTTACATGCTGCAGGCGGCTGCGCTGGTTCCATATTTTCAGAAAAACCTCCTGCATTACATCCTGTGCCAATGCTTCTGATTTAAGGATCTTCAGCAGCATGCCCATCACATCGGCGGCATAGCGGTCATAAAGTACCGTAAATGCCTGCTCATTGTTATGAAACAAATATTGTTGAAGTTCATCATCAGGAAGCGTGTGCAACCCCATATAAGCAGCTTAATTTTTTTGATGCAAATTAAACTGTCGGATATTAGCTTAATGTTAACTGCTTATCACATATGATAAAGCAACTTTTATTAATCAACAAAAAAATCAAATTTGAGCAGCACATCAAATTACCCAATGTGTAAGTGAGCCTCAAATTTTCTATTCATAAAAAAAGCGCCCTCGTTTCTCAGGCGCGGGCACTTAGTAGTAATTAACTGTAGTTATTAACTGATATAAAGAACGAAGAGGTTTAAATTGGTATTTATTGTGCTTTTTGAGGGAGTAACACCAGCTTGATATAGTTTTTCCCGCTTAGGTACTTGCCTGCTACATCCTTTACATCAGCAGGGGTGATCGTGTTTAACTGTTGAATATAGGTGTCTATCTGGTTCAGATCCTCCTTGTTCTGTAATTGACTGCTCAAATAACCCAGCCAAAAGCCGTTGGTTTTTACCGCGGTTTCTATAGAGCGCTGCGTTTCAGCCTTAAACTTATCTACATTCACTTGTGCCGGGCCTGCTGTTTTTATCTTCTCTATCTCATCTAAAGATGAAGCGATCAGCTTATCCACATTTTCTGGCGCGCAACCGAAGCTTACCGTCATGTTGAACCTTCCTTGCGGCAATTTAGTTGTATTCAAACGTACGCCGGGCGAATACACGCCGCCTTCATCTTCACGCAGGCGCTCCAACAGCCGTATCTGTAAGGTTTCCTTCAGGGCATCCATTTTCAGCTTGCCGGCAAAACTGTAATCAAACGCGCCCGAGAATACGAGATTAACCGAAGCTTTTGGCTCGGTACCCTTGTACACTATCTTTTCTATTTTCCCTGCCGGGATGTTGATGTTCAGATCCTTCGCCTCTTCCACGTTGCCTGTGGCCGGCAAACCGCCAATGTATTTCTCTAACAAGGGCATGATGGTTACGGTATCAATACTGCCTACAAATACGAAGGTAAAACCACGCTCACTGGCAAAACGCTCTTTGTATATGGCGTATGCTCTGTCCAGGTTCATCTGACTGATCTTCTCGATAGATGGGGCGGTACGCCGCACACTGTAATTACCCAATACCGCGCTGATGGTATCCTGAAAAACACTGTTCGGGTCGTTTTGGCGATTTGCCAGGCTTGCCTTTGAACGTGCTATCATCCCCTGAAACATCAGCGAATCCTTACGTGGCTCGGTGATGTAGCCGTACATTAATTGCAGCGCCGCCTCCAGGTCATTATTAACACTGCCGCCGTTTATACTTTGTGTGCGTTCAGTAACAAATACCTGAACCCCCAGTTGCTTTCCCGACAGGTATTTTTCCATGGCAGTAGTATTGTAATTACCCACGCCGTAAGACGGAATCATGTTGGCAGCGGAGGCCGACTGATAATCGGCATCGTTGTACAAGGATGTGCCGCCCGGTGCAAAACCACTGAAAGATATTTCATTGTTCTTAAAATCAGTAGGTTTTAGCAAAACCGTAATGCCATTGCTCAGCATCAGGGTCGTAATACCCGATTTGCCATCCCTTTGCTTACTCACGATCTTACCTGCTACAGGTTCGTTCTTTAATATGCTTTCGGTGCTGGTTTCATCTTTATAAGCTGTAATTTCCTCGGCCTGAATATCCTTCATCCAGTTGATTACCGTTGCTTCTGTTGGCAAGCTTGCTTTATCTTTTTCCGGTGCCATCAGTAAAATATCACGGTCGGTTGTTTTAGATACCGTTTTTGCCAGGCTGTTCAGCTCGGTAAGTGTGATGCCTGCCAGCTCTTTTTTCACGAGGTTAAATTCGTAATCGATACCAGGCGCGGCGGTGCCATGCAAAAAATAATGCAGGTACTCGTTCACGTAACTATCCGATGGTGTTTTATTCTTTTCCTTTTGTACCGATTCAACTTGATTGTAATAACTGGTTTTGGCGCGTTCCAGTTCAGTAGCTGTAAAACCGAAGCGTTTTATACGTTCGTTCTCGCGCCAAACGGCCTTAAAGCCTTTTTCCAGTTCGCCGGGTTTAGCGGTTACCGATATGCTGTACGCGTCGAGCCCGCCAATAAAGCTATTGATACCCGCCCCCCCGTTTAAAAAAGGTGGATCTGCCTGGCGTGTTAACTCACCGTAACGTTCGCCAAGCATCGTGTTGAATAATTGACGAACGATATTTTGCCGGTACTGTGCAACCGTATGCAGCGGAAGTTCAGGTTGTTTGATCATCAGTTCCAAACTTGTCACCGGCATTTCAGCATCAGTTACCGCGATGAACTGGTTCTTCCCGGTAAGGGGAACGGTATATTTGGTTCGGGGCTTTTCTTTAACCGGGTTTTTCAGGTCGGCAAATTTCGCTTTAATCAACTGTTCCATCTTAGCTACGTCAATATCGCCCACTATAATGAGTGCTTGCAGATTAGGGCGGTACCAATCCTGGTAATAACGTTTAATAGCTTCGGGTTTAAAATTCTTCAATACCTCTTCCGTTCCTATCGGGAGACGATTGGCATACCTCGAATTGTTGAGTATCACCGGGAAATATTTGGTGCGCATGCGGTCGCCGGCACCTTTGCCCAAACGCTTTTCTTCGAGTACCACGCCGCGTTCTTTATTGATCTCGGCTACGTCGAGCGTTGCACCATGTGCCCAGTCGTGCATAATTTCGATACCGTTCTTCAATATTGCGGGATCATCTGACGGCAGGGGCAACTGGTACACTGTTTCATCAAAACCGGTATAGGCGTTTATATCGGCGCCAAAGCGTACACCTGCTTTTTGCAGGTAATTCACCAGTTCGTTTTTAGGAAAATGCACCGTACCGTTAAAGCTCATGTGTTCCATAAAGTGAGCCAATCCTTGCTGGTCGTCGGTTTCCAGCAGCGAACCAACCTTGTTCGCCAGGTAAAAGGTTACACGGTTTTTAGGTTCCTCGTTATGCCGGATGTAATAGGTAAAGCCGTTGGGCAGCTTACCAGTGCGCACTGCGGCATCAAAGGGAATAGTTTGCGCGTTTGTATGTAATGAAGAAAATAAAATACATGTAAGCGCCAGGATACAGGGCTTGTTATTAAATTTTAAAGGCATAATTATTTTAGTTTAATCAGGATGTTAGGTAATAAGTTAGTTTTCAAGCAGCTCCAAAATCCCCTCATTTTCAATGATCATCATACCATGACGGTCGGCGGAGATGCCCTGTTGCAGTTGATAAGTGTAAGTGGGAACAGAACCGTTCATTATGGTAGGGAGGTATAGCGACTGAATATTGCTTTGCTGTTTTAATATTTCTCCGGCTTCAATAATATGGGTAGATACAATGAATAAGCAATTGCGGTATTCGCTGAAGGCAGCCGTTACCGCCAGTGTGGCATCATAAGCATCCTTTACATTTGTCCCCTTAAACAATTCATCGAATATGATTACCAGATTCTTCCCGTTGCTTACTTCTTCAGCTACCTTTTTTACCCTTAATACTTCCGCGTAAAAATGACTTAAACCCATATCAAGGTTATCAGGCACATTTATAGAGGTATAAATCCCCTGTTTAACCGAAAATTCCATATCGCTTGCCGCCACAGGGAACCCCATGTGCGCCAAATAAAGGTTGATGCCAAATGCTTTCATGAAGGTGGATTTGCCTGCCATGTTCGCCCCGGTTAAAAAAATGAGGTTGCTATCTTTATGAAATGATACCGGGTTGGCTACTGCTTTATTAATATTAGGGTGCCTGAGGCCGGTTGCAGAGAATATGTTGGCCGCATTGGGCAAAGCCTTTGCATAACTGAAACTTTTATCTTTTGCCAAATTAGCTACAGCCAGGTACACATCCAGCATATAAAATATATTCATTACCGTTTGTAATGCCGAACGCAGCGTATATCGTAACAGGTGATCATACCTCGCTGTTATTTGAATGGAATACGGGGCACCGCCAATTTGCACTTTTTCCAGCCATTGCAATTTAGGCTGGTTCAATATGTTTTTTACGGTTTGCAACTCATCATAAAAGGGATGCTGCTGTTGCTCTTCTTCTAATTGGCTGATGAATGTTTTGCATTGGTAAAGCACGGCTATCGTTTGCCTCAAGCCGCTTTGTATCTTTGGATACTCTTCATCCCTCACTATGGTGGCCAGCAATTTTTTATAGGCAAGGGAAAGCAATATCCTCGGAAAAAATTTACCGCTGGTCCCGCTAAGGTAATTTCCCATAGCGTCGAACTGCTCATTGCTGAACGGGAAAGCGGTATGCCTGCTTTGAAAGTATTGAAAGGTTTCACTGCGTTTATTGATCAGTTCCGGATCTGTCAGCGGGGTTTGAAACATCTCTTGGAGTAACTTTTCCCCACCCGCTGTTTTTACTTTGTTAAACAGGTTAAAAATGGAATGCTGATTGTACCTGCCCAGCAGGTTCATGTCTTCAAGCGTTTGTTTATCGGCTATAAAACTCATTTGGTATTTGCCTCCTTTCTGTTCTTCAACATATCCAAAATACCTTCATTGTTGATAATGATCATCCCGTGCCGGTCATCGGTTATACCGCTTTCTAACGTATAGGTATATACAGGAGTAGTTCCCTTCATTTTGGTAGGCAGGTACTTAAAGCTGATGTTGCTGTGTTGCTTCAGCACATCGCCTGCTTCTATAATATGGGTAGAGATCACAAACATGCTGCTGCGTTTTTTTGCAAAGGCGCTGGTGATGGCTATAGTAGCTTCATAGGCATCCTTTACATTGGTACCCCTGAACAGCTCATCAAAAATCACAAAAATGTTTCTGCCTGCACTCAACTCTTTGGCAATCTTTTTTATCCGCAATACTTCTGCATAAAAGTGGCTCGCCCCTATCCCCAAATTATCCGGTAAATTGATGGTGGTATATATTCCGTCGAGCACCGAGAACTCCATTGCTATGGCGGCTACCGGGAAACCCATGTGTGCCAAATACATAGCTATACCAAATGATTTCATAAATGTGGATTTACCGGCCATATTGGCCCCTGTTAAAAAAACCACGTTGCTGTCGGGTGTGATGTGTATGGTATTGGCTACCGCGTTCTTTAACTGCGGGTGATAAAAAGCTTCTATATTAATAAGGTGATCCTCTTTTGACAGCGCTTTGGGGAAAATATAGTTGCGTTCAGTAGCTACCTTGGCTACGGTGATGTATACATCAAACTGGTAAATATACCGCAGTAGTTGTTGAACCGTGTCCCGGTGGCGAAATCGTAGCGTTAAGTCGTAAACGGCCAGTTTCTCATGCGGCAGTTTATTTTTTAAACCTTGCTGAAGCAATGAACTGATGGGTTCTGTGCTCAATAGCCTTTGGGTGCCGGTAGTTTCCGCATCATTTTTAAATGGACTGCCGGATAACAGCAAAACAGTATTCAACAGATTGTTCAACAATTGAATGATCTCTATCAGTGCGCTGATCCCGTTAACGATCTGCTTATAATCCGCATTAGATGCCACCAGGCTCGTGAGCATTTTTTCCAGTGACGGTTTTTCTGCCGGGAGCTTTGTTCTTTCGTCCACATTCGTCAAATATTGCTCGGCCTGATCAAAAAGTTCTGAACTGAAGGGAAACACCACTTTCATGGTTTTCAGGTAACTGATCTTCTCGCTGCGCGCATTGATGGATTCCGCATCCGAAAGCGGGTAACGGAACATATCTTCCAGCAATTTAGATCCATTTACCGTTGCTGTACGGTTAAACAGGGAAAGGATTGAATCCGTTCCCTGTTTGCCGTAAATGTTCAGGTCTTCCTGCGTTTGCTTGTCTGTTGTGAATAACATACTTATTTCCTTTTACGACGGATTAAAAAGATGGCCGCGAAGACCAGGATGATACCTGGGATCACGTAGATGTACACGATCTTTAAAAAAGAAACATGGTCGGTGCTTACCGTTACACGATTATCTTCGGAATCCGGGCGCGAGGCATCTACAGGGTATTGACCATAGTTCAACCAACTGAACAAGGCGGTGCTGAAATTAAAATTAGACACCATAGGCTCATATCTCCCTAATTCTAAATTACTTAAGAAATCCGCGTCACCGCTAATAAATATGCGCTGTTGCCTGCCGTTAATTTGGCGCGTTAAGGCCAATGCGGTAGTAAAGGTTTCCTTCGAGAGATTTTTGTTAGCTGAAGAAGACAACTTTGATTTTTTTGCACCCGGCTTTGAGCCATCTGCCGGCATCGGCATTGCCATGGCAAAACCACCGCCGCCGATCATTTGTACACCTCCGCCCTGCGATGAGTTAGCTTCCTCTTTGGTATTAACAATATCCAAATCGGGGTTTCTTCTCATGGTGTTGCTAACAAATCCGGCTTTGGTAATCAGCAATGGCTGCATCTGAAAGCCGCTGGTATCGCGGTAGGATAATGCTGCCGCGCCATTGGCAGAAATTGGCAATGTATCTACCGAAGGCTTATCCAATAACTTGGCAAAGCTGATAGCGGCTTTAGTTAGTTTAGGCAGCACCAATGCAGGCGCGTAATCTTCACTTTGCTGTATCAGCATACCATTGGCGAGTTGCACCCCTAATGTTTTAAGTAGTGGGTTAAGCATTTGTTGGCGGCCCGGCTCTCCGGCTATCAGCAGGTTTCCTCCTTTAGCAATGTAAGCCTTTATCTTTTGGATGGCCTGCGCGCTTAATTCATTCTGCGGATCGGCAATTACCAAAGCTTTAATATTATCCGGAATCTCCTGTGTACCTAATGAAATCGTATCAACATCAAAACCTTGGTTGATGAGCGCATAACGGAACGTTTTTTCACTGGTTACCGTTTTATATTCCCTGTCGCCTTTCTTGTTGGTTTTGCGTTCGCCGTCGCCGGTTACAAAAGCGATCCTTGGCATTTTAGCTTCCAGTAATCTTTTAAAAGCGGCAGAAACCTCAGCCTCCATGGGCCACACAATCTGGTCATTAAATATCCGCAGAAAAGTGGTTTTGCCTTTGTAGGTCAGCTTCATCACAAATCGGTTCAACTCCGGTTTCAGATCAATTTCTTTTTTAATCTGTTCAGGTGTTTTGAACATATCCATGCTCAAATCTGATCCTTTTGCCCTTTGCTCAGCAATTTGCTTGATGGTTTTGCCTTTGTACGACTGAAACAAATCGTATCCTAAAGCGAAAGGCATATCATAATAGTTCACAAAATGAAATTCTATATCGGGCTTAAAACGCAGATATGGCTCCCATCGGCCTAAATACTCATTACGTTGTTCGGGTAATCCAAACCATGAATAGTTATCCAAAAAGTTATTGTATGCCGTAACCTCCAGTTTACCATCACCCAGTTCCTTAATTATCTGCTGTGCTTTTGGCGTTAATGTATTGTCTTTATTTGCCGTAGTATCCCAGTAACCGATAAGGCTTGGCAGAGAAGTTACGTACCCAACAACTAAAGCCGAAACTACTATAGCCACA
Source organism: Mucilaginibacter gynuensis (assembly GCF_039541195.1). Classification (NCBI taxonomy): domain Bacteria; kingdom Pseudomonadati; phylum Bacteroidota; class Sphingobacteriia; order Sphingobacteriales; family Sphingobacteriaceae; genus Mucilaginibacter; species Mucilaginibacter gynuensis. Next base: position 151,159 of record NZ_BAABFT010000002.1, read on the forward strand.
TAGCGGCTTGCAGAAATATACCAGGGCTTTGTTTCGCGCCCCGATTGTAACTTATAAATGGTGAGGCCCAGAAAGATATATACAATAATGACAAAGTAGATCACATCCTTAGTAGTGATCAAGCCCCCAAGCATGTGACTGGTACGCCCCGATAACGACAGAAAATAAGTGAGATCGCGAACAAAATCTATACTCTGCCACAGGGTGCCGATATAACTAAGAATACCGATCATTACAAACGTGCTTACTGCCGCAACTATCTGGTAACTGGTTAAGCTCGACATGAACAGACCAATGGCCGAATAAGCACATAGCAATAAATAAAAGCCCAGCCCGGCTGCCAAAAGCATCCCATAATCTGCCGACTTGATATCAATAACACCTGCCATCATAAAAATGCCTATTACCAATAACAAGATGACACTATAGGCCATCATGGCGAGGTATTTGCCAAAAACGATCTCTTTTATTTTTACGGGAGATGAATACAGCAGGCTTATAGTACCCCCGTTAATTTCGCGGCTGATGAGACCCATGGTTAACAAGGGGATGTATAAATACAGGTTTTGCATGATACCATTAAACAAACCGTACGGACTGGTAAACACATTATAGGTTAACTGTTTCATGTAGTTTAAACCCATGCCTCCCATTTCCTGCTGGCTGGCATAATTGTTTATCAATTTGGTATAGGAGATAGCGCATTGTACCATAAAAGCGATGGTTAAAAACCAGGCTATAGGCGAGTAAAACAGGTTACGAAGCTCTGCTTTAGCTATTTTAAACGTTAATTTCATTATCGGGATAAATTAAGATTGCGTTGTTTTGGTAGATAATTGTTTAAAAATCTCATCAAGAGCCGTTTTGTCCAGGTTGATCTCTCTTAAGCGCCAGCCGTTATGCACACTTTCTGCTACCAGCCTTTCGGTAATTTCCCGGTCGCCGGTAAAATAAACGCGTGCCTGGCGTTCGGTAACAAAATCCACCCTGTCTACACCGGGTATTTTCAACAGCTCGGCTGCCGGAGGCGGGTTTTCCATGTGCATTAAGGCACTATGTGGTTCCACGTAATTGTTAAAAGCATCCATGGTATCAGAAAAAACGATCTTGCCATCGGCTATCATCTTGATCTCTTTGCACAGCATCTGTACTTCTGACAATACGTGTGATGAAAAAATCACCGCGTGTTCAACAGCAATTTCCTTGATCAGGGTACGCACCTCGGTAATCTGGTTGGGGTCGAGCCCGTTGGTGGGTTCATCCATTACCACCAGCTTGGGTTTGTGAATAATAGACTGCGCTATCCCTACCCGCTGGCGGTAACCGCCCGATAAGTTTTTGATTAACCGGTTACTAAAATGCGATATACCGCAGCGGTCCTTTGCTTCTTCCAGCGCGGGCTTTATAGCCATGGCATCCATTTTTCGCAGTTCGGCCGAATAAATGAGGTACTCATCTACGGTAAAATCGAGATATAGGGGCGGGTTTTGCGGCAGGAAACCAATCTGTCGTTTGGCCAGTTCGGGTTGTTCGCGTATATCAACACCATTAATCAGCACGGTACCTTCAGTTTGGTTTAATACACCGCACATGATGTTCATGGTGGTAGATTTGCCCGCGCCGTTTGAGCCAAGCAATCCTAAAATACCGGTGCGGTTTATCTCCAGGTTGATGTCGCGTATGGCCCAGCTGGTACTGTAGCGGTGCGATAGGTTTTTAATACTTAAAATTGAATTTTCCATATTGATTTTTTGAAAATGGGATACCCTGTCCGGGGTATAAATTATACCCCGAATGGTGATTTTAAAGTGTTTATGATTGGGTTTTACTGCTTAATGATAGCCCGGATTTTGAACAAGATGTGAGTTGAGTTGCAACTGCGCCTGTGGCAACGGGTATAGTGCATAATTAACCTGCCAGTTGGCCAGTACCGCCGGGGCTTGCCCGTTTGCCGGGTATTTGGTATCAGCACTGGTTCTGTTTAAATCAAACCACCTGTTACCAAATTCAAAACATAACTCCGTTCGCCTTTCCTTTCTAACAGCGGCCAGTACAGCGGTTTGTGATGTTGCGTTAACCGTGCTGCTTGCTAATCCCGCCCGGGAGCGAATGGTGTTTACATCGGTTAAAGCCTGTTCAAGATTGCCGAGTTGCGCGGCAGCTTCGGCACGGATCAGGTACATTTCGGCAAACCTTAGCAACATACACTCTGTTGCAGGGCTGGTAGGTTGTAAATCCTTGTATTTAGCGGGATAATACACGTTCTGTCCGTTTACAACATTAACACCCAGCCAGTTTGTGAGGCGCATATCCCCTGCTTCAAACTGGTTTAGCAAGGAATCTGTCACTATGTAGTTAGGTATTGCATCAGTGGAGTAAGGAAAAAATTGGTTTGCATCGCCTGATCCTCCGTATAGATTTTGTATGGGCACCTGCCAAATCCCCTCAGCACTTCCCACCAAAAACACATCGCTTATAGGAGTGGTGGTGAGATCATACAAACCTGAATTTATTACCGAATCGGCTTCATTATAAGCGGCCTGCCATTGGCTCCGGTACAAATTAACTTTTGCCTGCAATGCTATCGCAGTATAAAGATTAGGACGCGCATGGCCCGACGAAGGATAAGTAACCGGCAAAGCTTTGACGGCATCATGCAGATCTGTTAAAATTTGGGTGTATACAGCTGCTGTCGACGCTCTGGGCAACTGTGCATTTACCTTATAGTCGGTTGTGGTAACCAGGGGCACCCCGCCAAATATATTAACCATATTAAAATAGCATAAAGCTCTTACCACTTTCATTTCACCTGTAATTTGTTTTACGAATGAAGCGGATAGGTTATTATTACCCGTTACTCCTGCAAGTATGTCATTGATTTGGTATATCTCCGAGTAAGGTGCCGTCCATAATGAAGTAATCTCATCATTTACCGGTGTAATATTATAACTGTAAAATTGCGCGTTATCCCCATAACTATTGGTATAAGCTACTTCATGTCCCGAAAGCGAGGTAGATGATATGAACAGGCCATCGCTGTAAGGAATACCATGCCCACCTGGTGTATACGAATAAACACCAGCAACAGCCGAAATAGTTGTGGCGCTATCTGCAAATACCTGGTCGCGGGTAATTTGCGTTGGCGGATTAAGTGGTATTTCAATTAATTTTTTGCAGGATACAAGGGTACTTAGGGCAATTAATAAACCACCTGACAGTATTTTATTTTTATTAGAAAATATCTTTTTCATGATGATCATTTATTAAAATTTGAGATTTAAACCAAACGCTACAATACGCTGTAAAGGGAAACTGGTGAAATTACCGGGCTGTTCAGGATCACCAAATTTGTAGTTAGTAATGGTGAACAAGTTTTGCGCGTTGATGAAAATACTGGCATTCTTAACCTTTACCTGTTCAAGCCAGGCATCGGGCAATTTATAGGAAAGCGCCGCGGTTTTAACCCTTAGGTAAGTATCAGTGGTATAGCCGCCGGATGATTGCGAAAACTTATAAGCGCTGTTAAGATATTGCGAATTGTAACTGCTTGACAGCCTTTGCAAGGTAGCCTGGGTATCGCCAGGCTCTGTCCAATACTTGCCAAGCACATAAGTAGGCAGGTTGCTCGCCATACCCGGTGGGTTGCCATAAAGCGCCGCGATGGCATTAGGTTGCAGGCTGCTTGAAAACTGGCAGAAAACATACAGGCTAAAATGTTTATAGGTAAAATTATTACCAAAGCCACCCATAAATTTGGTTTCCCTGTTACCGATGATCACCATATCGCCGCCTTGAGCTACCGGCCTGTAATCGGGCGAAGAAGATGCTGTTCCATCGGCTTTGTAAAATTCAAATAAGCCGGTGGTTGGATTCACTCCCTTATAGCGGTAACCAAATACTACGGTAGTAGGCTGGCCTATTACGTATTGGTTGGTATAAGACGACGACTCCAGGTTAGGGAAGGCAATCAGTTTATTACGGTTGAAAGTGATATTAAAATTGCTTGTCCAGATGAAATTTTTACCTTTTATATTGGTGGATGAAAATGTAAACTCCCATCCTTTATTTTGAACCAGCGCCGGCTGATTTTCATACACTGTAGCAAAACCGGCTTGCGCGGCCAATGGATATTCAACCAGTTGATTGCCTTCACGATCGCGGTAGTAAGTAGCATTTACAGAGAAGCGATTTTCGAAAAAGCCAAGATCAAGAGCTATGTTTAACGCTTTTTTAGTAGCCCATCTGAAATCGGGGTTATATAAGTTAACAGGTATGTTTTGTTTGATGCCCTGGAAAGGCGTTGTATTGCCGTATGGAAACGCGCTGTATAGTGCCTGAAATTTATAACCCACAGATGCATCGCTTCCGGTTGTTCCGTAACTACCGGAGAGCTTACCGTAACTAATGAACGGAAGGGCTTCTTTAAACGGGGTTTCTTCCGAAAATATCCAACCTGCTCCTACCGATCCAAACGTACCGAACTGGTTGCCAGGGCCAAAATTGCTGGAACCATCCCTCCTGCCACTAAATTCTATGATGTACTTTTGATCGTGAATGTATTTCAAACGCCCAAACAAGGCCACATATTTGGTGAGGCCCGACACATCAAAAGGCGTTTGCGAACTGGCGCCGTTAATTGAATTAAGAAAAGCATCGTTGGAGTAACCGTAGGCCTGGGTTTGAAAAGCATAAGTGGTGGTTTTTTGATAAGTACCACCCAGTAGGGCAATAAGCTCGCCTTTGCCAATTGTTTTATTGTAATTTATTTGTGGTTCAATATTAATATTTTGAGCGGAGTTATTGGCAAATGCCGCGCTGATATTGATATAAGTTGGATTTTGCGCGGTTGATGGGTTGATAGAATGTTCGTTACCTGTATTACGATTGTAACCCACGGTAGTGCCAATTTTTAACCCCTTTAAAATTTCGTAATTAAGGTTTAAAGAGCTATTGAAATTGAAACTTTGAAGATCAGATTTTTGTAACAAACCGGCATAAAAGTTAGTATAGAAAGGCACACCCTTATAATTCCATACCAGTTTTCCGTTCCCATCTGTTAAATCGGGTGTATTAGGCGCTAACAACACGCTGTTTCCATATCCGGCAGCAGAATTATTTTGCTCATAGGTATAATCAGTAACCAGTGTAACGTTTAGTTTTCTATTTGCCGAGCTTGTAGTTAAAGCACTGTGTAAGGTATATCGCTTATCGCCAAAGTTACCCGGGTAATTATAATTTGACCGTGTATAACCACCGGAAACCATAAACGTGGTACCGGCACTTCCGCCTGATACGCTGGCATGTATGTCGGTGTTATGCGTACTATTTCCCTGGATGATCTTTTGCCAGTTGGTGTATTTATTTTGATCATAAATGGTAAGATCGGGTGCGAATCCACCGGAATAATCATTTGGATCGTTATTAGGCGTTATAGAATCCTGGGCAAAAGCATCTCTCCTGAGTTGAAGATATTGCTGCGTATTTAATAAGCGTATCGGCCTGGCAACGGCGTTAACCTGGGAGTTTACATTCAGGTCGACAATTGTTTTACCTGCTTTTCCTTTTTTGGTGGTTATCAAAATAACACCATGAGCGCCCTTTGTACCATATATAGCGGTCGCGTCCGCATCCTTAAGTATGGTAATGCTTTCTATATCTCCGGGATTGATATTGTTGAAAGCGCCTATACCGGTAGCCTGATCGAGCCCACCGCTAAAAGATTGCCCGTTTGCCAGATTGGACAACTGACTGATGTTAAGATTTTGCGGAGAAAAAGGCACGCCATCTACAATAAAATAAGGCTGATCATAAGGTTTAAAGGAAAGCCTGTCGGTAGCTAATGAATTTTGACCGCGCATCTGAACCAAAGTAGTTGAGCCGGGTACACCATTCATGGCAGTAACAGAAAGCCCCGGTACCTGCCCCTGTAATGCCAGTAAAGGATTGGTTACCGGTTGTTTTCCTATAGCATCGGCATTCACAGTAAATACAGAACCAACACTAAACCGCTTTGACTCTGTACCATAGGCAATAACCTGTATTTGATCGAGCGCGGAAGGCAATGTTTCCATAACCAGATTGAGGAAGATATTTTCACCCTCAACATTCACAAGCATTTCAAGCTTGTTATAACCCAGATAGGTAGCGGTTAAAAGGTAGCTATTGGGCGGCACACCCACAAAATTAAACTCCCCGTTTTCGTCAGTAATAGCGCTGTAAATCATGCCGCTTGTGCTAAAACGCACATTGGCACCAATCAATGGCCGCCCAAGGCTATCTATAACTTTACCCCTGATATCAGCATCAAGGTTAAGTAGTTTGGCTGTTTTATGCTGGAGGGTTGCCAAAATGGAAGGCTCTTTTTTTGTTACGCTTACTGATTTGTTGTCTATTTTATAATCGAGCGGTTGACCATTGAAAATTACTTTAAGCGCATCGCCAACCTCCATATTTTTCACATTGATAGTTACCAGTTTAGCAGCTTCAATAGTTGCAGTGGTGTATGCGAAATCGTAGCCGGTTTGCTTGCGAACCTGCTCAAATATGTTAGATAGTGACGCGTTTCGTTCGGACAAGGTAACCTTTTGCGCAAGCGAGCTCGCGCTTACCTGCATAAAGGCCAGGAATAGCATCAGGGAGGTTAATTTCATGAACAAAATGATTTTTTTTGCATAGCCAGGCGGCAACACAAAGTGTTCTGAGTAAATTTTGTACATTTGCTAAGTCAGGGTTGTGCGTTTCGCCTTTGAGTTTTCGAAGACAGGGGGCTAACGCGATTCTTAAATAGTTAATTAATTGTTTGAGCAATCTTTTCCGAAGTCATCCGGTTACCGCCAGATGACTTTTTTTATGCTCTTTTTTTGTAGAGATTATTTTACAACCGTAACCCTCCTCCCTTCAATTTTAAAGTGCACGCCTTTTGTGTTTTCTAATATTTGTAATATGGAGCTGATGTTTTTACCACGGCTGATTTGCGCGGTAAAATTTTCGGTGGTTACATTGCCTTCGTACTTAACCTCGATGTTATACCATCGTGAAAGTTCTTTCATAACGGTTTCGATATTATCGTTCTCGAAATAAAAGTCATTGTTTTTCCAGGCTACGTACCTATTGGTATTAACGGTTTTAAGGTGAAGGCCGTCGGTTTGCTGACCAGGGTTCAGCAGTATATTATTCACCTTTACCTTACCTTCAACAAGGGTGGTTCTTGTTTCTTTTTCATCGGTATAGGCATTTACATTGAATATGGTACCGATATCTTCAATGGTTTGCTTTTGTGTTTGTACTTTAAAAGGATGCCGGGCATCATGCGTTACTTCAAATAAAGCTTCACCGGTAATTTTCACAATTCTTTCAGTACCTGAAAATGCAGTAGGAAAAGTTATTGATGATTGGGCATTTAACCAAACCTTAGTACCATCCGGTAAAATCAATGGAAAGGGTGATTGTTCGCCAATTGCTGTAGACAAGGTATTGTAGGCTGCTGCTGCTTTATTACTTATGCCATTTGCGTAAGTAATTCCGTTGTTGATTTGTATGGTGGTATTTCCTTGTGCCAGCTGTTTATGCAATCCTTTTGTTAATAATATTTTTTGCCCGTTTGCTAAAGTTAACGTTGCCTGGCTATGGCCGGGAGCCACATCATTTTTATAATTAGATTGGCCGAATTGCTGCTTTTGCATTAAATAATAACCGCCAAAGGATATACACAGAATAATTGAAGCAGCTACGGTAAACTTTGTCCATAATGGCCTGGTGGAATTTCCGGTAACATGTGTGGTAATTTTATCGTTGATCCTGCGCTCAATTAAGTTCTTAACCGTCTCGGCATCTCCTTGTTCAGCATCCCATTCGTTTACTGATTGAAATTTACTGAACCAGGCGTTATACAGACGGATGTCCTGATGACTGGCACTGCCGTCTCTTACACGTTCAACAATTGCTAAGAAATCTTCTTTTGTCATTTCCTTTTTTTGCGGATCTTAAACCGCTTTCAACTGTAAGGCGAAAAAAGAGCAGCTACCCCCCAAAAGAATTTTAGAAATATTTTAAAAAAAATCGAAAAGGTTGAGGATGGACGTGTTTTATAGAAAAAAAAGCCATGCAGAAAAACTCCCAAGAGCTAATCTGAGTTTTTTTAATGCAATAGTAATTTGATTTTCAACTGTTTTTTCAGATATGCCTAATTTTTGAGCAATTTCCCGGTTGGAAAGCTGCTCATTTCTGCTTAATTCGAAAATCATCCGTGCGCGCGGGGGTAATTTCGCGCTCATTTCTGCAATTACTAACTTCAGTTCTTTAATTTCCAGTGGATCTTCATCAAAGGATAAATTTGCAATATCTAATTCATCCAAATTAACGAAGCAAGCTTCCCGTACTTTGTTGGCGCGTAGTACATCGGTAACTTTATATTTAACGGCAGCCTTTAAATACGATGGTAACGAATTGACTTTCAGTCCTTTTCTATGATCCCACAACCATACAAAAACCTCCTGGGTAACCTCCATGCACGCTTCCTGATCACGAAGAACGTTCCATGCCGATTGATACATCGATCGCCAATAACGGTTATAAAGTTCACTGAATGCACCGCGATCATCCTCCCCCAGGCGGGCAAGTAATTCCAGATCAGAAGGCGGGGTATAAACTGACATGCTGGCGTAATTTACAAAAAATTGATATTAAATTAAAATTGATAATCGCCAGTATTATAATTATTCTATTATGGCATTAACTGTGTTTAATTGAATATCGGGCCAACTCTGCGTTCAAAAAGAAATTAGGGACATTATTGACCTCGTGGCATAACTCCGCTTCCACATTGCACAAACCGGCACAGGTCAGGTGTTGGGAAGATCAAATTATTGCCCTTTCGAACGAGGAGAAACTACGCTTTTGAGCGATAGCGAAAAATCTTCTTCGTCAAGCAAATCGTAAACATGCATGGTGAAGAAGATCTCTCGCTAAGTTCGGGATGACAAGTGATTTTTTCAACACCTGTCATGTTTATACTCCAATAAGGTAATTGATTATTAATTAGGCAAAGGCTTTACCATAATATCTTTATAATACACCACGCTGCCCGGGTCATGGCCCTGTAATGCGAAAGTGCCGCTTGATATTGCCCGGCCACCTGCATTTTCTTTACCTACATTTTCGGGTTCAGTATACTCCACAACTGTTTTTCCGTTAATTTTGATGGTTACATTCTTACCCTGAACCATGATGTACTCTTCGTACCATTCATTGTCTTTCACATAGGTTTCCTTTACATCTTTAACGCCGTATAAACTTCCGGTTCGTCGCCAGTCGCTGTGCGAATTATTCACTTGTACCTCATATCCTTTTTCAGGAAAGCCTTCCTGCTGAAAAGCCGTGTGAAAATAAATTCCGGAATTGGCGTTCGGTTTGGTCATCACCTGTGCTTTAAATTCAAAGTTTTTGAAATTGGCGTCGTTTACCGAACCTGCATAAAATAAATGTGAGATGGGGCCGGCAACTTTTATTGCACCGTTTTCTACGCTAAATGTTTGCGGGTTTTGGTTCTTTTTCCAGCCATTCAGTGTTTTCCCATCAAATAGGCTTATCCAGCCATCCGAGTGTTGCTTCTTTATACTGGAGCAGGATAGTAACATTAGCGCAATGGCAACAGGTGCAATTAGTCTTTTCATTTGATTGATATTTTTATGCAGTGAAAATAACGTTATTCATGTACAATTCCATACAGATGTTTTTATAGATGTTCAACAGCATTCGCTTTGCCGTTGTTAAACCCATTTTAGCTATCACCCACCCGTGCCTGCACAGGGGTTGAACCATTATGTTTCTTAAAAAAAGTAGTAAAATAGGCGGGTTCATCAAAACCAAGGCCGCCTGCTATCTGCGATATACTCCAGTCGGTATGTTTAAGCAGCGCGTTGGCCTCTTTCAATACACGTTCGGTAATATGGCTGGTTGTCGTTCGGCCGGTAACTTCTTTAACCGCGCGATTAAGGTGATTGGTATGTACCGCCAAAGCCTGGGCATAATGGTGCGCTGCCGTCAATTTTAAGGATTGTTCGGGCGAATCGATAGGAAACTGTCTTTCCAGCAGATCCAGGAACAAGGCTGTTATCCGCTCGGAAGCACTATTGATTTTATTATCAGCGCTTACCGGCGATTTCTTAAGCGCCTCATGCATCAGGATATGCAGGTAGTTGCGCAGCAGATCGTACTTACCCAAGTAATCGGAATTCATTTCTTCCATCATCTTTTTCATTAATGCCGAAACAAATGTCAGCTGCATTTCACTTAAAAAAACAATATGACTGCTACCTGTCTTAAAAAGGACATAATCCTGTAACGGGCTCTGGTGTTCCTGCTGTTCAATAAATGCCTGGGTAAAGAGGCAAAAACAACCTTCCTGCGGCCCGCCTCCGGATTCCCAGGCAGACGTAACAGAGGGGCTGGAAAAAACCAAAGCCGGGCGATCAATAATAACCTCGTTATCCGCGTAGATCATTTTACCTTTGCCAATCACCAAAGCGATCTTGTAAAAATCGCGCCTGCTGAACGGGGTCCGGGTTTTGCATGGTTTCCGCAGAAAAACATTGAAATGCCCCTGCCCGGTATTGTCCTCCGAAAAGATAGCCTGGTTGGGCACCGGGTGTCGCTTATAAAACTCCTCTAATGTTTCCAGATGCTGCATTAAGCAAAGTTAAGGTATTTGATTATTATAACACAAATTACATTTATCTGATTATTCGTAAGTTTCATGTTTGATTTTTATAAATTTCCGCTTGAATAGTATAAGTGACCGATAGCTGTACGAACCTACATTTGCGTTATGGAAACCGGCTTTCGAAAATGGATCATTGTGGTCACCATTATTACTTCAACGATCATCGAACTGATCGATACCACCATTGTTAACGTATCAATCAATACCATGAGCGGCAACCTCGGCGCATCACTGGAAGATACCGCCTGGGTTATTACCTCTTATGCCATCGCCAATGTGATCATCATCCCGATGACCAGTTTTTTGGCGGATAAAATAGGGCGAAAGCAATACTATATTGGCTCTATCTTATTGTTTACGCTGGCATCTGCCTTCTGCGGTTTTTCGCATAATCTCTGGGAACTGGTGGCCTTTCGTTTTTTACAGGGCATCGGCGGCGGTGCTTTATTATCCACTTCCCAATCTATCTTGTTTGAAACCTTCCCCCCAAAAGAACGCGCTACCGCGAGCGGCATCTTCAGCCTGGGTATTATTATTGGCCCGTCAATAGGGCCGGTAATGGGTGGTTACATTGTTGATAATTTATCCTGGCAATGGATCTTTTACGTTAACATCCCTATCGGGCTGTTGGCTGCACTCTTATCATACATCTACCTCAAGCCAACAAAAAGATCAGACGATGGCAGATCTATCGACTGGCTGGGAATATTTCTTTTGGCAGTAGGTGTTGGCACCTTGCAGATTGTACTGGAGCGCGGGCAAACGGATGATTGGTTCGCGGCCAATTATATCGTTGTATTGACCATTGTTTCTGTATTGGCATTAAGCCTTTTGGTTTGGTGGCAATTAAAAGCGCCCCACCCTGTGATCAATCTGCGGGTACTAAAAAGCGCCACATTGTCTATTTCCGCTATCATGACCTTTGTGCTGGGTTTTGGCTTATTTAGTGCGGTATTCGTATTTCCGTTGTATGCTCAGCGCATTATCGGCTACTCGGCCTTTCAAACAGGTACAATGCTTTTGCCGGGCACGCTCATGGCAGCTATGATCTCCCCTTTTTTGGGCAAGATGCTGCAAAGCGGTGTACGCCCGCAATATTTGATCATTTTGGGTTTTGGCATGTCGGCAATATTCGGCTATATGATGTCTAAATCAAACCTGCAAACCGGGGGCGCTTACTTTTTTATTCCTTTAATATTTCGCGGATTGGGTGCTGCCTTGCTGATCGTTCCGCTTACCGCGCTGGCCGTGTCTGAGCTTAAACCTGCCGAGATTCCGCAGGGAGCCGCGCTCAATAATATGATGCGGCAAATGGGCGGCTCTTTCGGTATCGCTTTAATCAATACCTACATCGCGCATCGCGAAGCGGCAAACCGCACAGCACTCATAGCACATGTAACAGCAAGTGATCCTTTAACTATTCAGCGTCAGCAATCGTTTATCAGTAATTTGATGGCACATGGGGCAACCTATTTGCGCGCCTTACAGCAATCCCTTGGGGCATTGGAGAATATCGTTGTGCGTCAAACTTTTTTGCTTAGTTATATGGACGCGTTTTTCTTGCTGGCTATCCTAAACGCCTGTTGCATTCCGCTGGTTATACTCACCATTAAGAAAAGGGCGACCGTAAAAGCCGGGAAGGTGGAAATACCGGATGCACACTAATCAGGCAGACTGAGCGATTCACCGGGCATTCATCACTAATTTTGAAAAGTTTACATTTCGCTGCTTGAATGTTATCGTTTTCTGCCTGAACTTGCACACATGGAAATCGGTATAGATAGTTTTGCATCTGCCCTGTATGGTTCAAATGCGCTTACGCCCGTGGCGGCGATGGAACAGTTACTGGAACGCATCGCTTTGGCTGATAAAGTCGGGCTGCACGTTTTTGGTATTGGTGAACACCATAAAAAGTCGTTCCTCGATTCATCAACCGCAGTAATTTTGGCTGCAGCCGCTGCACAAACCAAAAACATCAGGCTAACCAGCGCCGTTACGGTACTCAGCGCGGCCGATCCGGTCCGGGTTTTTCAAAGCTTCGCCACACTTGATCTCATCTCCAAGGGCCGGGCCGAAATGGTAGTTGGCCGGGGTTCTTCCATAGAGGCTTATCCCCTGTTCGGTTTCGATCTGAATGATTATGACGCTTTGTTCAGGGAAAAGCTGGACCTACTGTTAAAAATCCGTGATGAGGAATTTGTTACCTGGCGCGGCAAGTTCCGTGCGGCGCTGGATAACCAACCGGTTTACCCAAGGCCGGTACAGGAGAAAATGCCCATCTGGCTGGGTGTAGGTGGCACGCCGGAATCGTTCGCGCGGGCAGGCACACTGGGTTTACCTTTAATGGTTGCCATTATTGGCGGAAACACACGCCGTTTCAAACCGCTGGTAGATTTGTACCGGGAAGCCGGTGAGCGCGCGGGTTTCACCGCGAACCAGTTAAAAGTAGGCCTCCATTCACCTGGTTTTGTAAGCGATGATAATGAAAAAGCCGTTGCTGAATATTACCCTGGCTATGCCGAACTTTGGACCAGGCTGGGACGCGAGCGTGGCTGGCCAGCTGTAACCCGGCCGCAATTCGACCAGCTCGTAGGCCCCGAGGGAGTGCTGGTTGTGGGCGGGCCAGAGCGCGTGGCAGAAAAGCTACTGCACCATAGCGAAGCATTAGGCGGTGTAGACCGGTTCACCTTCCAGATGGACAATGCCGGGCTCACGCATGAGCAGTTGATGCGTTCAATTCAACTCATTGGCGAAAAAGTTATCCAGCTGGTAAATTCTGCTAAAAAGTAACTTACCAAAGAATACAGGAGGCCTCCTGTATTCTTTGGTAAAATATGTCGCACGCGCTTTCGTAAACTTTTTACATGCGAACTATCATTGACAGACAGCACGACTTGCAATTAGGTAAAACAGGGGCGCTTTTACTCAACACTCTTTATTCAGATTTTTGAACAAATGAATCGAGGTTCATTGGGGTGGGCAATTCTACAGAAGATGAAGCATCAGCTAAAGTGATGTGGGTAATGAACGCGTCTTTAGGCGTGCGAACCTTTTTCATATTTACCAGCCAATCATTTTCCGTTTCGCGATAACCTAAGGGTAATATGACGGTACTTTTGTAGCCCGATCCTGTTAAGTTCAAGAGCTCGTCCAGTTTTTCAGGCAAAAAGCCTTCTATTGGTGTCGCATCTATTTTTTGTTCGGCCGCGGCGGCAATAGCCATGGCAAAAGAAATATAACTTTGTTTTGCAGCATGGTGGGCCTGCCAGGCCTCTCCGGAGCGTTCATAAAGATCGAGGATAACCTGCTTGTAACCGTCCATCGTTTGGTGTGGCAAACCTCGTTCATCCATAATATAATTAAATACACTCGATATCCGTTCGTCCGAATAACCGTCCCATGCGGCAAAAACAAGCAAATGGGAACAATCCGTAATTTGACTTTGATCATAAGAAACAAGTTTTATTTTCTCCAGCAATGCCCTATCTGAGATTACTAAGATCTTATACTGTTGCAGCCCCGAAGATGACGGCGCCAGGCGAGCGGCTTCTAAAATATAATCCAATTTTTCTTCCGGGATTGTTTGTCCGTTCATTTTTTTGGTGGCGTATCGCCACTGTAAATCATCTAATAAACTCATGTCTAAATATTTTTTTTGACAAATTTAGACCACACGAGTATTAAAAAGTAACTTTGTGACAAAAAGTAATGGTGACAACTGAGTCACCAAAGTGACAATTAAGTAACCAGGTAACCATGGAGAACATACCTAAAGGCCTTCCTCCTTTTGAGGATTGCGCTAAAAAGATCAGGGCTATCGACGATACGATGGAATTATTAAGCGGCAAATGGAAACTGTCCATACTTGCCAGACTTTCTTACAAGCCTATGCGATATTCTGAAATATTAAAAGATATTGAAGCGCTATCCGGCAAGGTGCTCAGCCGTGAGTTGAAAGACCTGGAAACAAATGGGTTGATCATACGAACTGTTACTGCAACAAAACCTCCGGCTGTCACCTACAGTGTCTCAGAATACGGTATGTCATTAAGGGACTTATCGGATAGTATTGCTGAATGGGGTTTGCAACATCGTGACCGTTTTAGATGTTCATTAAAGGCAGATCAGTTACAAGATGATTAATCTTAATTAAAAGATGCCCTGAATTGCAGTGGTGAAAATCCGGTTTTTGTTTTAAACAACTTGCTGAACGACTGCGGATGCTCGAAGCCCAGTTCATAAGCAATCTCGCTCACCGATAGCTCCGAGGTTGTTAGCTTCTCTTTGGCTTTTTCTAACAGCTTTTCATGAATATGTTGCTGTGCCGTTTGCCCGGTAAGCACTTTTAAAACACTGCTCAGGTATTTGGGGGATGCGTTTAATGCATCAGCGATATCCTGAACAGAAGGCAGGCCTTTGCGGGTTACTTCGCCGCTGTTAAAATAGTCTGTTAGTTTTTCTTCCAGATTATCCAATAGCAGATGATTAGCCTTTTTGCGTGTAAGGAACTGTCGGTTATAAAAACGCTCCGAGTAATTCAGCAATGTTTCTATCTGCGATATAATGATGTTCTGGCTGTACTTATCGATGTTAGCGTGATACTCCTGTGTTATATTTTCAATGATACCTTTCAACGTATCTTCTTCCTTTTTGGAAACGAACAAGGCCTCATGGGTGGTATAGCCAAAATACTCATACTGTTTAATGCTTTTGGCAAGCGACGTATTCCAAAAGAAATCCGGATGGATCATCAACATCCAGCCCGACCGCTCTCCTTTTACTTCCGCATCCCTTTCAATACTAAAAACCTGCCCCGGCGCAATGAAGAACATGATCCCTTCGTCAAAATCATATTCCTGCTGCCCGTATTTAATTTTGCCTCCAATGTTTCTTTTAAGTGATATGGAGTAAAAATCATACACCCAACTGTTACCCTGATGATCTTGAGTTAACCTCACATCCGCAAAATTTACCACACTGATCAGCGGATGCTCCGGCGGTGGCAGGTCACGTGTACGGTGAAATTCACTGATTGTTTTGATTCTTTGTATGGTCGCCATTATAGATATATAATCGTTACGGGTAAAATTGGTGAATAAAAAGGATTGAAAGCAAATCCTTTTTATTCACCAATAAACAGTGTGAGGTTTTTATTGTTCCTGCTGGTAAGCTGCGGCAAAATCACGCGCAAAATCGGCAAGTTTCACTTTACCTAATACCGGCTTGTGCTGGTAATAATCCTCATATAGGAGGCCACTGCCCTGGCTGGCCTGCATTTCTACAAAACCTTTGGCAATCTGCGGGTTGAAGCCAATCTTCAGGTAAATATTTAATTGCTCTTCGTCAGAAATTGCTTCCCATTTCAAACCGGGCCGACCTATCGCATCACCTAATGCAGCTGCAACCTCATTCGGTGAAACCTCGTCACTCGCTATGTAGCGTACTGTGCGTCCTGCAAATGGCGTATTCATTTCTTCAGCGATCACGGCAGCAATATCCAAAGGCGATACCCATGGTTCTTTCCGGTCGCCACCGTTATTATTGGAAATGATCTTCCCTTTTGTTTTTATGGTATGCACAAAGGCGAATAAATTGGTATAAAAACCGACCGGTCGCATAAATTTGATAGACACGTTTTCCGGTAATTGTTTTAGGATGCTTTCTACATTATGATGGAAGATCAAAAAACCATTCCCTTTATCCGTATGTGCGCCAATACTGCTCAGGTGAACCACTTGCTTAACACCCGAGCGTTCTATGGCCGATCTGTAATTGTTACCAATCTCGCTGATGCCGCCAATGAAATCGACAGTGGGATCCATCATGTCGCCACCAACTGCATCCAGCGTTTCCATCAGGTATACGATTTCAGCACCGGTAAAGGTATCCGCCAAAAAATCGGCATCAAATATAGAACCTACTGCTGGTTTTGCACCTAATGCTACAATATCTTTTTGTCTTTCTGTTTTACTGGTAATTACAGTAACGTCGTGTCCCTGTTTTACTAATTCCGCTGTCAGCGGCTTTCCTACATTGCTTATTGAGCCTGTGAGTACGATCTTCATAATTCTGATTATTTGTTGATACAAAATTGGCTACAAAGACACTGTTTAAAATAACTGAAAGGCCGATTGTTGTAGCCATAATTCATTATAGCCCCTTCGGCTGTCATCGGTGAGGGGCGCTCTGTATATGGCACAGGCTATGATACACCTTAATGTCAGATAATTTTTAGATGCAGCCTCAATTAAGCACTAAGATGCTGTGGGATTTTAAAGTATATAAATTGGCTTAATCTGCAATTTCATTTCTTCTGTACATTGCCGGTGTTTTATTCGTTTTCGCTTTAAATACCCGGTTAAAAGCGGCTTCAGACAAATATCCAACGCTGTGAGCTATCTCACTTATATTTCGTTTATCAGTACGCAACAGGTCTTTGGCCTTCCTTATTCTCCAATCGGTCAGGTAATTTAACGGGGTTTCCCCTACAAGTTTTTTAAAGCGATTGAAAAAAACCGACCTCGACATACCCACTTCCGAAGCAAGAGATTGTAAGGTCCAGTCAATTTCCGGTGAATCCTGCATCAATTTTAGTGACTTACTGATCTGACGGTCATTTAAAGCAGATATAAAGCCGTTTTTCAGTTTATCCTGTTCCAGGTAAGCTCTTATAATGTTAACGAAGGCTATTTCTGCCAAACATTTCAGCATAAGTTTAGTTCCCGGTTTTTCCTCATTTAATTCTGAAAATATCGAGCGTAACAGCTGACCTAACAATAACTGATTTTCAGTTTCATATTGTTTAATGTGGATGATTCGCGGCAGGTCTTTTAAAAAAGGATGTGGCTGATCATCAAAAGTAAAATGACCACCGATGAGGGTTGTTGTATCACCTTTGTCTGAAAAAACAGGAATGCCATCATGACGCGCTTTCACATATTTTTGAGCCGGAATTCGCAAGCTTGATGGGCTGTCTGCAATCCAATGCCCACCTCCGTGCGAGATATAAACCAAGTCACCTTCCTGCATTTCAATAAGAGTATTATCCGGCAGGCCAACTATACATTTCCCTTTAATTAATCGCCAGAATTGCGAATTATTATCCTCCGTAATATCAACACCCCATGCCCCGGAAACAACGAACTTATCATAGACCATACTGCGAAGGCGGGTAGTTTCTAATATAGTACTTAAAGCATCCATCTGAATAATTTGATACGAATGAGCAAATATCTAACATTTTTAATCACCAAACGTATCCACCATCAATTTAACTTTGTCACATTAAATAATATCTCAAGAATATTTACTTAGAAATCAGAAAATTATGACAACTCAGGAATTAGCAAATCAATACGTAGAAATGATCAGAGCCGGCCGCTCGCCGGAAATTTACGATCAACTGTACAGCACTGAAATTATTTGTAAAGAACCGGAACATGCGGCAGCCATGGGCATTGCCACATTAACTACCGGCATTGTGGCGGTGAGAGCAAAATCAAAAGCGCGAATGGAAACTATAGCTGAATCGCACGGGGCTTATTGTACCGAGCCGATTATAAGCGGAGATTATTTCAGCGTTGCCATGGGGCGTGAAGTAACATTCAAGAATGGTGACCGCCGCAAGTTTGATGAAATAGCCGTTTTTGGTGTAAAGAACGATAAGATAGTTTCAGAGACTTTTTTTTACTAAATATTATTCTCTGATAAAAGGAATTAATTAATTCAACCTGGCTCAGGAGGCTTTGTACACAAATTCGTAAATCTCGGTGCTACTTTGTACGAAGGCAGCATTGAAGTCCTCGCTTAAAAGACTTTCGCCCCTACCACCAAAGGCAGCCAATAGTGGCTGCCTTTGGTAGGATTGTCAATGAAATGAATAAATCGCAAGTTTAACAGCATAACCGGTAACCTCGTTTCGTTTACAATTTGCTATTGGCAATTGATCAATTAACCATTTTTTCGTTATTCTCAATATTCAAATCTAAAAATCTCATCCTCGGGTCTACCGTAACCCTTACAGGCTTTTGTCTGCATTTTAAAACTATCGGGTGTTCTATATTACTAATACTAACCATTTGCTTTTTCCCATCTTCAAATGCTATTTCAAGTTCTACAGGTTCCCTGAAGGGAATGCTTACTTTATTGCCACGACCATCTTCTTTATATTTTTTGGTAGTTACATCAATACTTAGTAAGTAACCGCTGTTTTTGAAGCTACCGATGGTGGCTTTTTTTATTTGCAGGTCATAAGTAACTATCTGCTTGAACAATTCTTCAATCTTAGCTTGCTGTGCTTTGTTACTGACCAAGTTAAGCTCGTTAATAAGATTCAAAGATGTTGGCGGCTGATGCGGATAAGCATATTTACCCAGGAAGTTTTTAAGCGCCTGGTTTATTTTATTCTCGCCTAAAAGGAGATACAACTGGTACATGACAACCATACCTTTATCATAACACAAATACGGCTTTTTAGGATCGGCCTTATACAAAGGTTCTTCGCTGCCAAAACCACGTTCGCCAAGGTAAATATCTTTGTGTACTTGCACACGGGATAAAAGGTTGCCGGCCCCATATTTCTTTTTATATAACATCAGCTCGGTATACATGGCCAGTGTTTCGGTAAGCAGCTTGCTGCCCTGTTGATATTCCGGATCGATCAGCGCGTTGCCCCACCAGGTGTGCGATAGCTCGTGGCTAACCTGCTCATTTAAGATATCGCGATGCGCATCATGCTCCATTTTGTTTTGAAAGCCGAAATCTTCGTTGATAAAAAAAGCGGTGGGATAGGCTGTAGCCGCAAATCCCTTGGTAAATGAGGATATTTCGGCGAAACGGATGGTATGGTAACGATATTTGCCAAAGCTCTGTTCGCAATAGTCTAGCGCTTGTTTGGCATCGTTCATCAGGCGGTCAATATTTTGCTGGTGACCGGGTTGATAGTAAGCTTCAATAGCAATACCCCGATGGTCGATCCGCCGTACGTCATACTGTGCCGAAGCCACCGCAAAACGGAACGGGACAAGCTTTTGTGTTTTATATTGATAATAGCTACGGTCCGCTGTTTGCCAGGTTCTTTTTAGTTCACCAATGCTAATAGCGATTTGCATTTTTGAGGTCGAGATGGTAGTATTCAAATCAATGTATCCATAGTTATAGGGCTTATCGGTACCTGCATCCAGGGGCTTAACCATATCAGATACCGGTAATTTACGGTGATGCCGTTCGGTGGGATCGTCTATCTCATTATCGCCTATATAGCCAAACCTTGGGTAATAATTACTAATGCGCAGGAACGATCCGTTCTTTAATATAGCGTTGAATTGCGTAAAGCCGTTAAAAGCAGATGCGCGGTAGCTGAAACTGAATGTCATTGTTGTAGAATCGCCTGGTTTGAGCGGTCGCTTCAACACATACCAGGAATGCCCATAAACGGCATCGTTCGATATACGGCTGGCATGTGGGATAGTTACGGCCTGCCATTGCAGGTCTTTATCGGTATATAATAATATACTATCAATATCCTTACTGCTTTTATTACCCAGCGTGTAGGTGCCATTTACGTTGTAGCTGTTGTTTTCGGGGTAAAGGTTGATGTTGGTAGTAACTGCGAGGATGGTCGGCTGTGGCAGGCCGTTACATTTTTTGTACTTTTCCTCGTAAGCCTGCTTCCAGTTGTTGTGTTCATCTTTGCGTTTAATCACTGTTTGATCAGCAATTATATAACCCGATACAAAAGCGCCTGAAAAGCAAATAGTTAGGAGTACAAGCGAGGTGAATTTTAGTACATACCAATTCCCGGGCTTTTTCCAAACATTTACAGCGATCAAAAAAATCCCGGCAGCAACGAAAGACCAGTACAGCATTTTGTAATGGAACGCGTTCAGAAAAAGGTCGAACCCATTCATTTCACTGTATTCACCGTGATATACATTGGCAAAAAGCAACAATGGATTCTTCAAGCCGACCAAACCTCCGAGGGAAGTATTGGTGATCAGCAACAACAGGGCGGATATGGCCAGGCCAGTATAACGGTTTTTACAGAACACCTGTACCGAAATGACAAGCGCCGAATTTAAGACCAGCGGCAAACCGATCAGGTAAAACAGCGACAGGTAAAGTTGCCAATCAATATCAGGATAACCCAATACCAGTTGGAACAGGATGCCAATCATTATATTAGAGGCGATCAACAGCAATGGTACAGCCGATAAGGAACACCACCTCGCTACCAAAACTGCGCCTTTAGGAACGGGGCTGCTGTTTTCAAAAGCATCGAACCGGGTGCTTTGACTATACCAAAAGATCTCACTCCCGTAAAATATAATCGCCAACAGCCCTACTATGGGGAGCATTTCCAGTATATAGGTGACCATTAAAGCTGAGGTCGCGAACTTTTCGGGAAAACGTGAGCCACTCGCGATATCGCCATACAATTCCATACTTAAGAAACATCCCCAACCTAAGATGAGTAACCAGAACGGGATGCTTTTGACTACGAAGCTCAGATTTCGCCTGACATAACTGTACCATGCTTTGATCAGATATTGCATTCCCCGTACGCGGGTTGCTACGGTTTTGTATTTGATAGTAAGTGTTTGTAAATCAGTAGTGGACTGTTTTCTGCTAATGCTTTTGCCGCCTGATGGTGCAAAGTTGAATTTGTGATAAGCAAATAGTATGAACAGACCGCCAACACAGGTATAAAGTACGCGATTGAACAGAAAATTACCATGTAAAGCCAGTACCTGGTTGTTGCGCTGTTCTGCCGACCAGTATTGGGTCTGTTCAAAAAATGCTGCCATACCAAAGGGATCCAGCCGGGCCATGAGTTGCATACTTTGCGGCGATACCGGCGAGGCACCCGCCATCAGTGGCGAATTGGTATAAAGCGATATCCCCCAATACAGAAAATACACGAACAGACCGGAGATATAAATGATCATTTTGTTTTTAGAGAGCGCCCCGATACTGCAAATGATACCTGTGCAAAACAATATATTGGGGACTGCCAATAGCAGGAATGGCTGTACATAGTTCCACAATTGAAGGTGGGTATATTGATCGGCATAACTTCTGAAAAGTTGATGCCCCAACAGTAACCCTGTCATAAACAGCGCGAAGGATATTGTCGCTACCGTGAAGATGACGGTCATACGGCTGGTTAGGTAAGCTATTTTATTGATGGGGGTAGCATACAGGATAAGATCGAACCGCGAATCTTTTTCGCGCAGCAGGCTTTGTGCGGCAAGCAACGTTACTGTAAATATGCAAAGAAGCGACATGATGCCCGTGACATAAGTAATCACATAGGGCGAATTTCTAAATGTCTCGGGGAACGGGAAGTTAGCGGCAGCCGCGGTAATTAAACTAAGTGCCGCGAAAAATACGAGAACTACGTAAAAACTTATTTTACGGGCAAAATACAGCCAGTCGAATTTGAGTAAACCGGTAAACATCTTATTTGGTGTGATAAAGTTGAGCGAAATAAACATCTTCCAGGTCGGGTTGGCGGAGGGCAAAGCCATTGCCGGGTTCATTCTCGGCGTAAACATGGATGCTTTGCCTGCCTGCGTGCAATTGTACCGATATCACCTGATACTGCTCGCGAAACGTGGGCAGATCCGCCCGGTCAATGGTTTGGCTCCATATGCGTCCTTCCAGCTGATTGATGAATGTATCGGGCTCACCGTAAGCTAAAAGGCTTCCCTTATTAATAATGGCCATTTGAGTGCATAGGTTGTGTACATCCTCAACCAGATGAGTCGAAAGAATGATGATCACCTGTTCGCCAATCTCACTAAGCAGATTATTGAACCGGTTACGTTCTTCGGGGTCGAGGCCTGCTGTAGGCTCGTCAACAATAATGATATGGGGATTGCCCAGCAAGGCCTGCGCAACGCCGAAACGCTGCCGCATCCCGCCCGAATAAGAACTTACCGCCTTATTACGATGTGCGTACAGATTGGTCTTTTCAAGCAGGGCCAATATTTGTTCCTTTCGTTCTTTGGCAGATGTAATGCCTTTTAAAACGGCCAGGTGTTCTAACAAATCGTAAGCGCTCACTTTAGGGTACACGCCAAAATCCTGCGGCAGATAGCCAAGGTGTTGTTTGATTAAAACAGGCTCTGCCACTACATCGGCACCGTTAAAAATGATCTGCCCGCTGTCGGGTTGTTGCAAGCCGGCAATGGTGCGCATTAGCGTCGACTTTCCGGCACCATTAGGGCCGAGCAGTCCAAAAATGCCGTTGCCAATCTCCAGCGAAATATTTTGCATGGCCTTTACGCCGTTGGCGTAAGTTTTAGTCAGCTTATCAATCTTTAAAGTATTCATCAGGTGTGTTTTTTAGACAATACAATTTCACACGTCCATTTCCGGGCGTTTTTAAGGGGCAATATTTAATGGTTTGTTAGTCTGCTCTGTACTCTAAAATATCGCCGGGCTGGCAATCAAGCGCTTTACAAATAGCTTCTAAGGTTTCAAAACGCATACCTTTAGCCTTCCCTGTTTTGAGGATAGATAAGTTGGCCTGGGTGATACCTAATATCTCTGCCAATTCCTTGCTTTGCATTTTACGCTTAGCCAGCATCACATCAACGTTTACAATTATCGGCATAGTTATATGTATAGGTCCTGTTCATTCTGCAAATTAAGTCCTTGTTTAAAAATTACGGCCATAAAATAAGCAAATATACCTACAACCGCATGCAGCAGAGTTAGCGCGATCAGCAGGTTCACCTCGTAGCTGTAAATGATATGCCCTATCAGAAAAGGCAGGGGCACCACAAAATTAAGAATGTAAAATAGTTGCAGTCGCTTTACGCCCTGCACGGTAAACAGTTTACTTTGCCTGAACGTGTTGAATATGTTACCAAGCAGCCAAAAGAAAAGACCGTATAGGCCGAGGAGTGCTACGAGTTCGAATTTATAATAAAAACGGACGTCATCGCCGATCAGGAAACGTGAATTTGTGAACGGATAATTGATAACGAAGCGCCTGCCGCCATCAATAACCTGGTATGCCGGAAGGCTGAGCACCATGCATAAAAGGCTATAGAAAGCGATGGTTAAATAAGGTATGGCAACTGCCCTTGATACGTAAAACAGGAACGCTGCTACAACTCGAACTCTTTTCATTTCTTAAATATTTACTGCAAATGTATATTTAATTATTGTAAAACAATAATTATTCAAGAAAAACACAGTTTACATATCAGTAAAGATGAGATTGCGCATATTTACGCATAAATGCCGATACTGTAGATATAAGCATAACAACTCCCAACCCTACCTAAACAACTTTCCCACAATAAACCAATGCATTTTACCGGTTTGGCATCGACCAAATGCCTGTTTGCATAATAGAATTTCGTGCCGGTAGTACCCAAACTACTTTTGTTCCTGGTTTTCGTGATCAGGTAATCCGGCATTTGAATTAATTCATTCAACTCTCCGGAACTACATGCAAACCGAGTTAACATCTATTTATTAATTATTATTTAAAAAGAATTAAAATGAAAAAGGCAACAACAATTTCGCTGATAACCTTCCTGGTAATGGGATTATTAGCGGCATGTTCTACACCATCGTATTTTGGGAAAACTTATTCGCCAACTCAAAATGTAGATGTTTATCTGGATAAGGCAGATGTAAAAAAGACCTACACTACAATGGGTTCTACCAAAATTGCCAAAGGCTTTAGCTCACTGGAATCCGCACAACAAAAGGTAATAGAGTTAGGAAAAGCTAAAGGCGCGGATGGCGTGATCATGAACCTGACCGAAGAAGTGGTAAGCACGCAGCAAACAGGTACCGGAGTAGTCACACAAACAAAAAAGAAAAACGTTATCGGTACGTCCAGTTCATCCACGATGGATGTTAAATCGAAAAAAATAACCGCTACCTTCATTAAATATGAATAAGGTACAGGTCTGGTCGGTATCTTAATTAATCGGGATTATATGTTTACTTCAGTGTTGAGATTTCTGAAAATTAATAGCAGGCGCTTATTGTTACTGACGGTGTTCTCGCTGTTCATTTACGGCTCGTTCTTTATGCTGTCCTATTTGGTAATCCCAGATAAAACGATGAAAAATTTCGCGGGACAGGGTGGCCTTGCCTTAAGCATATTGAGCTTTGTTACAGAATCCGTTATAACTCACTATGTATTGATATTTGTGGTGATACTGCCCACTATGCATGGGCAACGCCGTCGCCGAAATGCTTTGTTCATTACCCTGGCTCTTTTTCTTGTGAAGTTCGCAGTTAACTATGGTACGTATTTGTATGATAACAATAGGGATACCGTCAAGCTATCTGAAAGCTCGCTGGGATGGATACTGGTCATATCTTATGTATTTACACTGGTGAGCAGTCTTTCTGTAGCCCTGCTGGTTGAATGGGTAAACAAGAGTAAAGAGCGTATCCTATTGGAAAAGCAGAAAACCGAAGCCGAACTCAGCGCATTGAAGCACCAGATCAACCCTCATTTTTTATTCAACTCGTTGAGCTTTATTTATGGGAAGGTGATCAAGACGGATAGAGAAACAGCCGACTCAGTACTAATGCTGGCCAATATAATGCGGTACGCATTAGGTACGAGCGAAAGTGTTGATGGCAAGGTAAATATTATGGATGAACTTGAACACATGAAAAATGTGGTAGAAATTAACCAGCGTCGCCATAGCCATGACTTAAATATCCGTTATGAGGAACAGATAGACGACCAATCGATAAGCATACTGCCGCTGGTGCTCATCACATTGGTTGAGAACGCATTTAAACACGGCGACCTGCATGATCCGGATCATCCTTTGCTGATCAGTGTCAGTACCCGGGTGAACGAACTTACTTTTGACATTGAGAATAAAAAAGGAAAAGGAATTAAGGAACTTTCCAACGGCGTCGGCCTTCAAAATATACAACAGCAACTGAAGCTTACCTATGGTAGCCGATGTTCATTTGTGGTAAAGGAAACCGACGAGTTTTTCCGCGTAACTTTGAAAATAACATTTGCTGTATGATAGATTGCGTTATAATAGATGATGAACAGCACGCGATAGATCTGCTTGCTCAACATATAAGCCAGGTGCATTTTCTGCGCGTGGTTGGTACAGCCACCAACCCGGTAAAAGGGCTGGCAATGATCACAGATCTTAAGCCGGGTCTGGTATTTTTAGATGTACAGATGCCGCACATTACCGGGATAGAAATGCTGAAACTGATCAGTAAAGACAGCCATATCATCATGACCACCGCGTACAAGGAATACGCGCTGGAAGGTTTTGAACATGCCGTGGTAGACTATCTGCTAAAGCCGATTCCCTTTCTTCGTTTTTTGAAAGCGGTTAACCGCTTATGGACCATACATAACAGCCTCCGGCCGGCAGCGGAACAAGATCATTATGTGTTTGTAAAAACGGAACAGAAGGGCAAACTACTGAAGATTGACTCCCGCAGGATCAGTTATATTGAAGGCCTGAGTAACTACGCGATCATTCATACAGACGATCAGAAAAAGATCATCACCTATCTAAAACTAAAAGAGCTTTCGGAACATCTATCTGCCAGGGGTTTTGTACGGATCCATAAGTCATTCATTATTTCGCTCAGTCATTTAACCGCGGTTGAGGGAAACATGGTGCGAATACTTAACGAAGAGCAACCCATTTCCATAGGCGACGCTTATAAGAAGGATTTTTTTGATTTCATTAACACTAAAATGCTATCCCTGCCACCGGATAGTTCGATCAATTAACATAGCAATTTCACACGTGGCACAGCGTATCGCTGAACGGCCGGGCGGTATGTAAAACTCAGCCTATAGCTGCGACAACAACACTAAATCAATTTTAAAGATCAATCAGTTTTTGCTTGCTATTAAAGCAGATTGGCCGTGCTGTGCCCGGTTATGAGCACACGATCAGGTAAGAATTACATCAACAGACAACAATTAAAACAAATAGAAAATGAAAAACAACACAAGCGAATATCGCACATTCAAAAGTATCAGCCTGAAGGGAATATTTATAATTCTCTTATTATCATTATTCGTAATGCAGGCTTCAGCGCAAAAATCACTGGTAACCAGTGCGCTTTCAAAATATGGTCTAGATCAGTCTTTTTTAGACGCTGCAAACCTGAGGGCACCCGTTGACCACGCTTTTGACCTGAAGGAATCGACCACGGTTGCCGGTAAAACAAAGGTGATACTGGCCAAATTTGAGCCGTCGGCAACAGAGCACGAGCGGTGGAAAGTAGTGTCAGTGGATGGAAAATCACCCTCTTTGTATGAAACCAATACCTTTCGTAATGCCAGGGCAAAACCACCGGTAGACAAGCCCGACGAAACGACTTACAAGATAGACAGCGAAACCACGGATCAAATGGTTATCAGCTATAAAATGGATGCTGCATCGATCCCAAAGGAAGCATCATTTTTGAAAGATTGCCGTGTGATTCTATCCATTGATTTAAAAAACAAACAACTGACGCAACTGCAACTATTAAATGAAAAGCCGGTTAAGATAGGGCCGCTTACTGCTAACAAGTTTGAAATAGTAACGAAGTATTTCTACGATAAGTTGACCAAGCGTTACTTCCCGTTAAATGATAACGTACACATGGATGCCGCATTTTTAGGAAAAACTGTGACTACACAGATAGAAACCGTTTATTCTAATTATACCAAAGGTCGCTAAACAATCATAATTATACTAAAAACGGTTCCAAATGCATCAATCATGCAGATGGAACCGTTTTTAATTTCCCGATGTTCAATATTCCAAAATATAGATCTTTTGCTTATCATAATCCCAAACCGTTTTATATTGTGAGAAGAAACGATAACCAATATCCAACAGATTTGGCTCGGTAATACCTAATTCTCTTCTTACTACCTGAGTATCATCTAAATCAGCTAATTCCACTCCTTTTAAAGCAGTTTTAAATTTCCCTTCGATAATAATATTTTTAACACTCAACAAGGTATCGCCGCCGCTGTCTGTACCGGAATACATAACGGAGCCCCGGCTTTTAAGTGCCTTAGCGGAAGGAAGATCCAATTGTAATAAGCCATTCTGGCCTGTGTCAAACGCGCCTAAAATAGCTATCCCATCTATCTTTATTTTAACAAGCGGATGATTCGCTAATTTCCTGATCTCAAAATCAATAACAGCCAATACCTTCTCATTTGCTAAAAAATCTTTGGAAATACTACGTTCGGGCGAGTTTTTATAAAACGTGACCTTTCTGTGGAGGTAATCTAATTTAAAAAGATAGTCTTTAAAAAATTGATGACCGATATAGCCGAGAAAGTCGGGTGCGATGTGCTTTTGTAAAAAACCATAATTTCCACTATTGATCTTTTCCAGGTTGCGATAAGTTATACCATTGGTGAACCTGATCTCCCGGATGGTATCATTTATACTGGTTTTGAAAGACTGGCCGCTGGCTACTACACCGGTACCTTTCATTCTCTTATCAGGCAGATTGACGAAATTATCATTAATGGTAATGGATGTTCCAAACCCTGTATCGAACATGAATTTGCCTGTTACGCCATTAACTGTTGCTGAAATGAAAGGATAAGCATTGATGAGGGTGATTGGAAACACCACAATATCACCATGCAGTTCCGGTGTTTTTTCAAATACCTGGGCTTTTACCGGGAATACTGAATAACAGGTCAATAAAATGATCAACCCAAAAGATAATTTGAAACGTGGCATTTATATAAATGATTTAGATAGCTTTCGATCTTTGTTTTTCATAATCGATCTTCCCGTAATCTCCATTATAAAAATCCCGGTAGGCATTGGCAATATCCAGCTTGGAATTCATTACGAAAGGTCCCTCTGCAAAAATGGGTTCCTGGTAAGTATCGCCGCCGAACAATAAAACATCACAGGCTTCGGGATTTTTATTGTGTATTTCTATATTTCCTTCTTTTCTGTCGAATTCGATGAAGTCACCATCATTAAAATTTTCATCGTTGATAGTGGCAGACATGGTGGGCAAATAAGCCGCCACCTCCAGCTTCTCCGCAAAGTCAATAGTGAAAACTGCACCAGGCTCCAGCTGGATATGATAAAGGAATTGTTCCGAATAGTTAGGTATCACCGAGGATAGATCTTCAAATGTGCCGGCAATTACTTTGATCCATCCTTTGCCGTCCGGCAAGGCTTTGTAGGGCACTTCATTACCTTCAATGGCTAAATACTCCGGCTTTTCAGCTTTGATCTTCGCCGGCAGATTGATCCAGAATTGAAAGGCATGTACCAGTTTTGAGTCTGTACGAGAATCATAATTCAGCGTTTCATCGTGAATGATACCGTTACCGGCCTTCATCCATTGAACCCCTCCCGAGTGTACTTTGGCGTAATTCCCGGCACTGTCGAAGTGCTCATCTTCGCCATTCAGTATGTATGTTAATGTGGCGATGCCCCGGTGCGGGTGCGCGCCTGTACCTTCTTTATTGACAGTAGTTTGAATAGTAGGAACCACATGGTCCAAAAATACAAACGGACCCACCGCATCGGCATACCTGTTGGCCAGTAAACGGTATATTTTCAGATCGCCTATATCGGCCCTCTGTCCCTGGGTGGAAAAACTGCTTTTCTTTTTCATAATTAATAAATTTCTGTTGTATTAAATTACCGGGTGGCTATCTGCCGTTTTTCTAATTTGTGGGATCACCTTCGAACCAATCAGTTCAATAGCCTGCATTGTCTGCTGGTGAGTAAGGCCGGCAATATCCATCTGGAACATAAAACGGTCTATTCCCCCGAGCGATTCGCTATGTCGCAATAGCTTTTTAGCGACCGTTTCCGGCCCACCAACCATAAGGACACCTTTTTCAGATACCAGATCGTCGAACTGGCTTTTTGTAACAGGTGGCCAGCCACGTTCGCGACCTATTTTGGTCCACGATTCTTTATAGCCCGGATAATAGTCATTAATCGCTGCCTGATCATCCACACCCACATAGCCCGGTGAATGTAGCCCCACCTTCAACTCATCCGGTTTAAAACCGGCTTCGGCTCCTGATTTTCTATAAAGGTCCACCAGCGGCCGAAAGCGCTCGGTTTCACCACCAATAACAGCCACCATTAAAGGTAGCCCCAACATACCGGCACGAACAAATGATTGAGGCGTTCCGCCAACGCCAACCCAAACAGGTAACTTCTCCTGAAGCGGGCGCGGATAAACCGGCTGATTGATCAGCTCCGGTCTGAACTTACCTTTCCAGGTAACAAACTCCTCGTCACGGATCTGCAAAAGCAATTTCAATTTCTCCTTAAACAGGGCATCATAATCATTCAGGTTATACCCGAACAGCGGAAATGCTTCTACAGAGGAACCCCTGCCTGCCACGATCTCCGCACGTCCTTTGGAAATGATATCCAGTGTTGCGAATTGCTGAAATACCCTGACAGGATCAGAAGCGCTCAATACCGTCACCGCGCTCATCAGCCTGATCCTTTTGGTACGGGCTGCGGCAGCTGCCAGTATCACCGCCGGAGCAGAATCCAGAAATTCTTTTTTATGATGTTCACCAATGCCAAAAACATCCAGTCCGGCCGTATCCGCCGCGACAATTCTATCCAGCAGCTGCTCCATCGTATCAACACTGCTCAGCCCATTGCTGCTGTACATTGCCGAAGCAAAACTGTCTATACCTATTTCCATTTTATCCTTTTTTGCTCTTTTGGTTAATGATAAAAGGTCGTATGGTCCCTTTTAATGTATAAAAACTACCGTCGGGCAGGGTCGCGTTACTGTAAAGTATTCCATTCTCATGGTCTTCAACGTGAGTTACTGTCGCACCTGTGGCTTCCTTCCAGGCAACCATGTACACCTCCGGCCGCACCTCGCTGATCGCTATGTGCACGGTCTCTGTATGACCTGGTTCTGCCGGCCCGGCGCCATCTGTGATCTTGAAGGTAAGTGAATCATCCGACTCGAAAAACAGTTCCGATTTGAATGCGCCCAGATCAGCCAGAAACTTTTTGCCTGTTAAATTATTTTTCATTTTCCGGAGTTAATATATTGAATGAAGTCATCGGATTCCCACTTGCCGTTTTTTCGGCAGGTACTTCTGACTGTACCACATCCCAGTGTTCTGCTATCTTGCCGTTCTCGAACCTGAAGATATCTACAACGATCAATGGCGATGGCCCCCAACCATGCACCTGACTATGCGCTAAAACAAGGTTATTTGATTCAATGAAGATACCGGGTTCCCACCGGAAGCCCGGCTCTATATATTCCAGGATGTCCCTCAACCCTTGATGACCGTTGATCATCGATGGATTGTGCTGTACATAGTTTTCGTGCCAGTAACGTTCAATCGCGTTAATATCCCGGTCAACAAAAAACTCTTTCATTGCCTTCAATACAATTTCTTTATTCGTCATATATATGGTTATATAATTGGTGCTCTTAAATTAATGTTGCTCTTTTTGATAGGGAGATACCCGTATTTTCTTATTTATCAAGAAATACGTAGAGTGACTTGATTTTCCCGTTTTCGAAAAGCGCGATATCCATTCCGGTGGCAACGGGTGTCTGTCCGGTCGGGCCCGCTCCCCAAATCAGCCTGCCAATGCTGTTATTGATGATCACCGGTTTGACTTGGGTAAACACAAAATTGGAGGGCAGTACCTTTTGTGTGGTTGATACGCTATCATTGATCGCAGCCCAACCGGTTACCTGATCTCCAACGTGATTAAGCGTGGCGGTCGCACTGTAAATTTTTTCGATAGCCTTTAATCTGAGGGCCGGATCTCTTTCATTCCAAACCTGATTAAGATTATCTTCCATCATAATGGCTGCTTCGTCGGTCATATTGTATTAGTTAAGTTGATTTTTGTAATTGGATAAAGAGCAGCATCCCGAATTATTTAGGATGCTGCTTTCCTTTTAATTATTGGGCTGGTACAGGGGTAGCCAATAGCTGCAATTCCCATGCATAGGCTACGCCACTTGCACCGGCATGCTCCATCATCAAACCAGCTGCCTGGCCTGCAGTTTCGGTACGGGCCCAGTCGCGTTGCCATTCAGAAGCAACTGCCAGCCAATTGATCGGCGTAATACCGTGTGCCTCCATACGGCGAACGGCCAT
Source organism: Mucilaginibacter gynuensis (assembly GCF_039541195.1). Taxonomy (NCBI): domain Bacteria; kingdom Pseudomonadati; phylum Bacteroidota; class Sphingobacteriia; order Sphingobacteriales; family Sphingobacteriaceae; genus Mucilaginibacter; species Mucilaginibacter gynuensis. Next base: position 183,006 of record NZ_BAABFT010000002.1, read on the forward strand.
ATCGTGCGCTTCTTTTGATACCGAACCAGAGGCATCTGTTACCACAAATACATCATAGCCCTCACCTGCTGCCTGGATCGCCGGCATAGCCACACAAACCTCAGTCCACAAACCTGCTATGATCAGCTGTTTGCGGCCGCTTGCTGCTACAACATCGGTAACGGCCGGATCCTGCCAGGTATTAATGAAAGTACGATTGATAGGCTTTTGCTCAGGGAAAACGTCCTGGATCTGTTTAATAAGCAATCCGCCGCGTTCTTCAATAACTGTTGTGAGAATGGTAGGTACATTAAAAATTTTAGCGGCTTTGGAAAGACCTGTCACGGCGTTAATGATCATTGTTGGTTCGTGGCTGTTCAGGTTCATAAACTGGAACGGCTGATGATCGATCAAAACTAAAATACTGTTTTCCGGAGTCAGCAGGGCCTCAAGGCCTCTTTTTACATTTTTTGACATGTTTTTGATAGCTATATATTAATGGATAATTGTGAATTGCGATAAAGCAAATTTCACGATCCTGACAGACCGGAAAGATGATATTTGTAGTAAAAAACAGTAGATAAATGTCTACGAAACACTCAGAGGCTGCTCATTAGATACAAGCGTCATATTTGTTAAACACCAATATTCCAACTATTTAACTTATTCGTGCACCACCCCTACCCGAAAGACTGTGCTTTTAATCTTATATTTGTATCACCATCAACAGTGTTTAATAATTTAAAAGATACGAGAGGCTTACATGTACAATGCTTTTTTTGAATACCTGAAAAAATTCAGCCCTGAGCCGCTTTCTGAAGAAGAAAAGGCAGTGATCAGGCAGACATTTATTCCGTTCAAATTAAGGAAAAGACAATTTTTGTTACAGGCCGGCGATCAGTGTAAGTATTTCGCTTTTATAATAAAAGGTGCTATGCGAATGTATTCGGTTGATGAGAGAGGCATTGAACACATTGTACGGCTGGGTATTGAAGAATGGTGGATGGGCGACCGCGAAAGTTTTGCTGAGCTTACGCCAAGCCGCTACAATATAGACGCATGGGAGCACTGCGAACTGCTTTGTGTTACCAGGGAAAGCACCCTCGAACTGCAGGATAAGGTACCCGCGTTCCGTGAAATGAAAATGAGGCTTGACGAGCGCAACATGATGGCCAATAACCGTCGTCTTACCTCCACTATAAGTTCATTAGCTGATAAGCGTTATACCGATTTTGTAGAATGTTATCCTGACCTTCTTAATCGTTTTCCGCAACACATCATCGCGTCCTATCTCGGTATTAATAAGGATACGCTAAGCCGTGTCAAACGTCAGCACAATCTGAAATAAAGCATTTCCCTTTCTTGGCAGATCAAAATAGTGGGCTATTATCTATATTTTTTGCTACAAATATCATCTTCGAGCCTCCGGAACGGGAAAAATTTCAGCAGATCACGGCCCGGCCGTTTTTTTACCAAATGGTAAATGAGGTGCACTTAATTATGCCGAAATTTAACTTATGAAAGAGTTCGTTGAATACATATTAAAGTTTGGAAACCTGAACAAGCAACAAACAGATTTTATTATCAGCAAAGCAAAAACGCTTGACCTGCACAAAGAAGAGTATTTTTCGGAAGCCGGAAAGATTCCGCGATATGTAGGGTTTCTACTCGATGGTGTAGTTCGTTTTTGCTATTACAACAACAAAGGCGAAGAGATCACACATCACTTCATCGATGAGAACAATTTTGTTTCGGACCAGCAAAAGTTTGAGGCACAGGTAGTGGCTTCTGAGTATATACAGGCAGTAACCGACTGCAAATTGCTTATTTTCACTAAAAAAGATTGGGACGACATCGGAAATACCATTGTTGGCTGGGACGCCATTACAGGCCTGATATTAAAAAATTGCCTGTTAAAAACTATCGAAAGAAGGAGCCCGCTGGTTTCAGAAGATGCTACCACCAGATACTTATCGTTCATTGAAAATTTCCCTTCGCTAATGAATCGTATCCCGCTTTCTCAAATCGCTTCTTACCTCGGTATCACACAACAATCATTGAGCAGGATAAGGAAAAATATCCGTTAACATCACTTTTTACCAAATGGTAAATGTTTTCATTTTTTTGATACCAACATTTGTATCATTATTTAAACAGAAAGAAAATGAGCAAAAAAGTTGTTTTAATTACAGGAACAAATAGTGGTTTTGGTTGGCTAACCGCGCATTCCGTTGCAGCTTTGGGGCATAAAGTTTATGCAACCATAAGAGATACCCAAGGTAAGAATGCCGATCAGGCAAAAGCATTAGCACAGGTAGAAAATATTACTGTACTGGATGTTTCATTAACTGATGAAACAAGTGTAAAGAATGCTATCGATACCATTATCGCGAAAGAAGGAACGATCGATGTATTGGTAAACAATGCTGGTGCCGTGATATTTGGCGTGGCTGAAGGTTCAACTACTGACGATGTACAGCGTTTGTTAGATATTAACGTTATAGCGCCATGGCGATTGATCAAACTGGTATTACCTTTTATGCGTAAACAGTCGGAAGGTTTGATCATTAATGTTTCGAGCGGTTGGGGAAGATTCGCCGCCCCTTTTACAGTAGTGTACGGCGCTTCAAAGTTTGCTTTGGAAGGTTTAAGTGAAGGTTTGCATTATGAAGTACGCCCATTAGGGGTTGATGTCGCTATTGTTCAACCGGGCGCTTTCCCTACCGAAATGTCACAAAAGGTCCAGGCCGGTTCTGATGCATCAGTTGCTGATGAGTATACAGCTATTGCTGATGTTCCAAATAAATTATTCGCAGCTATTGGCCAAATATTTGAAACCGCGAAGCCTGATGCGCAGGAAGTTGCGGATGCCATAGTAAACCTAATCAATTTGCCGAAAGGTCAAAGGCCATTACGAACAGTTGTTGACTCCTCCACAGGTGATATCACTAAAAGAGCCAACGATGCAGTTAAGGTTGAATTCGAAAATGTTTTAACAGCATACGGAATGAGCGAGCTATTAGCTTAAACATTAATCATTATGTAAATAGAACTGCCCCAAATGCCTTGGTTATGCATTTGGGGCAGTTTTATTTTAATGGTGTGCTTTCCCACTTATTTATCACACGGGTTCACTGCCAATCTCAGGAACACCCCGAACGTTGTTCGTCATTATCGTTTAGCGATTTTATATAAATTACCGTTATCGGTCGCGGCATAAATAGCACCATCTTTACCAGTGGCTATGCAGCGCCAGCGTTCATTTTTATCGGCTAACAGGCGCTCCTCGCCAACTACTTTGTTGTCTTTGATAACCAGGCGGATAATGTGTAAACCGCTTAACGCACCCACAAAGAGATTATTCTTCCACTCGGCGATATTTCCGGTATAAAACATCATGCAGCCCGGCGATATCACAGGATCCCAGTAATAAACGGGTTGCACTGTGCCTTCTTTTTGCTGGATGCCATCGTAAACTTTTTCGCCGCTGTACTCAATACCATAGGTAACATATGGCCAGCCATAGTTTGCGCCGGGCTTGATCAGGTTAACCTCATCTCCCCCGCGCGGCCCGAATTCGCTCTCCCATAAATCTCCCGTAAGCGGGTTGATGGCCAGTCCGTCGGGGTTACGAAAACCCAGGGCATAGATCTCGGGTTTGGCATCAGCCTTACCAACAAAGGGATTATCCGATACCGGTTTACCCTCTTTGGTGATATGGATGATCTTGCCGGTGGTCGCGCTCAGGTCCTGCGCTTTTACACGAATGTCTTTAGCGCTGCGGTCACCGGAACTAACGAAGAGGTTTCCGTTCTTATCAAATACAATGCGCGAGCCAAACTGGCCGCTTCCTTTATAACGTGGGCTGGCTTCAAAAATCACTTTTACATCTTCCAGTTTGGTTTCATCGGCAGATAGTTTGCCTTTGGCCACGGCAAGCGCGGCACCTTCACCGGGTTGGGCGTAGGTCCAGTAAACCATACGGTTTTTTGTAAACTCTGGATCAATGTTAATATCCAGCAATCCACCCTGTCCCTGAAATTGAACCTCCGGAAAACCGGTGATATTTTTTACGATTTTACCACTGGTATTAACAATTTGTATGGTGCCCGGCTTACTGCTGATCAGTAAGCGGCCGTCGGGCAAAACATGCATTCCCCACGGACCTTTCAGTTCACTGCTGATGAGTGTAACGGTATAAAGTGTTTTTGTTTTGAGACTTCCGATACGGGTCTGTCCCGCGAAAGCGGGTTTGTAATCGCTGTTGGCTTTGTTCTTTTCTACAGGTTCGCCGGTTTGAGCCATACCTGCTGTACTAATTACTGAAAGGACAATGCCTAAGCTTAATGATCTGTAAAATTTTGACAACATGATCTTTTGGGTTAATGCCCTTAATGACAACATTTCCGGTGATATGTTTTATAACAACAGTTTTATTACAGTTGCCGGGGATTCCGCGAAAATATCAACAATAAATACTATGTTTAGTTAAAGAAAACTTTACAAGAACTACAGTAGAACAGATTTAATTTCCCTATTGATTATTTTATAACACAGTTGAAAAAAAAAGCATATTATTTTTTCAGTTCCACTATCAGCACCTGCTCTTACGCCACACTGCTGAACTTATTATTGTTATTGCCTGTTTTCGCATTCGCTCAATTACAGGAGCAATTGGGTGCGCCCAAAATTATTCATTATGACCGTTCCGATTATAATGCCTATAATCAAAATTGGGCTATTGCGCAGGATGAGCAGGGCATCATGTATTTTGCTAATTCAAAGGGCCTGTTATTGTATAATGGCAATCAATGGCAAATCAGTGAACTCCCCTTGGGACAGGTAGTTCGTACCGTGGCTATTGACCCAGAGGGGCGCATTTATACAGGTGGCTATGCCGAGATTGGTTATTGGGAAAAATCGCTCTACGGTAAACTCAAATATCATTCTTATGCGGATAGTGTACATAACCGTGCTTTTAAGCAGGAAGAGATTTGGCATGTGATTACGGTTGGTAATGGCGAAATCTATTTTCAGTCGCTCAGTACCATTTACCATCTTAAGAATAATGCGGTTGAGGTGGTGAGTTCACAACACCCGTTTGAAAATATAAAATTAGTCAACGGTGTCGTTTATGCGATGTCGACGGACGGGCTGTTCGAGATTCGTAATAACAAATTGTCTCTTGTACCCGGCAGTACATCAATAAGCAAAGAGGGTATTGACGATATGGTGCCGTATGCGCTTAACCAGCTACTGCTATGCTCATCAACAAGCAAATTATTTATTTATGACAATAAAACTTTCAAACCATTTGCATCTGAAGCCCAATCATTCCTGACCGGCAACCCGGTGCTTAACATTTTACGAATAGCAGAAAATAGGTTTGCGTTCAGCACGCTGCAAAACGGTGTAATTGTTACCGACGGTTTTGGAAAAATAATATACCACTTCAGCAAAAATACAGGCTTGGCAAGCAATAGCGCACTGGCCCTGCTTACCGATAAAAAAGGTAATTTATGGGTTGGCCTCGATGGTGGCGTAAGCCAGGTACTGTTGCAATCGCCGTTTTTGCATCATAAAGATGGCGAAGGAAAATTCGGCGTGGTGAACAGTGCTGCATTTTACCGGGAAAAACTTTACCTGGCAACCGCAAACGGCCTTTTCTATCTTAATTCGCCCGAAAGCAAAGTTTATGAAAAATTGAAGCAATTCGCAGGTCCTGTACAGAGCGTTGAAACCATTGATGACCATTTATTTTTAAGTACCACGACAGGAACCTACACGATCTATAATGATGTAGTGAGCAAAATCTCCAATGTCATCATCGGATGGTGCATAAGACCAATCCCGGGTAAGCCGGATTACGTTATTGAAGGTTCCTATAACGGCTTAACCATTTATCATAAAGCAGCCAACGGCAAATGGCAATTGCATGCTACTATACCGCTTCGTCAATGGCTCCCCTCCAAGGATGTCGTAGTAGACGATCAGGGTATAGTATGGGTAAAACATTTGTACTATGGCATCTTTAAAATCAAATTGAGCAATGACCTTAAAAGTACTGTTAGTGTTCAGGTTTTGGGAAAGCATTCGGGCTTGCCTGCTTCAGGCAAACTTAATCTGTTCAGATATAAAAACACCATTCGTATAACAGGCACCAAGGGTATTTTTTATGAAGATACACCCGGCCATTTCAAACCAGATATTCAGCTCAAACAAAAGCTGGGTGATTATTTTTTCGCCAAACGCATTATTGCCGATTATGACCCCGAATGGTGGATCATTAATGATGACAACTCGATATCTCACCTCAAATGGATACCTGATGGGAAACCCGATATCAAACGTTTTGGCCAAAGGAATTTTTACCTTTTAAACGATTTTGAACATATCCGTAAACTGCGGTCGTTATATTTATTTTGTACAGAGGACGGCTTCAGCATGTATAATTCGCAGCAACCTGTTTCTTTTACTGATGTAAGCGCGCCTATTATTAACGAGGTAAATGTGCTTAATGGCGGCAATCCCGTACCGGTGGCCCAGGTTAAGGCATCAGGGGAAATTATCCAATTACCATACAGGCTGAATAACCTGAGCATATCATGGGGCATGCCTGAATATGACTCGCGTAAAATGTACAGCTACCGTGTAAACGGTATGCCGGGCTATGAAGAATGGAGCCGGTGGTCGGCTGCTTACCAAAAGCAATTCGATAACATGCCGGCAGGCCGGTATACTTTCCAGGTACGGTCAGACATCAGCGACAAAATTACCTCATTAAGCTTTGTTATTTTATCCCCGTGGTATTTTACCCTGTGGGCCAAAATACTTTACATACTTATTTTGGCGGGCTTGCTGTACTTACTATACAGGGCACATCGAAGGCGATTGGTGCAACAACGGTTAAGGCTTGAGGCGCATACGGAACAGCTTGTACAGCAGCAGCGAAAAGACAATCAGCACGAATTGATGACTGCCCAGCAGCAAAAGCTTACACAGGAAGTATTACTAAAAAGTGAACACCTTGCCAACTCATCTATCAACCTGATTGAAAAAAAAGCGGTATTAAATAAAATAAAGAAAGCGTTGGCCGATATAAAGGATGAGGCGGGACCAGGTTTTCCCGTAAATAAGTATAACAGACTCATTAAAATGATCAATAACCATACAGGAAATGACAATGACCTTAAGTTATTTGAAGAGAGCTTTGACCAGATCCATGACGAGTTTTTTAAAAAGCTGTTAAAAGAATATCCCGACCTTGCCCCACCCGATTTAAAGCTTGCCGCTTACCTAAAAATGAACCTGACCACCAAAGAGATCGCTCCTCTTTTAAACATTACACTGCGTGGTGTTGAGGTAAAACGGTATCGCCTGCGCAAAAGATTAAAGCTCAGCAGCGATCAGAACCTGATTGAGTTTATGATGAATATTTAATTACCATTAATTTTTCTGCAATTGTTTTAAATATCATTTTTCATTTTTAAAACACTGATAATAAATATTTTATGATTTTTTGAAGTAGTATTGATGTATTCTTTTTCTGCAAAACAGATGCGTTGAAGTATTAAAGTATGGGCTGGCTAATTGCAGGTAAAACAATTAAGCAAGGTAGATTAGCGGAAACGAACTATTTCTAATTAACTGACTAAATCAAGCTCCTGTGAAGAAAACTTTACTTCTCTTAATCAAACAGTATTTCTTTATCCTGCTGTTTATGTGCATCGGCAGCCAACTGATGGCCCAGCAGGCGATTTTCAAAAATGGCGTGCTTTCCGGTGTGGTGAACGTGAAGATTGCTCCCCAATCCGTAAACAAGCTTTCTTCAAAATTAAAGACCATGACCGCCAAAAGCGGCGTGCTCCGTACAGGCATAACTTCAATAGATGTCGCGGTGCAACCGTTTAATGCCATTACCATGCAACGCGTATTCCCGTACGATGCCAAACATGAAGAGCAATTGGAGCGGCATGGCCTACATTTATGGTACAAAATCACGGTGAACCCCAATGCCGATGTAAAGCAGGTTGCCGCCGCTTTAAGCAAGCTTACTGAAGTAATTGTTGCGCAACCCATTTATAAAAAAACCATGAATGACGGTTACAGGAGCGCCGCGGCTAAAGTAGTTAACCCGGCAAGTTTTCCGGGCGCTTTAAAAGCTGCCGCATTTCCAAACGACCCGTATTTCAACCAGCAGTGGGATCTTAACAACACAGGCCAGCATGGCGGCCTCGCAGGTGCCGATATCAATATGCTGAAAGCTTGGGAAATAGAAAAAGGCAATCCGAATGTCATCGTCTCTGTGCATGATGTGGGCATGGATATAAAGCATGAAGACCTTAAAGCCAATATCTGGATAAACGAGGCCGAAGCTAATGGTAAACCGGGTGTCGACGATGACCAGAATGGCTACGTTGATGATATAAACGGATATAACTTTTCAAAAAACAGCGGAAAAATTGATCCGGATGAACACGCTACCCATGTTGCAGGTACGATAGCCGCTATCAACAACAATGGTATAGGTATAGCCGGTATTGCAGGCGGAACAGGCAAAGGCGATGGCGTAAAGATCATGTCGCTTAAAATACTGGAAGGCGCATCAGAAGAAGATGTGGCCTTATCCTACATCTACGCCGCTAACAATGGCGCTGTAATTTCTCAAAACAGCTGGGGTTTTACTTCGCCGGGTGTTGATGAGCAAATTATTCATGAAGCCATTAAATATTTTGTGTCTGAGGCAGGGCGTTTACCTGGCAGCCCTATGCGCGGCGGTATTGTGCTCTTTGCGGCAGGCAATGCCGACGCCGATGGTGATTGGTATCCCGGTTATTATGACGAAGTTGTAGCCGTATCGTCCCTGAGCAATCAAAACACGCGTGCTTACTATTCAAACTATGGTTCATGGGTTGATATTGCCGCGCCGGGTGGCGATCAGTCAATCGCTGCCGAAGATGGCACTTTGAGTACCCTGCCCAACAACCGTTACGGTTATTTGCAGGGCACTTCAATGGCTTGTCCGCATGTATCAGGTATAGCAGCATTGATCGCATCCAAATTCGGAGGACCGGGTTTTACGGCAGATAAGTTAAAAATGCAGTTATTGACAGGCATTCATAATATTGATGCTCTCAATCCCGATTATGCAGGTAAACTGGGTGCAGGTTATGCCGATAGCTGGCTGGCCCTGCAAACCAACAAATTTGCCAAACCAGCACAGGTTAAAGATTTGAAGGTATTGAGCGCCGCTCAGGACAACATTAAGCTGGGCTGGAAAGTCCCTGCCGATGCCGATGACCTCTTCCCGGCTAAATTATACCTGTACTATTCAACCGAACCTATTACAACTGATAACATAGCGAAAGCAACTGTTATTGAATTACGCAACTGGGAGGCAGCAGGTGCCGATGTAGAAGCTATAGTACCTAAATTAAAACCACTAACCAAATATTACTTCGTAACGCGTTCTGCCGATAGATGGAACAATTTTTCGGATTTGTCGAACGCAGTATCGGCAAGTACAAGCGACGGCCCTGTCATCACGCAGAATAAAGCTTCGTTTGATTTTGCAATAGACGCTAATACCAATAAAACATTAACCACGACCGATAATTTTAACATTACCAACATTGGCAAAGGCTTGCTTACCTGGAATGCTTTCCAGCGGCAAAAGGGGGCTACTCTGGAGTATTTCAGGGCGAAGCTTAAATATCCTGTGATCAACAGTGTAGGAGCCCATCAGCATAAAACAATTAAAACGAGCGTTAAGGCGGTTCGCAATATTATCCAGCCAAAAGCTTCGGCATTTGTGAGCCAGGAACTTTTTTATTCGGATTTCCCTACCAATGTGATCGGCGAGGACGATTTAAAATTGACCAACTCTTCGGCTACCAAATTTTTGGTTAACAGTCCGGATGGCTTTAATTTAACCAATATTACCGCATTCTTAAATGTGAATGACAGCCACGGCCCTGTAATTGTTGAGGTATATAAAGGCGGCGATAAGCCGGTGAGCGAAAACCTGCTTTACGCGCAGGAATTTCATGTATGGTCTACCAAAATGGACTACTATTCCATCAAGTTAGATGAACAATTACCATTTGCGTCGGGCGAATCATTTTGGGTGGTAATTCATACCCCTGCGGGTAACAAATACCCTTTGGGCATGGGCTACCTGAATGATAATGCCACTCCCGAAAACTACCTGCTGATGAGTTTTGATTTAGGGAGCACCTGGACAACGCTTGCCAGCAATATCAATTCGCACGGCTTCGGGTGGAATGTGATCGCGCAAAGTTTTGAAGCATCTACCGGCGATTTTATCACGCTTGAACCGGCATCGGGCGAAAACGAAGCAGGCACCAGCACCAGTGTAAACGTAAATGTTAATGCGGCTACCTTAGCAAACGGCAGTTATTCTAATGTGATCATCACCAGCAGTAACGATGCCGCCCATAAAGAGCTACGTATACCAGTAACTTTAAACGTGAGTAATCGCAAAGCGGTTTTAAACTCGGCAGATATAGTTGACTTGGGCACCGTGTTTTTAGGCAAAGAAAAAATTGCAGCCATCAACATTGAAAACTCGGGCTATGGCAATTTCATTGTAGCCAACGTGAGTTCATCAAACACCGATTTTTCAGCAGAGAACCCCGGCCGGATCCCGGCACGAGGCGAGGCATTGTTAAACATTATCTATAAACCTACTAAAAAAGGCGAGGCCAGCAGCGTAATTACGCTTACAGATAACCAGGGAACCAGACACCTTATCAATTTATTTGCCGTTGCAGCGCAACCGGCAATCGTGAAGATTGACCCAACGGAAAGAAATTTTGAATTGAATATAGGCGATACCGCTTCAGCATCGTTCACAATTAAGAACGCCGGCAGCTTCCCGCTAAAATATGTGGCGCCCAAGTTTTCTAACAAGCAGTTGGAAGGGGTTGATTTCAGCAAGATTAGCACTTATGGTTACAGTTATAAAATAACTACAGGCACTGATTATAATTGGACGGAAATAAGCGCGAGCGGCAAGGATATAACGGACGTTTTTAAACCGGTTAACACTTATTTTTACCCGGCTGATCTTGGCTTTTCCATCAACGTTTTTGGGCATAAGTTGAGCAAGGTGTACATTACCCCTGCCGGTGCCATAACGTTCGATGATCAGGCTAATTTGGGTAATACCAGTACGCCCGGCGTAAAAGAGGACTGGATGCCGAATGGCTATTTTGCGGCCACATATTTGCTGCCCGATCTGCAAAAAGGCGGTCATATTTACTTTAAAAGAGAGGCAGACAGGTTTATTGTAGAATATAAGAACGTTGTATCTATTTACGCCTCAGATGCATCGCAGGTGATGACCTATCAGATCGTGATCAGGGATAATGGTGATGTACAATATTTATATAATGACATTGAAGCATCGGGCCTTAAAGATCTGATATTCATTGCGGCCGAAGGTTTTGACCGTACCGATGCATTGGCCATTCAGGATAACAGTAACCAGCTTAACCTTACGGATAAAACAGCCATTAATATAACCAGTCCCGGTGATGAGATCTTCACCTCCATGACTAATGCCGATGGCCTGGTATTGTTCAACGACAGCAAGGAGTTGCAATTGACACTTAATACAGACAGTTTAAGTGAAGGTAAACACACTCAAAATTTATCTATACTCACCAATGATCCGTTTATACCGGTTGCGCATTTAACAATTAATGTAAATATAAAAGGCGGCGGTTTGGCAAAACTCAGTGTTGACAGAAGTGAAGTAGATTTTGGCAGCGTTTTGCAAGGCGATACAGCTACACAAACAGTAGCCTTGGTTAATAATGGATCAGGCGCTATTGTAATAAATTCGGTGTCGCTTAACAAAACAAGTTTTAAATTCACAGGACAAAAAAGCTTTACACTGAAGCCAAAAAGCACCGCTTTTTTTGATATCGATATCAACTCATCCCAAAAACCGGGTGATTATGCAGATACGCTGACTTTTACTCCCGCCACTGGCAAAGCTTTAACTGTAGCGTTAAAAGCAACCATCACCCCTGCCCCGGCCATCTTAGTTGACCGTACCGCCATAAAAGAAAGCATTGCCGCAGGTGTAGTTAAGGAGCGTGATTTTGTGATTGATAATACAGCAGGTAAAGCAGCCCTTGATGTAGTACCATCATCGGCACATTGGCTAAGCCTGTATGATAAGAACGACACCAACAGTAAAATAGCTTATAGCTGGGCCGATAGTAAGAAAGCTGACGGACCGCAATTTGAATGGATAGACATTATTAAATCAGGTGTGAGGGTAGCCTACGCGGCTTCCGAAACATCAAAAGAGATTGAGCTGCCATTTGAATTTACATATTATGGCAAAAAATACAATAAGCTGAATATAGGAAAATCAATAGGCGCGGTATCATTCACCAATAGCATTCCTAATATGGTGTTTACGCCGGAAATTCCTAATACCAGGGCCCCCAACGCGCTGCTCGCTCCGTTCTTTGAGTCGGGCTATGTAGACATTCAACGCAATGACCCAGCTGTGTCGGGTATATTTTATCAGTTTTTTAATGATCGTGTAGTGATCGCTTACGAAAATTACACCTCTCTATTTGCATTTGCGGGTGGCGATATCTCCTTCCAGATCATCCTTTTCAAAAATGGAACGGTAAAATTTCAATATAACCATGTAGGGACTGATTTTGCTACCCAGGCCTGGATCAAACGCCCCGGCGTAGGTATCGAAAACGAAACAGGTGCAGAAGGGATCCAGATCTCGAAATTCCAGTCATATATAGAGGATAAGCTGGCTATCGTATTTACGCCATCGTACAAGTTCAGCATCCCGCAGGGCCAGGCAAAAACGTATGCTCTTAAATTTGATGCTACTACGCTAAGCGGAGGCGATTATCATTCGAACCTGATATTGCAAAACAATACGCCATCGGCAAAAAGCGTGTCAATACCTGTTTCACTCTCAGTTAAAGGCACACCTCAAATAACCGTTGCCGATACAATTGATATGGGTGCCGTGATCATTACCGGCAATAATACAACCAGTATTAATTATTTTAATATTAGCAATAACGGTTCGGCAACGCTGAATATCAAAAGTATGGCCTTCACCAACGCGAAAGGCCTTTCATTAGAATATGGCAAAATCAATTCTACTTTCTTTGGTACCGATACCGTATGGACGGCAGTTAATAAAATATTCCCGGCAAACTCCATTGATGTGCCGCCTTTTGGCAACGGTATGTTCAGGATAATTGAAGATGTTACCGCACCGGCAACCTATAATACCGAATTAAAAATTACCAGCAATGCCGCTGCTACCACATCGGTTAAAGTAGTTGGCACCGTGGTTTACCCACCGCTGATGTCAGTTTACGAAAGGGCCATACATACGCAGGCGAATGATTCAACAGCTGTTATTACCAAATCATTCACTATTGATAATACTAAAGGCCGGTCAGCATTGAACTATGGCCTTAACATTCAGTACCAACGCGGCGACGATAAATTAACCGGCAATGTTCTATCCGTATCAGCATCTAAAAGAGTCAAAACTACCTCCAAAGCTAAAATAGGGGGCAAAAAATTGGCTGCTGTAAAAGCGCTTCCGCATACTGTGGCTAACGGCGCTACTATTAACTCAAGCGTATTGGAACATGATAATGCAACCAGTGCCACTAATTTAATTGGTACGGGCGAAGGTTCGGCATTTTCAGCTGCTACCGCGTTCACTGCCGGAAGCGATGGGTTTAATCTTTCGGAAGTAAAAGTGTATATGGCGGCCGGTGAGATGGCTTCGGCACCGGTTACCATAGATGTTTTGGTAGGCAACGACCCATTGCATGCTAAAAAACTACACTCCGAGCGCTTTTACGTGATGCGTAATACGCCTGATACCGCAGGTGCTTACGAAACATTCAAGCTTTCTACGGTTAAACAGATCTACCCGAACGAAAAATTTTTTGTGGTGGTCAACTATCCTATCGGTTTAGGGTATCCGCAGGGCGTGGCAACTATTCCTGCCGGTTTACCGCAAACCTTCTTCTTTTTTGATGAGTACAGTGCTTCATGGATCGACCTCAGCACCATTGATGATTTTAAAAGTGTTTCTTTTATGGTGAAAGCGGTGGAAGATGTGCATAACAGCCTTTCGTGGGTGAGCTTGCCGGGTGCTGCAACAGGAAAAATAGCAGCCGGTTCAAAAACCGATATCGCGGTAAAATTCACGGCCGCCTACGCGTCCAAACCTGATAACAACGCGCAAGTAATGATCAACAGCAACGATCCCGACCATAAAACAGATTCGGTTGCATTGTCACTGCACCTTAACCAGGGTCCTGTATTCGTTAAAATACCGGCTGGCAATCAGATTTACATTAGGGAAAACACTGATACCACAGTAATTATAAAGGCTACAGATGCCGAAAAAGATGCCATTACGTACAGCGTTGAAAATGCACCGCAATGGGTGATCAGCAAAGCTGATACGGCGCTTCACCTTAACTTAAAACCTGGTTATAATGATGCTGGCAGCTATACTGTTAATATTAAAGCGGTTGATGCTTATAAACACGCAAGCACTTACGAATTTAAGGTAGATGTGCAAAATACAAACAGGCCCCCGTTAGCGGTAGCAACACAAACGCTTACACTTATAAATGGCAATATTTTTCATGCGAAGCAAGCCGATTATTTTACTGATGCAGACGGCGACGCACTTACTTACAGTTTTATCACATCGGATGCAGGCGCCATACAGGTAACAGCAGCCGGCGATGAATTTCTGCTGAACCCTTTAAAAACCGGGCCGGTTACGGTAAACATAATTGCCGATGACAAGCATGGCGGCAATGACACGCTAATGCTGAATGTAACCATCAAAAATAATTCGGCACCGGTGCTGGCTGCCTCGCCCGGTACCATTGTGGTAAATATATCGGGAGGCGTGCGCACACTTAACCTGAACGATTACTTTACCGACCCTGATAAGGATACGCTGACCTATGTATCTATTGTAGATAACAGTTCTATTGCAACTGTAAATACCGAGCAAAATCAATTGTTGATCACTCCTTTTAAAGTTGGCGATGCCAGTATCAGTGTAACTGCCGACGATAAATTAGGTGGCAAGGTCAGCTCGTCGATCGTATTGAAGGTGGTTACCGACAATGACGAAAGCCTGCGCTGCTATCCAAACCCGGTACAAACCCTTACCACTATTGATTATTTGTTACCGGTTAACGGCCATGTTTTACTGCGTGTATTTGATGCATCGGGTAAACTGATCAAAAACTTAGTTGACAGTAAGCAGGATATTGGCAAGCACTCCATCACGTTTGACATGTCGGGCATGAGTTCGGGCATATATTTCTACAACCTGTCTATCGATGAAAAAACAGGCATAACCAAAAAGATCATTAAGCTATAAAATTTACAACACAGGGAGCACTGTATTACGGTGTTCCCTAAAATTATAAAAAATGAAAAAAACATTTTTACGCACCTTTTATATCATCGTATTGTTTTTATGCGCAGGCAGTAAATTGTTTGCCCAAAATAGCGGAACAGCAGTACCATTTCTCAACATCGTCCCTGATTCCAGATCATCTGCTATGGGAGATGTTGGCGCGGCCACCACGGCAAATACAGATCCTAATGCATTGTTCCATAATCCTTCAAAACTGGCTTTTGCGGAAAGCAATACAGCCATTAGCCTCAACTATACTCCCTGGTTACGCAATATTGGCGTTAAAGATGCCAACTTAGGCTATTTGGCAGGCTATAAAAAAATTGATGAAAGGCAAACCATAGGAGCCTCGCTTAAATATTTCTCATTAGGAGACATTCCCTTTACCAATGAACAGGGCGAGTTGATACAGCAATACAGGGCCAGTGACTTTGCATTCGATTTTTCATACATCCGGAACATGGGAACAAATTTTGCGATGTCGTTAACTGCACGTTATACGCATTCATCTATAGGCAACGGAAACTATAATGGCGTTGATGTTAAACCAGGCAATGCACTATCGGTAGATGTAGGTTTGTATGCCAAAAAAGCTGCGCAACTTTTTAATAAAGAAGGTAAGTTGGCCATAGGTGCCAATATATCTAACCTGGGCACAAAAATCCAATATGGTG
This sequence comes from Mucilaginibacter gynuensis, assembly GCF_039541195.1. Taxonomy (NCBI): domain Bacteria; kingdom Pseudomonadati; phylum Bacteroidota; class Sphingobacteriia; order Sphingobacteriales; family Sphingobacteriaceae; genus Mucilaginibacter; species Mucilaginibacter gynuensis. The sequence goes on from NZ_BAABFT010000002.1 coordinate 199,146, forward strand.
CACAAAAAAGTTTCTTACCGGCCAATCTCAAAATTGGTGCTACTGCCGACATTAACCTGAATGAAAAAAGCGTATTTTCATGGTCGGTAGATGTTAATAAACTGCTGATTCCGGAAAATAGTGATTTGGGTACCAGCCTGCCATCGGCTATCGGAAAATCTTTTTCACCGCTAAATCTTTCAGTAGGAACGGGTTTTGAGTTTTGGTATGACCAACTTTTAGCACTCAGAACCGGTTATTTTGCAGCACCGGGCAAATATGAAACCCAATATTTAACAACTGGATTTGGTTTGAAATATAAACTACTGCAGTTTGATCTGTCTTACCTGATATCAACCAAAAGCAGAAGTGCTATTGATAATACTTTGCGATTATCTTTAACCTATCAAATAAACTAAGTTGGTCTTTCAACAGCTACTTAGGACATCAAAAGTCCGGCCCTGAAAAGCCGGACTTTTTTATCTAATGCAACCAACTGATGTGAAATCAATTGAATTTTCAAGTGCACACCTTCAAAAAATCACTAAACCGAAAGTGCTTTTAACCCCTTTAAATAAGATATCTGAAGCAGATCAATTTATTTTGCGCTCCCTTATCGTAAACTTAGCTCTCTGACGGGAAGTTGACCATATTATACTCTAATTATCCTTTATCATAAAAATGTAAATTCCAAAAAACAGGCTTGTAGGCATTTAGGTAAATGCCTAAATTTGTTTCATGAAATTGCTGGAAGTAATTAAATCATTATCTAATCAAACTCGTTTGGACATACTTACCTGGTTGAAAGATCCTTTTGCTTATTTTCCGGCCGAGGAGTTGGCTGACTACAGTCCATCATTAGGTGTATGTGTTTCCGATATTGCTAAAAAGGCAAAAATGTCTATTCCTACAGTTTCAGTTTATCTTAAAAATATGGCAGTAGCAGAGCTTTTGGTGGCAACAAGGAAAGATAAATGGACATACTATAAACGTAATGAAGAAGCGATACAGCAGTTAGCTCAGTTGATCAAAAACAACTTATAATTTTTTTTAATATATAATTAGAAATTTACCTAAATAACTAAATACTATTATTTATGAAAGCAGCAGTGTTAAACGAATACGGCTCGGTTGAAAAGTTTGAAATATTAGATGTACCAACCCCAAAACCGGGTTTTGATGAAGTATTGGTAAAAGTGATGGCAACATCAGTGAATCCGCTGGATTTTCAGGTCCGCCGTGGGGATTATAAAAATGAATTGCAGTTGCCGGTTATCACCGGGCATGATGTGTCGGGCGTGATCGTAGAGATTGGAACAGGCGTTAAAAACTTCAAAGTTGGTGATGAGGTATACTATACCCCGGAAATTTTTAACGGGAACGGAAGCTATGCAGAATATCATATTGCCAATGAATTCATCATCGGTATCAAACCGAAAAATGTAAGCCATTTAGAAGCCGCCACATTTCCTTTGGCGGCCGGCACTGCCTGGGAAATGCTTTACACCAGGGCACAACTCAAGATCAACCAAACGATTTTGATACATGGTGGTGGAGGTGGTGTAGGAATACCTACTATTCAAATGGCAAAGGCTATGGGCGCTATTGTTTATACCACAGCGAGAACAGTGCACCATGAGTTTCTCAAAGCATTGGGAGCGGATCATATCATCGATTATGAAAAGGAAAATTATATCGATGCAATTTTAAAGCTGACCAATAACAAAGGCGTGGACGTTGTGATCGATACTTTAGGCGGTAACACACTTTCGGACAGCGGTAAAATTTTAAGCCAAATGGGACAGGTTGTAACATTAGTTGATATTGAAAAACCTCAAAACCTGATCCATGCTTGGGGGAAAAATGCCACCTACCATTTTGTATTTACCAGGCAGAGCAGAAACAAATTGGACGAACTTACGAAGCTGATAGAGGCCGGGAAGCTGAAACCCGTGTTAAACAAGGTTTTCCCATTGTCGGAAATAGGTAAGGCACATAACCTGCTTGAATTTAAAGAAGGTGATAAGGATTTCTATGGGAAAGTTGGTATACAGATAGGCAATTAAAACAGTGATTAAATAAAGACTAGCTATGAGTAATCAACATGTTTTTTTAAAGGCGAACAAAGCTTTGGCAGAAGGAAACTATGAAGAATTCATCACGTACTGCACCGAAGATATCAAATGGGAGAACGTTGGTAAAAGCACCTTCAATGGAAAGGCGCAACTCCTTAGGTACATCAGCTCAGCTTATGATGGAATTACCTTTACAACAGAAAATTCCATCAAAGAGGATGATATGGTAGTTGAGCTTGGTCAGTTAGTGATAGAAAAAAACGGTGAATCGAAAAAGAGCTCCTATTGTGACGTTTGGAAGTTTAAGGATGGAATGATCAGTCAGGTAACTTCTTTTGTGATCTGATAAAGCAAAATTTAAATCCCGTGAAAAAGCAATGATAGCTTTGCATAAATAAAATTAAGCTAAGTTTTTGAGGGTCGCATAATGCGGATATTTTGCTTACTGTTTGAATTGAGGTGCTCAAGCTAAACAACGCCAACACTTTTAGGAGGGAAACCAAAATGCCGGGAAAAACTGACAGAAAAGCTGGTTGGATTACTGAAACCTACCTTGTAAGCAACTTCCGCTACGGTTAAATTTTGTTTTTCAAGTAACTGGTAAGCTGTTTCAAGCCTGATCAGCCGGATCAGTTCACCCGGCCCCTGCCCTGCTACAGCCTTTAACTTGCGGTGTAACTGGATAATACTCATTCCTATGTCATTTGCAAGCCTCTCAACCGTGTAGGTTTCATCATCCAAATGCTTCAGTACGGTTTGGCGTATAAGGGAAATAAAATCGCGTTCCGGGTTGGGCATAGCTGTCTGATCAGATAACCATGATTGCTCTTTTGTATAATATTCGCGCAGGCGATTGCGGGTATCAATCAGGTTTTCAACTGTCGCTAAAAGTTCGCGGTTATTAAACGGTTTGGCCAGGTAAGCGTCGGCTCCTGTTTCTATCCCTTGTACCTTGCTGTCGGTATCTGCTTTAGCCGTTAGCATAATAATAGGAATATGGCTGGTTTTTATATCTGCTTTAAAACGCGCGGCCAATTCATAACCGTTTACCTTCGGCAGCATGATATCGGTTATAATAGCGGTTGGAATTTGCTCCATACCTATAGCAATGCCTTGTTCCCCGTCTTCAGCGGTTATTACCTGGTAATAAACGCTGAGCAGGCTGTACAAATAGTTCCTCAATTCCTCGTGGTCTTCTACCAGCAATACAAGTGGTTTGTCCGGGTTGGCACTTTGTGTTGCGTTTGCACGTATATTATATGAATTACGTATTTCGGTTTTACCGGCTTCGATAATATTTTGAATAGGAGGCGCCGGAAAGTACTGCAACACTACAATCATTTCCGTTCCTTCATCAACCGTGCTAACAACATTAATACGTCCGCCCATTAGTTCTGTCAGTTCTTTAGTTAATGCCAAACCAATCCCTGATCCTTCGGCCGACCGCGTGTCTGATAGATCCGCCTGGTAAAAGCGGGTAAAGATATGAGCAAGCTTTTCTTTGGGAATGCCTTTTCCTGTATCGCTGACTTTTATCAGTATATTTCCGGCGTCATTATCTATAAATTTTTGAAGCGCAATATCCACACCGCCGTTATCTGTAAATTTAACAGCGTTTGATAGCAGGTTGGCTACAACTTTACCGACCTTGTCATTATCGCCCATTATCCAAAGTTTGTCGAACAAGGATGTAAATGACAAAGAAATATTTTTTTTTGCAGCCGTTATTTCATAAGCGCTCAGGTGTGTGTTGATGACCGCCACAAGATCAAGCGGAGCATAAGTCACTTTCATGGCGCCATTTTCTATCTTGCTCAGGTCAAGCAATTGATTGAGCAGCTCGAGTAAACGGGTGGCGTTATTATAAATTAAATGTGCATGAGCCTGCGTTTGTAATGCAGGTGACGCCATGAGTTCTTCCGCGGGATTGAGTATCAGGGTAAGTGGCGTTTTAAGCTCATGAGTGATATTCGTGAAAAAACGCGATTTGATCAGGTCTGCTTCCTTCAGTTTTTCTGCCTGAAGTTCCAGTTCCGCTGTACGGTCGGCCACCAATATTTCCAACCGGCGGGCTTCACCGGCTATCAGGGCATTTTTTTCAGCCTCTTGCGTTAATGCCATTGTCGACAGCATTTCAACTTCGCTAAGCTTTTCCGATAATACCTGGTTAGTTCGGGTAAAATCAAGCGCAAGGTAAAGTGAAAGGCAAACGGGCAATACCAGTTCGCCTATGTTCATCATAAATAAACGCATGGCACTGCTGTAATAAGGCCATAAACCGAATACATCTGCCCAGGCAAAAAAGTACGTGAGTACCACCACAATCACCCCCGTCACAATAAGCCAGGCACCTTTGTCCCTGCGACGGATAATAGGTATCACCGACCTGAACGCATCGACCATCCAAAACAGGTAAATAAGGTAGAAGTAATCGTTCCACATCGCTTCAGGATAGTAGAGCGCCTTGATCACATAAGCCGCCAAATAGCCGGTGCATATGACCGAAAGTGCGATAAATCTTCGTTTAGGCAGTTTAACTAATCCCAGGGCGTAAAGCAGCGTTACACTTGTCCACAACTGCATTACCGTACATAGGTTGCCTGTTACTTGCGCTGCCCACTGTAATTGCGGGGTAGCAGCCTGGTAAAAAAAATAAGCAGACAATGCACTAATGCCTACGAACATTACAAACGCCGCATAATAGAGATAAATAGTACGTTTACGGTAAAAAAGGTACAACAAGAAGTGCAGTAAAGCCAGTATGATCTGTGCCGCGGCACACAGGGGAATAGTATTATACAGCAATATATTTCTGTTGATACGGGCAGAAACTTTTTTATAGTCGCCTATCCAAATCTCAAATCCGGCAAAATCAGCATAATAAACTTTATGATTAGCATAATGAATAGTAAGAAGATGGGGTTTGGTATCATTAAACCATACCGGTATTATTTGTCTTGGTGCCCGGGCATTCTCGGTAGAAATGGCTGTGTGCCCAACCTGACCATACCCACCAACCGCGTGGCCATCAATAAATATTTCAGAGGCGCCATCATGATTGATACGTAAGGATAATTTTTTTCCGGCCAGTGTTTTATCAGTTTGCAACCATACACTAAACCAGCCCTCACCGCGCCAGTTTTTGGGCGCATTTACATTTCCGAAAGTGGTATAGTTAAAAGTTGTCCATCCTTCAGTGTTACCAAGATAGGGTTGATTCAAGGCCTTACTTTGGGGCAGGAAATACCAGGTTGAGTCGCGCAATGATATCTCGTTCAATTGAACAAGACTTTTCTCGCCAATAGTGACAATTTCCTGAGCGCTTGCCGGCCGCATGAAAACCAGCGCGCATATAAGTAATCCAAGACGAGTCCTGATCACAGCAAATACAAACTTTGGTAAGTACCTCATCTCAACAATATTTTATAGCTCGACCACCATTTTGCGATGATACTGATTAAATGATTCCTTAGTGTGCCCCTCTTTGCAACAGGTGAATCTTATTTTGCTTACAAAATAATTATCTTTCTTGAAGCTTACAAGCAGCTTTGTGAAACCGATCATTGTGGGTTAAATGTTTAAGTCTGGCAACACCCATTCGCAAAGCACATTTAAATTTAGCCTTCAATTATTACGATCTAACAAACATTCATGAATTCGAAAGAAATTCAAATGAAATTGATAGAAATTCGAAGTTTTTTATTCTCTCCATCCCATTTATTTGCCAAGTGACTTTATTACGTAAGTTAGCAAGACAACAATACAGTTCCTGAACCTTGTATCGCAAAAAAAGCAACATTTAAACATCACACTATGAAAAAAGCAATTCAATTACTAATAGCTGTAATAGCTTTTAATGCTCTTTTTTTGAGCACAGGTTGTAAGAAAGATAAAAAAAATGCACCTAATAATCCAAAGGGGACCTACAGTTTTTCCAATTCTGAATACACCGGTATTGCACGGGTTGGCAATCATTACTACCCAAGACCTCTTTCACTACGATTTGGGGCTAAAGACAGTGTCATTGCCTGGTCGCACCTCACGCTTACTAAATGGCGCCGCGGAGACGTGCCCGGAAAGATAACAAAAGTAGAAGAAGACGCCCAGGGGCAAACCCAGGTTACAGTATTGTTTGATTTGCCGGGAGATGAACAATTCAATTCACCTCAGGTTTATACGATCTCTGCTGATAAATCTAAAATTACGGGTGGTTCTTCACCTATTATAGCTATGGTGGATATGAAACTCTTCCCTAAAGATGCTCCAAGTATAGTAGGTAACTGGGGGCAGCCCGACCACCCTGAATGGTTTCCCGATGTAAATTCTACTACATTTTATACACAAGGATTGACCAGTTATTTTTCAGGTGGTGATCCCCTTTATTCCGTCCACGACGATGGCGTAATCTTCAAATTAAATTACAAACAAGATGGCTCACGCATTTTATTTTCAGGAGCCAACCCCATAGATCCGGAAATTTATGTCATTCCTTATTACGGTGTACTCTCTGCAGATGGAAATACTTTATACGTTGACCCGTACGAGTTTACGGCCGCCAGAATCACTACATCATTGAGCACTTTTGAATGGTACGGACCTAAAGGTGTAACACCCTGGTTGCTGAGGAAGTAAGTTTGGATGAATAATATATCGGCTAACCGATACGGTCTCAAAACATTTCTCGTAAACCTATTATGTTTTTTAAATATTCAACTATCTGTGTTAACGAGAATTTCAAATATAGCGAATGCCATTAAAACTTAATTTAATGGCATTCGCTGTAATATTTAAGTAGATCAATCTCCAAATCTCATCCGATTTTACGCTCTGAAAGCAAATGCCGGTAAGCGGGACAAGGGGATTTTGAAACCTGCGTTGTTTTGGGATCCTGTGTTATAACAGTTTCTAAAAACCGCCGGTTAGTATCCCCCCACTGGTTCAGGGCATCAATGATAGGCATTAATGACCAGCCTATTGCTGTCAACGAGTACTCCACTTTAGGCGGCAATTGCGGATAGATCTTTTTTTCTACCATGCCGTGTTCCTCCAATTCCTTGAGTTGTACGGTCAGAACCCTTCGGGTTACTCCCTGTAGTAAACGCAGGATCTCACTCGGGCGTTTTACGTCCATGGAGATGGCATTCAGCAACGCTGGTTTCCATTTGCCGTTCAACACCTCTTTTGTCAGATGGAGGCCGCAATCAATAGTGAGAGGAATCTTTCTTTCGTACATACACCGGTTATCTTAACTCAAAAATAAGCATTGTATCTCATTTCGACATAAGGGATAATTTTATCCCTATGCTATTAGTTTCTCCCATATTGTAGTGCTGCAGTGTTTGCCCGAGGTTTGCTCAAAAAAAGCAATGAAAAATTCAACACAGCTTCTATTAGAAGAATATCACTTAGGCGATCTGAAATTAAAGAACCGGGTAGTTATGGCGCCAATGACCCGCGGACGTGCCACTAACGCGGATCTGGTTCCTACCTCTCTTATGGCAGAATATTATGCGCAGCGGGCATCAGCAGGATTGATACTTAGCGAAGGCACGTGGGTAAATTCGAGAGCTATTGGCTTTATTAATGTTCCCGGTATTTATACAGAAAAACAAGTTGAAGGGTGGAAACAGGTAACTACAGCGGTACATGATAACGGCGGTTTGATCTTTTCACAACTTGGGCATATTGGTTCTGCATCTCACCCCGATCATCTTAATGGTGAATTACCTGCCGGGCCATCAGCCATCAACCCGCAAACGCAATCATTTACGCCGGAAGGGTTTAAAGATACATTGACACCACGCGAGTTAACAGTTGCTGAGATTAAACAAACGATACAGGATTATAAACAGGCTGCTCAAAATGCTAAGGATGCAGGCTTCGACGGTGTTGAAGTACATGCACAGGCAGGTATGCTGATCCCGCAATTTTTAAGTTTAGCTACTAATCAGCGTACGGATGAATATGGAGGCAGTATCGAAAACCGGGCGCGTATTATCTTTGAGATCCTGGATGCAATAACAGAAGTTTGGAACAGCACCCGGGTAGCTATTAAGTTTACACCGGTTATGTACACTCATGTAGGCATTGTAACCCCGGATGAAGAGACAATACCAATTTTCCAGTATATATTAAAAAAACTCAATGATTACGATCTTGCTTTCGTTCACATTACAGGTCCCGCTCAAGACTTAACAGGTACGCCAGTAGAGGCATTGCAAAATGATTACTTCAGCCATTTCCGTTATCATTACAGCGGAAGGTTGATGGCTAACCTTGGCTTTACGCAGCAGAGCGGTGATACAATTCTGAAAGAAGGAAAAGCCGATCTGGTATCTTTTGGCCAATTATTCATCGCTAACCCTGATTTGGTTGAGCGCTTCAAATTTCAACTACCACTTTCTGAAAATGATCCTGATACTTATTACACTGGAGAGGAAAAAGGATATGCTGATTATCCGGGAGCCGTGTATGTTGGCGCTGGCGCACAATCTGATGAAGTTGATTCCGAGTAATAATTGAAAGTTTTAAAACAATGCTTTTCTAATCAAATATAGGAAAGCATTGTTTCGAAACCTTTATGGAGAGATAGAATTCACTTTCACTGTCAAAAACAACTTATGATTGCGTTTTCTGGCAGAAAAGCTTCCGTACATCATGGCACAGTGCATATAACTTTTTATGCCGCGGTTAAAACAGGCTACTGGAGTTAAGAACTTAGCTACAACCTTACAGCTACAAGACCCATAGTCTAATCGGCCTGCACAACGAACTGACCTTACTTTTTTTGCAAAATAAAAAGAGTAACGTTTGTGATGTTTTTTGCTCAGCGGCTTGGCTTACCGGGAACTCATACTTCATCAATAGGTATCTAAAAGACGCCGTACAGCGCAAAATAGTTACAAGAATTCGTAAGTATCCTGATCTAATTCCGCCCGGTACGATGCCCGGAAAAATAAAGCAATACCACAGCTATACCCCGTATCATTGTTTTTGCTGCGACAGGAAAGTAATAAGCGAAGCAAATTCCTGGTAAGATAACGCATTGGCCAGGCCGGTAGGCATCATGGAGGTTTTCAGTTCTGAACGGCTCAGCACATCTGCCGATTGGATAGTAAATACATCGCCGGTAATATTGCGCATCACTATCTTAGTGGCCGATTCTTCCGTTATAAAACCCATATACTCCTTATTGCCTTTCGCCGATATTAATACCGTAGCAAACCCCTGTGATATAGATGCATTGGGTTTAAGTATCGATTCGGCAATTTGTTGGCGCGTCATGATCGAACCGATCTGCCCCATAAAAGGGCCTTTCAGCTTTTCGCCCTTTGCAATACTGTGGCAGGCAATACAACCCTGACGGGTGAACAGTGCCTTACCGGCAAAGGGGTCGCCTTTTATTTTTTCAATGGCCAGCATCACATCTTCTATGGATGATTTACCTATTTGTCCTTTTTGATTACGTATTTTTTCCAGATCAACCTTTACCTCTTTGGTGGCGGTAACTTTTTCTTCGCCACCGAAAGCAGTAATACCCATTTGATGGCGTGCATTCAGGTCGGCATAAAATGGTTTGCCGGCTGCCGGAGATCTTGTCCATTGCTTTTTCAAAAAGCTTTCAATTTTTGGCGAACCTTCCCAAGCTATGCCCTTATAAACCGGTCCGTGCGAATCTGGACGTGTACCCCACCACCAGGAGGCATCATAAGGCGCTTCTTTTTTATACAGACGCGACAGGGTTACCAGAATCTGTTTTTTTTCCTTTGCGGTTTTCACCAGCGGGTAAGCAGCAATAAGACCATCAACCGCTTTGCTATCATACATATATCGCAAGGCCCATAAGGCAAGCGTAGAATTTTCTGTACCGATGGCCGCTACACAGGCATTTACAGCATTTAAGCTAACCAATGCCCTTACCGCCAAATGCGCGGGAATAATGGCAGAATTAGGTGTAGCATGCGGCCCTTCCACATTTTTTACCGGTGCCGTAAAACTGGCAGGTACAGTTATTTTCAGCAATGCTTTTGCAGCTTCTATTCTCCCAAGCCTGTTGAGCGATACAATGGCGGTTGTTTGAACCCGGGGCGACGGGCTTTTGAGCGCAGCCAAAAAAGGCGCGATCGGCACCTGCTGCAAGCCCCCTTTCCGGTCGGTAAGTGCCTTCAAGGCAAATTCTGTTAGTTCTTTATTTTTGGCGAGATCGAGCAATGCGGGGATACCGTTTTCACGGGCTATCTGCGCATAGGTATAAATACCGGCCACTCTTGCATACAAGGGTAAGCTTGTGTTTGAGGCCACATTTAGTGTGGCTTTAGCTGCTTCATCAGCCGGGCGGGTGATAAGCTCCTGCGAAGCATTCAGGCGGGTTACCGCACTTGCTGAATGAAGCAGACCTGCCAGATCGGATACTGACGCCGCTTTTAGATCCGGAAAAGCTTTGTAGGTCCAGTCGGTAGGTACCGCACGTACCACATATCCCTTTGCCGGGTTGCCCGAATACCCCGCGCCATCCCAGGCAGATAGGTATAGCCTGCCCGAACCATCCACATCGAGATCAGTGATCTGCGGCAGCTGGATAAATTCTTCTTCCTTCAGCAAAAAGCTTGCGCCGTCAGGCTGTACACGGTCAATAAACAACTCGTTGCGGCCCCAGTCGGCGGTCATGGGCACACGGTTATATTTTTCGGGCCAGCCGGGTTCGTCCATAAACAGGGAGCCTGTACCCGAGCCACCACCCAGATCGGCCAGTGCCGGTATGATCTCGTCGGTAAAATGCTGGAACAATACCGGGTAACCATACTCGCCCGACTGTATATGATGCGAGAAACGGATATTCCAGCCGCCGCCATCATTGGTATTATCCCTGGTGAAAACATTCATGTAAGGGTCAATAGCTACATCATACAGGTTACGGGTACCATGCGTAAAAACTTCCATCTCGGTGCCGTCCGGCCGTACGCGAACAATACCGCCGCCAAGCATGGTCATTTTTTTACCGCTGCGATCGATTGCATCATGAAAACCAAAATCGCCCACGGCGATATAGATCCAGCCATCAATACCCATCCGGATACCGTTGGTTGCGTGGTCTGTACCCCTTTCTACCAGCATGTGCTCGTTACTGATGTGTTCAATAAGTGGTTTAGCAGGGCCATCGGCAACGCCATCATGGTCTTTATCTTCAAAATAATCCAGGTCCATCCCCGTGGCTTTGCCTGTGGTTGCCGAAAATACGGTATGCAGTACATAAACCTTATCGCCCATGATTAATATACCACGCGGATCATCAACATCGGCAAAGTTGGTATGCTGATCTACCTTACCATCATTGTCGCTGTCAACCAGTCTTACAATGCGACCTTTGCCTTTATCTTTACCTAAGGAACCTATCATATCCACGCCAACATATACCTCACCTGTTGCCGCTACGGCGATACATGCCGGGCTTGGCGTTAGTTCAGGACCTGCAAACGGGGTAACGGTAAGCCCATCGGGCCATTTGGGTAGCTGTTTAGCAGGCACCTTTTCGCGTTTTTTCTGGTTCGCCCCTCCAAAAAAGGTGAACGTGCCCAGAAAAGACATGATAATAAACAGGGTGAAAGAATATCTTAGCATGGGTTAGCGGTTTTATTGTTTAGCTACGCGTTTTACAGCCATCAATTGTTCAATTACTTTTTTCAATTGTTCGGGCTTGGCAGCAAATTTTTCAAGGTTAATGATCTCTACTTTCCTGAATTCAACCGGGTGACTTTCGCTTTGCAGGGAGATGGTGCCGCTTTTTATCAGCGTACCATTGTCGCTGTTACCTACCGGGTCGGTTTGTGGTTTCTGGTAACGCAACACTTCTTCCCCGTTCACGTAATGAACCACCAGCGAGTCGCCCAGTACCAATGCCTCTACACGCACCCATTGGTCGCCGTCAAATGTTTTTGAATTGGAGTCCATGCAATGGTTTTTAACTACCGAATTGTTCATCACATACTGCGTGCCCGGTGTACAAACATTTGCAGTAGTGCGTTTCCCGCTGCCATTGCCGCCTAACAATTGCACTTCTATAGAATTAGGAAAATCCTGACCTTTGGTCATGGTTGCCGGGTCCTGCCCGTGGATCATGATCCCGCTGTTTCTAAAAGCCCATCCGGGGCCACCTTTTACCTGGTTGCCGGTAAAACGGTATTCGGCGGCGATGAGGTAATACGAGAAAGGTTTTTTATAGAACAGGTGCCCGTATTGTTCATCGAACTCTTTGTAATGGTCATAGTTCACCTGTATTTTACCATCCACCACTCTGAAGGTATTTCCGAAGTTATCGTTAAGATCACGCCCTTTTATTTTGATGGTCCAGTCTTTCAGGTCTTTCCCGTTAAAAAGCTGCTGCCATTTTACACCGGCAGGCTCAGGTTTGATCACAAAGGCAAATATTACCGGCAAAAAGCCAGCAATAATAATGTACTTAAAAAAAGATACGCGTTTTGTTTTGTTCATAAGGTTGTTTTAAAACAATATCTGTGCAACCAATTTTAAGGATATTTTTTCTTAATTCAACTATTGCGCGATTTATTTGGTAGAACAGCTTTGCGAATACTCCCGGAACAGCCATTGATCAGGCAGCAGATCGGGATCAATAGGTTTAACACCTTTGATGTAATGAATACGCTACTTTATTTGCAAGATATGGTGTTAAGCCATTTACTCTTCGATAATCATGGCACCCTGTTTTTTTAACTTTTCCAAACCTTCTTTCATTGCCGTGATCTGCTCTGATGAATGACGCTGCCATACAATAACTTCACCTACAACTTTGAACGGGGCTGTGGAGCGGTAGGACATGGTAGGGTTACCAGGGAATTTCTTATCGGTTACGTTGGGGTCATCTTCAACCGCACCTGTTGCTTCTACCAGGTAAATTCTTTCACGGCCCTCTCCTGATGCAAGCTCAGCTCCCCAAACCGCCACATTTAAGGTTGCGGAAAGGTAAATATGTTTTAATTGACGGTCTACAAAGTTTGAATTAAAGCCGGTGCTTATAAGATCGCCGATTTTCAGATCCGCTTTTGTACCGTGAAAAAAAGTTTGCGAAAAAGGATTTAATGCAGAGGCTGTTACTTCGTGTTCGTTCTTGGATGTGTCCATCTTCTTACTGTTTTTGATCTATCGCTTTATTAATGCTACAATTTCTTGTTCAGAAAACATATGATTATAAAGATAAATAATTGTTTTACTGATAAAACAGATCGGTTGTTGAATACGCACAAGTTCAGGGATGAGATGCAACATTCAATGCCGCCGTTAAGGGGATCGTTATCGTTTAGCGATCTTATATAAATTACCGTTATCGGTCGCGGCGTAAATAGCACCATTTTTACCGGTGGCTATGCAGCGCCAGCGTTCATTTTTATCGGCTAACAGGCGCTCCTCGCCAACTACTTTGTTGTCTTTGATAACCAGGCGGATAACGTGTAAGCCGCTTAATGCGCCCACAAAGAGATTGTTCTTCCACTCGGCAATATTTCCGGTATAAAACATCATGCAACCCGGCGATATAACAGGATCCCAGTAGTAAACGGGTTGCACTGTACCTTCTTTTTGCTGGATGCCATCGTAAACTTTTTCGCCGCTGTACTCAATACCATAGGTAACATATGGCCAGCCATAGTTTGCGCCGGATTTGATCAGGTTGATCTCATCTCCCCCGCGCGGCCCGAATTCGCTCTCCCATAAATCTCCCGTAAGCGGGTTGATGGCCAGTCCGTCGGGATTACGAAAACCCAGGGCATAGATCTCGGGTTTGGCATCAGCCTTACCAACAAAGGGATTATCCGATACCGGTTTACCCTCTTTGGTGATATGGATGATCTTGCCGGTGGTCGCGCTCAAGTCCTGCGCTTTTACACGAATGTCTTTAGCGTTGCGGTCACCCGAACTAACGAAGAGGTTTCCGTTCTTATCAAATACAATGCGCGAGCCAAACTGGCCGCTTCCTTTGTAACGTGGGCTGGCTTCAAAAATCACTTTTACATCTTCCAGTTTGGTTTCGTCAGCAGATAGTTTGCCTTTGGCCACGGCAAGCGCGGCACCTTCACCGGGTTGGGCGTAGGTCCAGTAAACCATACGGTTTTTTGTAAACTCTGGATCAATATTAATATCCAGCAATCCACCCTGTCCCTGAAATTGAACTTCCGGAAAACCGGTAATATTTTTTACGATTTTACCACTCGTATTAACTATTTGCATGGTGCCCGGCTTACTGCTGATCAGTAAGCGGCCGTCGGGCAAAACATGCATTCCCCACGGACCTTTCAGTTCACTGCTGATGAGTGTAACGGTATAAAGTGTTTTTGTTTTGAGACTTCCGATACGTGTCTATCCCGCGAAAGCGGGTTTGTAATCGCTGTTGGCTTTGTTCTTTTATACAGGTTCGCCGGTTTGAGCCATACCTGCTGTACTAATTACTGAAAGGACAATGCCTAAGCTTAATGATCTGTAAAATTTTGACAACATGATCTTTTGGGTTAATGCCCTTAATGACAACATTTCCGGTGATATGTTTTATAACAACAGTTTTATTACAGAAGTTGCTAAAACTATCCGCGCTCCCATGGGTTTATATACCCAAATTAATGTAAGACCAATTGCCTGTAACACCGTCCCGATTCAGTCCGCTTGCCGCCAGAATGATACTCATTGCGGGTTTGCTGGTTTTACTAATTGCCGAAAGTTTCTTTGGCTACCGCCTGCACGAGCTGTCGGCGCGGCAGGAAATGATCAAAGCGGATCATGCGCAGGTAAATAGTATTACTTACGGTTTGCTGTCCGTCGACCAGTGGCAGGATGAGATTGCCGGGGTGGTAACACGCCAGGTCAAACACTTTAAGTTGACGAAACTGCAGAAGAAGGAATTGCAGACCGAGATCGAAGAAGTACTGTATGCGCTGATTGCCAAAGCAGAAGCGATGGTAGAGAAAAAGCCCAAAAGCCTGGCAGGGAAGATCCGGAAACTGGCGGTCAAAACTTTCGTCAATACGGATAAGATCAAAGCCGGGGTACCGGCCATGGCGCGTGATATTATCGCCAAAGCCGACAATCCGAATCAAAAGGCTAAGTTGAGCGACTTGGCCATGTCCAAATTCAGCGATCTGCAACAAGCTAAGCCTATTGACAGCGCTTTACGCGCGAATCACCAGCTGTTTGATAAGATGTACCATAAATACCGGGTTACTACCACCCCTGCCCTAAACAGCAAGCTGGATCATTTGCTGACAGAGATACGCACGGAGATGTACCGCTATTGCTTTTTGATGCTGGGCTGCATTGTCATTGTGCTGGCCTTATGGTGGTTCCTGCGCAAACAGGTTAAATTGCACGCCACGCTATTCATTCTCTCTTTACTCTTCGCTTTCATTCTGTTGGGGGTCGGCTTGAGCGCTTCTATGATCGAGGTGGATTGCCGGATCAGCACGCTGGATTTTACGCTGCTGGGTGAGCATGTATTGTTCAAAGACCAGGTATTGTTTTATGAGAGTAAAAGTATCCTGGGCGTGGTAGAGGTATTGATCAAACAGCCGGCCATTGATTCCATCGGGGTCGGTATCCTGATCCTGTCATTCAGTATCCTATTCCCGGTACTGAAACTGAGTTCGACCGGAGTGCACCTGCTGGGCCGGAAAAGTATCGCGGAAAACCGGATCGTCAAATACTTCGCGTTCCAGTCCGGAAAATGGAGTATGGCCGATGTGATCGTTATCGCGATCCTGATGACCTATATCGGGTTAAACGGTTTGCTGAATAGTCAGCTGGCTTTATTGAATATCCGCTCGCAGGATCTGACGCTGATCTCGACGAACAATACCGCGCTTCAGCCCGGCTATATCATCTTCATCAGTTTCGTGCTATACGGTCTGATCCTGTCGACCATCCTTAAATATATTACGCCTAACGATGCCCATTAAATGAAATAATCTTTAGCAACCATCAGTTTATTGTTTGGGCTGAGCATTTTGCTGGCAATTGGCGTATTTTCCGCGTACAAGCTTGACGCGCTGTCGGCAGAGCGGGAAAGCCTCAAAGAAGATTACAGTTTATCTAACAGCGTCAGCCTCGGGCTTTTCTCGATCGATGCCTGGCAGGATCGTATCTCGGTTGTGATCAGGAGCCAGCTGCATGATTTCCATATTACGCCTGCGCAAAAAAAAGACCTGCAGGCCACCGTCGAAAAAGAAATGCATGGCCTGGTGCGCAAAACTGTAAATGAGATCAACCGTCCGCAAAAAAGCCTGGGCGGAAAGTTGAAAAAGCTGGCCTTTAACGCGCTGGTTGATTCAGCAGAATTACAGGCGCAGGTGCGCCCTTTTGCCCGAACCATCGTGGCAAAGGTGGCCAGCCCGAAAAGCGAACGGCGGCTGAAACGAATTGCCGGCAGCAAGTTTACGCAACTGACCTCCCAAATTTATGACAGCGTACGGGTAGCCAATGACACCGTGACGAAATACATGTATCAGAAATATAAGGTTTCGAATCCTGTTGCTTTTAATAAACGCATCAACGGGCAACTGGCACTGATCGATACGCAACAGATTTGTTATGTAGCCGGTTTGATCGGGAGCATTCTCGCGGCCTTGACGTTATGGTTTGCCTTGCGCAAACAGGTGCAGTTGCAGACGGTACTGTTTGTATTCGCCTTACTTTTTGCCCTGCTGCTGCTGGTGACCGGTAGTGTGATCCCGGTGATCGAGGTCGATGCGCGCATCCGGTCACTCGAATTGCAGTTGCTGGGTGAGAAGATCGTATTTCAAAACCAAGTGTTGTTCTATCAAAGTAAAAGTATTGTCGGGATCGTGGGAACGCTCCTCTCTCAGCCGAAACCGGATACCATCGTGGTGGGTATATTGATCTTATTATTTATCCTGGTATTGCCGCTGCTACGATTGATCGCCAAGGGTATTTATGTACTGAGCCCTAAAAAGATCGCGGAAAATGGCGTGGTGCGCTACCTGACTTTTGAACTGCACAAATGGGATATGGCCGATGTAATGGTAGTCGGCATGCTGATGACCTATATCGGGTTAAACGGTATCTTAAAAAGCCAGTTGTCCGCGCTGAATATTCAGGACAAGACCTTACAGGTCATGACCGATAACGGCACTTCGCTACAGCCGGGCTTTTACATTTTTGCGGGGTATGTCGTATTTGCGGCTATCCTTTCACAGATCCTTAAACGTGTTTCATCACATGATCAGCTTTGAAAGCACCTCTGCATTTAGTATGCATTATCGCGCATCATCGACAAGACCATTTGTTGCTGCTTCATCATATATTCGCCACGTGGAATACTTGATAGTCTTTGCATTCGCGATGATTCCGGCGAGCTGTGTGCTCTCCTTCAGCACGTCATTACAAAGACCGATCTTTTAATCTATGCCTGTTGATGCGTCGGCTTATCTGGACCTTCCAGGTAAGTAAGTTTGGACCGCTCAGGTAAATTAACGTTGCCATTTCCATGGATCTTTGTATTACAAAATCTTGGGAAATGAACAACAACAGCTATATTATTACCGGACCGACCTCCGGTATCGGTTATGCAACAGCCTTAGCACTGGCCAAACATGGCAATTTGATATTGGTAGGCCGGAATGAACAAAAATTACAAGAGGTTAAGAAAACCATCGAAACATCAGGAGGTTGCGCTTTCACTGTCGTATGTGATCTATCCGATATACACAGTGTTAGATCCGCAGCCAAAGAGATCATTGCGCTCGGCTTACCGGTCAAAGGGTTGCTGAACAACGCAGGGATCATGCCATCCAAACCAGGCAAGAACGCGCAAGGTTGGGATATAACTTTCGCCACCAATCATTTAGGTACCTTCGCTTTCACAGAGGCGCTTGCCTCAATGCTACCCGACGGTGCAAATATACTGACGGTTGCCTCCGCTATCGAAGATCCCGAACGTAAGCCTGCCAAAATCATGGGTATGAAAGGAGGCCGTTTCTTATCGGTAGCAGCCAGCGCTGGCGGGGAATGGAAAGCGGGCGGCTCAAAGATGCCGGGCATAGACGCGTATGCGACCTCAAAGCAATGCATCTTAGCAGCAACCCTGGCTTTGGCGCGTCAGGACCTGAGACTTCACTATAACGCCCTTGAGCCCGGGATCACACGGGGAACTAATCTGGGCGGCGAGGACACGCCGGCATTCCTGCGTTTTTTATTTGGGCACCTGATGGCCATCATTCCGCCATTTTCACGGTTCAGCAGTACGCCGCAAAAGACCGCACGGGTAATCGTTCAGCTACTCAGCAGTGACACGGGTAAAACAGGCATCTATTTTGATGAAAAAGGTAAGCCGATGCTAGCCTCTGAACAGGTTCGCCAACCAGAATTTCAGGACCTTGTGTTAAGCGAAACCAGAGCCTTGCTATTGGCAATCAAATAAGATAGTTTTGCGTACTTAAATGAGCATATCTAATTATAAAACAGGCGTCATCTCTCCCGAGCAGTTCATTGCCGAGCATTCTTTCGCCTACATTATAAAAGGTGAAATGCAGTTGTATGACGGTGAGCATAATCACTTGCTCCGGTCAGGTGAGTTTGGCCTGGCACGAAAAAACAGGCTGGTGAGGTTCAAGAAAGAGATGATCAACGGGGAACTGGAAAAAGTGTTCGTTTTTTTCGATGAACCCTTCCTCCGGAAATTCCAGGAAAAGCACCACCCTACTATCACCAACTTTCCGCCCGGACAGACTATCATAAAGCTTCCGGAAAATGAACTGCTTCCCAATTATATTCAGTCCTTATTGCCCCACTACGATCATGGCCTGATCGCAGAGCCGTTCAAAGAACTGAAACGTGAGGAATTATTGATCATTTTATTGCAGGCCTCACCTGAATTAACAGGCATATTGTTCGATTTCGGTATTCCGCAAAAGATCAATATTGAAGCCTTTATGAACCAGAACTATCATTTTAACGTAAGTAATGAGCGGTTCGCATTTTTGACAGGACGAAGTTTATCAGCTTTCAAAAGGGACTTCAGGAAAGTATTTCATGATACGCCCGGCCGGTGGCTGGTTCAAAAGCGCTTACAGGAAGCCTATTTTCTGATTGATAAGCAACATAAGAAAATTTCGGAACTTTATCTGGACCTGGGCTTTGAAACCTTGTCTCATTTCTCGTACGCTTTCAAAAAACACTTCGGCTTTGCACCGACCGAACTGACCAGGCATAAGTAATACCACATGCAGCAAAGCGCTTATTATGAATTATGCCGCTTTGCCTTTACATTTGCCGTATCTAAATGACCGAATCGATGAACAGATCAAGTTCTTTTCCTGCGGGCCTGAGCCAAAACGAGCATTTGCCGATCAGGATCGTTTCGCCTGATTTTGGTCATTTACCGGCTGGAACCGGGGCCGAACAGATGCAGACACAGCGCTTATCCTATTACTTTTTCCTTTTTGTATATAATGGTCATAGTCATGTAAGTGCCGACCTGAACAACTTCGAGGTTGGGAATAATGAACTGCTCTTTTTGCTGCCGCAGCAAATACGGGATATTACACGTCCTGATCACGGTGGTGCTTATTTCAAACTGGGTTTCGACCAGGAATGCCTGGCCCGTTTGCCCAGGTCCTATCCTTTCCTGCTTGATCCACTGCACCAACAGAAAATAAAGGTTACACCGGATTCGGCTGAGCGGTTAAAGATTATTTTTTCGATGTTGCAGGGGCTGCTTAATAAGCCTGATAGTGATCCCCGGATCATACTGGCACACCTGAACAGCCTGATGACCGAGATCGATGCAGCTTATTTCGCCGGTCAGAAAAAACCGGATGATGGCCGGATGTCTAAGTTTGCCAGCTTTAAAATATTTGTCGAAGATCACCTTTCGGAACACCGTTCCATCAAAAGCATATCAGAAGAGCTGGCGGTCAGTAGCAGCAGTTTGCACCAGATCGTTAAACAGCAGTCCGGCCTGAGTCCGAAAGAATTTATTAATGAACGCCTGATCCTCGAGGCTAAAAGGCGCATGCACTATGGCCAGCGCAGCTCGGTTAAGGAGCTTGCTTTTGAACTCGGTTTTAATGATCCTGACTATTTTAGCCGCCTCTTTAAACAAATAACCGGGCAGACCGTTGCCACGTTCTTTAGGGATTTGTCCTGAACTTTCCTGCTTTTGTCCGGCATCATCCCAATTGCTTCGCTGAACTTTGTTCTTGTTAAAACAGTAAACATGAGCAAAAAAACAGAAAACATATTAATCACCGGTGGTGCCGGCCTGGTGGGTACGCGGCTGCTTCCGAGATTGGTGGCAGCGGGCCATGATTGCCGCGTGTTATTGCGTAGCGGCAAAACAGCTGCAGCAGTGTTAACTGCCGTTTCGGGCGATCTTTTAGATGCCGATACACTTGCCGGTGCTGTAACCGGGATCACGACCATCATCCATTTGGCAGCGGTGTTTCGCTCGCCTGATGCGGATCTAATATGGAAAAGCAATCTTGAAGGTACCAGGAATCTGATTGATGTCGCAAAGCGATATGCCCCGGGCGTGCGGTTCATTATGGCCGGCACTGCGCACGTTTATAACAGTAATCAGCCTCATCCCGGCAGAGAAGATGATGAAGTAGCGCCGCAACACGCTTATCCCGCCAGCAAAGCAGCAGCCGAAGAGTTGTTAAAAGAAAGCGGATTGAACTGGTCGGTGATCCGGTTTCCCTTTGTTTATGGCGATGGTGACGGCCATTTGGAGGAACTGCCCAAACATGTGGTACAGTGGCATCCTGCCAAACGTATGAGCACAATTCATCATCGTGATATATTCACGGCGTTAGCAATAGCGCTGGAAGGAAAATTTGATAGACGTATCGTCAATATCGCTGATGAATCCCCTACCTCTATTTTTGAATTGCTTGGTTTGATTGGTATCCAGTTCCGTTTCTCAGCTGAACCTCTGAACGATCCCTGGCATTTGCAGGTGGACGCTTCGCTGGCGCGGTCGCTGGGTTTCCAACCTATAGTACGGACGGTTTATCAGGCGGTACAGGAAGGTTTATTGTAATTTGATTTATTGTAAATGGAAGATCAGCTGGCTTTAAAATAGGTTTTAAGGATAGCACGATGCGTTTCGCCCAACCTGGCGGTCACTTCAATAAACGAGATCAGCGTTTGATCAGTTCGATGAGTCATAAATGACCTTATGGATGATCCCTTGCCCGCTGAGTTGTTTAAGCTGATTGCCCAGTAGTCTGCGCGAGGCTTTGTGTATTTTCCGCTGTAACTCTCCCGGCCTTTTGATACCGTATGAATACACCAGATCAGACTGATCTTCCATTTGCCACTAATTACCGCCATAAAAAGATGCAGTCGGCATTCCAGCTCTACGGCTAACTTTCGTTCATACATTCAAAAATATGTCATCAGAATTATATCAATATTTATGCACAGCATTATGATGACTGACATATGCCGTCCGAGGCGTGCGGTTTGGAAGATTTGTCCAAAGCTGGAAAAGTGTTGTGCACCGGTTTAGTTAACTTCCAGACACCAATTAAAATATTGATAATCATTCAATTACAAAAAATCGGTACAAACAGGTAACAAATTCACAAAACATTGCCAAAATCTCTCGTTCAATTCAAATAATAGTTACGCCCCACTTTCCGCAACTGGCCTTCATCAACACCCCGTGCATTTTTTTCATTATTGTACGTCCTAAGTTGTTTCGCAATTTCCAGCAAAACATCTTCTACCTGTGTATTGGCCATATTAAGCGTGATCGGAGTGTTTAATTGGCGCTCGTCGGCATGTACCGATACATCATATCTTATGTTCAGCGTATTTATTACCTCTTTTAAAGTTTCCCCTCTGAATACGATATCACCCTGACGCCATGATGCCGATAAAACAGCCTGGTTATCTGTCATTTTAATCAGTTGACTACCTGTTATATGTGCATTACCGGCAATTCCCGACCCGGCCATCGTCTCACTATCAGGCAAAGGCTGCTGCCCCTTTGTTAATTGTAGAGGGCTGGTTTGCAGGCTATACCTGGCTTTTTCGTTAGGCATTAAATATACAGTGTCCCGATGTTGTCCCTTTGATACCTGGTTAAGGGTAAGCATTACCTTTCCTTCAAGCAAGGTAACTTCAACTGCTTTACTTGTTTTGTACGCCTTTACGTTAAACTTAGTGCCCAATACGCGCGTAACCAGGTTACGGGCATGTACCCTGAAGGGATGTTCTTTATCTTTTGCCACCTCAAAATAAGCTTCCCCTTCAAGATAGACCTCACGTGTAGCGGTTTTACCGAAGGTTTGCGGATAGCTGATCCGGCTGCCCGCATTTAACCAAACCAGGGTACCGTCGCTCAATTTAACCATGGAGACTTTGCCGGGTTTTGAGGATACTACACTTAAGCGCGCTGTATCCGTTGTAGTTGTTTCATCGTTTAATCTCCATAAGCCAAAACTGGCAATTATCAAAATGGAGGCCGCGGCAGCATATTTCCACCACTTCACTATAGGTACAACAGGCGGCGTTTCACGGTTTATCTTATCTTGAATTGCAGAAAACATTCGTTTTCCGGTATCGGTAACTTTCTCCGGCGCCAAAATCTGTGTGATATCAAGGTCCGGATAAATACGTGCGAAATAGCTTTCCACCTGGATTTTCTCCCCGGCAGTGGCTGTTCCGTCCTGGTATTTTTTCACCAGCAATATCAGTTCATCATCATTCATTACATCGTGTGTGTCAAAATCCGGGCAATCTCCCAAGCAATCGGCAAATTAATTAAAAATTATAACGCAAGCCTAATTGCATTTGCCATCTCGACTGATTAACATCTATTTGATAAGGTGACGTAGGCAGCTCCCATGTATATGTAGGGTAGCCTCCAACCGACCTGCCCGTTGGCTTAAGGCCCACACTTGCCGCGGAGTTAAACAAATCGGACGAGAAGTATACCCTCCCCCAGTTTTTATATAGGAGATTGGTTAAATTAAATATGTCGTAAGTAATAGTGAAAGAATGGCCTTTGGTTAGCTTTCCATTCAGCAAAAACGTTTGCGAAATACGTAGATCAGCATTAGTGTTCCATGGTGTGCGGGCACCGTTACGCTCGGTAAACTGTCCACGATGCGAACTCAGGTAAGGAACCGAACGTAAATACTTGTTAAACTCCTCCGCCTGATCTGCCTGACTTTTTTGAACTATGGACCCGTTCGACAAGGTGATACGGCCGCCCTGAAAATACCTGAAAGTTTCCTCAGGCGTGGGTATGTATACTAACCCCACCTGCTGACCTGTATTTTGCAGGGAAACCGACGGATTAACAAAACCATAGGTAAATGGCTGCCCCGAACTGGCGCTGATGAAAGCACTTACATTGGTGATCATTCGCTTCCCGGCACCGTAACTCAGGCGGTAATTTACCGTACCGATGATGCGGTGGCGCACATCAAAATTAGAGTACGCCAGTCCCGGGTTATTGGGGTTGAGCGATTGATTCAGCTGCCAGTTTGATTCCATGGAATTGCGTATCCCGTTGGCCAGATCTTTTGATTCGCCATAGGTATACGCAGCCATCAGGTCGAGACCAAATAAAAAGCGTTTACTCAGCTGCGCGGTGGCGCTGTAGCGATAACCTTGATGTGTGTTCGTCATCAGGTACATGGCAGAAAACGCGGGATCATTAGAGCGGCCGCTGAAGATTGGCTGCTGATTATTCCGGTCATACAAATAATAAGAAACGCTGTCCTGCACGTTGATTTGTTTAAACTGCACATCGTAAATTGTTTTGGTGTAAACACCTTCTATCGAAAACTTGTAGCCATTGCCTGCATCAACATCCAGCGCTGCACTGGTACGCCAAACCTGCGGCATTTTAAAATCGTTGTCAATATAATCAACCTGCGTAGGCCCGTTTCCGTTAAGTGCCGCCAGCCCGTTCTCATTTGCCGCTATGGCCGCTATGCCGTTACGTGAAGGAATACGCGGATCGGTACCCGCTGCCGGTATAGTAGGCGGCACCGGCGGAATGGCCGATGGGTTGCCCACATAGTTGTACCGCTTATCGAACGAACCAAAATCGGCACCGTTATTATAAAAGGCATAACCTAACCAGGCAAAAGGGATACGGCCGGTAAATAAACCTGTACCTCCTCGTAGTACCGTTTTTTTGTCGCCGCTAAGGTCGAAATTAAAGCCAACGCGCGGCGAGAACTGAATTTTCCCTAAATAACCGTTATCAATATCGGCAGGCTTGGTATACGTATAGGTTGTGCCGTAAAACGGATCAGTGCGGGCACGTGTGGTTTTGAGCGATATCTTTTGCTTATCAGGAATCGCGGTCATATCCAATCGCAGGCCGGGTATCAGTTTAAACCGGGTAGAAAATGCTATTTCATCCTGTGCATATACACTGTACAAATTTACTTTAAACTGTGTAACAGGGTTGTTGAACAAGTAATCGCGGTCCTGGTTATTATAATAGAAATTACCGCGGATACGGCTTGGCTGCCCGGCAATAAAATCGTTAATGCTCGCGTAATCTATACGGCCGTTGGGTGAATTTACAAAATCATAAGTAATGTTATATAACTCATTATGTGTGCCTATGGTAAAGGTATGCCTGCCTTTAAATATGGTCACGTTATCGGTAATTTCAAAACTTTTTTGGCGCATGTTAAATACACTTGCCTCGCGATCGGTTCCCAGCAAAATAGTGGTACCGGATGTATTTCCGGCTATCTGTATCTGCGGATAATAAGCGTACGATAAGGGGTTGCGGTAATCGTGCACCGTGGTGTAGCCCAAAACCAGGTTATTTGATATTGTGCTGTTGAAGGTTGATTTCAATTCAGATACGGTTGCTACCTGGTTATTATGCTGCACAAAATCGATACCTGAAAAACGGAAGTTCTGTGCATCGCGCGTTAGATTAGTGGCTTCAGAAGTAACCACATTGCTTCTGACAGACAATTGATGCTGATCAGAGATATTCCAATCCACACGGTTAAAGAACTTTTTTGATTTGGCGTAAATGGTATAGTCGCCCGCCGTACCCGGGCCGGCATATAAGCCCTGCGGATCTATGTTCTTTTTATAGTTATCGCTGTTATAAAAATCATAAATGCGCTGGGCATCTGCTGCTGTTAAAATGGGTTGTGTAATAGCCGAATTGATGGTTTGCGCCAATGGCTGCTGATTATCGGTAAGTTCGGCATTGGTAAAAAAGAATAGTTTATTACGAATGATGGGGAAGCCAATTCTGAATCCGGTTTGCAGGTCATGATAATCATTGGATAACCTGCCTGTGCCCGATGCATGATCGGGGCCGGTAAAGGAGCCCAGTTTACCAAAAGCGTAAACCGAACCTTCTACATGATTGGTACCCGACCGTGTTACCGCGTTGATGGAACCACCTGTGAAATTACCTATCTTAACGTCATAAGGCGCCACATACACCTGTATATCCTGTATCGCATCTATAGATATTGGATTAGAACGGGTAGAGGAACCTATCTGGCCCGAGATACCTGTTTGGCCGCCTAACGACGGCGAGAAACCAATTGCATCGTTATTAATAGCGCCATCAATAGTAACATTATTGTAACGAAAATTGGTACCCACAAATGAGTTACCGTTGTATTGGGGGGTAAGGCGTGTATAATCTTGCAAACTGCGCGCGCCGGCAGGCAGGTTACGCAGGGTTGCCGAACCAATATTTGTGCCTGCCCCTGTGCTATTGGCCTTTGAACTTTGCGAACCTTTAATTTCAACTATATTAAGCAGTTTAGCGTTGGATGGCATAACAAAATCAACCGACCCTGCCGAGCCGAGCGCAACCATGATGCTATCTTTTGTCTGTGTATCATAACCCACAAAGGTGACGGTAACGGTATAGGGGCCGCCAACCCGCAGGTTCACCAATGCATACCGGCTGATGGAATTGGTTTTGGTGATATACTTTGTACCTGTAGGCTCATGTACCGCGGTAACAGTAGCGCCCGGCAAAAAGGCACTGGTTTCGTCGGTAATCCTGCCGCTGAGTGAGCCGGTGGTTTCCTGGGCAAACAGCTTGGGCACACCAGCCAGCAGCAGTAACAGCAAAAAGCATAACCGAATGAAATTGAGCGTTATAAAACGTTTAGGTTGTATATTAATAATCATAGGTGAAAGTTCTTGAGCCTTTATAGCTGAATTGAATATTATCGAAGGTTTCTATAGATTTTACCGGCAGTCCTTTATCGTTATACTCGTATTTCCATACCGATTGATAAATATCTACAGGCGTCAATATCGGTTCGGAGCCGCTGCCCGGCCCGCCGGGACTGTAAATAACGCCTACCATTTTACCCTCGGTTACGTTGTTTTTGTTTACCAGCGCGGCAAATTCGCCTGGTAGCTTTATACTACTTTGCAGGGTAGGGAAATTGTTAAAAGGATTAGGATTGTTATCAAATTTATAATAGCTGTTTTGTCTTAAAGTTGGCCTGTTTTGCAGGTCGAACTGGTTTTTGGTGATCTGTATCACGTTATTACCCGCAGCATCATAGGTAAACAGGTATTGATATTTAACCGGCAGCTTCAGCGGCTGCTTAAGCGAATCTAATACGGAAATCAGTTTACCCGTACCACTCTGATAGGTGAATACCACTTTGCCGGTATCAGTTAATGTAGTATAATTGATTTGCTTGGGCTTTTTAGTTGCAGGGTCATAAATTATATTTTGCGTGCCCGAATTATTGGCCTGCGCTTTTACCAGTTGTTTGGCGGCATCATAGCTTAAGGAATAGGAAAAAAGGGCTTGTGTATTTTTTTCAAAAACGTTTACCGGCAGATCATCCTGGTACGATAAGGAAAAGGTGGTTACGGGCAATACGTCATAATCATTTTTCACCAGATCGTAACGAAAGATTTTGCCCGATGCTGATTTGCCCGCGGCCACCGGCACATCGTTTTTATTACAACTTGTAAAGCCGGTAACAAAAGCGGCAAGCACGATGATATAAGTATGGATACTGATTTTTTTCATGGTATTATCTGGCATAGTAAAATGAGTTTACACCAACAGGTATGTAAGAGATAACCGAACGGTACCCTAAGTAATTATAGGCCTCGGTAGATGATTGTGTAACCGGTACCTTTGTAGGGCCTACTGCAACAGGTATGGTGGCCACCGTGGGGTGATAGCTTTTGCCATCGTAACGGAGCAGGAAGCTGTCGCGGTAGGTTCTGTTATAAAGCCCGAATGAATTGTATACCGGCAGCCAATCGCCCACCCCCAGTGGGGCGGCACCCGTGGCGGCAGATTCACCTGCCTTGTAAGCCAGTACCCTGAAGTAACGGGGCAGGCCAACGGTATCGGGCGCGTTGGTTTGTGGGTTTATACGCATGTAGCGCCCAAGCGGTATCTCGGTAAAAGGTTGGTCGTCTTTAGTTTGAAAACGTCCGAGGCCTTTTGCGGCCAGAAACTCCTGCCCTATTTTGGTGATAAAACGTACAGTAAACCGGTACGACGGATCAAAATAGTCGGCCCTTGGCCCATACATCGGGGCAAGGTATACGTCAATCGAGTCGGTATTCTGGTTAAGTACCTGATCGTTATAAACCGGGGTGAAATTAATAAAGCGTACATAAGCGCAGGTATCCTTAAACTGTTGAAACTTATCGGGATGATCTTTAAACGATATGATGTCCATGTCCTGAGAGTTAAAGGAAATCGTTTCAGACATGCCATACGGGAAGCCGTTCTCGGTATTCTGGCCCGCTGTTGTGTACGCCTTAACAGATGACTTATTAACCAGCAGAGAGGTTTGTATTGCTCCCCCTTCCAAGTTAACCTGCCTTTCATAAAACTTTGGCCCTCTTACCGATACCATATTACCGTACTGGTTAGCTGTAACCACGCCATAAAGTGATATAGTATGCTGTGCCGCCGGCAGCGATGCCCAGTTAAAAAAGTTAAACTTATTGATATTGGGCGCAAGCATTATTCTATTAGTGGGATTAGGAAAGTAAGAGAACCTGCTGCCGTCAGTAAAATAATAGCCGTATACGCCGGCAAAGTTTAAAGGTGTATTATCACTCCAGCCACCTGATGGGTAATTTACCGTAACGGTAGATGGCTGATTAGGATCTTCCTGGTAAATACTTCCATCGGGGTTGTGCACTACCGAATCGCCGTTGGCATTAGTTAACCCATCCATTGCGAATTGTATTTTGCCGCCGCCCGGTGCATCTATCACAATAAATCTGAAATAGGACTGGGCATATTCGGGCGACATTTTCACGTCTTTTTTGCAACCTGCGAACAATGCCGCTGTAAGGAAGCTTAACAACACGATTGGTTTTATTTTCATCACGGTTTAGCTTGTGTTTTATCAATAAATAAAGGGATGTAGGAATTATAGGTGGAGTTAGTAGCGCCAATATCAATACGGCCATACACGTTTGGTGCGTTTTTGCTGCTGCCGTCATCGTTCAGTACATAAATACCGGTGGCGCCAAATCCATTGTATGGCAGGCTCTTGTTGGCGTAATAAATGTGCTTACCCGCCCAAACAAAACCCTGATTATAATCTTCGTTAGTATTGTCACTCAGGGCATCAATCCAATTTTGCTTCCCATATAATTTTACCAGTACACCCGTTGCCGCATTAAACTTATAAATCGCTTTTTCCGGGTTCGCATAATCTTTGTTGATGGTATAGATCAATATATTGTCGTCATGAGAAGGGTCGGTGAGGTATTCCACGATGGTCAACCCGGGCGGCAAAGGGATCGTGCCAACTGCTCCCCCGCCTCTTGGCATGTAATGCAGCTCAGATATCATATTGGGTCCGTTAGAATATCCGTTATTATATGGCTTTCCATAAAAAACATAGTTTTTGGCAAAATCAAGTCCATAAGAAGCGTCTTCAGCAATCGGGTAATTAACGTAGCTTGGTTTAAAGGAATTGGCAGTTTTGGCAGTTGCCACATTACCCGTCATAAACCTGTTACCGATACCGAGCTTAATGTAGATCTGGTTACCATCAATTCCCAATCGTAGTGTAAGATGATTGGGGATGTTTATAGTACCATAAATAGGATCCTCAAATGGTTTAAATCCTATTTCAGATGTGAGAAGTGTATCCTGCCAAATGATGGTTTTGGTAACCGACGGCTTAAGCGTTAGTTTGGTTAGCGAGTAGGTTACAATTTCATAATTGTACTGATCTCTGCGCAGGTAATAAGCATTACCTTCACTGTCCGATACGATGTTGGTTTTAACGAAAGCATAATTACTTCCGTAATCAGATAGCGTACCGGGTTGGCTTGTTCCGTCACCAGGTTGTGAAATTTCACGGGGTTCAAAATTAAAAGGCGCTTCGATAGCATAAGGTTCTCTACCCTGATCTAACCCTCGATAAAGCTTTATACCGCTCACTGATGAGTAATCAGCATAACGTACTATCCAGTGCAAACGTCCGTCTTGCAGCGGGCTGGGTTTATTAACCGTCATGGGATATGGCATGGAAACCAGGCCATTGGTAGTGATCACTAAAGATCCGGTAGCATTCGCGTTAGTAATAATTGCTCTGATAGTAGTATCTGTTACATTTAAAACCCGAAGTAAACCACCGGCCGGTGCAACACCGTTCAGTTTGTAGGGCGTAGTAAAATTTTGGCCTTTTATCAGAACGGTGTCCCCCGGAGTAACATTTGATGGGGTAACCGAAGTAATAACCGGTTGACCGGTTACAATAATCTGCAGTATATCAGGGTAAACGGTCGCCTTCCCTCCGGCATACGCCACACTGAGCTGGCCATTAGATACCCCTTCCGGAATTACCGCTGTTATTTGTGCCTGCGTGGCACTGATCACTTTAAGTGCCGCGGTGCCTATCGATACCAGGTTCTCCGACGGGTTACTGCTAAAGTTGCTTCCGCTCACCACAATGGTATCGCCTATATTGAACCTCGTTTTGTTGATGCCCGAAATGGTAACGGTAGGTACTTCTTTAGTTTCTTCCTTTTTGCATCCGCCAAAAAGCACAAGCAGGCTCAGCAAAAGCGCGATGATCATCACCGGCATGGCACCATGATCATACACACGGCTGTTTGCCTTGTTTTTAAGTATTGTTTCTGTCAACATCATGGCTTAATATTTATAATATAATGTGGTGTTATTGGTGTACGAGCTGCTGGTAGCATACGCGTCTGATATAAAATGCACAAAGGGCTTAATAGGCTTTGGTTCACCGGTGTAACGTGTACCCGGCAACAGGCCCATTACATAAATGGTACCGCTGTTGCCGCCTTTAAAGGGCAGTTTCATGGCAGCAGTTTGAAACGGAAGCGTTGTTTTGCCGGCATCGGTGATGTACAGATCCTGCGTTACCAGCGTGGGGTTGATCTGCTGGTAATCGGTAGCCTGGCCGAACGGCACCCCGGCCGCGATCACCGGGCCCGACGGGCTGCCGGTATGCAGGTCAAAGGCTGCTAAACCACCCATCAGGTTGATAACGCGCAGTTTAAAAAAGGCAGGATCGGGGGTTCGGTCGTTTTGCATTACAAATGAATTGCACTGCGTTTTGCTATCATTACGCGGCACCAAACAAATGGTATAAGACAGGTTCTCCTGAAAGTCGTAATTAAATACATTATAGGTGGGCGAGAAAGTACGCGCGGCCAGAGTACTTGCTTTATAAGAGCCCGGACTGATCTGTACAGGAAATGGGAAACGGGCGTTTGCGGCCATACTTGGCGGGTTCCAGTCATATACCCCCGTGGTATCCTCTTCCGGACTCGTAGAAGGGTACACAATGGGCCAGCGCTGCGCCGCCAGCGTTGCCTGGTTAAGCTGAACATTTATACCGGTATAAACACCCTGTGAACCCGGAACAGTTGGATCGAAAATAATATTAGGCAAATTGTAAGCGCCGTGCACCAGCCTTACCTCGGCCATGGTAGACGAGTTACCGGGGAAGGTAACGGTTGATATTGCCAACTCTTCAAGGCTCTCGGGATGCCCGTCTTCCACAATAAAAAACTGGGGCTGTGGCTCAATGGTAGGCGCAGGCGTCAGGAAGTTCTTCATATCGCCGGTAGCGATAACCGAGTAACTTTTTCCGTCTTCCAACGGTACGGGCAAAAACGTAAATCTGATATTATACTGGCCCGTGTTATTATAGCCGTAACCCGACATATTAAAGGCGAGTACCTTATTTCCCCCTTTGGTAGTGGAATAAGTTTCTGAAGGTGTTTTGATATCGTTAACATAATCAAACCGTGCCTGCGGAATGGTAAGGTTGGTACCCGCCCCCGTGTTGGGCGTTACCGTAATACTGCTGCTATTGTAACCGCTCATGAGGTTAAGAAAGCGAACAGCCGAATAACCATTACCCGGGTGGTAAACCTCCTCAGGATAATATACCAAGGAAGGTACAACTGATGCCTTGGTACCATTATTAACATCATACCCCTGCGACACAGGAAATACCATATAGCTTGTATTGGGTTTAAAAGCGATGGTAGCCATTGACCTGAACAAGGAGTTTATTCTCGGATTATAGGTTACGATCAACTTGCTGCTGGGCTGCTGGGCATTCGGGTTAAAGGCTGTAAGCGTTGAATAATATTTACTGAACGTGTTCAACTTTACATTTTCGCGCGGTAAGCCATCAACAGATAGCGTGAGCGCCGTATCATAGGTAAATGCGTTAAAGAAGTGAAACTGGGGAGGCACCGCGGCTACGGAATCCACATGTGTAAACAGCCGTCCGTCCTTTTTACATCCGGTTAGGTGCACACCGGCAAACAGCATCATAAAAATGGGTACAATAACCGTATAAGAGGATAAGCGGCTCAGCCTTTGCAATATACTTTTCATTACTTGTGTTGTTATTGTGTTTATTTATTAGTGTAATTGGTGTGCTTGATCATAATGAGCCTTAACTTTTGCTTTTCATCAGCCGTGTTTAGCAAACCGATTGCGGCCATGGTATAATTACCCGGGTTGGTTTTTAAAGGGAAGAAAGCCTTGCTTTCAATAGAAAATACCTTTTTGCTGGCTAATGTATCCGGCCGTTGCGTACTCAATCTTAAATTGAATGTTGCGGGCTGAAGTTGAACACGGCCATCAAATACCGCTGTAAAAGTGTTGTTGCTTTCAGTGGCATAACTTTTATAGCCCATATCCGCGGTCATACGGGTATCTGTACCGCCGATCACCGTAGCTGAGGTAACAAACATGTTGCCTGCATCGGCACACAGGTTGAACACTTTAAATTTAACAGGCTCTATATAACCCGGACCGGCATAACCGGGTGCCTGATAATCGGTTGTTGATATATTGTTGCTTTGCTGAAAAACCTGGGGGGTATTATTCTGGTCGGCGGTATAATACAAGGTATAGTTTGCCAGCCGGGGTATTTTTATATCGTAAGTATATAGTGTGCGTCCGCCCTGTGTAAAAGTGCAGGTAACGTTTCCTGAGGGAACGGTTATTGGCGCTGTATATTTACCAAAGGGCAGCGAGTTATACTGATGTGTTTCACCTGTCTGGGGCTTCATGGTCAGCTGCAGATCCTGCTGACCTGGGTTGGCATTCACCACCTGCACTTTACCAAAATCATCAAGCGTATTGGCGCCATACTGTTTGTCAAGTATCACGTTGTACATGTTACCAAAAACGTAAATACTGTAACAGGCGCCAGCATTAAAGGGATAGCTGCCCCGGTTACCGGCATTTGAGCCTATACCCTGAAAAAAGCCCGATGGATCCGTATAAAAAGGATGCACACTGAAATAAATCTCCCCCGCGCCCGCCATGGAAAACGCGATACCGAATGAGGAGGTTAGGTTATTGAATTTACCCGAATAGTTAAAGTACTTCAGCGAATCCGGGT
Source organism: Mucilaginibacter gynuensis (assembly GCF_039541195.1). Taxonomy (NCBI): domain Bacteria; kingdom Pseudomonadati; phylum Bacteroidota; class Sphingobacteriia; order Sphingobacteriales; family Sphingobacteriaceae; genus Mucilaginibacter; species Mucilaginibacter gynuensis. The sequence goes on from NZ_BAABFT010000002.1 coordinate 232,090, forward strand.
ACTGATTGAAGAGCAGTAGTTGCTGCATACCATAAGGTACTTCCGCATAGTTCGAGGTGCTGCCATAAGGCACCTGCTGTAAACCGCTTACCGCCGTGCTATCAGCATATTGCAGGCTCACCGGAAATTGTTTACCAGTTGAGTTAGGGAAATCATAAGGTAGCTCGTAAGTATTTCGCATAACGGGCAGATGGTAACCAAAGTTTACTATCCGTACCTTAAACTTACCCGGCACTGGCGGGGGCTCATTGATGGCGGTCATCGGTATGTATTTAACATCATATTTGCCATCGGGTCCGGCATACAGTACCAGGTTGTTAAACCCGCTGTTGGGCGGTATATTAATTTCGGCTGAGGTACAAATCACCTTGCGCTCGTCAATCTTGTTAGATATTGGCGAGTAGTTGGGTATTTTAGCAACTTTAAAGCGATAAGTACCACCAGTATGGGGCAAAGTCATTATCGGCGGAATACCGGAACCCTGCGTTCCGCGTATGCCCCACTTTGAATTGGAATAGATCATGCTGGTGTCTGTTCCGCTTATCGCGTACAAGGCATACCCCATTGGCGAAAACGAACTATCAGGTAAAAGATTGAAGATATGAAGCGTATCCAGCTTGGTAATTTCTATGGGCTCAAACTTCGACAGGCTGGCAGCCTCTTTTTTACAGCTTTGCAAGTACAAACTTCCTGACAACAACACGATAAGCAGTAAATACAGTGTTTTTAAACTTTTCATCATTTTCATTATAAGCTATATTTAAACCCAATGGTGTAAACTGCACCATAAGCAAAGCGTCGGCGTATGTAAGTGGCATTGTCAACCCCGAAAGTGTGCGAGTTACCGGCATTGCCGTAAGCAAACTCTGTGGCCGAATTCAGCAGGTTTTTGCCGAACATTTTCAGCTGTAGCCGCGAGGTGATTTTTTGTGAATACACCACGTCAAAACTCGCGGGCGGGTATTCGTAAATATTGGGGGAACCATCGGCGTTAATGTCAGACAGGCGCTTGCCTGTACGCGCATACAACAGGTTGATCTGTGAACCCCATTTAGGGTAACCGACGTCAATGTTAATATTGTAAGCGTAATTGGGCTGGTCAACCAGGGGGCGTTTTTTATCTGCCGTACGGTCCAGCAGAGCGATAGCCCGGTAACCTACCGAATCAATAGTGGCCTCGCTTTTGGCAAGCATTAAACTGGCGTTTATACCTATGTATTTCCCAAAGTTGAAAAGGCCGCCAAGGTTTCGCCGTATTTCAAACTCCAAACCATACACCTTTCCAACGCTGGGGTTGTTTCTGAAGGTGACAAAGGTATTTTGAAAGCCAAATTGGTCGATAAAAGAACCGTTGGCGCTTGCCGGAATATACACCCTTTCTATTTGTCCGGTAACGGTTTTATAGAAAAGCGAACCTGCAATGAGCTGATCCTGGCCGATGAACCAGTCGGTACGGAAATCATAATTATTGAAAACCCCGTTTTGCAGATCTTTGTTACCATACACAGTGATCTGCTGTATTGGATCGCGCTGGGCTGACAGTACGATCTCGTTAATTTCCGGCCTGATGAGCGTACGGCTAAAGGCAAGCCTGAAATTGATATCTTTAATTCCCTTGTAAATAATTGAGCCTGAAGGCAGCCAGTTATAAGTAAGGTAATTGGTTTTATACAGGCGGGTAAATTCTTCGTTTGTTTTAATGCCAGTTCTGCCGGCAAAATCAGTATTCAGCGTATCGGGTGTGGCGCGGTAATCGGTATTCTCAATCCGCAAGCCACCTACCACGCGCCAAGCCTTGCTCAGGTGCAAATCGCCCATGGCATAAAACGCGACAATGGTTTGTTTTGCCCTGTAACTATTAATAAATGATTTGCCACCAATGGTATTTATACCGGCCTCGGGCACATATAGTACACCGGTTACCAGCGGCTTGCCCTCTACCACGTTTAAACCTTCCTGTACGCCTACAAATTGAGGGCCGCTCCAGGCATCCAAATCGCCGCCAAGTGTTGTCAGGTTGCCATAATACTGGTCGCTGCCATAATATTCGTTCTGGTACCTCGCCGGGCTAAGGTCCTGCCTGCGGGTATTCAATTCATTATAGCTCCTGTTACGGTGATAATAGTAAGTGCCGAATTTCAACAGCGATTCTTCGTCCTTCATAATGGAGAACGGCACTGTCAGATCGATCTTACCGTTTCGGTTTTTTTCGTTTAACAAACGGTAATACCGGTTAGATTCCGCGTAATAGGTATACTTATACTCCGATTTTACCAGTTGATTATCTTTTACGATGTAACCATTAGAATCTAAACGCATACGTGTTTCCCTGAAATCGGGATCGTTCTGTCGTGCTGTTGAGATACTCCCGTTATAGTTTAACTGCCATGGTTTCCAGTTTTTGCTAAGTCTGAACTGGTGATCGCCTTTTAACTGCACAGCGTGTAATGATCTTTCTGTCAATCTCAAAACATTGTCAAACAGGCGCTGGTGCGGCGGAAAGGTTGGCACCACGTTAGGGTCATTAGCTACCAGCGACGAGTTGGCGGTACCATCCTGCAATGTGGCGTTGCTTTCGGTACCGAAGTTGCCGTTATAGGTAGCGCTAATGGCATTGAACTTGTTGAAACGAAAGGCCACAGTCGTCAACCCGCCGTAGTTTAGCTGGCGCTGACCGGTGTTTTCGCTGAGCTGGTACAAAGGTACCAGGCGCAGTTCGTTCGGGTAAACAATATTGGGCTCACCCACGCCCGAAGAAGTTGGCACCTTGGTGGTGAAAAGATTATTCTCACCGGCAGGGTTGGATTGTGAACGACTATAATAATTCAACCCCATAATCAGGCCGATCACCTTTTCGCCTTTCAGGGCTATTTTGGTACCGCCGGTAATGCCGTATATCCTATCGAGCGGATATTGGGCAGGATTGGTGGTAAGCGTACGGCTAAAGCCTTCTTCCATTACTTTGTTAATGTGTAGCGCCGCATCGTAATGTGCCTGATCAATGTTACTGCTTCTTATCGCCTGATCTAACATGCCGCCAAACGTACCCCGTGGTATGGATCCGCCCCTGGCGGTATAATCAGACTGGAGGTTAAGATAATCTTGTGTTAAATTATGACGCTTTACATTTTGGCCCCAAAAGCCCATATCGGCATCGGCAAAGGAGTTGGCATAGCCCTGTATACCAATATTACCGTTCACCCCTGTTTGTGCCGAAAACTCTAAAAAAGGCTTATCAGGGATTGATTTGGTGTGTATTTCTACAACGGCGCCGTTGGCATCACCTGGTTTATCAGGTGTTATGGATTTTTCAACCACGATATTTTCGAGCAACTGCGCCGGTATCAGGTCGACAGAAACCGAACTACGCCCGGCATCTGAACCTGCCAAACGTGAGCCGTTTAACTGCACCACCACGTTTCGGTCGCTCAAGCCCCTTACGGTAATATATTTACCGTCCTTAACGGTAACACCGGTAACCCGTGAAAGTGCCTGCGCGGTGGTTATACTGGCCGTTCTTTCTATCTCAACAGCACCAATCGCGTCCTGTATGTTAGATGAGGCCCTGCGCATTTCGAGCAGGGCGCGCTGTGTGGTGGCTTTACGTGTGGCATCAATAACTACAGCCCCCAGCATACGGGCATCCGAACTCATAATAAGCGAAAGTTTGCCTACTTTACCGGCTTCAACAGTTATTTTCCGGCTTATAGGCTTCATGCCTAAAAAGGTAACCGACAGGGTATATTCACCCGGCCTTAATGATAACGAAAAGGCACCTTTCGCGTCGCTCATAACGCTTTGTTTGGTTTCAACAATGGTTATGGTTGCGCCAGGTAAAGCCTCCTTATCATCAGCCACTACGCCGCTTATGCCTGTTTTGATGCTCTGCTGGGCAGCGGCAGGTAAGGCCCCGGTTATCAAACTTATAATAAGTAACACGGATAGTATGCGACAGGATAACCGTAATATTCTATTCTGTAAAAACATATTGTGATGTTGGTTGCTTGGTATCAATATTTGGTTATTTGTGGGTTGAAGTTGCACCAGCCTGCGGTCCAGTCTTCGGTACCAAAAGCGCCTACGAATTTGATATCCTTGTTAATCAGCGGGATATCAACAGGTGAGCCTGATGGAAATTTTGCACCTTGTAGTAAAACAGAACCTGTTTTGGGCAATAAGTTAGGGTGACCAAGCATGTTGTAATTAGCCAGCCCTGCTATCCCGAGATCATCTTTTCCGGCATCCGGTTGCAACATTTTGGTAGTGTCATTATCTGCGGCAAAGCGGGTGTTTTTTGCATCGTTCCTGATGTTCTCAAAACCGCTGCCCGGCGATGTCGCATTCTCCAGCGAAAAAGCGCCGCCTCTGAACGGGTATTGGGCTGGAGCACCGCCGGTGATATAATTGTTGAACAGGTCAATAGCCCCGTATATAGAAGGCTGGGCGTAGTTATTCCATGTATCCCGGCCAAATATCGAAACGCCGCTTAACCAACTACCCGCTATTACAGAATTATATAAACTAACCTTGCTTGTATTGGGTATATAGTAACCTGTTCCGTTGGTTAAATTGCTGTAACCACCTATTTGAACCCCCCTGCCGGCATTATTACTTAGCGGATAACCGGGGCTGATACTTTTAATACCACGTGCTGATGGGTAATAGCCAATCAGGGTGATATTACTTAACCGTACCGGAGCACCCATCACAAATATTCCTTGCCCCAATGAAACATCGGCATTGTAAGGGTCTTTGAGGCCTAAGGCATATTGCAGAACAATATATGGCCCGTTAATTTTGAAATCGGTACCGGCACAGGCGAAGGCTACAAAGTATCTGCCTAAAGCATATTCAACATCTGAACCGGTATATTCAACAACGCTGTTTATATTAAAAGCATCACCCTGACTGTATGATACCTGGATATTACTGTAAGTGCTGCTGGCATCCATATTAAGAGCCAGGGCTACACCAGTTTTACCCGATGCATGATAACCGGCGTATTCTACCCGCATATACTTCAGTATGCCGTTTGGTAGGCTGCGCTCACCTGCCTTAATGGTTACGCCGCCCCAGTCACCCGGCTGACGGCTGTTCACCGGCTGATCAGATGTAAATATTACAGGTTTATCGGCCGTACCCTCAATACCGATATCGGAGGCTGTGACCGAGGCATGGGTAAGCTTCTCACCCAGTATCACCGTTCCGGCTTGTATGATCAGCTTATTATTAAAGATCACCTCACCGCGTAACAGGTATTTTTTATCGGCTGTAAGAATGGTGTTATCTACAATGGTACCCTGCAATACCGTTAAAAGGCTATATGCCAAATCACTTATTACCGTTTTACCGCCAACCTGAACTTTAATGGTTCCGTTTGAGGCAATCGCAGGTACAATTACCTGAAGTCGATTGGGGGTGGCTGTGGCAACCTCGCCGGGTACGCCGTTAAAGGTCACCTTGTTATTTTGCGGATTGCTGTCGAACCCGTTACCGTAAATAGAGATGACATCGCCGGTAGCAAAGCTCATAGGGCCATAGCCATGCAGGCCCAGATCGGGCTCCCCTGCTTTATCCTTTTTGCAGGAGGTAAAAACCGTTAGTGTAAAAACGAACAGGTAAAGTATTTTCTTCATAAGATGTAATTGCAATTGATTATTGGTAGGATACTTGCTGAGGCTGATAATTACTCCATGACGCGGCCCAGTCCGTACCGCCGAATGCCCCCCGGAAAGCTGTATTTCTTGCAAAAAATGTGTTGGCTAACATAGCCGATGAGAAATCGGCGCCCGACAGAAGCAGCGAGCCTGAAACAGGTGAAAACACCGGGCTTGTTAGTTTATTGTACTGCACACTATTAGTTAAACCATAATCATCATAAGGAGCATCATAGGTAGGATAAGGTAATAGCATCAGCCTGGCCGTATCGTTGTGTAACATAAAGGCACCGGCCTGCGTTGTACCGTCAATGCGTTCAAATCCTTTTCTGCTGCCTGTTATGTTTTCGGCGGAGAAACTGTAGCCGCGGAAAGGGGGAGAACCCGGAAGCGTACGTATCGCATTAGTACCGTCTGCCAGGGTATAAGTGACAGATGTATTGCGAATTACCGAGCCTGTGCTGCCATTTTCATACCCGGCCCACGATGCCGCGCCGTCAACAGAAATACCGGCCAGCCATGGTGCCGCTATTACTGAGTTGAATAATCTTAAAGTACCACTTGCAGGAGTAAGTACACCATTTACATTAGCCATTCCACCTATGCGTACTCCGCGGCCGGCATTTGCATTTAACACTTCATCATCAACCAAACCGTACAGATAGGTGGTATTGGGTACGATCTGCCTTGCCAGGCCATTATAGCCTATCAGGGTTAAGTTACTGATGGTTACCGGTCTTGATGATTGTACCAGCAAACCGTCGGCACGGAGTTGATCGGCATATACCGGGTCTTTGATCCCTAACAGAAATTGCCCGTACCCTTCAACACCGTTGGTGTAAGTAAAATCATTTCCGGCGCAGCCGTAAGCAATCAAATGGTCAATGTATTGTGAGCTGCCCCGTGCCGAATCAAACAAATAACCATCACCGGCGCTGTAACTTGCCTGTATATTATTAATATTACCGGCGGTTGTTGCCCGGCTCACCCGCAATGCCGCGCCTGGCGCTTCGGGCTGATGGTAGCCTGCATATTCTATCCGTACGTACTTGATCACATCGCCCGGAGACGCGCCGCCGTCTCCCGATAATTCAATCCCTTTCCAGTCGCCCGGCTGGCGAAAGGTAATGGCCTGATTAGATGAAAAAACCACGGGACTTGCCGCCGTTCCGTTCATCGCTACAGTGGCGCCCTGATCTATAATAAGTGCCGCCCTTGATGTTTTATCGCCTAAAATCGTAGTTCCGGCCTCAATGGTGAGCTTACTGCCGGTAAGCATATGAACATTTCCTTTAAGCAAATAGATCTGATCTGCCGTCCATTTGGTGTCTGTGCTGATATTATCTTTAACTACCGTAATTACCGCGAAGACTTTATCATAAGTGTTGGTATTACTGCCGGTTTGTACAGTGATATTGCCATTGCGGGGAGCGCCGGGCACTATCACCCGAAGGGTATTGGCTGAAGCTGTTATCACTTTGGCTTCTGCCCCATTTATTTTTACCGTGTTACCGGTAACGTTGTTTTGAAAGCCCGCGCCATATATACTTATGGTATCACCGGCACCGGCCATCGCCGGCTCCACTCCTGTAATGCCGTAACGGATACCCGGGTTAACCGTTTCCTTATCTTTTTTGCAGGAAATGACCGGAAACAAAAAAAGCAGGAGAACTGATTGAATGGTAAGCAGGTAAAATCTTTTTATCATATGCTGTGACTATTTAAGTTGGCGGCATCACTTATCAGCCGCTAATCACATACATGTATCCTAAACCTTAAAAACTCCCAAGTGTATAATGAAATATTTTTTTGAAATTTTAAAATAACGGGGTGTTAACCTAAAACTTAACAATAAGCAAAGGTTATTAATAACGAAATGAAAAAGGTGAAGTAAAAAATAGAAGCGCTAACCAGGTTAGGGCAGGAAAGAAAGAAACAGGAAAACCAGCACGGTAGTAATGAGCGACTGAATTTGCTGGTAGGAATTGACTAAATGGTTTTGAACGGTTTTTTGTGCGATCTGTAATTTTTCGGCAATAACATTGGTGGTCAGGTTATCTTCGTGACGCATTTGAAAAACACGTTTACGCTGCGGGGGCATCTTATCAAGAAGTTGTTCATAGGCCAGTTGCAGTTCGGCACTGATGACGGAATCGTCCGCGGCGCTGGCCTTTATATCCGCCAGTTCAAAATCGTTAGTCAATGATAAGCTTCCGCGTGTGCCTTGTTGTTTATTAACCCGGTATACCGAATACCTTACCGAAGAAAAAAGATAGGCTTTAAGATTCTCGATCCGGAGCGTTTCGCGGCGTTCCCACAGGCTGATGAAAACGTCTTGAATAAGGTCTTCACATTGATCGGTATCTTTCATCAAATTATACGCGTAAGCAAACAGTTTTTGCCAGTATTTATCATAGATCTGCGCAAAAACTTCCTGGTTACCTCCGGCCAATAATTTAAGTAGCTCCTGATCGTCCATAAATCACGCTTAATGAAGCGCTTCAAAAGTACCATCCCTGTATTAAGCACAACTACACAGGCTATTAATTAGATGTTAACTTACATGGTTGATAGCGTAGCAATTTTATTAAAAAAGCAGGCCTTTATTAAATACCTGCCCAATGAATACTTTCATTAAATACGCAGGGAGCTTAAATCTGTTGCGGGGTTGAGTATCGGTTTGCGCAATTTTTTGCCTGAACTTACATCCACTGGTCTGCATCTGCGCTGCGCAAAGGTTTCATTGCTAATAATCTCCGACGATCTTTCGTTCATGATCTCATCAAAATATGGTTTGACTCTTTTTAGTTCGAACCATCCATTTGAACGAAATTGGGCAATGTATGATAAACTACGAGTTGGATATAAATAAAAAAAAACGGGACAGAAAAGAATTTATCTAATCTGTCCCGTTTACCGTCGGGATGGCAGGATTCGAACCTGCGGCCTCCACATCCCAAATGTGGCGCGATACCGGGCTACGCTACATCCCGAAAGGGTTTGCAAAGGTACGTTTTTATTTCGCTGTTGCAAACATTATTTAAAAGTATTTTCTCAGCTGCCGTAACCGCCAAATAATTGCTTTTAATGCGGAGAGAGAGGGATTCGAACCCTCGGTACCGTTGCCAGTACGACAGTTTAGCAAACTGTTCCTTTCGGCCTCTCAGGCATCTCTCCGTTTAATGAACTAATCCCCGTTTTGGGTCTGCAAATATAGTAATTCAACCCTCCCGTCAAAAAAAAATTTATGTTTTCTTAATAATCTATTCGCACGTGGTAAATACTCATCAGCATTCGTTTAAAAATCGTTTTTATGGTTTCAATATCTTTCAGCGTTATGTCGCTGTCTTTCAGCTGGTCCTGATCGAGTTTGTATTTTACAATGCGGTCAACAAGGTCGCTGATGGATTTTTGGTCGGGTTCTTTTAAAGAGCGCGAAGCGGCCTCAACTGAGTCGGCAAGCATCAAAACACCCGTTTCTTTTGAGAAAGGAATGGGGCCCGGGTACCTGAAAATGTTCTCATCGATGAATTTTTCCGGAAAATTTTTCAAAAACGACTGGTAAAAATAATCTACACGGGTGTTGCCATGGTGCGTACGAATAAAATCGATCACCATATCGGGTAGGTTGGCCTTCCTGGCCATGTCGACCCCTTTGCTCACGTGCCTGATGATGATCTGCGCGCTCTCCTCGTACGGCAGCTTATCATGCGGATTAAAGCCCGAGATCTGATTCTCGATAAAGAACAGCGGATTTTCTATCTTCCCAATATCGTGATATAAAGCCCCTGCTCTTACCAGCAAAGCATTACCCCCTATCGAATATATTGCATTTTCGGCCAGATTAGCCACCTGTAACGAGTGCTGAAAGGTACCGGGGGCAGTGAATGCCATTTCGCGCAGTAATGGCGCGTTGGTATTGGTAAGTTCTATTAGGGTAATGTCTGATGTTAAGCCGAACACTTTTTCAAAAGCGTAAATCAACGGATAAGCGAGCAGGGTTAATAGTACGCTTACAGCGAAAGGTACAAAATCAACCCAGTCGATATTACTTAAGCTACCCTCGCGGATAAATGAGATGCCCAGGAAGGCCACAAAATAGCACGACATTATGATGATAGCCGAAATAAGGAACTGCTCGCGGCGAATCAGGTTTTTGATGGTGTAAATAGCCACCATGCCCGCGGTAATTTCATAGTAAGCGAATTCAAAACTATTCGGCACAAAAAATCCGGCTATCAGTACCACCAACAGGTGTATATACAGCGCCAAACGGGTATCAAACAATATCCGGATGATGATCGGTACAATACAATACGGGATATAATAAAGGTTAGGGATTTGCAACTTAATGGCCAGCGATAAAGTAGCCAGCATGGCCGTAATTACCATCAGGATGAGGCCTACCAAGCGGTTATCTACGTAAATATCTCGCCTGAAAAGGTACAGGAATACCATGATGAGCGATATGGCCAAACTCACTAACAGAAAACGGCCAAACAATACGATATTGAAATTGCCTTTTACACGGGCATTATCCTCAAAGGCTTTTTTGTACGATTGTAGTTTTTGAAATACTTCATCGCTCACTACCGACCCCTTGGCAATGATCACCTCACCGGCTTGCACCATACCACGGGTGATGGATAGGTTATCAACTACCTCTTTCTCTAATTTGGTAGTCAGCCTATCATCGTAATTAAGATTGGTTTGAAGGCGGTCGCTAATGAGGTCTAACAAAAAAGTTTTATCAATACCCTTATTTTTATTGAGCTCCTGCTCACAGTAAGCCAGCGCTTTTTCTTTGGTGTAAAGGTCGTTGGTATTTTTATCGGTAGCTATGTTATTATTCAGTACGGTAACAGTGTAATTTTCGCCGCCTTGCTGATGCTTGGTGTTGAGTTTAATGATACCACGACCGTAAACTTCAAACAGCAGTTTATTGCCAATGGTGATGTAGTCTTCCTTCAATTTATCATCGAGCCCGGCCCCGCGCCACTTCACTTCCAAATCGTTACGAAAACCTTCTATCTGGTCGCGGCCTGTTTGTTCTTCCAACCTGTAAATTGGTGTTATACTGGCGAGCGCGGCCTTGCGGTCATTCTGTATCTCTTCGGGTGTTTTAAGTATGGCGAAGTTATAGGGCGATACCAGGTCTTTTTGGTTCCAGATCCTCCCCTTTTCAAATTCGTACCTGAACTGGGCCTGTTTGGGCAATGCCATTACTATTACACATATACTTGCCAGTATCATCAAATACTTAATGTTACGGGCATATTTACGCAGCAAAGCCTTTTGGCGGGAAGTGGATAGTTGTACCATGTATTGTGTTAACCTCTCAAAAATAATATAAGTTTCTGTTATATGCAGTTTTTCTTGTTTTTATGAAAATTAGTTTGATATCTTTGTGATATCATTTTAAAATCATTTTTCAATCATGGAAACCGAAAAAACCATCAATCCGCCATCCGGATATTTAACCTTCACATTATTCCTTTTACTTATCGCGGCGGCGGCAATCAGCTTTTGGCAGCAACTGCCTGTGGTTGGCGCTCTCCTCCTTGTATTTGACTTTACCCTTGTGCTTCCGGGGCTTGTTATTGTAAACCCTAACGAATCAAAAGTGCTTACCCTTTTTGGCAAATATGTGGGCACCGTAAAAAAAGACGGTTTCTTTTGGGTGAACCCTTTCACTGTAAAAAAGAAGGTATCGTTACGCGCCTTTAACCTTAACGGCCAGCAATTAAAGGTGAACGATAAAGTAGGTAACCCTATTGAAATTGCAGCTGTTATAGTATGGAAAGTAAAAGACACAGCCAACGCGGTTTTCGCGGTAGAGAACTACCTGCAATACGTAAACATACAAAGTGAAGCCGCAGTAAGGCACCTGGCCAACTCTTTCCCTTATGATAATATGGAAGATGAAACTGCGGGCATTACCCTACGTGGCGGTGCTGAGCAGGTAAGCCATTTACTTGAAGAAGAACTGAACGAACGCCTGGAACGCGCAGGTATTGAAGTGCTGGAAGCCCGTATATCTCACCTTGCTTACGCGCCCGAAATTGCGCATACCATGTTGCAGCGTCAGCAGGCATCGGCCATTATATCTGCCCGTAAACTTATTGTTGAAGGCGCGGTTGGTATGGTTGAAATGGCATTGAACCGCCTGTCGGAAAAAAACATTGTTGATTTGGATGAAGAACGCAAAGCCGCCATGGTAAGCAACCTGTTGGTGGTACTTTGCGGCGACCGCAGCGTAAACCCGGTGGTTAATACCGGTACACTTTATCATTAATAACTATGTACACCAGGTTTGAAAATAAAAATATAAGTGAGCTGTACATAGTAAGGCATGGCTGGGTAAAACCCGAATATGAGCTTACCGACAATGTTTACAGCTATGGCAAGCTCGCTTATAAGTGGCTCTCGGCAAGGCGCAGGGCCTATGTTGAAACAGCCGACAACTATTACAGCTTCGCTTTTGAAGGCTTTTGGCGACGAACAATAGCCATTACCGACAGAAACGACAAAGTAATAGGCCGCTTGGTTACCACGGCATTCAGCAGGAAATCGACACTAAAGATGGAGAATGGCTTTACCGCCATTTTTCACCGTACGTCTTTCTGGCGGTCAAAGTATGTTTGGGAAAGCGAAATTTACGGACCTATACTACGCGTTGATAGTCCGTCGTTTTCATCAACCGATACTATTGGTATTGAGCAAAGTACCACCCCGGCAGAAATTTTACCTTTGCTGGCATTTTTGGGTATTCATATAATTATTATAAGGCGACAAAGGGAAGCGGCAGCGGCGTCCAGTTAATTTATGGCTGAAAAGAAAGCATTTATATTACGCATAAATCCGGATATGTTGAAGGAGATAGAAGCCTGGAGCGCCGAAGAATTCAGGAGCACCAACGGGCAGATAGAATACCTGCTGCAACAAGCTTTGAGCGCGCGTAAAAAGGCAGGCAAAAAGAAAAAGCCCGAACAAGAATAATTTTAAGGCCGTATACAATTACGCAAATACTAACTTTGCTTAAGCTTTAAATTATGAAAGATGTAGTTATTGTTGCAGCCACCCGTACGCCCATAGGCAGTTTCGGCGGCAGCCTGTCTTCTTTAACGGCTACCCAACTGGGGGCTATCGCCATAAAATCGGCAGTAGAAAAGGCCGGTTTACAGTCCGGACAGGTACAGGAAGTATACATGGGCAATGTAATGTCGGCCAATTTGGGGCAGGCACCTGCTACGCAGGCAACTATTTTTGCAGGCCTGGGCAATGTACCGGCTACTACGGTAAACAAAGTGTGTGCATCGGGCATGAAAGCAATTATGCTGGCTGCACAAAGCATCGCCCTCGGCCAAAACGATATTGTGGTCGCCGGTGGAATGGAGAGCATGAGCAATGTGCCCTACTATTTAGATAAAGCCCGCAACGGCTACCGCTTAGGTAATGGCCAAATTACCGATGGCCTTGTTAAAGATGGTCTTTGGGATGTATATAATGATTATCACATGGGTTCGGCTGCGGAACTTTGCGCAACAGAATGCCATATCAGTCGTGAAGAGCAGGACGAATACGCCATCTCCTCCTACCAGCGCACCCACAAAGCGCAAAGCGAAGGCAAATTCTTCGACGAGATCACCCCCGTAGAAATTCAGGATAAAAAAGGCACCATCACCTTATTCGCGGTGGATGAAGAACCTGCCGCGGTAAAGTTCGAAAAGATCCCTACCCTGCGCCCCGTATTTAAAAAGGACGGCACAGTAACAGCCGCCAATGCATCTACCTTAAATGATGGCGCGGCGGCACTGGTACTCATGAGCAGCGAAAAAGCCGAAGAGCTGGGCATTACCCCACTGGCAAAGATCACTGCCTTCGCTGACGCGCAGCAAGCGCCCGAATGGTTCACTACAGCGCCATCGAAGGCTATTCCGCTGGCCTTGCACAGGGCTGGCTTATCAGTGAATGAGATAGATTATTTCGAGATCAACGAAGCCTTTTCTGTAGTAGCCATAGCTAATAATAACGAATTAAAGTTAGACCCGGCAAAAGTGAACGTTAACGGCGGCGCCGTATCATTAGGTCACCCACTGGGTGCATCGGGCGCACGCATTATTGTTACTCTGTTGAGCGTGTTACAGCAAAACAACGGCAAATACGGCGCTGCCGGAATTTGTAACGGCGGCGGTGGTGCCAGTGCAATGGTTATTGAAAACTTGCGTTAATACTTCTACATGAAAAAAATACTGGCAGCCTTATTAGTATCATTGCTACCTGCATTAGCCTTTGCACAGCGCAGCAACGAAAGCGCTGATATAAAACAACTCCGCTTTTACCAGGACAGCCTTAATCATTTAGGTAAACGCATCATCAACGATCCGGAAGAACTGGTGCGCAAGAACACCAATTACCAGTTCATCAAAACACTGGTAAGCGCGTTAAAAACACCCAACTCGTTCAGTTTCCCGTTTGACTCGCTTAAAAGTATTACCATCAGTACTTCGCCTGATAAACGTTTCCGCATTTTTAGCTGGCATGTTTTAAATGACGACGGCAGCTACCGTTTTTACGGTACCATACAAATGAACAGCGGTCGCTTGCAATTATATCCATTTGAAGACTACTCTCCCCTGCTGAAAAACCCCGAAGATTCGGTAACCGACAACCATAAATGGTTTGGGGCACAATATTACCAGATCATCCCGGTTAGCGGCAACAACCCTTATTATGTATTGTTGGGCTGGAAGGGCAATACCGTAAAATCAACCAAGAAAGTAATAGAGGTACTATCCTTCAAAAACAATGAAATAAGCTTGGGACTGCCCGTGTTTGAGGGCAACAAGAAAACACGTAAACGGGTAGTATTTGAATATTCCCGCCAGGCATCTATGCTGTTAAAGTATTCGGCAGATCAAAACCTGATCGTGTTCGATCACCTTTCATCGCCGGATGGCAAACCCACTGCCAAACCTGAAACTTTTGGCCCCGACATGAGCTACGATGGCTATCGCCTGAAAAACGGCAAATGGCAATATGTAGAGAACCTGGATATGAGGAACATACCCGACATACACGACCAGGAACCTTACGCCGATCCAAAAAAGCAGGCTGAAGAAGCACGCAGGCAGGTACCTAAAAGAAATTAAACCAATACCATCAAGCTCTTTTACAGGGCTTAATATCCCGCTTTGTAATACTTTCAATATAAAATTTCGATTTGCGTTAATTATAGTATTTTAGCAAAATTCATAAAATATTAAATGACCGAACAAATTACCCCAGCAGCAACACGTAAACCCAAAATTCCGCGTAGTATACCTTTTATTATAGGTAACGAGTTTTCTGAAAGATTTAGTTTTTATGGTATGCGTGCCGTATTATCTATCTTTTTGGTTAACCAGTTTTTTAACCCGCACGGGCTGGCCGAGTTAACCGTTGAAGCCAACGCAAAATCAAACGCTTATACCCATGCGTTTTCAACCCTTGTATATTTTACCCCGCTACTGGGCGGTATCCTTGCCGACTGGTTTTTTGGCAAATACCGTGTTATTTTAATAGGTTCAATTATTTACACCATAGGGCACTTGTGCCTTTCGGTATTTGAAGGCTCACTTACCGGTTTCAGTATCGGGTTATTAATTATAGCCATAGCGGCGGGCGGTATCAAATCGTGCGTATCAGCCAACGTAGGCGACCAGTTCGACCACAGCAACTCCGAACTGATGAGCAGCATTTACGGCTGGTTCTATTTCAGTATCAACGCGGGTTCAACCGTTAGTATAGCGCTTATCCCTGTAATTTTAGATAAATATGGCGCATCATGGGCTTTTGGTGTACCGGGTATACTGATGGCTTTGGCTACTATCATTTTCTTTTCGGGTAGTAAAAGATATATTAAGGTACCGGCCGGAGGTATCAAAAAGGATAACTTTATGAGTGTTAACTTTTTTGTTTTAAAGGCAGCATTCAGCAAGCCTGATAAATCAAAAACGGCCTGGCAAATTGCCGAACAACGTTACGGCGAAACCAAAGTTGATGGCGTACGTGCCGTATGGCGTGTAATGGCCGTATTTGCATTTGTACCAATATTTTGGGGTATGTGGGACATGAACCAATCTGAATGGGCATTGCAAGCCACCAAGCTCGATCTTAACTTAGGTATTTTCGGTATAAAAGCGTTACCATCGCAACTACAGGTAGCCAACGCGGCTTTCCTGTTAATGCTTATCCCGATATTTAACTATGGTGTTTATCCACTGGTTAAAAAAATGGGCATTACGCTTACCCCGCTGCGTAAAATTGGCGCTGGTTTATTAATTACCGCGGGTAGTTTTGTAATAGTAGCAATGTTGCAAGCTAAGGTTGATGCCGGTTTACACCCTTCACTTTGGTGGCAGGTATTGGCTTACGTGTTACTTTCGGCAGGTGAGGTATTGGTTTCAATTACCGGTTTGGAGTATGCTTATACCCAATCGCCCCCATCAATGAAAAGCACCATGACGGCGATCTGGTATCTTACCTACTCAATCGGTACTTTCTTTACTACTTTGGTAAACGTGAATATTGCGAACAATGGCGTTTTTGGCTATTTCACCGGTGATAAATATTTTTGGTTGTTTGTAGGTATTATGCTGTTCTTCTTTGTGTTGTTCTTATTTGTAAGTCCGCGTATTAAAGAGAAAAGCTACCTGGTTGACGATTTGAACCTTGGCGAAGGACTTCACATTACAGGCGACAAAACGCAGGAAATTCATCCGGATAATCCAATTGTGTAAAAAAATGCTTTGCTTTGCATACTTTTTTTTAACGTAATACCCTGAAGTGCCCGATAGCATAGTAATAATACCTACGTATAACGAAAAGGAAAACATTGAGCGAATGATACGCAAGGTGTTTTCCCTTCCGCATGATTTTCATATACTGATAGTTGACGATGGGTCGCCGGATGGCACCCAGCAAATAGTTGAGCAGCTGCAAACCGAATATGCCGATAAGCTTTTCATGGAAACACGAAAGGGTAAGCAGGGGCTCGGCACGGCCTACATTCACGGGTTTAAATGGTGCATTGCGCGCCATTACGATTTTGTTTTTGAGATGGATGCCGATTTCTCACACAACCCTAACGACTTACTAAAACTGCGCCAGGCCTGTATTGACGGGGCCGATGTAGCCGTCGGTTCGCGCTATATTAAAGGCGTAAATGTGGTTAACTGGCCCATGAGCCGGGTATTAATGAGCTATTTCGCATCGGTTTATGTACGGTTTATTACCGGTATGGATATCCAGGATGCTACGGCAGGTTTTATGTGTTACAAACGTAAGGTACTCGAAACCATTCAGCTACATAAAATAAAATTTGTGGGCTATGCCTTCCAGATAGAAATGAAATACACCGCCATTAAACATGATTTTAAGGTGGTTGAAGTGCCCATTATATTTACCGATCGCACGGCAGGTACCTCAAAAATGTCAACCCGTATTTTCCGCGAAGCATTTTTGGGCGTGATACAAATGAAGATCAACAGTATATTCAGGAAATATCCGGAGGGGTGATTTTTTGAGAAGTCCGAAAGACGGGAAAGTCCGGAAGTCCGAAAGTTGTTTGCTTGGTGGGGTTTCGGGCTTTTTTGTTTTAGGGAATTGCAAAGGAAAGCTAATTGCGAACTTTTCCGACTTACGGACTTTCGGACTTCCCGACTTTTTGTTTTAAGCCACTGTAAAGGAAGCTACTTCCTGACTTGCCGACTTTCGGACTTACGGACTTTCTAACTTCCCGACTTTCGAACTTCCTCTCCTGTAACAAAAATCTTTCGGACATTTCCGGCTTACGGACTTTCGGACTCTAAGAAAAAATACTAATTTCGTTGGCAATGAACGAGCATCTTGATCCTGAACGTGAACGCCTCACACCTACCGAACGTGATATTGAAAAAGTATTACGTCCGCAGGCCTTTGAAGACTTTACCGGTCAGCATAAAATATTAGCCAATCTTAAAATTTTTGTACAGGCAGCCCGTCTTCGCGGCGAAGCGCTTGACCACGTTCTGCTGCACGGTCCTCCGGGATTGGGCAAAACCACCTTGTCGCACATTATCGCTAATGAAATGGGCGTGGGTATCAAAATAACATCAGGCCCGGTGCTGGATAAACCCGGCGATCTGGCCGGTTTGCTTACCAATCTCGAAGTTGGTGACATTTTATTTATTGATGAGATACACAGGCTTAGTCCGCTGGTAGAAGAGTACCTGTATTCGGCCATGGAAGATTTCAAGATAGATATTATGCTGGAGAGCGGCCCTAACGCCCGTTCGGTGCAAATATCATTGAATCCCTTCACTTTGGTTGGCGCCACTACCCGTTCGGGCTTGTTAACCGCGCCTTTACGGGCAAGGTTCGGCATCAATTCGAGGTTAGAGTATTATGATGCCAAATTATTAACTACCATATTATTACGTTCGGCATCTATATTAAAAACCGAAATATCAGATGAAGGCGCTTACGAAATTGCCCGTCGCAGCCGTGGTACGCCTCGTATTGCGAATGCACTGCTACGCCGTACCCGCGATTTCGCCCAGATAAAAGGTAATGGTACCATTGATACCGAAATAGCGAAATACGCGCTAAACGCGCTAAACGTTGATGAACACGGCCTTGATGAGATGGATAACAAGATACTGGTTACCATTATTGATAAGTTTAAAGGCGGCCCGGTTGGTTTAAAAACTATTGCCACCGCTGTAGGCGAAGATGAAGGTACTATTGAAGAAGTTTACGAACCGTTTTTAATACAGGAAGGCTTTTTAATGCGTACATCACGCGGACGGGAGGCTACCGAAAATGCGTACAAACACCTGGGACGAATTAAGTTAGGAGGTAATCCATCGCTATTTTAGCATAACATACCAATCAGAAAACCACCATACCTATGAGAAACATTAAACACATTCTTTGCCTTGCTTTACTGCTGGCCTTTGCCACGGCTGTATCGGCTCAAAAACTGCTGCGCGTAGTAGTTGCAGGTTTATCGCACGATCATATTCACGGTATTTTAAACCAATACAACAAAGGCAAGGTTGATATTGTAGGCATTGCCGAACCCGACCATAAACTTTGGGCAAAATTCGCGAAGATCTACAAGATCCCTGAAAACCTGTTTGCCGAGGATCTGAAAAAGATGGTGGTAGAGAAAAAGCCGGATGCTGTTTTGGGCTACAACGCTGTTGCTCATCACGTAAATGTGGTGGAGATCTGCGCGCCGCTGGGTATATCGGTAATGGTTGAAAAACCGCTGGCTGCTACACTCGATCAGGCTAACCGTATACAGGCATTGGCCAATCAATACAAAATACAGGTATTAACCAATTACGAAACCACCTGGTACCCATCGTACCAGGAAGTGTATGATATTGTGGCAAAAGATAGCGTAGGCGCTATCCGTAAAATGGTAATGCACGACGGGCACCGTGGCCCGCGCGAAATTGGTTGCAGCGAAGATTTCCTGGCCTGGCTTACCGACCCGATACTGAATGGCGCAGGTGCTCTTAACGATTTTGGCTGCTATGGTGCCGACCTCATGACCTGGCTAATGAAAGGCCAGAAACCAATTGCGGTAACTGCTGTAGCCAAACACTACAAACCCGAAGTATACCCAAAAGTGGAAGATGACGCTACCATCATTGTAGAATATCCAACGGCTACCGGCCTCATTGAAGCCTCATGGAACTGGCCGTTTAACATAAAGGACATGGAAGTTTTCGGAAGCAAAGGTTACATGCATGCTTTTGATAAAGACAACCTTCAGGTACGCCTTAAAGAAAACAACGTGGGTATCACTAAAAAATCAACCGCGCTGCCCCCGCCCATTGATGATCCTATTACTTACCTGACCGCTGTGCTGCAAAAAAAGCATGAAGCGGTGAATGATCAATCGTCGTTACAATACAACATGACGGTGATGCAAATACTGGATGCTGCCAAGCGCTCTATAAAAACAGGCAAACGTATAGTGCTTTAATTTATGGCAAAGGTTGGTTTGATAGCATTGGCTTGTCTGCTGTTTGCCGGATGCGTGGGTAGCCAATCGCGGAGTACAACGGCGGATACTACCCATGTTTACCCTACGGTGAGCTATTTGAAAATCAAATTAGATGCCGCCGGGCATTTGCCAACTAATCCATATATCAGGGTATACAAGAACGGACCGAGAGAAATCGTTTTTTGTGGTACCAACCACCTCGACCATAGCGATACCGAAAACCCAATGTACACCACCATCGAAAATAAGTTTTTCGAGATAAAACCCGATATATGCGTAAACGAGGGCGGAGATGTATCAAAACGGGTATACAAAGACAGGCACGAAGCAATATCAAAAAACGGCGAAATTGGCCTGATAAAAATACTGGCCGACAGCCTGAAGATACAATGCATCAACGGAGATATGACCGATAGCCTGGAGTTTAAAGGACTTCTAAAGCATTATACCAAAGGCGAAATGCTGGCCTACATAGCAACCGAAAGGTGTATGTGGTCTGTTTCACCGGAGAAGTTTAACGATACTGCGTTTATCAGCAAAAAGTATAAAAACTTCATCGAAGGTTACATCATTAAAACAGGTAATGTAAACCTCACATCCGAAGAGCAAACGCTGGCATTTTATAAAGCTAATTATCAAAAACTGCTTAACCGTCCGTTTAGTTTTGAAGAACTGGAACCTACCAATCCGTTCAGTCCCAAAGGTAAATTTCAGGAAATTGGCCGCAGGTCGAAAGAGATACGAGATCAATCCTTATTAAAAACTATTGATACCCTGCTGAATAAGCACGATAAAGTTTTTATAGTTTTTGGCGGCTGGCATCTCTTAACCAGCGAACCGGGCTTGCAACAGATCATCAATAAAAAGCGTTGAAAAGAAGTTTCAATTAAGCTTTGTTTCCTCCTAAATAAACCTAATTTTAGCACCTGTTAATATTATTTTTTTTTTCTATGTTCAAGCGTTTTTTAGCCTTGTCTATCTGTTCGTTAGCAATGGCTGCCTGCCAGTCGGCATCATCAGTTAATTCAGATCCTGCCTCAACAAACGGCGATAGCTCTGCCGTATCGGCCACTACTACAACATCCGCGGCAGCGCCTAAAGGTAACCCTGCCGATGCTGCTACCATATTAGCCCGCAAGCAGGTGCCGGTAGTATGCTACCACCAGATACGCGACTGGCGACCGAAGGATTCTAAAACTGCTAAGGATTATATTGTACCCATAGCCAACTTTAAAGAGCATATTAAAATGCTGGCCGATAGCGGCTACCATACCATACTGCCCGATCAATTGTATGATTACCTGGCTTACGGCACCGCGCTGCCAAGCAAACCCATCATGCTTACTTTTGACGATACTGACCTCGACCAGTTTACCATCGCCGCGCCGGAATTAAAGAAGTATGGCTTTAAAGGGGTATACTTTATCATGACGGTATCCATAGGCAGGCCAAACTACATGAACAAGGAGCAGATCAAACAACTATCTGACGACGGAAACGTAATTGCCAGCCATACCTGGGATCACCATAACTTTAAAAAATTCAGCGGGGACGATTGGGTTACCCAAATTGATAAACCAACCAAAAAACTCGAAGAAATCACCGGCAAACCTATTAAATACTTTGCCTATCCATTTGGTTTATGGAATGCAGAAGGTTTACCTGAACTAAAGAAACGCGGCTTTAAAGCAGCCTTCCAGCTGGCCGAAAAACGCGATCAGAATGATCCGCTGCTGACCATCAGAAGGATATTGGATAGCGGTTACTGGAGCACTAAGACCTTGCATAATAGTATTAAGAATAGCTTTTAATTCGAGATTCAAGAATAGAGAATCAGGAATTAAGACTCAATAATAATAGAGAAGGCCACGATTTATCGTGGCCTTCTCTATTATATTTTACTGTCATTCTGAGGAACGAAGAATCTATTATACGATTTGCATTTTGGAGATGCATGTGATAGATTCTTCGTTCCTCAGAATGACAGAGTCTACAAATTCTCACCCTTTGGCCCGGCATCTTTATTTGATGCTGTAGTAGCCGAAGCGCTACGTTCTTCTACCGGTGGGCCGGGATCGCCGCTGTCGTTATCTGGTGTTACGGTGTGTATACGTTCGTCGTCATCTTTTTTTTGTTCGGTTGGCTGGTTGCCTTTTGCAAGGTCATGCTCACCCGGTTCCGAATTTGATTGATCGTCATCCGGATCGCCGTGATTATTGTTGACATCTTGTGGTTGCTCCGGCACATCGTCGTAATGCGCTTTATACTTTTCTTCGGTAATCATAGGTATGTATATTTAGTTTATCTTCTGGCTATCCATTTTATCGCTTCATCCAGTCGTTCTAAAGGGAACCCTCTCGACTTACCCGGTATCAGTATCCGAAACCAATTGCTGAACTGCTCTACCCCTTTTTGGTCGGTAACAACGGCAATTTTGTTCCATTTGGTAAAATGTTTAAGCCCAATTTTTATATCCTGCCATAAGGCGCCTGCTGTAAAGTTTTTTATATCGGTTTCTAATACTAATAAATAATTTATTTCTCCATGCTGCTCAACCATATTATTCAAATGCGGTATCAGCACTGTATCTATATCTTCCCTCGTCACCTTGCCCACGGCATGTATACCAACTACATGCACCGGCATATCATTTATAAATTGAAGCATGTATGGTAGATGTTATCATAGCCATCAATGTCAAATACCATACCATGCAGTTAATTATTATAAAGTTTAAAGAAATTAATTCAACCCCAATATTTCACCTGCCGGATAACGTGCATAAGTGCCCGCTGATAATTTTTTGATTTATAGTATCTTTGTGCGTGCAATCACGTTCGGCAAATAGTAAACTGATAAAAGAAGCGGCTAAACAGCTGGGCTTTCTTTTTTGCGGAATATCAAAAGCCGAGTTTTTAGAACAGGAAGCGCCAAGGCTCGAACTGTGGTTAAAAAAGAACATGCATGGCGAAATGCAGTACATGGAGAACCACTTTGATAAACGCCTCGACCCGCGCCTGCTGGTCGACGGTGCCAAATCGGTGATCTCGTTAGGGGTTAATTATTATACCGATGCCATGCAGGCCGACCCTGATGCCCCCAAAATTTCGCGTTACGCTTATGGCGCCGATTATCACCATGTGATAAAGGATAAGCTGAAACAACTGCTACAGATCATTAACGAGCAAATTGGCGAGGTGGGCGGCCGGGTGTTTGTTGATTCGGCCCCGGTGCTGGATAAAGCCTGGGCAAAAAAATCGGGCATGGGCTGGATAGGTAAGAACAGCAATCTCATCAGCAAAAAAACAGGATCGTTCTTCTTTTTGGCCGAACTCATTATCGACCTTGAACTGGAATACGATATTGAACCCACCGCCGACCATTGCGGCAGCTGCACCCGTTGCATTGATGCCTGCCCTACCGATGCCATTGTTGGCCCATATGTGGTTGATGGCAGCCGTTGTATCTCCTACCTTACCATCGAACTGAAGAACGAGATCCCTGCTGAGTTTAAAGATAAAATGGACGGCTGGATGTTTGGCTGCGATATTTGCCAGGAGGTATGCCCCTGGAACCGCTTTTCGGTATTACATAACGAGCCTGCCTTTGATCCGCACCCTGATATTTTAGGACTAACCGGTAACGACTGGCAGGAACTCACCGAGGATGTATTTAAGAAAGTATTTCAAAAATCGGCGGTTAAGCGTACCAAGTTCAGCGGGCTTCAACGCAATATTAGTTTTTTGAAACCCGGCGGTAATTTCGACAGCCAATAAAAAAGCGGGCAGGAATCGCTCCCACCCGCTTAAAAACTATAAAAACGAATAAATAAAAACCAAATTATTTCAACAAGCCATCCAGCGTAACTGATGCGTAGTACAGCGCGCCAATAGTTGGGCCACCGGCATACTGAATGTATTGTTTGTTGAACAGGTTTGATCCACCCACTTTAAATGTTGCATTGTAGGTAGGCACTTTAAGGCTAACCTGCGCGTCGAAAGTGTGAATGGCGGCTACTGTACCTGTAACCAGCGGGCTCTCCCATAAGAATGATTGCTGCCATTTGTAAACCACGTTAAAGCCAACATTCTTCACAATTTCGCGGTTACCGAATGATACGTTACCCGACCATTTTGGTGTGTTGAAACCGGTAACGAAGATATCGGCAGATTCCTGCGATTTCATTTTGTTGAAGCTGGCGTTGGTTGATATGGTGTATCTTTTATAAAAGTTATAGGTGATACCAGCCGATGAACCGTAGTTGTTATAGATGTTTTTAGCATTGGTATATACACGGTAACGGCTTTGGCCTAAGCTTGCCGCATTATTGGCAGTAGCGGTTGTAGGGTCGCGGTTAATATCAAGCATAGCTAATACAGCTTCATCACTACCCACTTTAACACCGTTTGGTACAAACACCTGCACCTGGCCTAAGAAACCATTGTAACGGTTGGTATAAGCGTCAATATCAAAGAAGATCTTGTTATCAAAGAAGATACCTTTATAGCCTACCTCATATGAAGTGATTTGCTCCGGACGGGCTTCAGGCAGGTTAGCTACTTTAAGTAAGCCTTTGTTGGCTAAAGCTGTCGCATCTGTACCGCTGCCGGTAGTAGCCGCGTTTACAGCAGCATTAAATGCTACTACTGATGATTGAGTGTAGCTGTTCTCCAGGTAACCTAAACCTTCGTTAATTAAAGGTAAGCTACCCACACGTTTAACACGACCATTGTTTACATAAGATAATGCCTCAAACAATGATGGGAAACGGTAACCGTTCTGGAAGGTGAACCTGAAGTTATGATTAGTATTTGGTGAATAAACCGCTGCCAAACGAGGTGTAAATTTAGGATCGTAATATGGGTTGTAATCTCCGCGGATTGAAGCGAATAGTTTCAACTTCTCATCGAAGAAGGTTTTGGTAGCTTGCGCGAAGGCACCGTATTTTTTATAATATACGTTGTCTCCAAAACCACCACCCGGCAATTCGGTATTTCTGTCGGCAATTGAACGGGTAAAGTCAACAAAGTTGTTACCGTCAGGCGTAATCTGGTAAATACGGGCATCAGCGCCAACCAACAGGTCAACCACTTTTACACGGTTTGTTAAATCCCATTGCGCTTCGGCGTTGTACATGTGGCTTTTTTGTACCAAAGCCGCACCACCTGTTATAGGGGCGTCAGGTATCAGACTCGATTTAATATCCCAGTTATTGATACCAGTAATGGTTTTCTTCAAATCTCTGAAAGCCTGTGTTCCAGGTTCTGCACGGCCGGCATCGGCGGCAATACGGGCAGCCTGTGTAGCAGCGGCAAGGTTAGCCGATGTTAGCGAACCACCGTTTGCAGCAGCGTAAGCGGTAATGGCGTTTTTATAAGCAGTACCCCATGCAGAGTTGCTTTTGTTATAAAGATCGAGGTTATCGGCCAGTGGTTTTACGTTGTATGAGTCGCCGGTATTTTCGATAGACTCATAGGCACGTACCAAAAACTCTTTGCCTTTTAGCTCCAGTTTATGATTTTGTACAGTTGCGCCCTGTAACGATATTTTGTTACCACGTTGAAAAACACCATCCATACGGCCGTAACGATAGGTATAAGATAAGGTAGTGTTCTCGTTCAATTTGTAAAACAAACTACCGTCTAACTTAAGGTTAGTCACTTTAGGATCAACCAAATCAATCTCATTGTAACCTGTACGGGCAACAGTAAGGTTAGGGCGTGCTACGCCATCAACGGTAAGCCCACGGATAACAACGGTGTTACTGCCTGCCAGGGCATCGTCACCATATTTATTCCAGCCATCATAAGCGGTGTTGTTGGCGCCTGTAAGTTCCGGGAATAACGGATTGGCTGTTTTAAGATTAGAAGGGTTTTGATCTTTACGGGTATTTGATTGCCAATCCTGTCCCTGCAAGTAACTTGCATTCACTTTAAAGGCAAATTTATCATTGAATGATTTCGCATAGCGGAAAGCATCCTCGGTGATCAGGCTCGGGCTTATACCTCTGCCGTCAACATGGTTAACACCTGTGCGGTGGTAAAAGCTGAATCCCTGGTAAACAAAAGGATCTTTAGTTAATAAGTTTGACAAACCGTTAAGCGCGTTGGTACCATATAAAGCGGCCGCGGCACCCGGGGTTACTTCAATACTGGCAATATCCAGCTCGGTGGGGCCAATAGCATTACCCAGCGGTACACCTAATGTGGCCGATTGCATATCAACACCATCAACCAATTGCATAAACCTAAAGTTGTTAGGGCTGTTAAAACCCCTTGTATTAGGCACTTTAAGTGTTAAACTGGTAGTGGTCATCTGCACACCTTTTACGTTCTCCAAGGCATCGTAAAAGCTTGGGCCGGGCGATTGCTTGAGCGCGTTGATGCTCAACTTCTCAATAGCTACCGGTGAACGCAGCAAACGTTCCTCTTTACGCGAAGCGGTTACTACCACCTCGTTAATTAATAACGATTGGGATACCAGTTGTACATTAAGCGCGCTGTTGGCGTTTTCAATTAAAAATTCCTGTGGTTTGTAACCTACCGTGGTAAACACTAAAGTGTAAGGGAATTTAGCATTGGTAGTAATTTTAAATACACCCTCTTTGTTGGTAGAGGTGCTGGTAGTTGTACCTTTAATGGCTACGGTTGCGCCTTCAAGGGCTTTACCCTGATCGTCGTTAACTTTTCCGCTAAGTATATAGCTGCCATTGAGTTGCGCGTAACTTATAGCCGGTAAAAGGGCTAAAAAGAGCACAATAATCTTAAAAGATTGAGTAAAAATTTTCATTAAAAATAGTTTAAAGTTTAGAGTTACTGATTGTGAGTTGAATTAAAAAATGTTGTATACTGAAGAAAAAAGAGGGGGATTCAGCAACAACAGCATGCAGTTTGGCCTTGCATATTTAAAGGTGAATAGAAAGTGGTGCCGGTGGTTGTATTATACATTTCCTATGGATTTGGTAGACAAAAATATTAATAATATTTTAACACACAATATTTATTTCAAATAATTATAAAATTGTTCATTTTATGTACAAATAACACCATTTTATACACATATAGATAAAAAAAGATCATAAATTTCAGATATTAGCCAACATTCAGTCACAAACGCATATAAAAAGGCATTTTTGATTGATTTTAACATTATTTCATCAAAATGTCATTCAATTACCATCGAATCATTATAAAAATAGGCTCAAACGTACTCACCCAGCCCAACGGATTGCCCGACCTGAAACGGATTACCCACCTGGTTGAGCAAATTGCCGCTATTAAAAAACAAGGCATCGAGGTGGTATTGGTATCGTCGGGCGCGGTTGCATCGGGCAGAAGTTTGATCACCGTATCCGAAAAATTTGATGCCGTGGCGGCGCGTCAGTTACTGGCCTCAATTGGGCAGGTAAAACTCATTAATACCTATGCTAACCTGTTTGAAAAGCATGAGATGCTTTGCTCACAGGTATTGGTAACCAAAGAAGATTTCCGGGACAGGCTGCATTATCTCAATATTAAAAACTGCCTCGATCTTTTATTACAGCACCAGGTACTCCCCGTGGTGAACGAAAACGATGTGGTATCGGTAACCGAACTGATGTTTACTGATAACGATGAACTGGCCGGATTGATCGCCTCTATGCTGAACGCGCAGGCGCTGATCATTTTAACCAATGTAGATGGTATTTATGATGGCGACCCAAAACTGGATACTTCAAAAGTGATAGCGGAGATCAATAATAAAGGAGTGGATTTCTCCTCCTTTGTATCTTCGGACAGGTCGCAGTTTGGGCGTGGCGGTATGATCACCAAGACCCACATGGCCCAAAAGGTGGCTCAATTGGGTATTGCCGTACATATAGGCAACGGAACCAAAGAAAACATACTTACAGACATACTGGAAGGCAAAGCCCCGCATACGCGCTTTATTCCGCATAAAACGGCATCGGGCAAAAAGAAATGGATAGCTCATTCCGAAACATCGGCTACGGGTATTGTTGAAATAAACGCGGGTGCTAAAGCGGCGCTTAATTCGAGCAAGGCTACAAGCCTGCTGCCTGTGGGCATATCTAAAATAAAAACCGATTTTAAAAAAGGTGACATCATTAAACTGGTTGATGAGCATAACGCGCTGGTAGGTTTAGGTATTGCCGAGTACGGTGCCGAAAAAGCGAAAGAGCGCCTTGGCCAAAAGAACCAAAAGGCACTGGTGCATTATGATTACCTTTATTTACAATAACATTGAATCAATGAGCTATACCATATATTTTGAAAAGGCCGTCGCCGCAGGCAGAACCATCGCGGCTGTATCAAACGATACCATTAACAAAGTTTTAACCGAAATTGCCGATGCTGCCATTGCAGCTACTGATACCATCCTCGCCGAAAACAAGAAAGACCTTGACCGTATGGACGTGAACGACCCGAAATACGACAGGCTTAAACTTACCGCCGACCGTATTAAAGGCATAGCGGCAGATATTGTCAGTGTGACTAAGCTGGCAAGCCCGTTAGGAAAAGTATTGTCTTCGAACGATCTGCCAAATGGCCTTTCCATTTCAAAGGTAAGCGTGCCGCTGGGTGTGGTTGGGGTAATTTACGAAGCAAGGCCAAATGTTACCTTCGATGTATTCGCGCTTAGTTTTAAAACAGGTAATGTATCGGTATTGAAAGGTGGCAGCGATGCCGATTTCTCCAACAGGGCTATCATCAGCATTATTCACCAGGTACTCGAAGCCAACAATATCGATATCAACGTGGCTACCCTGCTCCCTGCCGAACGTGAAGCTACCGATGCTTTGTTAAACGCGGTTGGTTATGTAGATGTGCTCATCCCCCGCGGAAGCCAGGGGCTGATCAATCATGTGCGCGATAACAGTAAGGTACCGGTAATTGAGACCGGCGCGGGTATAGTACATACTTATGTAGATAAAAGCGGCGACACCCAACAGGCTGCCGATATTGTATTTAACGCCAAAACCCGCAGGGTAAGCGTATGCAACGCGCTCGATTGCCTTATTATCCATTCGTCGCGCTTAAATGACCTTGCAGCTATTACATTGCCACTGACGGGTAAGCAGGTGGAGATATTTGCCGACGAACCGGCTTACAAGGTTTTGCAAGGCCACTACCCTGCCGAACTTTTAAAGCAGGCTGAAGCAAAACACTTCGGGATAGAATTTCTCGATTATAAAATGGCCATTAAAACGGTAGACAGCTTTGATGCCGCGCTGGAACATATCGCCGTAAACAGTTCAAAACACAGCGAGGCCATTATCACCGAAAACGCGGCAAATGCCGAACGTTTTTTAAACCTCGTTGATGCCGCGGCGGTATACGTAAACGCCTCCACCGCTTTTACCGATGGCGCGCAGTTTGGCCTTGGGGCCGAAATAGGCATCAGTACTCAAAAACTGCATGCCCGGGGCCCAATGGCACTGGAAGAATTAACAAGTTATAAATGGTTAGTTAAAGGCAACGGACAGGTGCGTAATCCTTAAAAATATATAGTACTAAGTATTCTGTTTTTAGTTTGGAAAATCTGGGGAGTAAGTAAACTTACTCCCCAGATTAGTTTTGTGGCTATCAGTTACCAAATCAGGTAGTTCACAGTTGCCAACACACAAATAACCACAAGTATAACTCCTTGTAATTTCTGCTCGATCGTCAAGTGGTTTATTGTTTCCATTTGTCTTATTGAATTAGGGTATAACAAATCTATATTCTACCGAAAAAAATGCAATAGCCGGCCGCACTTTTAGCAATATTTTAACAAAAAAGTAATGTGAATTTTATAGTGTCGAAATATGCTTTTCTTTAATATTAAAAATGCAACAAACATGTTCTAACATTGAAATTCACACATTCCCCAAAGCGCTGAAAACATGCTTTTTGGAGCAGGTAAATCGTATTTTTCATCGTTTTTTGTAAAAAATACAATTATTGGTGTTTGGTGAACATTTTAAATGACGCGAAACAATTTATCAGAAACGTGTTTTTATCATCATAATATTTTACCATGGAGATCCTTTCTATCAACCCCGCTAACGGCAAAACCATCAAAAAATACAGCGCGCACAGCGATAAGCAGGTCGACAAAAAAATACAGCAAACCCATACCGCCTGGCTCAACTGGCGTACCTCTCCGCGTGAAGAGCGCAGCCGCTTGCTGAACAATATTGCCACCGTGTTAACAGAACGTAAAGACGAACTGGCAAAACTGATGGCGCTTGAAATGGGCAAGCCATTGGCGCAGGGCGTGGCCGAAATAGAAAAGTGCGCCGCCGTATGTGAATATTATGCAACCAACGCCGCCGAACATTTAAAAGACCAACTGATTAAAACAGATGCCTTAAAAAGTTTCGTCAGCTTTCAGCCGTTGGGTGTGGTGCTGGCCATTATGCCATGGAACTTTCCCTTTTGGCAGGTGTTCCGCTTTTTAGCGCCTGCTTTGGCGGCAGGTAATTGTGGGGTGCTTAAACATGCTTCAAACGTACCCGGTTGCGCTTTGGCCATTCAGGATATTGTAAAGGCCGCAGGTTTTCCGCAGCATGTATTTCAAACCTTATTGGTGGGTAGTAGCAAGGTAGATGCTATTATAGCCAATAAACATATCCAGGCCGTCACGCTTACCGGCAGCACAGGCGCCGGTATTAAGGTAGCGCAAAAGGCCGGCTCTTTATTAAAGAAGACTGTATTGGAACTGGGCGGCAGCGATCCTTATATTATATTAGAGGATGCCGATTTGGAACTTGCTGCCGAAACCTGTGTAAACAGTCGCCTTATTAATGGTGGGCAAAGTTGCATTGCTGCCAAACGCTTCATCGTTGTAAAATCGGTAGAAAAACAGTTTACCAAGTTATTCCTGCAAAAAATGGAAGCCAAAAAGATGGGCGATCCGTTTGAGCAAGGGGTAGATGTTGGTCCGCAGGCACGTATCGACTTGCGCGATGAATTACACAAGCAGGTAAGGCAGGCCGTTAAGCAGGGTGCCAAATGTATATTAGGCGGCGAAATACCCAAAGGCGTTAACGCTTTTTATCCGCCTACCATACTAACCAAAGTAACCGACAGTAATATCGCTTTCCAGGAGGAACTCTTTGGCCCGGTAGCGGCCATCATTTCGGCTAAAGACGAAAACGACGCCATTCGCCTGGCCAACAAAAGCGTGTTCGGTTTAGGATCGGCGGTGTTTACTAAAGATAAGAAACGCGGCGAACTCATTGCCACCACCCTGATAGAGGCAGGCTCCTGCTTTGTAAACTCACTGGTAAAGTCAGACCCACGCCTGCCCTTCGGCGGTATCAAACAATCCGGCTATGGCCGTGAGCTGGGCATGTTTGGTATACATGAGTTTGTGAATATTAAAACGGTATTTATAGCGTAGGGGTTGAACCGGAATTTTTGGAATTTAAGAGTGTCAGAATCAGAATTTTCGGAATTTAAGAATTTACAGAATTCGGGTGGATTGGAGGGTGCACATATAATCCTTAAAATTGTACACTTCAGATTATTTTCTTCGCTTCTACCAAAAACATGTTTTAAAAACATGCTTATGTAAGGGTCATACTGAGCTTGTCGAAGGATCGTGTGTAGAGGCCTTTACCCACGCACCCTTCGACAGGCTCAGGGTGACAGGCTATATACTATCTTATCTTACAGTTCATCTCCTGTCCCAACCCCTCAATTCCAAAACACAATTCATCCTCTTTACAATTATATTGGGTTACATTTTCACATAAGTTGTATTAAGGGTATAGTAACGAGAATATATTCTATAATTACTTTATATAAATTCAGTAATATTTTGGTTAACAATAATAATTAATCAATAGTTAAGTGCCACGGTCGCGGTATTATGAATTTTGTAAAGCTTTTTATCCTGAATAATTTCTTGTTATCCATTACCAAATCACAACCTTATTTCAATACACTTATGACCATTAAAAAAACCTTAAAAATAACCGGCTGGGTAGTGCTGGGCATTGTATCCATCGTGCCTATTTATCTGTTATCGGCCTATACCCTATCGCGTATCAGTGTAGACAGAGAAGCCGGATCCGGCAATGATGTGGCAGTATACCTGATCACCAACGGTGTGCATACTGACCTCGTGCTGCCTGCAAGAAGCAGGCATATAAACTGGACCGACGAGATTAAATACAGCAACACCAAAAGCAAAGATACAACCGCCGCTTATGTGGCATTTGGCTGGGGCGATAAAGGTTTCTACCTCGAAACACCAACCTGGGCCGATTTGAAAGCAAGTGTTGCTTGCAGGGCTGCCTGCGGATATGGTAGCAGTGCCATGCATGCCACCTTTTATAAGCATGTACGTGAGGACAGTACATCGGTAAAGATAATGATGAGCAATGCGCAGTATAGTCGTTTGGTTAGCTACATTAAAGGTAGTTTCCGTACCGATGACGGTCAGCACTTTATCAATATACCAACCAATGCCAACTACGGTAACAGTGATGCCTTTTACGAAGCCAAAGGCAGTTACAGCATTTTCCATACCTGCAATACCTGGACAAACAACGCCCTCAAAAGCTGCGGCCAAAAGGCTTGTTTATGGACACCTTTTGATACGGGTTTGTTTTATCAGTATGGGAGGTGAACGGGGTTGTCTGAAGTAGAATGTCTGAACTGGAATTTTTGGAATTTAAAGGTTGTCTGAACCGGAATTTTTAGAATTTAGGAATTTTCAGAATTGTAGGGTTGATTCTTTGTGTGCTTTGTGCGGGCTTATTATTCAGTACTCTTTGTGGTTCAAGGTGTTCGTTAGTTCGCGTTAGGGATTGTAGCGGATACCGGCCAATGTGGCTAAGGCCTGTGGAGTATGAGCGAAAAGCCCGGCAGAAGGCAACGCCCAAATACTAATTTGCTTTATTCAGCTATACTTTAAATTACACCGGTAACTTGTAATTGCCTCACATATTTAATGCTAAACATCATCATAAAACATAAAATTTAACGCCTTGAACTCCCTGCCTCCCCTATCACCAAACAGTCAAAATATCAATTTGGTAGTGCTTAAAAATTACATTTAGTATCTTTGCACCCAATATGAGTAAGCACGGTAGGATCTTAGTGGCAATGAGTGGCGGAGTTGATAGTTCGGTAGCGGCAGTTATGCTGCATGAGCAGGGCTATGAAGTGATAGGCCTTACCATGAAAACCTGGGACTACGCTTCATCGGGCGGAAGCTCAAAAGAAACCGGCTGTTGCAGTCTGGATAGCATTAATGATGCCCGCGCTTTGGCGGTGGGTTATGGCTTTCCGCACTATATATTGGATATCCGTAACGAGTTTGGCGATTTTGTGATCGATAACTTTGTTGACGAATACCTGGCCGGTCGTACTCCTAACCCATGCGTTTTATGCAACACCCATATTAAGTGGGATGCCTTATTAAAACGTGCAGATAAGCTGGATTGCGAATTTATAGCTACCGGGCATTACGCTAACATCCGTCAGCATGATAACGGCAGGCATGTAATATCACGTGGTAAAGATCTTAATAAAGATCAATCTTACGTGCTTTGGGGCGTATCACAGCAAAACCTCGCGCGTACCAAATTCCCTTTAGGCAGTTTTTCCAAACCGGAGATAAGGCAAATGGCCCTGGATATGGGGCAAATGGAACTGGCCGGTAAAAGCGAAAGCTACGAAATATGCTTTGTACCCGATAACGACTACAGAGCGTTTTTAAGACATAAAGTAGAAGACCTTGACGAACGTGTAGGCCAGGGTAACTATGTGCTTACAGACGGCACCGTAGTAGGTAAACACGAAGGATATCCGTTCTACACCATCGGTCAGCGTAAAGGCTTGGGCATTGCTTTGGGCAAACCTATGTTTGTTACCGGCATACAACCGGCTACCAACACCGTGGTTTTAGGCACTGCCGATGAACTGGAACGCAAGCAAGCCTGGGTTAAAAATCTTAACCTCATAAAATACGAAACCATAAAAGAGCCTATTGAGGCCATCACCAAAATAAGATATAAGGATGCAGGCACCGAAAGCAGCATTGTGCAAATGGGCGAACACATGAAGGTGGATTTCCATCATAATGTATCGGGCATTGCGCCGGGTCAATCGGCTGTTTTTTACGAAGGTAACGACCTCCTTGGCGGTGGTTTCCTGTTGTAAAAAGCGGTCTGCTTTTTATCGTTTCAAACAATACCAATACTTATTTTATTAATAAAATATAAAAATTAAGGGCGAACTAAGTTTGCGTTTCCCTTACTTTATGTTTTATTTGCAAAAAAATCACCGCTTAAATGGCTAAAAATTTACTGATAGTTGAATCACCGGCGAAGGCCAAGACCATTGAGGGATACCTCGGTAAAGACTTCACCGTAAAATCAAGTTACGGACATATTCGTGATTTGGTGAAGTCTGAAGATGCTATTGATATAGCCAATAACTTCGAACAAAAATACGAGGTACCCGCCGATAAGAAGCAGGTAGTAAGCGAATTAAAGAAACTTGCTAAGGAGGCCGAAATGGTATGGCTCGCATCCGATGAGGACCGCGAGGGAGAGGCTATTTCATGGCACCTTTATGATACTTTAAACCTTAAGGAAGCTACTACCAAACGCATCGTTTTCCACGAGATCACCAAACCGGCTATTTTACGTGCCATTGAAAATCCGCGTAAAATTGACTACAACCTTGTAAATGCCCAGCAGGCACGCCGTGTTTTAGACAGATTGGTGGGCTTTGAACTTTCACCTGTTTTATGGAAAAAAGTTAAGCCGTCATTATCTGCCGGCCGCGTACAATCGGTAGCCGTGCGTTTGATAGTGGAACGCGAGCGCGAGATCAATAAATTTAACAGCGAAGCCGCTTTTAAAATAGTAGCCATATTTGGCAAAGGCAAAGAAGCCTTTAAGGCCGAACTGCCAGAGCGTTTTGCCCAGCAGGAAGATGCCGAAAAGTTTTTACAGGATTGTATCGGGGCCGATTTTAATATCCGCTCGTTAGATACCCGCCCTGCCAAACGCTCTCCTGCCGCGCCGTTCACTACATCTACACTGCAACAGGAGGCCAGTCGTAAGCTGGGCTTTTCGGTATCGCGTACCATGTCGGTAGCGCAAAAGCTGTATGAATCGGGTAACATTACCTATATGCGTACCGATTCGGTAAACCTGTCTGACACGGCACTGGCTGCCGCGGCGCAGGAGATCAACAGCGCTTATGGCGAAAAATACTACCAGCACCGTAAATACAAAACCAAAAGTGCCAGCGCGCAGGAAGCTCACGAAGCCATCAGGCCTACGTATTTCAACGCCCATACTATTGAAGGCGATGCTTCTGAAAAGCGTTTGTATGAACTGATTTGGAAACGTGCTATCGCATCGCAAATGAGCGAAGCGCAGTTTGAAAAAACCACGGCAAAAATCTCTATATCAAAACGTAAAGAAGAACTGGTTGCCAATGG
The DNA here is from genome assembly GCF_039541195.1 of Mucilaginibacter gynuensis. Classification (NCBI taxonomy): domain Bacteria; kingdom Pseudomonadati; phylum Bacteroidota; class Sphingobacteriia; order Sphingobacteriales; family Sphingobacteriaceae; genus Mucilaginibacter; species Mucilaginibacter gynuensis. The sequence goes on from NZ_BAABFT010000002.1 coordinate 267,238, forward strand.
CGAGGTGATGAAGTTTGATGGTTTCCTGAAGGTTTACCTCGAATCGCACGATGATGAGGATGATACCCAGCAGGAAGGCGAGAACGCCATATTGCCGCCATTGACACAAGGCCAGTTGTTAGAACTGCAAGAGTTAACCGCTACCGAAAGATTCTCCCGCCCACCTGCCCGTTACACCGAGGCAAGCTTGGTAAAGAAACTGGAAGAACTGGGCATCGGCCGACCGTCGACCTACGCTCCTACCATATCAACCATACAAAACCGTGGTTATGTGGTAAAAGAAGAGCGCGAGGGCAAGCAAAGGCAGTTCAGGGTGTTAACGCTTAAAGGCGATAACATTACCAAACAAGAAAAAACAGAGAACACCGGTGCCGAACGTAACAAACTATTCCCTACGGATATTGGTGCTGTTGTGAACGACTTTTTAGTACAGCACTTTAACGGCATTGTTGATTTTAACTTTACCGCCAGTGTTGAAAAACAGTTCGACGAAATAGCCCAGGGTCTTAAGGAATGGACGGACATGCTCCGCAAGTTCTATGATCCTTTCCATAAAGACGTAGAAAACACCATCGAAACGGCCGACAAAGCCCGTGGTGAGCGTGATTTGGGTGCACACCCTGAGAATGGCAAAAAGGTATCGGTACGTATTGGTCGTTACGGCCCGTTCGTGCAAATTGGCGAGGTTGACGAAAACAATAAAGAAGACAAACCGCTATACGCCAGCCTTCGCAGCGGTCAAAGTATAGAGACCATTAGCCTGGCTGATGCCCTTGAACTGTTTAAACTGCCCAAAAAAGCCGGTGTATACGAGGATAAGGACATGACGGTGGCTATCGGCAAGTTTGGCCCTTACATCAGGCACAACAGCGCTTTCTACTCGTTGCCTAAAGGGCTCGATCCGCTGGATGTGAGCGAGGAAATGGCTATAGAGATCATCAACGAGAAACGCAAAAAGGATATCGAGAAGCTCATCAAGGCTTTTGACGAAGACCCTGAAGTAAAAATATTGAACGGACGCTGGGGGCCATATATTGAATTTGGCAAACAGAACGTTAAAATACCAAAAGATAAAGATCCGCTTACGCTTACGTTTGAAGAGTGTAAAGCATTAGCCGCCGAAGCTGATAAAGAGCCTAAAAAAGGCAAAAAGAAGTTTCCGGCGAAAGCAGCGGCTAAACCTGCTGCCAAGGCAGCGGCCAAAAAGAAATAATTAATTGATGGCTTGAGTGGCTATTCGGAAGGTTATGATAAAAATAATCCCCCGGTTAGCCACTCACCTACCATCAACACAATGCATTTAAAAAATGATAAAAGACCTTCCCGATAATACAGTGCAGGATATTGCTGTTGGTGTGGCGCTGGAAAGCGAAAGCATTGAGAGCAAGGTATGGTATGTTTACCTCATCAATTTGAAAAAGGAAGCTATTGAAAATGTATTGATCACATCGAAAGGTTATGGCGAAAAAGACGGCGAACAGGTAAAAACATCCACCCTGCGCCACATGTTCCCGAGGGTTGAGGCGGGCGCGTTCAAAATAATAGAGCCTATTGATGAGTAAACCTTCGGCCTTACCAACGAGTACTGGTTAAGCTACTATATAGGTAAAGATATCTACGACAAAAAGTTCATTTTTTTGCCCGAAAGCATTGTAGATATGAACCTCATAAAACTACCGGTTGTAAACAAACCCGGCGTTATGATCAAGTAACAGTCGTTATTGAATAACTACAGGTAGCCCCGTTAACCTGTTCTGCTACAAAAACATAATACTTTAATATTTATTTAGCTTCAAAGGCCATAAAGCCATAAAAATATACCGCTACTTCTTTGGAGCGGATATGGCATAGGATTATATTTACTTCAAAATATACCTAAAATATGGAATCCGAACGCAATCTTTTTTATCAGCGTAAGAGATTGATCACTATTGGCGTGGCCCTGGTACTGATCTTTGTTGTTAGTTACTTCTTTATCCATCGTCCGCAAAAATTAGCCGTTGACCCGGCCTTCAGCAAGTACATCGAATCGTACACCGCCGGGGTAATTTCAAAGGGCAGTACCATCCGTATAAAACTGGCCGGCGAGGTGCAAACCACCCACCAGCAAAACGAACAACTGAGCGATGGCGTGTTTGATTTTTCACCATCAATAAAAGGTAAAGCGTATTGGATAGATGCCCGCACCATCGAGTTTAGGCCAGATGAAAAGCTGGAGCCCGGCAAAAGCTACGATGCCGAGTTCAACCTGAAAAAGGTGATAGACGTACCCGACCAGTACAAACATTTCAACTTCGATTTTCAAACTGTTAAACCCGATTTTACGGTATCATTTGCCGGTTTGCGCACTGCTACCAATACTTCGTTAGACAAAATGAAGCTGAGCGGCAGTATACAAACCGCCGATATTGAAGATCCAACCGCCGTAGAAAAAATCATAACGGCTAATTATACCTCAGCTGTTAAGGTAGCCTGGCAACACAATAACGTTACCAAGGTGCACCAGTTTACCGTAACGGGCCTTAACCGTAGTGCAGGTAAGCCAAACCCGCTCACCGTAAACTGGGATGGTGGCAGTCTTGATGTAGATAAGCAGGGCAAGCAGGACTTCGTTATACCCGCTATCGGCGATTTTAAGATCCTGGCCATACGTGCCGTGCAGGATAACGATCAATACGTGGAGATCCAATTTTCAGATGCCATATTGATCGGGCAGGAACTGAACGGCCTCATCAGCATCAACAACGTTACCGAACCTGCTTACACCATTGATGGAAGCGTGGTAAAAGTTTACGCGCCCGAACGTTTGCAGGGCAATTATACCGTGACTGTAAACGAAGGCATCGAGAATATCTCGCATAAAAAGATCACCAAGCCATATACCGGTAATGTGTTCTTTGAAAATCGCCTGCCATCGGTAAGTATACCGGGCAAGGGCGTGATCCTGCCCGACTCGGGCAAACTGATGATGCCTTTCGAGGCCGTTAACCTGAACGCGGTTGATGTAACCATTATCAAGGTATACGAGAACAACGTACCTCAATACTTTCAAAACAATGGTTTCGATGGTGGTTTTGAATTAAGGCAGGTTGGTCGCCCGGTGGTACAAAAAACCATCCGTTTAGATGACGATAAGGGCTTAAACCTGAGCAAGAAGAACCGCTTCATGTTGGATATTGACCAGCTGCTACGTACTGAGCCGGGCGCTATTTACCGTGTGGTGATCGGTTTCCGTAAAGATTACTCCTTATACAACTGTAAGCTGGGCGGCAATGTTAAGGCCGATAACGATGATGAAGATTCGGAAAGCGACTATGGCTACTCCTACGGTGGCGATAATACCAGCAAGGTAAGCGACGAGGATGACGAGTTTTGGTCGAGATACGATAATTATTATCCCGAAGATTACAACTGGGAGCAGCGCGACGATGCCTGTACCAACTCCTACTTCACCAAGCAGCGTTGGGCAACCCGCAACATCATCGCTTCAAACATTGGCCTGATAGCCAAACGTGGCAGCGACAACAGCATGCTGGTGGCCGTAACCAATATTTTAAGTGCCCAGCCGATGCCGGGCGTAGAACTACAATTGCTGGATTACCAAAAACAGGTGATCTTTAAAACAGCATCTGATGCGGATGGTATGGCTAAATTCGACCTGAAACGCAAGCCTTACCTGTTGGTTGCCAAATTCAATAACGAACGTGGTTACCTTAAACTTGATGATGGCAGCTCGCTCCCGTTAACCCGTTTTGATGTAAGCGGTGAGCAGGTGCAGAGCGGTTTAAAAGGCTTTATTTATGGTGAGCGCGGCGTATGGCGACCGGGCGATCCTTTATACCTCACTTTTATTTTAGAGGATAAATTAAAAACCTTACCGGCAGATCATCCCGTTGAGTTTGAACTTTACAATCCTACAGGGCAATTATATAAAAGGATCACCCAAACAAAATCTTTAGATGGATTTTACAATTTCCAAACCGCTACCGAGCTCTCATCCCCTACCGGTAACTGGACAGCCAAGGTAAAAGTTGGGGGGGCCGTGTTTGAGAAAAAGATTAAGATAGAAACCATTATGCCTAACCGCTTAAAGCTTGATCTGTCTTTCGGCGGGGCAAGTGAATTAACCAAGGGCAGCGGTTTAAATGGTGCTTTATCTGCCAGGTGGTTATTTGGTGGTACGGCTCAAAATTTGAAAGCGAAGGTTGATGCCTTTTTATCGGCACAAACCACCAGTTTTAAAAAGTTTGAAGATTATACGTTTGATGATCCTACCCTTGCCTTCAATACCCAAACCCAAACGGTATTTGATGGCAAGCTGAACGAAAACGGCGTAGCATCGGTAAATACCGACATCAACGTAGAGAACCAGGCACCGGGGCAATTACGGGCCAACTTCCTGGTGAAGGTATTTGAACCGGGCGGCAGTTTCAGCATTAACCAAATTGCTTTGCCTTACAATGTTTACCAGGGCTATGTGGGTATAAAAACACCGAAAGGCAGCGAACAATCAGACATGCTGGTTACCGGTAAAGACCACGTAATTGAAATTGCCGATGTAGATACCAAGGGCAACCTGTTACCGGGCACACGTAATGTAGAGGTTGAACTGTACAAGATACAATGGCGTTGGTGGTGGGATCAAAGTGACAATCAGCTAAGCAATTTTACCCAGGACAAATACAACAAGCTGATAAAAACCGAGAACGTCAGCGTAACCAACGGTCGAGGCAAGTGGCAGTTCCGTATTAATCAAGCTGATTGGGGACGTTACCTCATCAAAATTAAAGACCCTCAAACAGGGCACTCAACCGGTAAGATCATTTATGTAGACTGGCCAAACTGGTCGGAAAGGTTGCAAAAGGATAACCCTACCGAGGCAGCCATGCTATCGTTCACGTCTGATAAAAAAACTTATAAAGTTGGCGACGATGCCACACTAACCATACCAACCAGCAGCGATGGCCGCGCGCTTATCAGCTTTGAAAATGGCAGCAAGGTGCTTAAAACAGTTTGGATAGATACCAGGAAAGGCCAAACCCAGTACAACTTTAAAGTGGAGCCCGAAATGGCACCCAACATATTTGTAAACGTTACGCTGTTACAACGCCATGCGCAAACGGTTAACGACTTGCCGATACGCATGTACGGGGCTATCAATCTATCGGTAGAAAACCCTGAAACCATACTGAAACCGGTGATTGCCATGGCCGATAAAATAAGGCCCGAAACAAAATCGGCCATCACGGTATCCGAAGCCAACGGCAAGGAAATGACCTATACCATAGCTATTGTGGATGAAGGCTTGCTGGATATCACGGGCTTTAAAACGCCTGATCCGCATGAGGCTTTCTATGCACGTGAAGCGCTGGGCGTTAAAACCTGGGACTTGTTCGATTATGTGATCGGCGCGTTTGGTGGTGGCTTAGAGCGGATATTGAGCATAGGTGGTGACGGCACTAACGGCGCTAAAAAGAATGTATCGGTAAACAGGTTTAAACCTGTGGTTAAATTCCTGGGGCCGTTCCACCTCAACGCGGGCGAAAAGCAAACCCAGCAGTTTACCCTGCCGCAATATATCGGTTCGGTAAAGGCGATGGTAATTGCAGGGCACAATGGTGCTTATGGCTTTGCCGATAAGGCGGTGGCTGTTAAAAAACCATTGATGATACTGGCTACCCTGCCGCGTGTACTGGCCCCTACTGAAAAGATACAGTTGCCGGTTACTGTATTCGCTATGGAGAATAATATTAAAACGGTAAGCTTACAGGTACAGTCAAACGCTTTCAGCAATTTGGCGGGTAACAATACCAAAACGGTAACCTTTACCAAAACAGGCGACCAAATGGTAACCTTCGACCTGAATGTGAAGGACTTTGTGGGCGTTGGCAAGGTTAAAATAATTGCCAAAAGCGGTTCGGAAACAGCGGCTTATGATGTTGAACTAAACATACGCAACCCTAACCCGCCGATAACGCGCATATTGCAAAAAGAACTGGTACCGGGCGAAACCTGGAACACCGCTTACGCCGCGATAGGTATGGCGGGCACCAATAAAGCCACGCTGGAGGTATCCTCTATTCCATCGTTAAACCTGGCTAAACGTTTAACTTACCTTATTCAATACCCGCATGGCTGCGTAGAGCAAACTACATCGTCGGTTTTCCCGCAGTTGTATCTGAACCAGATCATCGATCTTTCATCGCGCGAGAATGCCGAAAGTATCCGCAACATTAAGGCAGCTATTAATCGCCTCAATGGTTTCCAGGTGAGCGATGGCGGTTTGAGTTACTGGCCTAATGGTGGCGAAGCCGACGAATGGGGTACCAATTATGCCGGTCACTTTATGCTGGCTGCACAGGCCAAAGGTTATAGCCTGCCGGTTGGCTTTATTGAACGGTGGAAGAAATTCCAGAAACAAAAAGCACTGGGCTGGGCACCCGACAGCCGTAGTTTTTACGGCGCCGATCTTACCCAGGCTTACCGACTGTACCTGCTTGCCTTGGCACGCTCGCCTGAATTAGGGGCGATGAACAGGCTACGCGAGTTTCAATACTTAAGCGTTGAAGCCAAATGGAGGCTTGCAGCGGCTTATAAACTATCCGGACAGCCCGAAGTAGCCGCAAGGTTAATACAAGGCTTACCAACTACCATTAAGCCATACAACAGCATGTACGGCACCTACGGCTCCGACCTGCGCGACGAGGCCATGATATTAGAAACCCTCACGCTGCTTGGTCAGCAAAAACGAGCAGCCGCTATGATGGTTACGGTAGCTGCAAAACTGGCCCAAGACCAATGGTACAGCACCCAAACCACGGCCTACTCCTTACTGGCCGTTGCAGGTTATTGCGGGGAGAACAAGAATGGCAGCAAGCTATCGTTCAACTACCAGGCTACGGGCAGCAGTGCAAGCATCAATTCCGCATCTTATTTGTGGCAGGCAGATGTTGCGGCTAATGGCGGTAAAGCATTGGTTAAAAATACCGGCAAAAACAGGTTATACATCAGGCTGATACAACGTGGCCAACCATCGGCAGGTCAAAATGTGGTAACCAGTATTAAGCCGGATGTGCTCACCATGAAAGTGGCCTACTTTACATTAGGCGGTAAACTGCTCGACCCTGCGAAACTGAAACAGGGTACCGATTTTTTAGCACAGGTTACGCTCAAAAACCCGGGCAGGCAGGGCGCATACAACAATATGGCGCTAACTCAGATCTTCCCTTCGGGATGGGAGATCTTGAACAGCCGGATGATGAACAACGACGAAGCATTTAAATCGTCTCCATCTGATTACAGGGACATTCGGGATGACAGGGTGAATACCTATTTCAGCCTGAACGCAAACCAGGAAGTAACCTATTATGTAATGCTCAACGCGGCTTATGCAGGTACCTACTTCCAGCCGGCAACCTATTGCGAAGCCATGTACAATTCATCTATAAATGCCTTAATAAAAGGCCAGTGGGTTGAAGTGATAAAGTAATAATTTCACCGATAAATCAAAAAGAGCCTGTATCGTTCACAATGATACAGGCTCTTTTATTTGCACTAAACCGTAGCTATTGAATCACCAATGATAAGCATCAAATAAATAATACTATCTTAACTTTGTGAGCATTTGTTAAAAAACTCCATGCACGATAAATTAAGGGAACATATAGAAAAGATAGTGCCGCTTACTGATAAAGAATTCGCGTTTGTGAGCGACCATTTTTCGTATAAAAAGTACAGGAAACACCAGTTTTTGATACAGGAGGGCGATACTGTAAAATACCATTACTTTGTACTGTCCGGACTTTTAAAGCTGGTATATACCGATGATACAGCTAAGCAGCACATTGTATCTTTTGCCATGGAAGATTGGTGGGAAAGCGATTTTTATGCCTATTATACCCAAACTCCGGCCACCCTGTCATTAGAGTGTGTTGAAGATACCGAGGTATTGTGCCTTTTGCTCGAAGACTATAAAAAACTATGCGACGGTCTGCAAAAGATGGAACGTTTCTTTCTCGAAAAGGCGAATTTCGGTTTTCTTGGCGCGCAAAGGCGCATTATATCATGGCTTACATCAAACGCTAAAGAGCGTTATGAACAATTGCTTAAACAATCACCATCCCTTATTCAGCGTGTACCTAAAAGTCTGCTGGCCGCCTACCTTGGTGTTTCGCGCGAAACATTGAGCAGGCTATCGCCTTGATGTGATAAACATCACTCCATAATCGTGAGGTTTGTCAACAGGCTATTCCGGCTGTTATCTTCAACTTTGCTGTGTAAATATTAATAATGTGCCTGTTACCGGCACAAACAATAAACACAGTAAAAATGGAAAAGAGAATCATCAATCCCTGGGAATGGCAGGATAAACGCAGTTACGTACAAGCTGTTGAAGTAAAAAATGTAGAAAGTACACTGTACATTTCGGGCCAAACGGCAATAAGCGCCGACGGTATATCAAGCGATGAAGATATGAAATCGCAATTGATCAAGGCACTGCAAAATCTGGAGCAAGTGATCAGCGAAGCGGGTTACGAATGCAAAAACATTGTACGCCTGAACATCTATACCACCGCTACCCATGAGCTTTGGCCCCACTTCAATATTTTTCAGGACTGGATAGCCAAACACGGCATTCAGCAAGCGCTTACTTTGTTAGAAGTGAAAAGCCTTTTTGAAACTTTAAAAGTTGAGCTGGAAGCTACGGTGGTGAAGTAACGGGTTCATCAGGTATAAAAAACTTGTTATTTCGAGGAACGAAGCAATCCCGTAGCTATCTAATCCGACCTGTATAGTTCGCGATTGCTTCGTTCCTCGCAATGACACATAACCGTTTATTTTTGCCCACTCAATATGCCAGTAGCAAAGTCTAATTAATCGAATATGTATAGTTCGCGATTGCTTCGTACCTCGCAATGACATATTTTTCTATGTCGCTATATATTCCCCCAACCATTAGCCAGTACATCGGCTAAATGATAGGTTTTAATGGGCAGATTATTACGATCGATATAGGCTTGCAGGTGCAGCAAGCATGAGGCATCGGTGGAGATGATATAATCGGCGCCGGCGGCAATGGCATTATCTACCTTTTGCTGGGCCATCGCGGTAGCTATAGCCTCAAACTTAACCGCGAAACTACCACCGAAGCCGCAGCAGGTTTCGTTATCCTTAAGGTCGACCAATTCGAGACCTAACACTTTTGACAACAGTTGCCTTGGTTCTTCTTTAATGTGGCATTCGCGCAGGGCGCTGCAACTATCGTGGTATACCGCACGACCGTCAAGCTCCGCGCCAAAATAGTCGTACTGCAATATATTTACCAGGAAATCAGACAGCTCGTAGATATTACTTTGAATAGTACGGCATTTGTTATGCTCCACCGTATTGGTGAACAGGTCGTTATAGTAATTTTTCACCATACCGGTGCACGATGCCGATGGGGTAACGATAATGCTATCTTCCTGAAAATCATTTAAAAATTTACGGCCTACCGTTTTGGCATCATCCCAAAAACCGGCATTAAAAGCAGGCTGACCGCAACAGGTTTGGTTAGGGTTAAATGCAACGCTGCAGCCCGCTTTTTCAAGCAGCTTAACGGTATTAAATGCCGTATCGGGGTACAGCTGATCAACAAAACATGGTACAAATAACTCTATCTTCATTCCCCACAAATAATTTTAAACGGCACTGATGTCCGTGCTATCGGCACCCTTTTTCTCGGCTTTCAATAAAGAAAACAACAGTATCAAACCTAAGAAAAAGAAACCGCTCAATGTTAATACCGAATTGCGCATGCTGCCGCTAAGCTCTTCAATAAAGCCAAAACTAAACAAACCGCCAACAATAGCAAGCTTTTCGGTAACATCATAAAAGCTGAAGAACGAAGCAGTATCGGTAATGTTTTGCGGTAAATATTTTGAATAGGTAGATCGCGAGAGTGATTGTATGCCCCCCATCACCAAACCTACCAATATAGCCAGCGTGTAAAACTGCATAGCCGTTTGTATAAAATAGGCCAGTACACAAGCTATCACCCAAAAGAAAACCACGGTGATCAATACCTTAACGTTACCATACTTTGCAGATAAACGCGACATAAGATTTGCCCCTACTATGGCTACCAACTGAATGATCAATATAATGGTGATCAGCTGTGTTTTATCCAGCTTTAACTCTTTAGCGCCAAAGCTTGTAGCCACCAGCATAACGGTTTGCACACCCATAGAGTAAAAGAAAAATGCAGGTAAAAAGCGTTTTAACAGCGGCATACCCTTCACTTTTTTAAATACTTTGGCCAGCTCTATAAAACCGCCTTCTATAATATTATAATTATGTACCTGTACATTGGGGCTGCCTTTTGGCAATACTTTGAAAGGGATCTGGGCGAAACCTATCCACCAAAGGCCTACCAATAAAAAGGAAAGCTGCGCGGCCGTTTGCCCTGTAATACCAAATGTTTTGGGCGACAGCACAAACGCGAAACAGATCAACTGCAACAACACGCTGCCTATATAACCGAAGGTAAAACCTTTTGCACTCACTTTATCCTGCATATCCAGCGTGGCAATTTCGGGCAGGTAGGAATTGTAAAATACAAATCCACCGCAGTAACCAATGGCAGCCGTGGCAAAGCAAATTACGCCTAGTTCTAAATGGTTGGCATCAAAAAAGAAAAGCAATCCGCAGGATATTGCCCCTATCAGCGTAAAGAATTGCATGAATGCCTTCTTGTTACCGCGATAATCTGCAATAGAGGTTAAGATGGGCAGCAGCAACGCGATCACCAGGTAAGCGGCCGCCAAAGCGTAATCAGATAGCGCGGTATTAACGAACGTGCCGCCAAAAAATTTCACCTTATCGTTATTTCCGTTGGCGGTAATGGTTGCATAATACGCCGGGAAAATGGTAGAAGTGATCACCAGGTTATAGGCCGAGTTAGCCCAATCGAACATGGCCCAGGCGCGGATAGTCTTTTTGTCGTTTTTAGGTTGCATCGCGCTTTAAAAGTATGTAAAATTTGTTAGTTACAAAAAGAAGACAGTAGGGGTTGCCATTTCATGATTCATTTAATTATTTTACGAGATATTATATCCTCTAATGAAATTTACAAAACCTGTACTTCTACTACTTTCTCTTTTACCGGTTATTTCAAGCACCAACACCTTTGCGCAGTCGGCATGCAAACCTGCTGCACTCAAGTGCGAATACCTGGTAACCCCTTTAGGCATTGATGCCCCTCACCCGCGTTTAACATGGCTATTGGCCGATTTAAGGCAGGGAGCCCTGCAAAAAGCCTATCAGGTTTATGTGGGTACCGATTCGGCCGAGGTAAGCCGTGGTAAGGGCGATGCCTGGGAAACCGATAAGGTATCATCTGCCGCCGGCCTGGTTGCCTACAATGGTAAAACGCTTAACGCCTTCACAAAATACTACTGGCGTGTGGATGTTTGGGATAAAGAAGATGTACGCAGTTCATCGGCGGTAACCTCGTTTGAAACCGGTATGGGCACCATGCGTAACTGGCAGGGCACCTGGATCACCGATGAGCATGATATGAAAACCAAACCTGCTCCTTATTTCCGCAAGGTATTTGAGGCGGGTAAAAAGATAAAATCGGCACGTGCATATATCGCGGTAGCAGGTTTGTATGAACTATCTATCAACGGGCAAAAAATTGGCAACCACCGGTTAGACCCTATGTATACCCGGTTTGACCGCCGCAACCTGTATGTTACTTATGATGTTACCGCGCAATTGCAAAGCGGCAAAAACGCTATCGGCGTATTGCTGGGCAATGGCTGGTACAACCATCAATCTACCGCGGTGTGGGATTTTGATAAGGCCCCATGGCGCAACCGCCCTACCTTCTGCCTCGATCTGCGAATCACCTATGAAGATGGATCGGTAGAAACTGTACAGTCGGACAGGTCGTGGAAATCATCATTGAGCCCGGTAATATTCAACAGCATTTACACTGCTGAGCATTACGATGCCCGCCTGGAGCAAGATGGATGGAACACGGTAAACTTTGATGATGCCAAATGGAAAGGCGTGATCATCCGTTCGTCGCCGTCAAATAACATCGTATCGCAAAGCATGCAGCCGGTGCGTAATGTGTTAGAGATACCTGCAACAACCTTTGTTAAATTTAACGATACCGCTTACCATTATAACCTGGGCCGCAATATATCGGGCGTGAGCAAGATCACCGTTAAGGGTGAAGCAGGTACCGTTATCCGCCTGCGTCATGCGGAAAGATTGTATGATAACGGTCGTGTCGATCTGTCGAACATTGATCAGCATTATCGCCCTGTGGGCACCGAAGACCCTTACCAAACCGATATTTTTATACTTAGCGGCAAAGGCGAAGAGACCTTTATGCCTAAGTTTAACTACAAAGGTTTTCAGTATGTTGAGGTAAAGGCCAGCAAACCAATCAAGCTCGCCAAACAAAACCTGGTAGGTTATTTTATGCACAGCGATGTAGAGCCTATTGGTAACATCAGTACCTCAAACCCGGTAGTGAACAAAATCTGGAGCGCTACCAATGCCTCCTACCTGTCTAACCTGTTTGGCTACCCTACCGATTGCCCGCAGCGCGAAAAGAACGGCTGGACAGGCGACGCGCAAATAGCCATTGAAACCGGCTTATATAGCTTCGACGGCATTACCATTTACGAAAAATGGCTGGCCGATCATCGTGACGAGCAGCAGCCGAATGGTGTGTTGCCTTCTATTATCCCTACAAATGGCTGGGGCTATGAGTGGGGTAATGGACCTGATTGGACCAGTACCATCGCCGTTATACCATGGAATATTTACTTATTTTATGGTGACAGCAAGATACTGAGCGACAACTATGACAACATTAAACGTTACGTTGACCATATTGACGAGCAATACCCAACCGGACTAACTACCTGGGGGCTTGGCGACTGGGTACCGGTAAAATCAAAATCGCCGGTTGAACTTACCTCATCGGCTTATTACTTTGCCGATGCTACCATACTATCAAAAACAGCCGCCATTTTAGGCAAAACCGCCGACGCTGAAAAGTACGAAAAACTTGCACAAAAGATCAAGAACGCGGTAAACGCCAAATACCTCAACCCAACCACTAACCTATACGGTGCAGGCACACAAACCGAATTGAGTGTGCCTCTGTATTGGGGCTTAGTACCTGCCGACGTAAAATCGCAGGTGGCTGCCAACCTGGCCAAACGTGTGGAATTTGACAAGTTCCATTTGGATGTGGGGTTATTAGGAACGAAGGCTATACTGAACGCGCTTGGACAGAACGGATATACCGATGTAGCTTATAAAGTGGCTTCGCAGGAAGATTTTCCATCATGGGGATGGTGGATTGTTAACGGCGCTACTACGCTTTACGAAAACTGGAACATCAAATCGAAATATGATATATCGCTCAATCACATCATGTTCGGCGAAATTGGCGCGTGGCTGTACAAAGGCATTGGCGGTATCTTCCCTGATGAAACACAACCGGGCTTCAAAAACGTATTGCTGAAACCACATTTTGTGCCTAATCTGCAAAACTATGAGTCGTCGCATACAGGTCCTTACGGAAAGATCACCTCATCGTGGAGGCGTAAAGGCAAGGGCGTTAGCTATACCGCTGTAGTACCGGCAAACTCAACCGCTACTATTTATTTCCCGGTAACAGCAGGTCAGCAAGTTTATCTGAGCAACAAAGTAGTAAGCACTACCGATTTCGCTGTCGACACCAAACTATATAAGGTAGAAGCCGGAACGTATACTTTTGAGATAAAGTAAACTAACACATCAATATTTTGAAAGGGCGGTGAAGTATCACTGCCCTTTCTTATTTTGCGGAACTGTGATTAGTGCCAATACACTTATATTGCATTAAATTAGCCATGATAAACGCAGCCGACAACTTCTATCTCCAAAAAGACGAACCCATAAAAGGGTGTTTACTGGCCCTGCGAGAGATCGTACTAAAGCAAGACCCGCTTATCACCACCGCCTGGAAGTATGGGATGCCTTTCTTTTGTTATAGGGGCAAAATGTTTTGCTACTTGTGGGTACACAAAAAGCACGGGCAGCCTTATATAGGCATAGTAGAAGGCACGCGTTTGGAACATCCCGAACTCATCATCGAAAAGCGTTCGCGAATGAAGATCATGCTGTTTGATGCGGAGCAGGATCTGCCAATAACCACCATCGAAGCCATATTACAGGAGGCGCTTGATCTTTACAGAAATGGCGTTATCTTTATAAAATAAAGCTTAAACCTGAACACCTGAAGCAATCAAATGAACAGCATAAATATCTTTAAAATAAAAAACAGACCGTATAATTTATTGGCTTTGGTTGCATTAATTCTTTTGGTTTCGAGCTTTTTGCCCTTAAAAGATAGTTTTGATGTGAACCTGCATGATGCCTATTTCATCATTTCAACAACATCATTTTGTTATACATTGGCGGTGGTGCTGCTTTTAATCTGGACTATATACTTCATCGTTAACCAAAGAACATTATCAAATAAACTTACATGGGCGCATACAACAAGCACCCTATTGCCGGTAATAGCATTTTTAATACTATTATGTTTAAAAACAATGCTTCCCGATACTCCGGTAGACCGATCTTTCTCACTTGAAGAAAGTGCGCAATTATTTTCTGTGATGGATCTCATCACTAAAACAGCACTAATCACCCTGATCATTTTTGGGATAGGGCAAGTAATTGGTGTGGTTAATATATTGGGCGGCTTGATCAAATCGTTGCGGGTTAAACAATCCTAATGCCCTCCGGAATACCGGAGTCAATTCGTCATAATATCCTCGCGATTTCCTTCTCCACCGATAATCGCATTACAAAATCACCAATATTTATGTAGATTTGCAGCGCTTTTGGTTCCCGGTACAATTTTCAGTACCCGGATTAAAAGGGAATCCGGTGTAAATCCGGAACTGTCCCGCAGCTGTAAGCTCCATACAACCAAAGTCCATTCTTAAGTCACTGTGTGCTGCCGCGCATGGGAAGACGGACAAGGGGAGCAAGTCAGAATACCTGCCTCAAGCTTTACTATTTCATAGCTTTCGCGGATAGAAGCTGGAATGAGAATACTTTTCGTGTATTTCATTTTTAGGTGTACCAATTCGGTTTGCTGTGGGTAATTAACTCACAACACACAATGGAATTATCAGTACGTAACACGCTGTTGAAGCGCGTTTACTGTAGTTTTGGCTTATATTTCGCCCTTGTTTTTACAATGGGCATGCTATTGTTTTCCCCTTTTGCATCGGCCCAAAACACCTCAGTAACTGATACTATCCGCAGGGACACTACCAAAGGCCGATTGCTCAACCAAGTTGACATCCGCGGTACCAATAAAAATGACCGTAACACATCATCCACACCATTACAAACCCTTAAAGGCAGGCAATTAGAACGCCTGAACAGTTTTTCAGTAGGTGATGCCATACGTTTTTTTACCGGGGTACAGATAAAAGATTACGGCGGCATCAGTGGCTTAAAAACTGTTAACGTGCGTAGTTTGGGCAGCAACCACACGGCAGTATTTTATGATGGCGTACAGGTAGGCAATGCCCAAAACGGACAGGTTGATCTGGGTAAGTTTTCGTTGGAAAATATTGATGAGATCTCCCTTTACAACGGCCAAAACAGCAATCTTTTTCAACCCGCAAAAGGTTTCTCGTCGGCCAGCGCTTTGTACATTCAATCTAAACAGCCGCAATTCAACGCGGGAGAGCACACCAAACTGAAAGCAGGTTTTAAAAGCGGCTCATTCGGGTTGATTAATCCATCTATACTATGGCAGCAAAAGCTGAATAACAACGTAAGCAGCAACATCAGCGCCGAACTCACCAAAGCTGACGGACGCTATAAGTTCAGGGAAACCAACAGCGTATACGATACTACAGCGGTACGAAACAATACCGATGTGTACGCCCTGCGACTGGAAGGCGGCCTCAACGGAAAGATTGCCGACAGTACAACATGGTCGGCAAAAACCTATTATTACCATTCGGCACGTGGTTTACCAGGTCCTATCATCGGCAACAAATTCAACTATACCCAACGCCAGTGGGACGATAACTTTTTTGTACAGGGCAATTATCGCCACGCATTCAGCAAGCATTACAGCCTGCTGCTTAATGCCAAGTACGCGCACGATAACATGCGCTATCTCGATCCGGAAGCGCCGCCCGTGATTAGAGCGGATACAAGCCTTTTGGAGAACAATTTTCAGCAGCAGGAAATATACATTTCTGCCGCCAACCAGTACCGTGTTACCAATAACTGGAAGTTCGTTTTATCTGCCGATTACCAGTGGAACAAGCTCGATGCCGATCTGGATCACTTTGCTTACCCAACCCGAAACACTTTGCTTACCGCCCTTGCTACACAATTACGTCTGGGCAGGGCAAACCTGCAAGCAACCTTGTTGGGTACTTTTATAATCGATAAAGTAAAGCAGTTTGTATCGGCAGGTAACAAGCAGGAATATACCCCAAGCTTTACAGCCACATGGCAACCATTTGAAAACACCGGCCTCCTATTGAGGGCTTTTTACAAAAGCATTTTCCGGATGCCTACCTTTAACGATCTCTATTATACCGTTGTGGGCAACTCGCTGCTAAAGCCCGAACGTGCCAAACAATGTAACATCGGCTTCACCTACAACCTGCCGGTGAGCGGGCGTATTTTAAAAGAAATATCCGTACAAACCGATGCCTATTACAACCGTGTAACCGATAAAATTGTAGCCATTCCCACAGCAAATCTCTTCCGGTGGACGATGTATAATATTGGTGTAGTGAACATTAAAGGTCTGGAGATAAACACCCAAAGCACGTGGCAACTATCGCGCACGGTAGTGTTAAATGCGGGGCTTAATTACACCTATCAGCAGGCACTTGATGTAACCGAGACTGAAACTTATTACGTACCCTATATACCGCTGCATAGCGCCTCGCTGCTGTTGGGTGCCGACTGGCGCAAATGGACTTTCAATTACAGTTATCTGTACACCGGTTCGCGTTACAGCCAAAAAAGTAATGCCGCCAACGGAAACGAAAACTACATGGAACCCTGGTATACCCATGATGTGGCCATAGCTTATAATACCCCGCTGTACAAACACAACCTGAAACTCTCCGCCGAAATAAATAATGTACTTAACCAGGACCGCTACATCGTGCAAAACTTCCCGATGCCGAGGCGTTTCTACCGTTTTAAAATAAGTATTGATCTGTAATGATGATGAAATATAACAACGTATTACTCCGCTATACCTACCTGCTTGCAGTGTTGCTGTCGATAACGCTGATGAGCGCCTGCCGTAAAGAGCATAGCGTTACCCCCGAGCAAGAAACCACCCTGTTTACTCCCGACCCGGCCAACACACTTAAAGGTATGTACCTGCTTAACGAGGGCAACATGAACATGAACAAGGCCTCGTTAGATTATGTTGATTTTACAACCGGGATATACCGCAAAAATATTTATGGCCAGGCTAATCCATCGGTAGTGAAGGGCTTGGGCGATGTGGGTAATGATATAGGCGTTTATGGTTCAAAACTGTACGTGGTAGTCAATGTATCTAATAAACTGGAAATTCTCGATGTAAAGACCTCCAAGAGCATCAAGAAGTTAGATATTATCAATTGCCGCTATGTTACCTTCCATAATGGTAAGGCTTATGTGAGTGCTTATTTAGGCAAGGTTGGCGACCCTAAAGCCCCCAATGGCATAGTGGCCGAAATTGATACCGCTACACTGCAAATAACACGGCAGGTAATCGTTGGCCGCCAACCCGAAGAAATGGCCATTGTGGGCGACAAGCTGTACATCGCCAACTCGGGCGGGTATAGTCCGGCTAAGTATGAAAGTACCGTATCTGTTATCGACCTTAACTCCTTTACCGAAGTAAAACGCATTGAAGTCGCCATTAACCTCGATCGTGTAAAAGCTGACCGTTACGGCGACCTGTATGTAACCTCCCGAGGCGATTATTATAATATCCCATCCAAACTTTTCGTGATAGATACCCATACCGACGCGGTTAAAAAAGTGTTCGACATTGCAGCCAGCAACTTGTGTATCGACGACGATGTAGCTTACCTCTACGCTACCGAATGGAGTTATCCGCTGCAAAAGAACATCATCAGTTACAATATGATCAACGTAAAGGATGAAACCCTGCTCGATAAAAAGTTCATTACCGACGGTACCGAAAAACAGATCGCCATTCCGTATGGCATTATGGTAAACCCGGTAACCAAGGAGGTATTTGTAACCGATGCCAAAGATTACGTTACCCCCGGTACCCTATACTGTTTTGACCCTGCCGGGAAAAAGAAATGGCAGGTAACCACCGGTGATATCCCTGCCCACATGGCCTTTGTTCATTAATCAATCAACATATAAATATGAAATACAATTACTTAGTTAAAAGTTACGCCAAACCTGTTACCGTGTGTGTGCTGCTGGGTTTGTCCCTCCTCGCATCCTGCAAAAAGGACGAAACTACATCACCCGAACCCGAAAAAGAACAGGAAGCCCCGATACGCCCGGTGACCGATAAAAGCAATGCTTACGTTACCTCGCTTATCGAATACAAACCTGCCCCCGGTCAGTTTATCAATACAGGCTTTGCCGATACCACTGCTGCCAAGAGTTTACTAAAAGGCCCGGATGGCTTTGTTACGCTGGGTGCATGGGGTGGTTACATCACACTCGGTTTTGACCATACAGTGCTTGATGTACAGGGTAAGCCCGATTTTATTGTATATGGCAACGCCTTCGAAAAATTTGCCGAGCCCGGTATAATATGGGTAATGCAGGATACCAACGGCAACGGCAAAGCCGACGATACCTGGTACGAGCTTGCAGGCAGCGCCTATTACAAAGATGGGTACGTGCGCGATTATACGGTTACCTACACCCGCCCCGCATCAGATACCGCCAGCGTGCCATGGAAGGATAACAAAGGAAACTCGGGCGTAATTGCTACCAATATGTTTCATACGCAGCCTTATTTCCCGGCATCGGTTAGCGGTAACGAGTATACCTTGAGCGGAAGTTTACTGCCATCAACCAATATTAATGACGATGATCCTTTTTACATCACCAGCGGATCGTTCGATTTTGGCTATGCCGATAATAGCAGCGGCGGCGACAAGGTTGATATAGCCAACGCTATTGATGCCAAAGGCAACAAGGTTAACCTGAAAGGTATCGACTTTGTAAAAATTCAGACCGGGATACTTTACAACATGGGCTGGCTGGGCGAGCAATCAACCGAAGTATCGGGCGTAGCCGACCTAAGCCTGCTGAAATAATCATCATTCACTAAATTTTCAATTCATCAAATAACATTAAATGATCAACATTACTACTTTAAAAAGATCAACCGCTTTAGTTGCCGCCTTCGCGCTGGCGCTGGCTTCATGTACCAAAGACCATAACGATGCCATAAGCATAGTTAAACCAGGACTGAGCGTTAAAAACGGAGCAGACACCATAACCCTTGGCAACCCCTTAACCCTTCGCCCTAAACTGGCCGAAAGAACCGGGGTTACCTATACCTGGGCTGTAGATGGCAAATCTGTAGGTACCGATTCCATATACACCTTTAACCCTGCCGACCGCGGCGATTACAAAGTAAGTTTCACGGCATCAAACACCGCCGGTAAAACATCGGCCGAATACCAGATACACGTTTGGGGTAAGTACGAAAACGGTTTCTTCCTGGTAAATGAAGGTTGGTTTGGCCATGGCACAGGTACGGTTAATTTTTATCGTTACGATACCAAGACTTTGGAAGACAGCGTGTATACCAAAGAAAATCCGGGTAAAACATTAGATCCGAAGACTTCTACGCTTGAAAACGGCACTATATTCAACGGCAAACTGTACCTATCCAGCAAAGTTGGCGGCCCGGTTGTGGTTACCGATGCTTATTCGCTTAAAGAAACCGGCCGCATAGCCAGCGCAGGCGGCAACGACTGGCGCGCGTTTGTCGGTGTTGACAATACCAACGGATTAATCACCAGCGGAAACGGCGTTTATAAAGTAAACCTTTCGCCTTTAACGCTGGGCGCAAAAGTAGCCGGTATCAGCGGAGAAATTGCCGATGTTATTAAGGCAGGCAATTATATCTTCCTGCTATCGCAAACAGAGGGCGTGCTCGTTTTAAATGCCGGCGACTACAGCATTGCTAAAAAGATCCCTAATGTAAGCGTGGCATTTGCCAAAACACCTGACGGTACCGTGTGGTGCGCAGGCGGCAAATCACTCATCAAGATAAACCCTGCAAATTTAGAAACACAAACCATCGCCGTGCCATTTGATGTACATGGTTCTTGGGGTGCATGGCATCCGGGATCTATCACAGCGTCTACAAAAGCCAACGTAGTTTACCTTGCTAAAAATGGCCCATGGAGCGGTGGTACTACCATTTACAAGTATGATGGCAGCGCGTCATCATTAAACAACGCGTTTATAACCTTGCCTGCCGGTAAAGAACTATACGGTGCAGGCCTTGGTTACAACACTCGCTTTAACCACCTCATAGTTACAACAGTACAATCGGGCTATGGCGTAAATTACAGCTTTAACAATGTTTACTTCCACGATGCTACAACCGGCAGCCTAAAGAAAGATCTGGCTTACAGAGGCTACTTCTTCCCGGCTATGCCATTGTCGCAACAATAGTTCAATTATATCGGACACAAATTACAAAAGCCCTTTCTTTACGTTGTAGAGAAAGGGCTTTTGTATGAATCAGGGCGTATCCCTACGGGTCAGGCTATTCGCTCATACTGCGCAGGCATTAGGCGCATTGGCCGGTATCCGCTACTATCCCTTACGCAAAGATTTTAAAATGAAACCATCGACGTAAAATTATAACTGCCGGGTTGTAACGTGTAAATCGCTTTATTCTTTTCAAACCGCACAAACTTCGCTCCTGTTAAACCGGAAACTGTTTTCCCATTCTGTTTTACATTATTTTTGCTGGCAGCAGGCAGGTACAAAGTAGCCGTGGTATTGGCAGGTACGGTTGCATTGTAGGTTAGCAATTTACCGTTCAGTTTCCAGCCGCTTGCTATTTTGCCATAGGGCGAATCATAATAGCCGTTGGCAAATTTCATCTTCCCGGTAGCATCTGGCTCGGGTTGCAGGGTGAATTTTTTAAAGCCCGGTTCGTCACGTTCTATACCCAGCGAATGGGCTATCATCCATTGCCCTACAGCGCCAAAAGAATAATGGTTAAAAGAGTTCATGCTATTGTTGCCGCCAAAACCATTTTCTACGGTATAGCCGTTTAATCGTTCCCATATAGTAGTAGCCCCCTGGTTAACCGCGTAAAGCCACGATGGGTATTGCTCGTTCTGTAGTAGTTTATAAGCCGCTGCAGAGTATCCTTGTTCCGACAGCGCTTTGCTGATCCATGCTGTACCAACAAAGCCTGTCATCAACGAGTATGCAGGCCTTAATACGTTTTGGTCATCCTTGTTTTGGCGTTCAACCGCGGCTAACAGGTTTTTAGCCATAAAAACTTCATTTTCCTTACTAAATACATTTAAGCCCAGGCCGGTAGCATAGGCTGTTTGTGTATCTGAAACCTTATACTCCTGGCCCTGCATGGCCCATGGGTTTCCGCCTACCAGGCCCACTGTTTTCTTATCACTATTGATAAAAGTTTTATTAAAGAAAGCTTTGCGCTCATTATACAACCCACGGAATTTTTCTTCGTCTTCCTTTTTTCCTAAAATACCGGCCACTTTGGCCATAATATCCAAATCATATATTTCATAAGCCGTCACCGGAAAGGCGGTACCTAACTGGTCATTTTGCGGGCCTAACCAGTCGCCCAATACCCTGTCTTTGCTTAGGCCTGTGCTTTTATCTATTGTGCCTTCAACAAAATCCATGTACTTGCGCATAGCATCGTAATGTTCTTTTAACAAGCTTACATCATCATACTGCAAATAGGTTTCCCACGGAACCGTGATTCCTGCACTTCCCCATATCACCCCTCCAAAACCACCGCCAACGGGTGCTATGTCTGTAAACTTACCTTCTGCTGTCTGCACATCGCGCATGGCGAACATGTGCCTGCGAAGAAACTGATCGGCATTAGAAAGGTAAGTGGCCGTGCGTGAAAATACACTTATATCGCCCGACCAACCCATGCGTTCATTGCGTTGAGGGCAATCAGTAGGGATGGTAAGGAAGTTATCGATATTTGACCAGGTAAGGTTTGACCACAAGCGGTTAACCTTTGGATTTGACGTTAGATAATCTGCACTAAGTTTTTGCACCGAGCTGATCACTACTCCCTGAACATCCTTTAGCTGAAGCGGAGCATCTAAACCCGTTACCTCTATATACTGATAACCGTGCGAAGTAAATTTAGGCTGGATAACCTGGTCGCCATCCTTCATGATGTAAATATCCTGGCTTAGGGCGGCGCGATAATTTTCGGTCATGAGCATCCCCACATTCTTACCCGACTCTTTCAGGTTAGGGTACATGATCTCGGCATATCTTAGTATGATCTTTTTACCGGCCTTGCCATTGCTGATGTGTATACGTGGTACGCCAACAAAATTCTGCCCCATATCATACACGTAAATGCCTTTTTTAACTTCCGTAAAATGTTGAGCGGTTAAAACTTTATAAATGGTAGCCGAATTGCCTATCTGGCCAATCAGCTTAAAATGGTCATAGTTTAATCCGTCATCTTTACTGGTAGTGCCCTGTAAGGGAATCTCCTGTACTTTACCCCAATCGCTGTCGTTATAAGCGGCGTTGCTCCAACCTTTAATTGAATTGTCGCGGGTGGCATAGTACACTTCGCCCATGCACAGGCTGCTATACACAATTGGGCTGTTGTTAAAATATTTCCAGTCTTTATCGTTGGTTTTGATCACTTCTCTTGTGCCATCGGCATAAGTAATTACGAGTTTAGCCAGTAACGATTGCCTGTCGCCAAAGTGGTTCCATACATTTCCGTAGCTTAGCATACCGCTCCACCAACCTTCGCCCAACATAGCTCCTAAGGCATTTTTGTCTTTATTAACCATATTGGTTACATCATAAGTTTGATAAAGGTGGGTTTTATTGTACTGCGTTAAACCGGGATTAAAATAGTCGTTACCTACGCGTTTGCCATTCAGGTAAATTTCATAAATGCCACGTGCTGTTACATACAATCGGGCTCCTGCTATTACCTTGCTGCCTGCATCAAAGCGGGTGCGCATCATCGGCATTGCGTTGTGGCTTGGGTCGGCTGTTAGCATCACTCCTTTTTCGCCACCGTTAATATAAAACGCGCCGTCTTTAACCTGCAATAATTTATCTGAAATGGCCTTACTGAAAATTCCGCTGTAAGTGGCATCCTTAAGCTGTTCTTCAAAAAGGGTGTTCTTTGGGCTTCGGTTATTGATAACTTTTATATCTGAGAAGCGGGCGCTTTGACCTGCATCAACAGAGAACCCAATATCGCCCAACATACCATAAGTGATGAGGTCGTGACCCTCGCCTAACGGGTTTAGAACAACCTTGGCATATTCGGGAGGATTGGCATTGCCGGGTGTTTCGGGCAAGAAGAACCAGGTTTCGCCATCTACAGAAAATATTAATGTACCATACTCATTATGAATTACAATGCGGTGCGGCTTGTTTTTATTTTCGTTATTGATGATCCCGGGCTTAACAGGAAAACTTTTAAATACTTTAGTTGGAATATCTGTAGCAGCATAACCACTGCGGTACACATTTATGCGGGCATTTCCATTGTTTTCTATTCCTGAAATATCTAATTCTACCTTAAAATACGATTGATCTTTTTTGTTTTCCAGCTGAAAAACGTTCTTGTTCCTGTCCATTAAACGCGGATCATTAGCCGCTAAAATTAATCCTGCTTTTTTACTGCCCGCGTCTATGGCTAATTGGTATTGAAGCTCAAACTGTGGCAGGTAATGTGCATGGAGTACCAGGTCTTTATCTCCGCCGCCTATCCAGTTTGCTCCTTCCCAGGCAGATATACCGGTATCCATCAAACCTGTTTCAAACCACGATGTGGCGGATGATTCGCCGCCTTCCTCATCCCAAACCTTAACAGTCCAGTAATATCTCGTTGATGCTTTTAAAGGTTCTCCGGCATAAAGAATGCCGAGCGCCTTTCCGCTTTTTACCTTTGAACTGTTCCAAACCAGCTTACCGGTAGCATCCTTAACAATCAATTGATATGCCGACTGTGTATTTGCTGCTGCTGAACTTTTAGAAAACTGCATTTGCCAGCTAAACCTCGGCGTTTCAACATCAATACCAATTGGCGTGTTGGTATACTCCACTTTTAAGTTATTGATCTTATCAACCGCATACAGGTTGATATGTAAAAATAACAGGCAGCTTAGCGCCAGGCTAAAAACTATCGTCTTCGAAACGCGGGAATTTTTTGTCATTTCAGGTAAATATTGGTGCTGGAAATGTACTAAAAGCCTGCTGTTTAACTTTCCCTTACTTGCCCCTAATTGATAAAAATCTGATCGAAATAATCCTACAGCTCAATCGATACTGCTTTTTACAAAACGAAATAATGCACAGAAATACGTCATTTCCGCAACAAGCTTAACCAATAATCGCGCAATAATTTAATCTCTGATCTGCTATAAAAACACATAAAAAAAGCACCTGTCAATTAAGACAAGTGCTTGCATGTATACTACAAATAATATTATTTCAATATCGCTTTTATATCTGCTATAATCTTCTCTGCTAATTCATTAGCGGTGGCTTCCGATTCGCTTTCCGAATAAATGCGGATGATAGGTTCAGTATTCGATCTCCGCAAATGTACCCATTCTTTGTCAAATTCTATTTTCAATCCGTCAATTGTGGTATGCGGCTGACTTTTGTATTTCTCTTCTACTTTCAATAGCAACGCGTCGATATCCATCTCCGGCGTCAGCGTGATCTTGTTTTTCGAGATGAAGTAGTTTGGATATGAACTCCTCAATACCGATACCGGTTTGTTGTATTTTGCCAAATGGGTCAAAAATAGCGCGATACCTGCCAGCGCGTCCCTGCCGTAATGAAGTTCCGGGTAGATTACTCCCCCATTACCTTCACCGCCGATTACCGCGTTGGTTTCCTTCATCTTGTTCACCACATTTACTTCGCCT
Organism: Mucilaginibacter gynuensis; assembly: GCF_039541195.1. Lineage (NCBI taxonomy): Bacteria > Pseudomonadati > Bacteroidota > Sphingobacteriia > Sphingobacteriales > Sphingobacteriaceae > Mucilaginibacter > Mucilaginibacter gynuensis. Next base: position 292,449 of record NZ_BAABFT010000002.1, read on the forward strand.
ACTGCTGCTGCATGGTAAGTTCCGCCTGCTTTTTCGGTGACATCTCTTAGCGCTCTTGTGGAGGACAGGTTGGATACCGTATTGCCTTTAGTATGCTGCAGTATATAATCTGCTACGGCTACTAATGTATATTCTTCGCCGAACATGCTGCCGTCTTCGCATACGAAGCACAGCCTGTCCACATCCGGGTCTACCGCTATGCCCAGGTTTGCTTGTTTTTTTGTTACTTCCTGCGATAGCGCGATCAGGTTTTCCGGCAATGGTTCCGGATTGTGAGGAAACTCGCCATCCGGCTCGCAATACAGTTCGTGTACTGTATTTACGCCCAATGCTTTCAGTAGTGCCGGTACAAAGATGCCGCCTGTAGAATTCACGCAGTCGATCACTATTTTAAAGTTGGCTTTCGCTACTGCTGCTTTGTCTACCAGTGGCAGGGCCAATATCTGGTCGATATGTTTTTGAAGGTAAGTATCGTCGTTAGTTACTTTACCCAGGTTGTTTACATCGGCATAGGTAAAATCGCTGTTCTCGGCTATTTCCAGTACTTCCTTACCATCAGCATCGTTAATGAACTCGCCTTTTTCGTTCAGCAGTTTCAGCGCGTTCCATTGTTTGGGGTTATGGCTGGCGGTTAATATAATGCCGCCTGCCGCTTTTTCCAGCGGAACGGCTATTTCTACCGTTGGTGTAGTGGATAAGCCCAGGTCTACCACATCTATACCTAAACCTTGCAATGTGCCGATCACCAGGTTATTTACCATAGTGCCCGAAATGCGGGCATCCCTGCCCAGTACTATTTTCTTTATTCCTGTTCTTTTTACTACCCAGCTGCCATACGCTGATGTGAATTTTACGATGTCTATGGGTGTAAGGCCGTCTCCTGCCGGACCGCCTATTGTACCACGGATGCCTGATATTGATTTGATTAACGTCATTTGTTCTGCTTAAATTTTAGTCAAACTTCCATTTTACAAAGGCCTCAATGGCTTCGTATTCCGCAAGTCCCAGTTCATTGTACAATCGTGCGGTTTCGCGGGTCCGGTCTTCTGCCCTTACCCAAAACTCACGCGCGTCATCCCCCGGAAAAACCGGAATATCCTTTTGCGATTGGTGTTTGAAGATAGCCAAACGTTTACGCTCTACCTCTTGCGGCGAAAGAGGCACGGCCATTTCTATCTCGTGGATCTCGAACTCGTGCCATGCGCCACGGTACAGCCACAGCCAGCAATCCTTAGTCCACGCTTCAGTTTTACGCAAACGAGTAAGTGCTTCCAGTATGATCTCAAAGCATATTTTATGCGTACCATGCGGATCCGCGAAATCGCCGGCGGCAAATATCTGGTGTGGTTTCACCTTTTGCAGCAGCGCCATGGTTTGCTGTATATCGGCCTCGTACGAGTAATTCTTTTCTACCTTGCTGCCATCGTAAAAAGGCAGGTCCATAAAGTGGATATTTTCGTCTCTTAAACCTGATAAACGTGCTCCGGCCACGGCCTCCCCTTTCCTGATCAGCCCCTTTATGGTTTTCAACTCTTTGGTATCCGACTGGTTAGGTTGCTTGCTTTTCACAAACGCGGTGGTCGACGCGTATAGATCAGTCAGGTAGGTAACATCCTGACCTGTTGATTTGGCAAAATCTATAGAAAACTCAATATAGCGCAGGGCATCATCATCCCAAACGGCGGTATTACCTGATGTTTGGTAGGCCACATGCACATCGTGACCTTGGTCGGCCAGGCGAATGAAGGTACCGCCCATTGAAATTACATCATCATCAGGATGCGGTGAAAACACGATAGAACTTTTCACCTGCGGCAAGGCACGCTCGGGGCGCTGACTGTCATCGGCATTAAATTTACCACCCGGCCAACCTGTAATGGTATGCTGTATATTATTAAAAATGCGGATATTGATATTATACACCGGCCCAAACTCGGTTGCCAGTTGCGACATGCCGTTGGTATTGTAATCGTTTTCAGTAAGTTTAAGTATGGGTTTTTGCAGCGTTTTGGCTAACCATATTACCGCCTTTTTAATTAATATATCTGTCCACTGGCAATCTTTTACCAGCCACGGCAGGTTAAAACGGGTTAGCTCAACAGCGGCATCCTCGTCAATAACAAACTCCGTATTGGCCGACATTTGCAGATAGGTAGCAGGAACATCTGTTGATATACCACCTTCAACCGCCTTTTTTATAATGGACGCCTTCTTCTCGTTCCAGGCCATCAGTATAATTTCGCGGGCCTTAAAAATGGTGCCGATACCCATGGTGATGGCTTTTTTAGGCACATTATCCTTTCCGCCAAAATCTTTAGAAGCATCCCTGCGGGTAAGGTCGTTAAGGGTAACCAGGCGCGTGCCCGAATTGGGCGCCGAACCCGGCTCGTTAAAACCGATATGGCCTGTACGGCCTATACCCAGTATCTGCAAATCGATACCGCCATAACTGTTTATCTTTTGCTCGTAGGCCAAACAAAAATCGGCTATGTCCTCCTGCGCCAATGTGCCATCGGGTATGTTTACGTTGGCCATATCTATGTCCACATGGTCAAACAGGTTTTGCTTCATAAAGCGAACATAGCTTTGTTCGGCATCGGGCTGTATGGGGTAATACTCATCTAGATTGAAGGTAACCACATTGCTGAAGCTCAAACCTTCCTCTTTATGCAAACGGATCAGCTCTTTGTACACCTTTATAGGCGATACACCCGTTGCGAGGCCTAAAACGGTCGTTTGGTTGTTTTGCTGTTTGTCTTTTATCAGCTTAGCTACCCTGTGTGCAATTGCAATACTTGCCTCGCTATCATCAGGGTATATTTTTACCGGGACCTTCTCGTAGCGGGTTTCTTCTAACAAGTTTAGTTTTAGCATTTTATCAGATGTTTTGGTTTGGTGCCGCGCCTGCTTACATTTTAAACAGCGCACAGCAGTAACACTACCGTGCGGAACCCTGCATGTTGCAGGGCCGCCGGTTATTATAATATAGTATCAGGGTTAATTATTTGCCGGCGCTTAAAAAGCGCCGGTTGTCAGTTAAAATGATCTTGCTTAAAATCCGCTATCGTCAAGCGCGAAAGTGTTTTTACGCTCTTTCCATTTACCCGCAGTAAAATCAGGGAATTGCTGCGGCGTGTTGCCATCGGCAATTGATTTTTCTGATAACGGGGTAATCACGCTCATGGTTAACGAATCGTAAATATCTATAGGGGTTTGCTTGCGTTGCTTAACCGATTGTACAAAGGCGTTAAACACAAACCAGTCCATACCGCCATGGCCTGCACCTTCGGCTTCACTCTGGAATTTTTTCCAAAGCGGATGGTCGTATTTTTCAGTCCACACATCGGCTTTATCCCACTGATCGTAGTTCTTTGATTTATCCTCAATGTAGATAGCGTCGGCTACATCCATCCATAAACCCTCGGTACCCTGCACCCTGAAACCTATTGAATATGGGCGTGGCAAGTGGGTATCATGTGTTAAAGTTACAGTTTCGCCATTGGCGCAATTGAGCATGGTGGTTACAATATCGCCGTTTTTGAATTTGATATTGGCATTTTTATTACCCGGCGATACCTTTTTGATGTAGGCATTTAAACCCGGAGATTTTGAAGCGAACGATACCAGGTTGGTGAAGCGGTTACCGCGGTTAATGTCAACATAGTTCATAATAGGGCCAATACCGTGGGTTGGGTAGATATCGCCGTTCCTGTCAATGTTGAATTGGGTACGCCATTGTGCTTCACCCATGGTATTCGGCCCAAACTCGGCACCTTTGCCGTTAAAGCTTTTGCCATCGTTAAAGAAAATACCGCGCAGATCATGCTGGTAACCGGCCTCTAAATGCACCAGTTCGCCAAAAAGGTTTTGCCTTACCATGTTCAGCACCGCCATAACATCACGACGGTAACAAACATTCTCCAATGTCATGTATGGTACTTTGGTTTCCTGGTATACTTTTAAAATATCCCAGTGATCCTGCACGGTAATACCGGCAATTACCTCGCAACCTACATATTTGCCCGCGCGCATGGCATCAATAGCCTGTGCTTTGTGAAACTGCCACGGTGTAGCGATAATCACGGCATCAATATCTTTCCTGTCCAGCAGTTTTTTGTAGGCATCCAGTCCGCCGGTGTATTCGGCAGGCAGCTTTTTGTTGGCCTTTACAAACTGTTCGCGGCAATATTTAAGCGAGCTTTCCTGTATATCACAGATAGCTACAATTTCAACATCCGACCGTAATAAACCTTCACCAATGTGGTTACGCCCACGTAAACCAACACCAATGTATCCTAAACGTACTTTATCGGCATCCCTTGCAAATAATGTTCCTGAAGGCAATATTGTTAACCCCGCTAATCCAACCACGCTGTTTTTAACAAAATCTCTGCGATCCATAAAATTCAATTTTAATTTGTTTGTTTATTGTGATTTATAATGATTTGTTTAATGATTGTTTACCCACTTTATGCCCGCTAATGGCGTAATAACCTATCATAAGGTAAATGGGTATTAATATGATATAGGCATGGTGCAGGCTGAATTTATCTGCCAGAAAACCATAAGCTACCGGCAATACCGCGCCGCCCGCAATACCCATAATTAATAATGATGAACCTATTTTGGTATACTTGCCCAACCCCGATAACGCCATTGGCCACAAGGCCGGCCATACCAGCGAATTAGCCAGCCCCAGCAAAGCGATCATCGCTACCGATACAAAACCGGTGGTAACCAATGCCAGTACAGAAAGGATGAGCCCAAGCAAAGCGCAAAGCTTCATGGCGTTTTCCTGGCTGATGAACTTAGGGATACAGGTAATACCTATGAAGTAGCCCATCAGCATACATACCAGCGTACCCGTTGTAAAATATTTAGCCGCGCTTAGCGCTATGCCTTGCGATGCACCATAGTTAATAATGGTATCACCGGCTATAACCTCGGCCCCTACGTACAAGAACAAGGTAAGTACGCCCAATAATAAATGCGGGTATTGAAATACACTTGTTTTGCCTGCTCCTGTTTCGGTAACGCTGTCTTCTTTATCGGTATCAACTTCCGGCAATGCCGAATAGTAAATAAGCGCCGCAAGTATGAGCAACACTACCACGATAACTATGTACGGGACTATTACTCTCGAAGCAAGTTCATTAAGCTCGTTCAGTTTTGTGGCAAGATCCATCTGGGTAAGGCGGGCTTTTAAGCCGTCGGCATCTTTAAGGGTGATGGCTCCTAATATGATTGGCGCTATAGCCCCTGCTATTTTGTTGCTGATCCCCATAATGCTGATCCGTTTCGCAGCGCTTTCGGGTGGCCCTAATATGGTGATGTACGGATTTGAAGCCGTTTGCAATAACGCTAAACCCGAGCCCTGTACAAATAAGCCTAATAAAAACAAAGTGTAAGTACGCGTGAGCGCGGCCGGGATAAATATTAAAGCACCGATAGCCATAACCCCCAGCCCTAACGACATACCTTTTTTAAACCCGGTAGAATTTAGTATCCACGATGATGGAATAGCCATTACGAAGTAGGAAATGTAGAACGAAAAGGCTACCAAATAAGCTTCGGTATTATTTAACTCGCAGGCCAGCTTCAGGTACGGAATGAGTACCGAATTTAACCAGGTAATGAACCCAAAAATAAAGAACAGGATACCGATGAGCACAATAGGGCTCAGTTTTGATGTAGGATTTGAAGTGGTGGTTACTGACATTTAATGCTGATGATTAATAAGTGGAAATGGCTGTAGTTTTCGGATTGAATTTGATCTCTTTAAAAAATCCGCTTAAATGAAAATTGGGTTGCGTGGCCTCAATATTGTTCCAGCACAGGTAATGCGGCACCGGCAAATCGTCGCCGCATTTGTATACGTTAACCCTTGCTTTGGTTTGTGATAACTGCAAACCGGGATGAAAACAAAATACCGATTTAGGGATACACAAAGTAAGCTGCCAATCTACCAGCCCTGAAAAAGCATTTGTTTTAAGTTGCGCCTGATGATTGATACTTTTTAATATCGCCCCCGAAATAAATACCCTATCCGTTTTGCCTTCGCCATACTGGGCAAGGCAATTGCCAGCGCAGTTAAACTCCAGGTTGTAGTAGCGCGTATCGTTATCAAAAGCGATGAAAAACTCCACACAGCTATCCTTGTAAACAGGGTCGTTCAGTTTATTGTATTTGGCGCTGATGCTTTGCTCGGTAACGTAGTATTTTAAAAATAGATAGTCGTCATTATAAGCTAAAGAGAACGATGCCTGTACTGCCGCCTCATCTGCCGCCCATGGCGAATTGATTATCTGCTGCGCGGGGTACTGATCCAGCGAAGCCGATACATGGTCGATAAGCCTGTAAGCCTGTACGTTATCCGTATTTAAATGAGGTATCGTCATTGTTCAGGCTTGTTTTTGCTGATAAACTGCCATTTCGTTATTGATGATCGTTTGCAAAGCGTCGGCATTTTCGTGCAGTAACTTATGCAATTGCAGCTGGGCCCTGGTACGCTGCAAATTATGACCATCAAATTTCACCTTAAAGTAATGATCTCCGCTGATATAATCGGTTAAAAAGCGCACCGCCTGCATATAAGGCAACAATAAGGCGCCCATCACCAGCGAATCAACCTCGCTGCCGGTTAGAAACTGCCCTGCCTCTTTTAAATAGCCTTTGGTATAAGCCTCAAACAAGGGCATGTTTAGTTTTATCTTATCCAAGTCGGCCTCATCTTCGGCAGCTGTATTGATGATAGTACGTATGGCATCACCAAAATCATAGGCGATGTAACCATCCATCACCGTATCCAGGTCGATAACGCATTGTGCCTGATCGTTCTTGTCTAACAGTACGTTATTAAACTTGGTATCGTTATGGGTTACCCTTTTTGGTAAAGCCAGTTGCTGCTGCGGTTGCTGAAAGTACAGCATTTGCTGCGCGTGGGTAGAAATGTATTCCAGTTCGGGCAATACCTTTTTCATCCTGTCTAAAGGGTCACTACCGGCGGCCTCATTTAATGCAGCAAGGCGTTTTTGAATATTATGAAAATCCGGAATCACATCGAACAATAATCCCGACGGAAGATCAGACAGCATTTTCTGGAACTTACCAAACGCCTCGCCACCCTGAAATGCCTGCGTGGTATTTTCCACCACATCATAACTGCGGGTATCCTTTAAAAACAGGCACAAACGCCAATAATCGCCGGTTGAATCCCGGTAATAATACTTACCGTCAATGGCAGGTATCAGGGTCATCACCTCCTTATCCGGATCGCCCGCGCCTTGTGTTTTCACCTTGTTTTTGAGGTGCGCTATCACCCTGCACATATTTTGGGTTAGTTGGTCAACATCCTTAAAAATATGGTGATTGATGCGCTGTAATAAATAATCTTCCCCCGAAGCTGTACTGTTTTTAAGAAAATAAGTATCGTTGATATGCCCCGAGCCAAATGCCCTTAACGATTCAACATCAACCTCACAGTTAAAATTTGATACAACCTCCACTATGTTAGCTACGCTTTGCACAATATATATCTTTATATTATCTAATTTTTTAACAACTCAAATACCGGCAACCTGTCGGCCGCTACTTCTATTTCAATTTTAGCCGGGCCTTTTACCTTCTTCCCCAAATCATTTTGCCAGGTACCTTTAGGCAGAAATACTGTTTTAGTATTACCGGTAGCTACCATTGGCGCTACGAGGTATTTACTGCCCAGCATAAACTGCCCCTGTGCATTGGCAAAACCCTGGTTAGGAAATTCATACTCCATACTGCGGGCAATAGGTTCGCCGCTTGCGGCAGATGCCTTTACCAATTGCATAATGTAAGGTGTATACTTTGCCCTTATCTCCACCGCTTTTTTAACCGCCGCCAGGCTTGGTTTTGATAATACCCGCCATGGCGCTACTGAAAATTGCATCATAGGCATTAGTGCCGAGCATTGCGCCGACCGTACCACCAATTGCTCATCCAGTTTATCTTTACCTATGAACGAGCCGTACTCGCCGCCGCCAATCATATCGGGACAGGTGAACTGGTAACCCAGCAGCCCCGCGGTGGTAAGGTGAGGTATCAGCTTTTGCAGATCTTCCCAGTTATGTTTTTTATCGCGCAGGCGCTGTACCAATGGCTGGCCGCCCATTTTCCACATGGCACGGTACTCGTTGAGCGGATAAAATAAGCCCAATTCTGCCCATAGCCTGCTGTGTTCATTAGGCGTCGCCTTTTTGTAGGATAATGCCGTAGCCGGATAAAAATCGGCATCGCCTGCATCAAACTTAAAACCATCGAGGTGATAGGTATTCACCATGTGATCTAACCGGCCACGGAACCATGTAATAGCTTCCGGATTGGTAAAATCCATTACCGAGCTGTAACCATTCCACCATGATATGATGGCTGGCTTATCGGCCTTTGCCCAGGTTTTGGTGGTATCGCCGCCGTTATCAAACAACAATAGTTTTTTATCAAGCAGTTCCCTGAAAACTTCGGTATCAGGCGATACAAACGGACTAACCCATAACATCACCTTAAAACCCAAACTATGCAGGGTATCAACCATAGCCGTTGCATTGCTGAACCTATCGGCACGGAAATCGAAACGGCCATAGTAATCTGCCCAGTTATCATCTATCATAATTACTCCCGGCGGAAAACCATTATCAATAATGGCATGGGCGTAATTCAAAATGTCCTTTTGGTTCTGGTTATACACCAGCTCAATCCAGGTGTTGTATTGCGGCTTGCTGAATAAAAAGGTATCGGGCAGTTTATTTTTCGAGGGGAAGAAACGTTTCGCGGCGTTCTTGAATGCCTCTCGCAGGTTTTTACCCGCCGAGTCAATTACCAAAGCGCCTTTCACATCACTGATCACCAGGCTGTTCTTTTGAAACGTAAACTTGAAAGGCTCTTCGCTCCAAATAAAACGGCCTTTGGTTGATACCAGTAAGGGCGCTGCCTGGTTGCCGCGGGTATCGCCATACATATTCAGGCTGTAGCCATCGGCAAACGGCATCAGGTGGGCGTCGTTTACCGCGCCGCCAAACCATTTTTCACCATTCTTAATAGCTATAGTTGTTTGCGCGTAAAGCTGTACAGTTGTACATAACATCAGCGCGAAAAACAAAGCTATTTTAAATACTTTTATCATTTACAGCAGTATTATCAGTTAACTTTTATGGTGTGGTTCAGCTTGTTGTAACCTGTTGTAGCCTCCCAAACATTGTTGTTAGCTAAACGGATACTATACTCCGGACGGGTAGCTATGCTGGCATATTCGTCGGGCAGGTTAAGCAGCATTTCATAATCGCCTGCCGGGAAATCAGATGGTATACTGATGCTTTCCTCTACCTTTTGCGTACCCGAATACCATTTTCTTACATCAGTTGCCAGGGTTAGCGACTGTACTTCGCCGGTTTTAGTGTTACGCAATACCAGTTTAGCTGTACGTTTATTATACGGCGATGCATAACCCACATTTTTAAGGTTGATGGTGATGTTTAATGATGTACCACGAACTACATTATCGGGCAGTACAGCACTCTCCAATACAAAACGATAACCTAAATTCTTTTTAATGTTATCCATACAACCGCCTGTTTGCCAGTCGTTATTTACCTCGGTATTGTAATGGGCGTTAATGTAGCTGTAGTGCATAGAAGCAAATTCTTCCTGCGCATGGCCGCCCGGTTCGCAATCATTAGCCGGACTGTAAGCATCTGAACAGGTTTCGCCGCCTACTACCACGTATTTACTATCGGCCTTAACATACTCGCGCAGGGCATTTACAACCGAACCATCAGCACTGCGGCCGGTTGAGCTGTTGCCCAAATCTTCGTAAGTACCAAAATCATTTGAGCTGGCCAAAAAGCAATCGTTATGGAAACCTATACGCGCAGCATCACTCCCCGAAAAGCCTTCGCCATCGGTTAACGCGGCCGAGCTTACCTGCGAATTGATACCGTAAACATAACGCTGTTTAAACTGCGGCGTGCGCACTTGCACCATCCTGTCGGCTGGTACGGCATCAAGCATGGCTTTCAGCACGGCAATCCTGTCCTGCCAGTTATTGTCAAGTAGTTTACCTTGTGAGGCATTGTTAGAGGGATCGCCAAAGTAATCGCTGTAATAATTTTCGCCCCAAGTACCTATAAAGCCCAACTGCACACAGGCAATTACATCCGCATTTTCATGCAGTATAGGTTTCAACTGCGCTATGTGGCTTAATATGATCGCCTTTGAAGCATCGCCATAAGGCGCGCATATAAAACCTTCTGGGCAACTGCCTGCATTCGCGGTAGCCGTGTACACAAAACGCGGTACCAGTTTTACACCGGCAGTGCGGGCAGCCACCATATCTTTTTGTATGTTGCTTAAAAAGCTGGCGCCTATCACCGCGTTGGTCAAATTATCCAATATATAATAACGGAACACCAATGTACTATATACCTGGTAATTAGCCGTAGGTATAGCTTGCAGGGTGCGGTAACTTTTCAGTTCATCGGCATTTAGCAACTGGTAGTTACTGGCGTAAGTTTCCGAATAGCGGTAAAAGCCACGTTCCGGGTTCGGAAAGTCTTCGGTGCTTTCGGTATAGCTAACGTTTACCTTCTCTACCTTTACCAGGTTGTCGGCCTTATCTTTACAGGACATAAAGTTTGTTGCCAGCATTACTGCCGATAACAGGTATACAGATGTAAATTTTATATTCATGTTGTTAATAGCTAATGTTATAGTTTAAAAAATATCTTGTTCTTGAACAACCAGTAGCACAGTGCCCACTCCAGTACCCAAACTGAAAGTGCCGATATCAGCGCCGCTAATTTTACAGGGATGCTAAACAAGGTGATCAGCATATCGCCGGTGAAAATGGCTACTACCCCATTCAGCCATTGTACGCCTACGGTTTCAAAAAACAGGTAAATAAAAATGGCGTTCATACCTACTACGGTAAATATCCATACGTATTTCAGGTTTTGCTTTACGTCTATCAGCCAATAGGTTGCGGCCAGTATCAGCAATACCCAACCACCCGAAGCAAACGCGAACGAACTGGTACTGATACGTTTGATGATAGGTGTTATACCCGTTACATCCAACCCAAAGCCGATTACCAGTGCAATTACACCCGCAACTGCAAGCGCCTTTATTTTATAGGCCGATGTATGGCCCGATACCAGCAGCTTGCCCGCCAACACACCCCATATAGTATGGGCAGCAGTAGGTATGCAATTGATGGTTACCCAGCCGTCACTGTTGATCTTGCCCATTAGCAAGGTATCCACATAGGCGCCGAAATTGTGGCCTTCTGTAAAAGGTTGCTCAAAGCCGGGCATCAATATGGTACGGTACAAAATTTCGGTTAAAATGAGTAACGCTACTGAGAACACCAGTTGCCAGCTGTATGAACGGTTAATGATCAGATAAGCTACTATACTGGTGAATGACAGTTGGGTAAGCACATTCCACAGTTCCCAAACGGGTTTGCCCGCGTATACACAATGCAGCGCGGTACCGCAAATGAACAGCTTGAGGCTGCGCCATAATACATGCTTAAAATTTGTTTGCCAGCTGATGCCTTTATCCAGCTTGCGGCTGTATGATATGTACATTGCCGCGCCCGCCATAAACATGAAGGCAGGCTGCACCAAATCCCAAAAGTGCAGACCATGCCATGGGTGGTGGAAAAACTGATCCACCAATAACGCCGCGGGTTGTACCGGCTCCAGGTGTTTCAATGCTTCAAACAGCATGCAGCTTTCGGCACAAAGCAATATCATGATCATACCACGCATCACATCTAAGGATACAAGGCGACCGGCAACAGGCTGATTAGCTGTAGTAGTAGTCATATAGCGGCTAAATAATTAATCATTTAATCTTTTGATATTAAAGCGAATAAGCAATACACTTATTCACTCATATCTAACTGGAAGCTTGCTGTGCCGTCATCCGGTGCGCTGCCCAAAGTTACCGACCAATCATTTTTTATAGCCTGAATAGCAATACGCAATCCCGAACCTGTAAGCCCTTTTAGTTTACCACGGGCAATACGCATTTCAAATTTCAATAAGCCGCCTTCTTCTTTAGTGGTGCCTACAGTGTAAGCATCGGGAATTGTTTGCTTATCGAAACTAAAAGCGCTTTGGGCGCCTGTGTGGTAAAATATCTCAAGGCCGGTTTTAGTAAACAATTGCCCTTCTAACAAAATATCATAACCACCATCGGTAAAGGTACCTGTCAGTAAACCTGTAGCCGCGCTGTTATCCGAATCGATATAAAAATCGAAGATATCGTCATCGGCCTTCGTGCGGGCCATTTCAATGTAGGCATAAACATAATTGCCATCATAATCAAACTTAACGGTATTGAATACGCCTTTTTTAGCGCCCAGGGTAATAACGTTATCGTTAACATTATCCCAATCGGCCAGCGAGTTATCATTGATCTTTACCGGGGTTGTTTTGGCTATGCGCAGCACGGTTGAAGCCTCAACCGTTTTACCGCTAACAGATGCGGTTAGTGTGGGTACATATTTACCTTTACCAGGGTATTTATGCGTAGGACTGGCATCGGTAGATGTAGTACCATCGCCAAAATCCCATTTGTAATTGCTTACGCCTTCGGTTTTTACCGTAAAGGTGGCGGTAGTGCCCTCAACCGCTACTTCATACAGCAGGTCGGTTAACGGGGCGGTTTTATCTTTTTTACATGAGCTGAATACCAAACATGCTGCCGATAGCATGAACACGTAAACTTTTAAATTTTTCATATCAATTTGTATGTTAATATTACGGTGTGATAGTTTCAATTATGGGTTTTGAGTTACAGCCGGGTTGCTTAATACTTCATCAATTGGGATATAGTATATAGTACGCGGGCTGGTGTATGGCACAGTAAGGTTAGGATAACCAGTTGGCGTTTTCGACAGATCTACATCGGTTTCTTTTAAACCGGCCAGGTGGTATCCCCAATAAGCTTTATTTAAGGTCTTCTTGTTACGGAAAACATCATAAGTGCGGTGACCTTCAAATGCCATCTCAATACGTTTTTCAAGCAAAACCACATCTAAAGCAGTGGTGTTGGCCGGTACCACTTTTTTGTAAAGGAAGCCTTCCAGTCCGCGATTCTTACGAATCATGTCCACATCATCCAGCGCCGCCGTGTTGTTGCCTGTTTTAGCTTCGGCTTCGGCACGTATCAGATACATTTCGGCAAGGCGGAACATAATAGGCGAACTTAAGTTAGGTAAGCCGCCCTGAAAAGAGAACTTGCTGATGTAATAAACTTCAATACCGTTTCTTTTTACTATCGCACCATTCGCGTCTTTTGATGGTACAATGTACGACCATCGAACATCCTCGGGATGCGCAGACATAGCAGAACGTAATGATGATGATGCATATTCCTCGCCCCAGCCCGAGTTACCATCTGAATAGATCATTGATGCTATTGAACCAAACTTGCCGTAATCGTCAATCTGGGTAAAAGCGACACAGAAAATTGTCTCGGAACCTGTAGTGGCGTTAGCGAATAATGCCGGGTAAGTATCAGCGGTAGTTAAAGTGTATTTACCTGTGTTAATTACTTTGGTAGCATACTCAATAGCTTTAGCATTATTCTCTTTATAAATATTAACACGAGCTAATAATGCCCATGCAGCCGCTTGTGACGCATATTGTACACCGCGTGGCTCGGTCATTAAACCAGCTGCCTTTTCAGCATCGGCAATTACCGACGCGTATACCTCGCTCACTGTTGATCGTGCTTTTTTAGCAGGATCAGTAAGGTTGGTGCGTAAAACCACACCTGCCGAATTTGGATCTACACTGTATGGCTTACCAAAAAGGCGTACCAAGTTAAAGTGGCAAAACGCGCGCAAAAAGTAACACTCGCCGAGTAACTGATTGGTGGCGGCATCTGTTTTGCCCGATTTTTCAACAGCGGCAATAACCGTATTTACACCGGTAATAATTTTGTATGATATATACCAGTAATAACGGGTGTTAGCTTGCGCCGGTGAATGGCCAAGGCTAAAACTGTAAAACAATGGGTCGGTAGTTACCTGGCCGCAAACAATGTCATCACTCGCAAAATCCGACAGGTGATAGAACTGGCGCAGGTACATATTATTGGCATCAACCGTACCGTTAAATTCAATATGGTCTTTTAACAAAGCGTAAGCTCCGTTTAAGGCATTGGTTAAACCACTTGTAGTGGTAACCAGTGTATTGGTACTAATGGCGTCGCTTGGAGAAACATCTAAGTTTTTACAGCTGCTTGCTGCAACAACCATAAGGGTAATGAAGGTGAATATTTTCTTTTTCATATACTTTATATTAATAGGCTGCAGCCTGCTTAAAAGTTGAAATTAACGGTTAACAGATACTGACGGTTGTTAGGATACTTAAAGTCGGACACGCCCGGGGTTGCAAAGCTGCCCGGTGTAATAGTAGTTTGCGGATCCTGACCAAGGAAGTTAGAGAAGGTGGCCACGTTATCGGCAGTTACACCTACGCTTATACCTTTCATGCTTATTTTGTTAGCCCATGCTGTTGGCAGGGTGTAACTGAAAGCGATGTTCCTGATGGTGAAATAACTGCCATCTTTTAAGTAACGGGTTGATGTTTCGGTTGAGTTGGCCGAGTTTTGCGGACTTGGCTCTGTAGCCTGTGTATCACCCGGGCCGCTCCATACTTTAGCGCCATCAGGCATCCTGATCTGGTTGTAATCCGGCTCGTGTCCATCATTCATCATAAACCTTAAGTTATTACTGAATACCTTGTTACCGTAGTTAAAGTAAGTGCTCACCCTTAAGTTAAAGTTTTTATACCTGAAGCTGTTATTAAAACCGCCCTGGTATTTAGGCAATGCCGAACCTACTTCCTGATTGGTAGCCTGCGCATAGTCTGATGTTTTTTCGCTGGCAACGGCTTTGCCTTCGTTATTGTAGATCAGTTTTTCCCAAACAGGTGCACCGGTTTGCGCATCAACACCTAACCATTTAGGCATGTAAAATTCAAACAGGTTACCACCGTTACGGTAGATCTGCGATATGCTCCATGAACCTGTCTTGATAATATCTGATGGGAAGCCTGATAGTTTGTTATTATTAAAGTTAATGGTAAAATCAGTCATCCATTCAAAATCCCTGGTTTTGATATTGGTTGAGTTAATGCCCACCTCTATACCTTTATTGATAACGGTACCGGCATTTTCCCACTTGGTTTCAAAACCAACCGATAGCGGTTGTGATACGCGCAACAACAGGTCTTTGGTATCGTTACGGTACAGGTCAACAGTTAAGTTTACCCTTTTAAATAAACCAATGTCAATACCGGCATTGATCTGGCGTTTACTTTCCCAGGTTAGGTTGGGGCTTTCCAACTGGTAAGGCACCGCGCCTACCAATGAGTTATATTGTGTAGTTAAAGAGTATAAACCCTGGTACCTCGACGCGCCTATATCCTGCGTACCGGTAACACCGTAGCTACCCCTTAGGCGCAGGTTACTGATGATACTGTTATTGGCCAAAAATTCCTCATTGCTGGCCAGCCATGATGCCGATATAGATGGGAAGCCACCGTATTTATTACTTGGCGAAAAGTTTGATGAACCATCGTACCTGTACGAACCGGTAACAAAGTACTTGCCTTTATAGCCGTAGTTAACCTGCGATAATAATGATTGCAGTATATACTTATTATTGTAGCCGTTAACCGTTTGGTTGTTTGATACAACGTTCAATACTTTTAAACCTTCAGGCAATCCTTTACCCGAACCTCCAGAATATTCAATGCGGCTGCTTTCAAACGCGCCACCGGCAAAACCATTAAGGGTATGGTCGCCAAATTTAAAATCAAACTTGAACAACTGGTTACTGATAACACCGTAGTTAAGGGTATTCAATTCGTCAATGTAACCGGTACCATGGTATGTACCTGCTGCTATAGGCGATACATAGTTGGAACTTTTATTAAATGATGCCGATACCCTGTTGGTACTTGCAAAAGTTAACCAGTCGGTAATGCGATAGTTGATACCTAAATCGTAATTTACATCGAAACCTTTATAGGTGTGATCTGAATTTTGCACGGTATTAAGTGGATTGATAGGATCTCTTGACCACCAGGTATAACCGGCATCAATTTTGGGTTTATCAATATAAACCGGATTTCCGGAAGCATCATAAGGATTATCCCACGGCATATTCAGGAATGAGTAATACATATCCATATAATCGTAGCTTTTACCCTGCGATGCGCTTAGGTTAATATTATTGGTTACATCCAGCTTTTTTGAGAAGTGATAGGTGGAATTACCACGTAAGTTAACACGCTCAAAATTGGTGTTAACGAAAGTGCCCTTTTCTTTATAGTACGATGCACCTACATAGTAATCGTTCTTTTCGGTTTTGCCGCTGGCTGATAAATAAAAGTTATATACCGGTGCCGATTTAAACGATTCTTTCGACCAGTTATAATTCTGATCTCTTAATGACAGCGGACGCTCGGCATAAAATTTAACCAAATCTATTTTGTATGTGTTATCGGTAGCGCCCACGATATAATCGCGGTAAAAACCTTTTTGATAATCGTACAATTCGCTGCTGTTCATCAGGTTCATTTTACCAAAGTCAGCCGTTCTGAAACCAGTTGAAACTTTCGCCTCAAATTTGGTTTCGCCTTGTTTGGCGCTTTTAGTAGTTACAATGATAACGCCCGCGTTGGCTTGCGAACCGTATAATGCCGTTGTACCCGCATCTTTCAATACAGTGATGCTTTCTACATCATTAGGGTCGTAATTACCGCCAATAATACCATCAACCACAAAAAGCGGGCTTTGATTGGCATTAACCGATGATACGCCGCGCAGCCTGATCTCGGCCACTGAACCCGGCGCGCCGGAGCTGTTAACCACCTGTAAACCGGCAACTTTACCCTGCAACATGGTACCCACGCTGTTAGCGGTAACGTCTTTCAGTTTATCGGCCGATACTACGGTAACCGCGCTGGTTAGCTCGCTTTGTTTTTTGCTGCTGTAACCTACCACCACTACATCATTCAATTGGGTTACATCTTCAACAAGCGATATCGTTACATTTTTTTCATCGGCGGTAACTTCTACCTCTTTGGTTTGGTAGCCTATAAAGCGAGCTTGCAGTATCGCTTTACTACCGGTAATACTAACAGAGAAACTACCATCGGCTTTGGTGGCGGCACCTCCCTGGGTACCTTTTACCGATACTACTACACCCGGCAGGGGTTGCTTGTCTGCAGCGGAAACCACAGTTCCGGTAACTGTGGTGGTGGTTTGGGCAAATCCGTTTAGATAACCCAGCAGACAGCAACAACAGATAAGTAAAATTTTGTTAATCATATTGTTAGTTAAGTTTTAAGGAGTACGTGTGTATTTGATTTGTCGTGATACCGTAAAATTGATGTAAAACAATTGTTAATAAAAGGCACACGCGGCAGGCGGAGTAAAAAACAATTTGCGCAAACGTTTGCGCACGTTACGCAAACGTTTGTTCTATTTTGCGTAATTTGCGCAAAAGCGGATTTTTATTTTGAATAATTCAACAAAACACCGCATTATATACCATAAGCACCAATAATAACGTGCATATATTTGGCATTTATTACAAATAAGGCAATGTATGCCGAATAAAAATTGGGAAGGGAATTACAGGGAGTAGTCAATCATCTGCGAATCGATGATGTGCTGAAAATAGGTTTCGTTTGATGTGGATGCCTTGTCAGATTTTTCGATCATCTTAAACAAGTATTCGGTAGCCATACATGATTGCTGACCTGCGAATTGTTCAATAGAAGCCAGCGGCAATGTATCCATATATTCCCATATAGGGAGATTGGCAAAGCTGATGAAACTGATATCTTTATTTACAGTAAGCCCGGCTGCTTTAACAGCGGCAATGCAATCAAGTACTACATAATCGTTAAACACAATTACGGCAGTGGGCCTGTTTTCCAATGCCAGCAGCTTCTTTATGGCCTTAACATTATCGCTTTTGGCCAGCGTGGTGGCCACCATAATATCCTGATCAACCGGGAGGTTGTTTTCTTTTAAACATTTAAAATAGATCTCCAGCCTTTGCAGGGTAGCGGCAAGTTTGGCGGGACCGTTAATAAGGCCGATACGGCTATGCCCCATGCCTACCAGTTTGGTCATGGCTTGTAACATGCCCGACAACAGGTTACAGGCCACAAAGTTGATATCCTTACGTGCGGGCACCCTGTCAAAAAACACTACGGGAATGTTATACTTTTTCAGGTTTTCGAAATGGTCGTACGTGGAGGTGTCTTTGGTAAGCGATACCAGTACGCCATCTACACGGTGATCTTTCATGTTCTCAACTATCCTTTTCTCCCGCTCAAAATTATCAAGCGACTGGCCAATAATTACGTTGTAATTATTTTGCTCGGCAATGTCCTCAATCCCCGTTAGGGCCGATGAAAAAAATGGTTCGGAAAGGTTCGGGATGATCACCCCTATGGTGTATGTTTTACGCTCCTTAAAGTATATGGCAGATTTGTTTACCTCGTAGCCAAGTTCCTTGGCCATTTTGTGTACACGCATAGTAGTAACCAGCCCTATACTGGGGTGATCATGCAATGCACGCGACACCGTGGAGGCGGAAACATTAAGCTTTTTGGCAATTTCTACTATTGTAGGTAACTTATTCTTCTGCATTTATAAAACCCGCGCTTTTACTGTCTACCGTTCTAAATCTACACAAAAAATTAACATTTAAAACTAAATAACAGGGCTTTCTCCATAAACTATTAAGGTTTATAGCTGTTAAATGCAGTATCACCAATCCTCAAAAACCATGAACGATCTGTTATTTGCAACAGCATTTGCTAAAGAGCTTGAGGCCGAAGCACCTGCTACCATTAAATGTCTCGAACGTATCCCGGCCGAACTTTCTAAATGGAAACCGCATCCAAAATCAATGGAATTGGGTTACCTCGCACTGTTGGTCGCCGAAATTCCGCTGTGGATAACGCACATTATTAAAGACTCGGAAATTGATTTTGCCACCTTTGCACACCAGCAGGCCACAACGCCCGAAGAGCTTGTAGCGCATTTTAAAAGCAACGTAGCCGGAGCAAAAGAAGCTTTATTGGGTGTTAAAGACGGTACGCTTGATGAGATATTTTACCTGAAGGCCAATGGCGAAACGCTATTCAGTTCGCCCAAGCACGAGCAAGTTGAATCAACTATTAATCACCTGGTGCATCACCGCGGACAACTTACCGTTTATATGCGGCTAAATGATATTGCGGTACCATCTATCTACGGCCCTTCGGCCGATGATAAGAATTTCGCTGGTCAATAGTCATACTGCATTACTAAAACAGTCACAAGCTATCTGATGAAGTTTCGGCCAGGTCACCGGCCGGGGCAATAGTTTCATCAATAACAACAGGCTCGGAAGAATAACCGAACAGGGCTTTCGCTTTAATAATATCGGCAACCTCGTTTGGTACATATTCTTCCCAGCCGGTTGTGCCTTGCTTAATAAACTTCAATACCTTATCAGTCTCCACATTCAGGTTATTCTCGTTATAATGCCTGATGTCTTCTATCTTGTTGTTAGCGATCAGGTAACGGAAAAGATCTATCAAATGCGGCGGTGGCGTGAATTTAAGGCAATTCCAGATAACGCCATTGCGCAAAGTTGGGTACACAAACAGTTTCACCTTACGGCTAAACAGCGTAGCGAACGATTCGAGGATACCGCCCGGTAATTCGCGGTAATGCTCTTCCGAAAATATATACTCCAGGTTGGGATAACCCAATACCACCCCCATTTTAAGGCTGGTAATTTTTGAAAGATAAGCCACCAGTTTATAATACTCGTGGAAGTTAGAGATCAATACCGTTTGGCCTAACGAGCAAAGGATATCTACACGATCTAAAAAGTCTTTTTCGTCGATCTCTGCTGTTGGGTCGGCATCACGCTCTTTTAAGGCTTGCAGCGTGAGCTCGGTAATTACCATTACGTTCTTTTTATCTACATCGGGCTCCTGCACAAATTGCTTTACACCCTGGTTAAGCATATCCAGGTGAACGTTGATCAGCGGGCGGAAACGGCCGCGGATAACCACAATGTGTTTTTTGTACAATACCTCTGATGGCTGCTGGTTCTTGCCATCCGGACCGAATACCGCAGCATCTGAAAAGCCATATTTTACCAGGTGCAAGCTCATCAGCCTGTTATCAACCTTGGT
Organism: Mucilaginibacter gynuensis; assembly: GCF_039541195.1. Lineage (NCBI taxonomy): Bacteria > Pseudomonadati > Bacteroidota > Sphingobacteriia > Sphingobacteriales > Sphingobacteriaceae > Mucilaginibacter > Mucilaginibacter gynuensis. Next base: position 312,710 of record NZ_BAABFT010000002.1, read on the forward strand.
AAAGCCCGGCCCTTCAAACCGTATCATATCTATTTGTATCCTGTCTTTCGACAGGTTATCCATCAGTGATTGCAGGAAAACCGGCGGGGTATCGTTATAATAAAAACAAGCGTATATAAGGTTTACGCCCAATATACCTACCGCTTGTTGTTGCAGGTTATTATCGTTATCGAGCAGTTTAACGTGTATTACCACGTCGTGATATTCGCCGTTGGGCTCCATCTGGAAACGCACGCCCATCCAGCCGTGGCCTTCGTTGGTTTTGTAATAGTTAAGCGCCGAAAAAGTACCCGAAAAAGCGAAGAATGTAGTCGAGCTGCCGCGTTGCTCGGCCAAACGCTCTTTCAATAAACCATACTCATGGTCGAGCATAGAGATGAGGCGGGTTTCGCTAACGTAACGCTTTACTTTTTGTACGCCGTAAATGGCATCAGAGAAGGTCATGTCGTAAGCCGACATGGTTTTGGCTACGGTGCCGGCGGCAGCACCGGCTTTAAAAAAATTTGCGGCTACATCCTGCCCGGCACCAATTTCGGCAAATGAGCCATATATTTTAGGATTAAGGTTTATGGCAAGTGCTTTTTGCTTTGTTCCGATATCTTTATTATGGATGCTCATATTTCAAATTGAGTATTTCAGTGTGGCTGAAAAAATAATTACTCAAAAATATAAGCATTTCACCGCATTACCGCAATAATATTGTAGAAATCTACCTGTCGGCTTTGCGCAGCCATCAATTTTAATATTAGATATATTTTATTTCGTTAAACTAAAATGGCGATTATAAGCCGCTCTAACTTGTTTTTAATGTAATGTGCCACTTATATAAACAGGATTAAGTAGTTTTATTAAGTTTATATTTTTTCCATCGTTATGCCGCTTAAGTATCTGCTATTGTTGATAGCTATCTTATTTATGTCACTTATTTCAAGTGCACAAAAACGGACTTACAGTAAGGCTGACAGTCTTTTTATATTTAATTCAACTACCAGCAAAAAACTGAAGCAAAAAATGATGGACAGTTCATTTGCGAACGAGAGCACGTCTCCAAATTTTGTAGTAATAACTGCTGTCAATAAAATTACAGGTAAAACAAAAGAAATATGTACGGAGGCACCTTTCGTTATTGGCGGAATTGAGCGAAACAAAGGCAACGCAACACAGCAAAATTATAAGTCGGCAAGTTTCTATTTTAACACAAAAGCCGCATTAGATAATGTAGGTTTTGACGAGTATACTTACCGGGAATTAATAAAATATGGCCAAAACAAAGAACTCAAAACTATTGTCGATTATCTTTCAAGAAATCCCATGGTGACAATGGAACACAACTTTCAAGGCACTCGAAAACAACAGTTTATGTTTGCGTATGTGTTGTTCAACAACGGCATAATGTCGACAAGTGGTTGTATGCAGGCAACTTGATGACCCTAAAAAAGATGGAATAATATAATTACATCGTTATCAATTATATCAAAAAGTACAAAAGAAAGCACAGATCGTATTAACAAGCACAGGGCAACTTGGGATACTTTTGGTTTATTAACCTCAATTAATAAACCTGTATGAAGAACGAATTAACAGCCGATGCGATAGCGCAATACCGTCGCGATGGTTTTTTGGTTATCGAAGATTTTTTATCGCCCGATGAACTTAATTTCTGGCGCGAAGCCCTAAACGAAGCGGTAGCAAAACGCAATGGCAACAAAATGCCAGACCGTAAAGAGGTTTACGGCAAAGGCGACGATGCCGATAAATCATACTACGATAATGTGTTTGATCAGCTCATTAACTTATGGCAGGATAATGATAAGATAAGACAAATAATGCTGGATGAGCGCCTCGGTAAAATGGCTGCCCAACTCTCAGATTCGGATGGCATAAGAATATGGCACGATCAGGCGCTGATAAAAAAGCCCTGGGCTAACCCTACTTCCTGGCATTTGGATACCCCATACTGGTCGTTCAGCGACAGGAGGGCATTATCGATATGGGTAGCCCTCGATGATGCTACTTACGAAAACGGTTGTTTGTTTTTTATACCAGGATCATACCATACCACAACTTTTGAAAACCCAGGCATAGGCAAAAACATGGGCGCTATTTTTACTACCTATCCCGCATTTAAAACTACAAAAGCGGTAGCCGCACCAATGAAAGCCGGAAGCTGCTCTTTCCATAACGGACTTACCATACATGGTGCCCACGCTAACATGACACCGGGTTACCGGCGTGCCATGACCTGCGCTTACATGCCAGATGGCGGTACATTTAACGGCACACAAAATATTTTAAGCGACGAAGAAGTTGCCAAACTACAATCCGGCGACCTGCTCAACAACGACCTGCTTACGCCATTAATATACTGCAAACATTAAGTAAGTTTGGTATTAGCAACTACCGCTTACACAAGCACATTATTCTTTACATCAAGTATTTATACCCATACCAGTAAATGACGTTCAAAGCCCCATTATTTGCTTTTCTTATTTTGTTATATGCTTTTCAACCTGCCCATGCAGCGGAAAAAGCCGTACCGGGAATAATCAACAACACAACCGCTAAAGAAATTACGATCAGCACCCCGGATAAAAACCTTTCTATAGTGATTGATTACTCGACGGGCTGCGTGGTGAAAAAATTGAGTATTAAAGGCAAAAATGTATTATCTGCGTCGGGCATTTATACGGGTTTGCGTATCGGCGGAGATAAGTTTTCATCCGCAGAGGTATTAAATAACATAAAGGTTACCAATAATACACAGGACATCACTTTAAGCAATATAAGCTATACCGCCGGGGTAAAAGAAACATGGGGATTCAAACTGAACGGCGATAAAATAGTCTGGAACATTACCCGCGATTACGCTACCGACCTTCACCTCGAAGATATGGCCTTTCCGAAATGGAATTTCGCTAACCTGAACGTTTGGAAAGGTGGCATAATAGATAACGGTGGCATGGTATGGTGCAAATATTTGAAAGAGGTAAATGATACTTACGGCGTACACACAGGCGGCATAACCTTTTGGAATGCCGAAACAGGCAACGGTTTACGCATAGCACCGCATATAGCCAATGGAAAATCAATTGCCTCGGCATATTCTCATAGCCCTGCTAAAGAGTTTACTTTCACGCAACTGCTTACCGATGCTCCGCTGAAGCAACGCTATAATCTGAACCGCTTTGTTGCGCAAAAAGCAGATGTATTTGCCCCTTTTGATATAAAAAAAGGTACCGCAACGGTAAGTTATGAATTGCAATACATCGACTATGGCAAAGAATATTCGAAAGGCGAACTGCCCGGAATAGATGCTACCGTGGTGCGCGAACTGATGAACACTACAGGTCGTTATGGTGTGGTAGATAATACCATTGTGGGTGCTAATGGCTGGCTTACCAACTGGAAATGCCTGCACGAACCCTTCTTTGCGCAGATAGGAATGGCGCTTAACGATAGTAATTATACCGCTAACATGGCATCAAACCTGAACCGCGAACGGGATGTGGCCATGCTGCCCGATGGCCGGATACTCTCCCGCTGGCATAATGAAGCAGGCGACGAAATACCCGGAACTTACAATGCCGAAACAGGCTATTACGAAGCGATGTGGGGCTACACTATTGACTCGCAAACGGGCTACGTAATTAACGCCAGCGAGCAGTTTGATCTTACCGGCGATGTGGAGTGGCTACGTACGCACCAATCTTCCTGCGAAAAGGCGCTCGACTGGCTCATTACACGCGACAGCAATAATAATGGCCTGGTTGAAATGATGAACAATAACATTGCCGAAAAAAAGGCCAGCGACTGGTTGGATATTGTTTGGGCAAGCTTTGAAAACTCCTTTGTAAACGCGCAACTATACGAGGCTTTAACGCTGTGGACCAACTGCGAAAGCATATTAGGCAATAAAGAAAAAGCAAAGTACTACGCTGCCGTTGCTCAACGCCTCAAAACGGCTTTTAATAAACCTGTTGAGCAGGGCGGTTTTTGGTTGGCAAGCAAGCAGCAATATGTTTACTGGCGCGACAATGATGGTTCGGTACATGGCGATAATTTGGTTACCCCGATCAATTTCGCGGCCATTGCCTTTGGTTTGTGCGATGATGCTGACCGCAAGGCATTGATATTAGATCAGATTGAAAAACGCGCTGATGCCGAGCATTTGTTTCATTGGCCGTTGTGCTTTGATTCTTTCAGAAAAGAGGAAGTGAGCGGCGGCAACTGGCCGTTCCCTAAGTACGAAAATGGCGATATATTCCCTACCTGGGGCTACCTGGGCATTCGGGCTTACGCGCAATACGATAAAGCCATCGCATTAAAATACATCAGCAACCTTATTGAACAGTATAAAAAAGACGGCCTTTCATCGCAACGCTACAGCCGTACCACGCAATTGGGCTTGGGGGATGATATTTTGGCCGGGATATGCACAAGCATCACCGCGTTATACCGAGATATCTACGGCATTCGCCCTAAATGGAACAGGATGGGTCTTGAACCCAACCTGCTTGCCAAACTTAACGGAACCGAATTTAAATACAAGCACCTCGGCACCTTATACACGCTCAACTTAAGCGTTAACAATTATGTAATGCGCAGCAATGGTTTCACCATCAGTAGTAAAGCAGTCTTCGGAGCTAACAAAACAGGCAACACATTAAGTTATTACCCCAATAATGCGGAACTCGCTGTCCTAAAAATAACAGCTACAACAAAAAAGGCTATCGATGTAAAGATCATCGAACCGGCATCGTCTACCCTTTCGTGGAGTATTAATTCGGCCGATACCTATCAAATTACCTTGCAAGGTTTGCAGCCTGCAAGCGCTTACACAGTTTTGATAAATAACAGGGCGCAAAACGTAAAGACAGATACAAAGGGCAGTTTTTCAATAAAAATAACTTGTAAAGGGGCTACGCATTTTGTTGTTAAGCGTTTATAACAGACATTTGAATAAACCAGCTACCAAAATGCAAATCAAATTTTTCAGCCCGCTTTGGGGGCATGAACACCTCCCAATTTCCGACTATCTCGACCTGATAAAAAGCGCCGGGTACAATGGTATTGAAACATGGATGCCCGCTAACGCTACCGATAAACGCGTGTTGTTTGATTACTTACAGCAGCACGAAATGGAGATCATTTCCTTTCAGCATGAGGCCGATGGCAGCACGTTCGACGAGTTTAAGGCATCGTACCTGAAGAACCTGCATGCCTGTGCCGAGCCGCAACCTATCCTGATCAATTCGCATACCGGCCGCGACTATTTTTCGCTTAGCCAAAACATGGAACTGATTGATATAGCGACAGAATTCACAGAAAAAACCGGGATACTGGTAGTTCACGAAACTCATCGCGGCCGGGCAGGGTATTCGCCGCAGGTAGCAAAAGAGATGTTTGATATCAACAAGGATTTTATGATCACTGCCGATTTTTCGCATTGGGTTTGTGTTACCACCAGCATGCTCCAAAATTTTCAGGAAACTATAGCCGAGGCGATAAACCGCGCACCACACATACATGCAAGGGTTGGTTTTGAAGAGGGCCCGCAAATTGGCGACCCGAGAGAACCCGCGTGGAAGTACGCTTTAGATACCTTTTTGCAATGGTGGGATAAAATAGTGGAGATTAATGCTGCCAGCAATTCAGATGTTTTAACCATCACTACCGAGTTTGGGCCTCCGCCCTATATGCAATTGCAGCCGTTTACTGATCGGCCTTTGTATAACCAGTTTGATATTAATTGTTACATGAAAGATCTGCTTACCGAAAGGTATAGCCAATATATCGCGTAATCATCAGCGGCCAATGCATACTAACTATTTTAAATACCTTAATATAACCCCGGTTGAAGAGCGCTGGGGTTTGTATGTAACTACCACAGGGTATTCGAGAATAGCGCCTAATGATGATTACCCCAATACGGAACATCCGCCAAGTCATCACCTTACCTGGAACAGGGGCCGCATTTTAAATGATTATTACGTGGTGTTCATTTCAAAAGGAAAAGGGGTGTTCGGTTCGGCATTAAGCTCACCGGCAGACATCGTTGCCGGTAATTGTTTCCTGCTTTATCCGGGTGTATGGCATCGCTACAAACCCGAGCAACGATCGGGCTGGGAAGAATACTGGATCGGCTTTAACGGCTATTATGCCAGGCAGCTCATGGAAAACGGCTTTTTTGACAACAAAAACCCGGTTATTGATTTAGGTTTGAATAAAGATATGCTCGTACTTTTCCGCTCGTTAATTGAGCAGGTACAGCAGGCCTTAACAGGTTATCCGCAGCAAATTGCGGGCATTACGCTTCAAATTTTAGGGTTGATCAGTAACATTATCCAGCACCGCGATAACCATAACGACCCAACCAGCAAATTGATAGCCAAAGCGAAATTCATCATTCACGAATCGTTTGAGAACGCGCTGGATATGGAGAAGCTGGCACGAGAGTTGCCCATGGGCTATGTTTCTTTCCGTAAGGCATTTAAAAAGATCACCGGCGAATCGCCCAATCAATACCACCTCAATTTAAGGATGGAACGCGCCAAAGACCTGCTTACATCGACAGTTTTAAATATCAACGAAATAGCAGACCAAACCGGCTTCGATTCTGTCTTTTACTTCTCCAAGCTGTTTAAAAAGAAACATGGCATCCCGCCAAGTGTTTACCGTAACAACCACGAAAAAGTTATTGAATAATAATTGCGGATATTATGCCAAAGGCAGACTGAAGTAAAAAGTAGAACCTTCACCTAAAACACTCTCCGCCCATATTTCGCCGCCATGGCGATAAATGATCTCGGCACACAGGTACAGCCCGATACCAAAGCCGCTGATGGTTTTGGTTTGGTTGTTCTCCACCCGGTAATAGCGTTCAAACAGGCGCTCCAGATCGTGTTCGGCAATACCTATACCCTCGTCTTTTACGCTTACCTGTACAGTGCCGTCCAGATGCGTGCATACCAACTGAATGGATTTGCCTTTAGGCGAATATTTAATGGCGTTGCTCAAAAAGTTATTGATCACCTGCCCTATCTTATCCCTGTCGGCCTCTACAAATATGGCCTCGCACTTGGTAAATTCAAGTTGATGGCTCGGATTGGTTAATTGTACATCGCCCTGTACTTCTTCAATCAGCTCTTCAAGATTAAAATGTTGCGTACTCAGGTGGATCTTTCCCGATTCCAGTCGCGATACGTTCAGGAAGCCATTGATCATGGCGGTCATTTTTTTAACCTGGTTATTGGCTTTTTCTAAGGCCCCGCCGGTAAAGGTATCTTCTGCTTTTTGGGCTTTAGATGCCAACATTTGAATGTAAGCACTCAATGAAGTAAGCGGCGTTTTAAGTTCGTGGCTCACCATACCAATAAAGTCGTTCTTACGCAGATCGTCCTGTTTTGATTCGGTGATATCCAGCAGCGTGCCGGCTACAAAAGCGCCGTGTAAGTCATCGCCCTCATATAATTGACCCGTTACCCTAACCCAACGCAGTTGATGATCGTGTAAACCGGTAACATTAAACTCTTGTTCAAAGCTAACCTTGTTTTGTATGGCGCCCCGCATCGCGCCTACAAATACATCTTTATGTTCATCGCTGATACAAGCCAAAGCATTCTCATAAGTAATGGCTTCATCGGCATGAAAGCCAAATAACTCCTTAAAGCGTTCCGAAGCCGTGAATGTTTTGGTATTAAAATTAAAATGCCAGGTACCCAATTTCGACGATTCTATAGCCAGCCTTAATTGCGTTTCGGCCTGCTCAACGGCCTTACGCGCAACAACGCTATTGGTATTATCAATAACCGTGGCCAATACGCGGTTCACTTTACCATCCAGATCTTTTAAAGGCTGGTAATGGTAGTCAACATAAAATAGGCGCCTGCCTTCTACATGATTGAAGTAAACAGGTCTTTCATGATGAACGATAGTTTCGCCGGTTTCCAGTACCTGCTTCCATAACGATGGAAATGGCTGCGTTTTCAATTCAGGAAATACCTCCAGCATCGGGCGGCCAAGCACTTCATCGGCCTTTTTATTCCAAAAAGAAAGTATGGCCTTGTTAGTGGTAGAAATTATATGATCGGGCCCTAACAGCACCACTACAGGTGCAGCCAGTGTGTTCAGTATCTGGTCGAGTTTTGATTTACTGTAACTCAGGTCGTGATGGGCAGCTGTAAGTTGCTCGTTTATAGCGGTCAGCTCTTCATTGGTGGCGTTTAACTCTTCGTTAAGCGCGGTATATTCTTCATTGAGCGAGCTAAGTTCCTCGTTACTGGCCTGGTATTCTTCCACTACGGCAGCCAACTCATCGTTTGAGGTGGCCAGTTCTTTTATTAATTCCTGCTCCTTAATACCCTGGTCGGCAATAGCATTCCTGTCGAGCACATTTTGGGTTACATCATGCGCGGTATGCAGCAATGAATACGTTTGCCCGGCCGCGTTACGGATGGCGCGGTATTCAAAATTAAAGTAGAATGTTTGCAATACGCCATTAACTACCAGGTTAGCAGGTGTGTCTTTAGCGGTATAAGTTTCGCCGGTTTGCCATACGCCTTTTAGCAAATCGGTAAAAGGCTGGCCTTTAATTTCGGGAATAGCTTCTTCAAAAGTTTTGCCAACAACAGAGCGGTCTTTACCCCAAATCGCGATCATGGCATCATTGGCGAAGCCTATTTGCAGCTCTTCATTGGTATAAATCGCCGTTGCTTCATTGGCGAGCATCAACACATCTATTAATGCAGTATCCTGCAAATAATTACCTGTATCCATCAACCCTGTATGCTCCATTCAGCAAAAATAAAAAAAGGCCTCACTTTACAGCATCTTATCATCGTATTTTCAAACAGTTTTATTTACAGCTGACATTTATTCTTAACGGTTTATTTAGGGCGATGTTTTAGCTTATCCATTTAAACACCGTAAATGAAACAATTAGTATTTTATTGTATTTGGAACAAAATATTGAGGCTATAGATAGTGATGAATAATAGTTGCCTTACCAAAGAAGAAGAAAGCCATGTTTGTTGATGTGCTATTGTATTTAGGCTGAATTTGCATTGGCAAGGCAGCACAAGTCTGCAAAACTTTCTAATAACAAAATGACTGTAAACATGCGTTTTGTTTACGGTTGTTATCTCTGTACTGTTGGGCTGGAATATTTCCGGTAATATCGGATTAAAAAGTGCCTATCCCCAAAGTATTTCTATTTTGGATTAATGGGGATTCCATTTCTTTCACGGATAAGTTGAAAAAGGTGATCCGGGCGAACTATCGAATAATCTTCATTGAGCGAATTGGCCACATTTTTAAAACTTGTTGGTGATATATTCGTCCATGGTTGCGCCTGTATAATTATGAAACGTGGCGAAGTTTTATCCCAACCTGCGGCAGCCCTGGCAATATGATCTTTCATCGCTTGTTCAGTTGTGCAGTAATTGCAGCTAAGTGCCATTCCCGGCAAGCTGTCGTTATAAATAGTGAGCCCGCCTCCTGTGTTTTGGGCAGTTACACCGAGCAACGATTTTGCCTTACCTGCATAAATTTCACCAACATCAGGATTAATGCCTCCGGTGATCGTGTTCCAGATGGTGATTACCCGTAAACCCGCACGATTATTATAGTCTTCGGTTTTGGCAACAAACCGTTTTAACAAATTTTTATCAGACCATGTATTAGGATAAGTATAACCATAGCCGGAAGGGCCGGAAATCAGGTTATCATTGTCGGTAGAAGTTTGCCAGTAGTAATTAAGCGCGCCGGGCATTGCATCCAGCATAGCAGGGGATACAGTCCATCCCATTGGAACTGCACCCCGGTCCGGATTATTCCAAAGTTTACGCATCAAATGCTCTGTAAATTGTAAGTTATCTCCGTCGCTCAATATAAACGCGACATAAATCTTGTTTTTGAGTGCGGGCTTTGGGGGAATTGGTTTGATATTTACAATTCTGGATGTACCGCTATGTACCGTTAGGTTAGCACACCAATCACTTGCAACGGTTGCTATACCATACTTTGAAGCCCTCTCTACTCCCGGCCCTTCTTGTGGCCACCAACCCATGAAGGCCGAACCGGGAGACATGGAAGATAGGAATTTGTTGAGTAATTCACTTTCACCGGCAACTTTAGGATCGAGCCATATTACCGCGACACCCAATGCTATTGCGTATTCACGTAGGGCCGCTTTATGCGCGTTAGGGTTTAGTCCGATTAGCAAACGATGATCAAGATGTGGCCAATATGTGTCATATAACGATTGATAAACCTCAAGCTTGCTGTTGAATTTTCCCCGCAAATCAAGTACTACAGGTAAATTATAAGGCGGGGCAGTTAATTTAGATAAGAGTAAGGGCGAGGCAATAAGTGCACCTTTGCTTTTTGCAAGTACCGTAGCCAGATTAATAGTATGTACCTGTGCAGAATCATAAACGATTAAACCTGAAATTTCACTTGGGTATTTTATAATCAAATCCCATTTATCTGCAGACTCCGTCCAACTCAAACCTAAAGATTGCAGCCAGGTATGCGGCCCTTCACCGAAGGCATCACCCTCGTAGGAGAAGATGCGTGGTTTAGTTTTGTTTACGATACCCTTTAACGAAGCAAACAGGTACATTTCTGCAGCGGAGTAACGGGAATTTTGACGGAGCATGATCAGATCCTGAACTTGCGCCGGCGCCGGGAAAGACGGAAGCAGCTGACCGGATGGCCATTTGATTTGAGCCATGCCTGGCGTGACAAACAGAAGAAACAAAACAAAGCATACAGCTTTAATTCTAAACATTTTAATCAGTTTTATCATGTGTTAAATATAAACTTAACGTTTGTAGATATTGCCTGAATCGAAACATATTAGCTATGATTTTCAAATGAAATTTTAATTGAAGTTTGTAGAAATAAAATTTAACTGTAGATTTATGATGATAGCAACCTTTAAACCAATCACTATCCATGAAAGGAAAATCACTTTCCCTTTTGACGTTACTGTCTTTAATTTTTGCTTGGCGTTAGAATATCTTAGATTATGTTCGTGGTAGGGATAGGGCACCCGAAACAGTACTTGAATCGCCTGAAATATGATATGCACGGCGTATTCAAATGTTTACCCTCTAATTAAATGAGAGCTACATTAAAATTTATAGTTTTAGCATGCATTTGTCTTATTCAGACAAGCGCATACTCGCAATTGCCAAAATATGATGTCGAAAGTGTCAGTGAACGAATTTTTAAAGATGTTCACCGTTTTTTTAAACCGAACGACGATTCAACAACTTTTGCATGTCTTCAAGGAGGTACCTTCGTTAAATTTGAGCTGAAAAATGGGAAATTTACAAATGTGGAATTTTCAAATGATGCACCAATTTTTCTTTTATCAGCATTAAAGACAACAATTGATTCTTTAAATGATGATCATGTATTAATGATTAAATTAGGGAATTTACAACGCACATTTATATTACCGGTGCTTTATGATTATAATCAAGGATGTAAGTATCCTGTTTCAGACGACACTATCACGCATAAAAGTTATTATAAAGCTTATTTAGATATCGAAACCGAAAGAAATCATTTAATGCTAAATCTTGTTAATCTAATGAATTTCAGCAAGGAAAAATGGTATTACGGCATAGATTGTGTGCTGTTACATCCATTTTTTACGGGACAGAACAGTATGTAACAATATTTTGATGGTACATACTGCAGCTTTATATCTACCTTCTGCGCAATTACGTCAACAAATAATAATGAGCTTAAAACCAGCTATTATTGCCTTGCTTTTGCTGATAGTTGTGTCAAACAGCCCGGGCTCTTTTTCTACCGGTGCCATAAAGCCATCTGATGATGAGGGCAGAAACCTATTTATTAAGAATTGCAGTTTCTGCCACACATTACCCGATCCGGCAAGCCTGACCAAGGAGATATGGCATAGCCACGTGTTGCCGGTAATGGCTGCCCGCCTTGGCATTATCTACCCGGGGTATGATCCCTTACGCGGCCTGTCTGACGAAGAAAAAAAGATCGTAAACAAAAAGTATATCATCCCCGATCAGCCAGCCATGACTGATGAGGAATGGAAAAAGCTTACCGATTATATTTTAGCCCACGCTCCAGATACATTAGCGACAGACAAAAGCCGGCTAACCCGAAATGTTCCCCTAAAAGCTTTCATACGGCAGGATATTGCTTTGGATGATCAGCAGCCATCGTTAATAACAGGTATCAAGTTCAATAAATCAAAGCAAACCTTATGGATAGGTACCCTCAATAATAAAGTGCTGCAATGGCAATTTGGCAAGGGTGTAACCGGAACCATCAGCACGGAGAGTCCCGCGGTTAATTTTGTATTTAAAAACGATACCACTTATTTAACCCAGATAGGCAAACTATATCCAACAGAGCTAAGTACAGGTACGCTATCGCGATATGCGAATGGTGTAAATGCGAATATACTACCGGCATTACATCGCCCTGTTAGTATCGCCATTGATGATATAAACGCCGACGGGATTAATGAAATAGTGGTTTGTAATTTTGGTAATAAAACCGGCAAGCTTTCATTATTCAGTAAAAAGAAGCCTAACGACAGTTACTCAGAGAAGGTATTGCTTGAAGTGCCCGGTGCCGTTAAATGCTATGTAAGAGACATGAACGGCGACGGTAAAAAGGATATTATAGCGATGTTTTCACAGGGTGACGAAAGCGTATATGTTTTTTATCAAAGGAATAATTTGAGTTTCAAGACAGACCGTGTGTTGCGTTTTCCGCCCAACTATGGCACTACCGATATGGTGTTGACCGATTTTAACCGCGACGGACTTACAGATATTATCACCGTGCATGGTGATAATGCCGATTACTCCAATATTTTAAAACCCTATCACGGTATCAGGATCAATATTAATAACGGCAGTAATAAGTTTACAGAGAAGTTTTTTTATCCTTTATATGGTGTAACTAAAGTGCTGGCCGAGGATTTTGACAAGGATGGCGACATCGATCTGACCGCCACAGCTTTTTTCCCTGCATTCGATTGGCTGATGGATGAGTCTTTTGTTTATCTTGAAAATACCGACAGCAAAGGTTTTAAATTTAAATCGTACACGGCAGCAAGCGATATCCCCATTAAAACCTTGGTGCTGGAAAAAGCTGATATCGACGGTGATGGCGATCTCGATATTATTACCGGGCTCTTTGCACAAAGCCCCGGTGAAGTGCCCGAAAGCCTGAACAAAAAATGGCAATCAGCTAAGTATGGCTTCTCGGTGTTTTTTAATCAACTATATCAGCCTAAGAAATAAAATGGTATTATCGCGCGTATGTTAGTGGAATTGGTGAGCCTTGATGAATTTTATAAGAAAGGTAACATTGCTTAGAAATATATTCAGTGTTTGTCAAACCAAGGTTTGCAATGGATGTTATATATTGATGATGTGTTTTGTGAAGAAGTAAAGGCCTTTAATAAGTTGTTAGCCAGTTACTATTAACTTATTAGGATGGCTTACGCTGTGTTTTTTACTTGTATTTTTGTCATGCGCCCAAAGAAAAGTAACAAAAGAAAAAGTGCTATTCGCTACCTTTGGCTATGACCGATTCTTATCCTTACGACCTTATTTTGCAATGTATTCTTACGGCATCTATACCATTTACGCTTTATTTTCAAATTAAGGGAGATTTTCGTGCGCGAACCTTAGAAAAAAAGAAGGAAGCCAAAATCTTAATGTGGTTAACTGGGTTTTTTACGTTGATAACAATATGTTACCAAATTTTAAATGCCGTTGTTGCTAACGGAAAAGAAGAAATACTCAATGCCTCACTTAAATCAATTAGTGATAAAAATGACAGCTTAAATAAGCTCATAGTATTATCTAACTTTTCCCTAAGGAAAAAGATTGATACATCTCAGGCGGAGAATGCAAGGATTGCGGCTGAAAAAGCATTGATTGCGAGTAGAGAGTTAAACTTGACTGCTGACCATTTAACAACTATTATAACAGGATCAAGAAGGCCTCCGGAGTTTTTCTTCGAGAAAAATGTATCCAAGCTAAACGGCCTGCTCAAAAATTACGATAAGCTACCAGCTAATTTTATAGTTACCGTGATTGACTATGAGTGGGCCTCAATTTGTAAGAGAACAAAAGATAACAAATTTATAGATAAATCTTGTTATCTTAAGTACAGCAAGAGTCAATCAGTGTCAATGCCTGCTGGGTCACTTACTGAAATACCACTACCCTTTATAATTGATCATGAAATTTTTGGTCGATATCAAATCTTGATTGATTATCCTGATACCAGATTTGTTATTCAAGTTGAGTACAAAGTGGAACAGAAAGTGATAACAATGTCAAAGCGGATATTGAAATTAAATTCAGTCCTGAATGCCACTCAGGTTTCGGAGTTAAATCAATTGAGAATCGACTGGAGAAAAGAATTTGATATTCCTTTGAACATAGTATTCGCTGACTTTTTATAATATTATAAATACTTATGATTAAACCTTGTACATAAAAATAAACAGTATAGAAGGTATCAAGCTAAGCTAAATTAACATAATTGAAGCCCTCCAATTCCCATTTAACCTTTTGAAAATGTAATATTAACTCGTTTATGTAAATTCGATTTTCACTGCTAAATACCATATCAAAATAATCACTACGGAAAGCTTTTTTAGATATATTTGCTAAACAAACTTCCACATAGTTCATCGCTTCCAAAGCGGTAAAAAACTCCGGGGGATCAAAATCTTCCATACCACCAGTATAAAAATACATTAAAGACCTAATCCAAATTTGTTGTCTTGTAATCGGGGATGGATGTAATTTATTTCGATTCTCATTAAAATTATTTGCTGTTCCTTGCAATCTATTTAAAAGTGATACGCTAAAAGCGATCATCCATATAGGTGCAATATATTCTCTATAAATCCTATCAAAATGAACAGGTATTGGCGCCAATCGTTCAACCCCCGTGGCTATAAAAAATTCTAATTCCTCCAACTCCCATGCAAATGTCATAAGAGCCCAATTATCAGCATCAAACTCGAAAGAATGGTAAGTAATAATTTCAGCATCGGGAATGTGACTTATATCATACATAGTCAATCCGCTTGACATACCATTTTTTTGTTTCAACCAGCTACAATGTCCCATCATGATGTGTCCAAGTTCATGATTGATTAAGTATTTTAAAGCGATCAGGACAAATTTATTTGCATGTTCAGCACGCATCATGTCTCTTGGATAAACCTTTTGCAAATCCAAAGGCAATTTTCGTATAAAGTTTGCATCAGTAATTTCTGCATCGCTAATTTTTTCAGGAATGATTTCAACTTTAGGATCACCTATAACTTCGAACAGACCAGGATGTGAAAAAAAACGATATAATATATTTTCCAAAATGTAAACACAACCGATGTAAACTCCAATGTAGTAAACATCCTTATGTTCTTCATCTTTTCCACCCTTTGCGACCACGGCATTTAAAGCCATATTATTAACAAAATCTAGATATATATTAACCTTATCTGAAACCCGCGCACATATTAAACAAAATCGAAGGGACTCCCTTAACTGCCTTAAAAAAACGAGGTAGCGGAATCCATTTTCATCGGTATAATTATTAAATAATCCACCATATTGACTCATTGCATTATTAAATGCATCTTGATATTTGTCCATAAAACAATTTACTTCTTTTTCCAAAGTTTTTCCTGTACAACCTCAAAATTAGCTTTAACCAGTATATCTTCCACTTTTTCAATTAATAGGGTTCTCTTTTTAAAACTGGGTTCCGTAATTATTACGAAAGCGAATACTGCAATAAGCGATCGCAGAAAGTCCAGGCAGCAGAAGACTTCCCACTACGGGGCATATCAAATCCTGGTACGAAAAGAATATTACTGCTGGATTTCTAAAGGTAAAAGGTTGTACTATAGGTGTATTGAGCATTCCGCGATAAATATTCCAAGACAGGTAATTCACGGACAGTTTGACCCTTCATCGATCCAATGTTTGAAGATAACTTATTGATACTTAAAGAGAAAGGGTTGCTCTTTTTGGAGCAACCCTTTCGAAAATCGGACTTAAGTCCGATACGTACCCAGCGCCGGAGTCGAACCGGCACGGTTTCCCACAGGTGTTTGAGACCAGCGCGTCTACCAATTCCGCCAGCTGGGCATGTTCTAAGCATCTTTCCTTAGAAGCGGGCTGCAAATGTATCTAAACTCTCTTTAATTCGCAACAGATATTTTTGTCTGTAGTAAATATTTAATATTTCGTTCAGTCTGTTTTCTTTCGCTGTATCGTCTAAACCGGCATAATCATGGGTGAGTGCATCTAACGACTGGTTTATATCGCCCTCAAATGCAAGTACTTCTGCGCTGATGTCGGCAAGCTGGTCGGCATTGTCAATTTCCATCAGTCTTTCATTAATATCCATCATTTCCATTAAAAAATCTGACGGAAGTTGTGGTTTTGCCCCTTCAACAAGCAATTCGTGGGTGCGTAAAATGTATTCGAGGCGCTTTGCTGGGTCGGCAAGCGTTTGGTAAGCCTTGTTATTTAGGGTAGATAGTTCCAGTATTTCCTGCTGCTTTTCGTCGCCTTCGTTGGCGTAAAAATCGGGGTGATACTCTTTGCTCAGCACATAAAACTGTTTTTTAAGCGCTGCTTCATTAAGCGTAAAGGATTCGGGGATGTTATAAAATTCAAAATAATTCATCGTTGCAAAGTTAAACGTGTTGTAGTGTTTTTGTATCTGTATAAAGCAATAAACAAACAGCGCGATAGTTATGAGTTGGGAGAGGGTTTATTTTTTGCCATCTTTGCCAATTAAATAACACTACATCAATTATGCTGTTTGATCAAATACGCCAAAAGCCGTTCTTTATATTGGGCCCATGTGTAATGGAAAGCCAGGAACTTTTATACCAGGTGGCCGAAAAGGTGGCCGAAATTGGCCAAAAGTTTAATGTGCCTGTTATCTTCAAATCGTCGTTTGATAAGGCAAACCGTACTTCAATACACTCATACCGTGGCCCCGGTCTTGAAAAAGGCATGGAGATGATGCTGAACGTAAAACAGCGTTTCGGGTTGCCATTGGTAACCGATATACATGAAAGCCACCAGGCGGCCGCGGTTGGTGAAGTGGTTGATATTATACAAATTCCCGCCTTTTTATGTCGCCAAACCGATTTGCTGGTCGCGGCTGCTAAAACAGGCAAAATAGTTAATATAAAAAAGGCGCAGTTCCTTTCAGGACAAGATATGTTTTATCCGGCCCAAAAAGTGGTTGAAGCAGGCAACGAGCAAGTGATACTTACCGAACGCGGTAACATGTACGGTTATAATAACCTCGCGGTTGATTTCAGGAATATTTACGATATGAAAGGCTTCGGCTACCCGGTTTGTATGGATTGTACTCACTCGGTACAACGCCCGGGCGGTGCAGGTGGTAAAACCGGCGGCGACCGCACCTTTGTATCTATGATAGCCCTGGCTGCCAAGGCTTTTGGTGCCGATGGTTACTTTTTAGAAACGCACCCCGACCCTGATAACGCGTTGAGCGACGGGCCAAACATGGTGAAGCTGCACGATCTTGAAAAAGTAATAGCACCATTGGTTTAATGCTGCTGCACACACCTATGAAAGATATTGCCAAAAAGGTTTTTGAAGTAGAAATTGAATCGTTACAACACGTAGCGGCTTTAATTGATGAGGGTTTTGATGCTGCGGCAAAAGCAATATTAAACAGCAAAGGTAAACTGATCGTTATCGGCATCGGCAAATCCGGACTGATTGGCCGTAAAATTGCCGCTACCTTGGCCAGCACGGGTACGCCAAGTTTCTACCTGCATTCGGCGGAAGCTTTTCATGGCGATCTCGGGATGGTGGGCAGCGACGATATCGTGATCCTGATCTCCTATTCGGGAGAAACGGACGAGGTGCTGAAACTCATTCCTTTTTTGAAATGGAACAGCAATACCATTATAGGTATAACCGGCAACCCCGAATCTACCGTTGCTAAAAACAGCGATTATCATTTAAATGTGGGCATCATCAACGAGGCTTGTCCGCTTAAGTTGGCACCAACATCATCAACCACGGCTACCCTGGTAATGGGCGACGCGCTGGCGGTAGCCTTGATGGAAGCCCGTGGTTTCCAGGAAGAAGATTTCGCACGGTTTCATCCCGGCGGCAGCCTTGGCCGCAAATTGCTGGTAAAGGTGAAAGATTTGATGCGTACCGAAGCCCTGCCATTTATTGATAATCAGGCGGCATTTACCGAGGTATTGCTCCAAATGTCGAAAGGGAGATTGGGCATGGTAATTATAGGCGATGCCGGTAATGTAGAAGGTATTATTACCGATGGCGATTTACGACGCGCGCTGTTACGCAATCCGGATACCTCGCAGCTTACCATTACCGATATGATGACCCACTCCCCCATCTTTTTAAATAGCGATGAGCTGATTAACCGTGCCGAGCAACTAATGATAGATAAAAAGATAACTACCGTATTGGTAGGCGATGCCACAACGCGCAAGCTGGAAGGCGTGTACCAGATATACAATCAATAATGAATTGATATGCGGCGCTATTAAAAGCTGCATATCAATTTCCCTCTCCTTAAAATAGTCCCTAAAACAAATTGGCTGTTTAAACCTTTTTGATGTGTACTAAACCATATTAATGAACAGATCAACCTTAATTATTCTTTTGGCTTTATTGCTTGTTGCCTGCAATAGTCCTGCGGAAAAGAAGAGTGTCCCTGCGGATACGCCGCATCAGGTACTAAAAACAGATAGCCTTAAAACAACATCAACGAAAACGCCTGTATTAAATAGTATAGAGGGCCGATACGTAGCAAAACCATTAGAGGGTGATACCGAGGCATGCGACATGTGGGTAGAGATTGTTAAAGAACCTGCAGATTACTCGTACACGATTAAGCTAAACGGAAAAACACTGAAAGGCAAGGCCACAGTTTCAAAAACAGGGGATGAAACCTTTATTAATTTTGAAGGTATAAAATGGGCCGAGTATGAAGGCGACATCTCTAACGAGTCGGCAGAACATGATACCACGAATGTAGAAATCCCGGTAGGTATCGATGCTTCGCTCGAAGACCATGAGCTCATTATTCAAAACACCGGCAATGCCATGAACTACTACGTTAAGTTTTCCGGCTGCGATGCAAAATACATCAGGCTTGTAAAAAATTGACCAATGCAGTTACCTACAGAAATTGACCAATCCACAGAAAATCAACGTCAAGCTTTAATAAGCAGGATATTGATTGGGGGCGTTCTTATTATGGTAATTGTGTTTTTAAACTGCACCAACAATACCGAAGATGATATGCTTCTACAAGGTGCATTACTATCACCTGTCATCACTGTGCTATTGGCAATATATACGTTTACTTACCGTGGCAAGGCGCATTTAGCGGCAAGGATCCTTTTCTTTATATTTTTGATATTGAGCATAATTAGTTTGGGGATATTGTATTACGTAGCCGGGCTGGCCAAAGCTTTTCAGCATTAATATGAAACAGCTAAACCTAACCAACAAAATATATGCGGCTTTACTGGTATTGCTGGTGATAGCCACCGTAGTAAAGCTTTTGAGGTATAAAAGCTGGGAACGGTATTACTACGGTGCTACTTTCTCGGCACCGCGTAGTTACCCCATATACATACGTAACGGATATTTCATATTGAGCGATGGTGACATAGCACCTGTTGGTTCAAGTGACGTAAATAACCATGGTACAGATTGGGGTTATGGCGATTTTCAAAGCCCGAACACAAAAGAACGATTGCCCGAAAAACTGGTACTGGAGTACGCGTCATACCGTGATCAATCCTTTTATGCGGATACCATAACATTGCCTGCAAGGGTTATTAAGCAGGCCTTTGAAAATATGGGCGAAAGCGGCATCAGTACAGATATTTATAATAGTATGCCCGTTAAAAGGCTTGATTTTGTGGTCGGTGTAGCCAATAAAGGCAATATTATTGTTTGGCTTCGTGGTGAGGGCGCAGAAACTACCCTGTTAAAGTATAAGATCAACCCGCATGAACCCATTAGCGACGAAACCTATCATAATGGCAGGCTCCCGAAAAAGGAATACCTGAAACAGGTTTTCTATATAGATAGTGCCGATCAAGCCGCTTATGATAAAGGCTTGGACGCCTCGGCTAATTTTATCGATACGCCATCACTCTTTAAGTCGCGGTTAAGTAATGGTAGCCAATAGCGGGTACATAATTATAATGATACTATCGCGTGGCTTTACACGTTAAGCTACTGCCTTTAACATAAAAACAATACGCAATTGATCTCTATATTAAATACCCGAATTTTAAGGTTATTAGTTTACTTATGCTTCGCGTTATTGTTTTCGGTTCCTTTGGGATGCAGATCGCTCCGGTCAACAGGGAAAAATCCCAAAGGCGCGGCGTTGCAAAAGCTGGAGCAATTACCCAACTATTCTAAAGAAGGTTTTTTAAATCTCGACGACGAAGATGAGCGCAGCATTAACATGTTCAGTGTATTAATGGATATGCGCAACCGCCCCGCTACCGTGCGGCCAAATACGGTAATGCCTATCGTGAAGACCGATCTTAAAAATACCGCGTACGCTAAACCAACCGTTATATGGTTTGGTCACTCCTCATTCCTTATTAAAACCAAAACAGCCAATATTTTGGTCGACCCTGATTTTAGTGGTTTTGCCGGGCCATTTTCCTGGTTTATGAAAGCCTTTGAAGGCAGCAATACCTACAGTGCCGATGATATGCCGCAGATAGATGTGCTCATCATATCGCACGATCATTACGACCACCTCGATTACGGAACGGTGATGAAACTGAAAGACAAGGTTAAAAGGGTAGTGGTACCTTTAGGCATTGGCAGTCATTTTATTTATTGGGGATACAAGCCCGAATTAGTGCATGAACTTAACTGGGGCGAAACGAACGCCGTTAGCACCCAGGTGAACATTACCGCCATGCCATCGCGCCATACTTCGGGAAGGATGTTGTCGGCAAAAAAGACTTTGTGGGCTTCGTATGTAATTGAAGCGGATGGCTTTAAATTATTTTATTCGGGCGATACCGGTTATGGCAGTCATTTTAAGTTGATAGGCGAACAATACGGACCTTTCGACCTGGCCATGATGGAGTGCGGGCAATACGGAAAGAATTGGCCTCAGAACCACATGTTTCCGTCGCAAACCGCGCAGGCAGCGGCCGACCTTAAAGCCCGCATGATACTACCCGTACATTGGGGCAAATTCGCGGAAGCCAATCACCCCTGGAACGAATCGGTAACACGGATGAAAATCGCTGCCGATAGCCTTAATATCCCGGTTACTATTCCTAAAATTGGCCAAGCCTACACTGTTGACAGCCCTGCTTATACCAATGATTGGTGGAGTGTTGATTGATGGTAAACCAATCGCCTATAAATAACAATGCCGCCCTGGTTTACAGTGCGGCATCGCTAAATTCAAGTATCAATTACTTGTTAAGGTAAATATCTTGTACACTTCTGTAATTATCATTAAGTATCTTATAGCTTATTTCGGAATGCAGAACAAGCTCTGTTGAAGTTACCCTTGTAATGGTAAATGAAGACGGTATTTGATCCGATCCGGTATTTGCATTATCATCAAATTTCTGATTGGTGAGCTGAATATCAGAACCGTTAACATTATAGTTGAAATTGTAACCATGCCCGGTGTCTTCTATCCGACCGGTAGCATTGCTGTTAAATTGAATAAATGCCGTTTTATCGCCGAAATCGGTATCTTCAGATTGGGTGGCTTGTTTATCGTTTTTATAAAGTATTAAAGATGTTTTAGTAACAAACCATTTGCCTTCAATTTTCTCTTTTGATTTTTCGCTTTTGTCTTTTTTACACGATGTTGCGCCAATTACCAAAAGGCCGATAACCAGCATAGAATAGATTTTTCTCATATATAAATAGTAAATAAATTTCGGCGAAGGTAAATATTTTACTTAAATATAGTAGAAGTATTATTGATAGCCATCGCAGTTATTGCCTTGGAGATTTAGTTTACAATATGGCTTAACAAAAATTATGACCGCTAATACATGAAGATATTAAGATCTCAATATGGACTGAAAACATTGGCAGATGGAGCAAATGTGATGTATGTAGCCCGATAATTTAATAAACTGATAATATAGCCGAATTATAGCACTTATACTTTTGCGCTGCAATAAAGGCGATAAAAAACTTAAGGGAAACAGGCATTCGCCACTCTTTTTATTAAAATGTTCGCCTCATTGTTAAACCCTATCCAAACTGTAAAACAATAAGCAGCTATAAGCGAGATACCGCATAGCTGCTTTTATATTTTTTTTGATAATTGATTATGGAAAGAAGATCAGCGCTTAAAAGTCTTGGTGGTATATTGCTGGCACCATCGGTAGTTTTAGAGGCAAATAAAGCCGAACGTAAGCAGGTATTACGTGTAGCCCATTTAACCGACATTCACCTGAAAGATAAATTTGGCGCGCCCGCCAAGTTTGTAAAATGCCTGCACCACGTGCAGCAGCAAAGCCCCAAAGTTGATATGATGCTGAACGGCGGCGATATTGTGTTCGACATGAATAAGGAAAACCTCGACACCATTAATGCCCAGTGGAAACTGGTAAGCAATATTATGCAGGCCGAATGCAGTTTGCCGGTAAGTTACTGTCTGGGTAACCACGATATATGGTGGGCCGAAAATAACAAAGGACAGGCCGTATACGGTAAGCTATACGCTATGGATCAGTTAAAACTGAGCAAGCCTTATTACAGTATGGTAAAAAACGGCTGGAAGTTTATTATTCTTGATAGCGTGAATTTGGATATCGACGGTACCTGGTACATAGGTAAACTTGGCGATGAGCAATTCAACTGGCTGCAAAACGAATTGCAAACTACCAACCCGGCCATGCCGGTGCTCATCATGTCGCACATACCTATACTTACGGCTACTAATTTAATTGAAGATGATATTGTTAACCGCTGGCAAATGTATGGCGGCGATATGCATACCGATGTATCAAAAATCATCAAGCTGTTTTATCAGCATCCTAACGTAAAGATATGCCTGAGCGGGCACATCCACCTGCGCGAAAAACTACAGTACAACAACGTAACCTATATATGTGATGGTGCGGTAAGTGGTGCCTGGTGGGAAGGTAACCGCCGCGAAACTGCTCCGGGTTACGGATTGATAGACCTGTACAGTGATGGTAGCTTTGAAGAACGTTATGTGAATTATTAACTTTTTACTATCAGTTACACTGGTAAGGTATATTGTTTTTTAAAAATAGAACAACTAT
Organism: Mucilaginibacter gynuensis; assembly: GCF_039541195.1. Classification (NCBI taxonomy): domain Bacteria; kingdom Pseudomonadati; phylum Bacteroidota; class Sphingobacteriia; order Sphingobacteriales; family Sphingobacteriaceae; genus Mucilaginibacter; species Mucilaginibacter gynuensis. Next base: position 336,081 of record NZ_BAABFT010000002.1, read on the forward strand.
TGTTTCCACCAATCAGCAGGTAGCAGTAGTTGTTTTTTTGCTTTCTTTCCCCAGTTTTTATTGTAAAAGTTTGTTATTGATGTATCATCTGCAGTGCTATCCAAGGGTGTATAGATGGACTTTTGGTATTTAAAATGGGTGCCTTTGATCGAATAAATTGAAGCTGGTGTGATGCCTGTATTTTCTTTTTCATACCACGAGGATTTTCCCATTACGATAATTTTACTATTGGTAAGAAAGAATACTCCGGCTGAACTATAGAGGTAGTTTCTGTGAAAGTGATTGTCTGTAATGAATGTTTTCTTTTTAAGATTATAAACATACAAATTAGCCCTATAACCAAAACCTACATCATCAGATGTATTAAAGTAAAGGAGATCGCATTTTATTAAACTAAAATGTTTTTTGAAATTACCATTATTGACCTCATAAATTCCGTCATAAGGATTGTTGACGTTTATAGTTGAGTCTTTTGCAACGTGGAATGTTTTTGAATCAACTGTAATACAAATGCTATCACCTTTTACATATAGTTTTTTAACAGGCGGAACATTGCTGTGAGTTTTATTAACAGTAATATAGGGGGTGTTATAATGATGAGTGCTTTTTGCTTTTTGATCAGATTGGCATGAATAAAAAAGGTTGATTATTAATGTTGTTATAATAACATTTTGTATATCGAATTTCATTACTAAGGTTTAAGCGTATCTATTTAATATTTTACAATAAATTTAATGAATCCATTTTGCTCTTAATTATTTCATTTTATTAAAAAGAGGCTTTTTGGCACTACAGCGCAACAATAAGGCAGGCACTTTAGTATAAGAACATAATTGTATTTAACTTTGGGTTAATTTGCTATTGAATGAAAAAACAGCCTCTCACATTCCGTTCATTCTGCTTATCGGTATTTAAAAAGTACCGGCTTTATATTGAAAACGCTATCCAGGCACCGGCTTATTCCCGCGGGCAAGGTTTTTTATACTGGCAAAATCGTTTGTTTACTGATGCTATTATGTTTGCCATGCCGCTAAGCCTTATCGCGCTTATTCCCAGTGTATTTGTGGAGTATCGGGAAGGGCAGATATTTCTTGTGGTGTTTGATATATTAGCATTACTGGTAGTAGGTTTTATAACGCTTAGCCGCAGGCTAACTTTGTACTTTCGCAAAATTACTGTGGCTATAACCATTGCTTTAGTAGCTGTTGTATTAACTGCATCACTCGGCTCATTCAGCATGGGGTGTATCTATCTTTTTTCGCTTAGTGTATTTGCCGCGTTGCAATTTGAAGATAGATTGGCTTATGGTTCAATAGCTGTTAACCTATTGATATGCCTGGGTTTTGGGATAGTGATCAATTATAACCTGTTAGATATCCCAATTACACACAGCGTTACATTTAGCCACTGGGTTATATATTCTTCCAATTTTTTGTTTATGGACTTGGTGGTAGTTACCTTGATTCGTCAGATATTGAACGGCTTACAACGTACCATGCGTAAAGAAGCGTTGCTTTTCTCTAACCTGCAAAAAGAGTTGGCCGAACGAAAGCGCCTTAATGTATCCCTGAAAGATTCTGAAGAGCATTACAAAACTCTGTTTTTTCAAAGCCCTTCACCCAAGCTTATTTTTGATATGGATACGCTTCAGTTTTTGCAGGTGAATAAAGCCGCGGTGCGTAATTACAATTACACTGAGCAGGAGTTTTTATCTATGAAGCTTTCGGATATCCATCCGGACGAAAAAATTGAAGAGATGCTGCACCATTTAAGCGCCCCTGTGAATTACAACGATGTTTTGCCGGCTTATACTACACAACATTTAGCCAAACATGGCAAGCGTATACATGCCGAAATTACCCGAAGCGATATCCGTTTTGAAGGCAGGCAGGCACGTATGATCGTAGCGACGGATATTAGTCAGTTGGTGAGCCATACCGATGCCATCCGTAAACAAAATGATAAGCTTAAAGAGATCGCTCACATGCAATCGCATGTTATCAGATTGCCGCTTACGCGCATCATGTCATTATCCGGCCTTATCAATGATGAACTCAGTGAACAGGCAGATCCGCAATTATTGCGCTACCTGAATATATCGGTAAATGATTTGGATGAGGCTGTTAAAAAGATAGTACATCACAGTGAAGAGATCATGGCCGAAATAAACGCGGAAGACATGCGATAATTACTTATGCCACAGCACGCCCATAACCGTTTACCTTATTAATAAAGTAGTCGAGGTCGAAAGGTTTTTGAATGAAATCATCGGCACCACAGGTGTTCTTAATTGTCTCCAATTCGCTGTTTGTCGAAACCAGTACCACGGGGATATGTTTCAGGTTTGCTTCCTGTTTAATATAGGTACACATGGATGGGCCGTCTTCACCGTTTAAATTAACATCCAGCATTACCATGGCTACATCGTGCATAAGCAATTGTTGCCGGGCAATGGCAGTGTCACTCAAACTGATCACTATGTAGCCCTCAGTTTCCAGCAAAATACACATCATCTCGCTGATAACCGGCTCATCCTCTATTATTAGTACTTTTCTTTTCATGCTGTTAACCATGCAAATTAAAGGCCAGTTAAGCATCGGGTTGATATAATTAATGTAGGCCACTTAAAACAACAAACCCCTCCGGCAAAATGCCGAAAGGGTAAAACCTAAACAACAATCATTAAAAACAATTAAAAACCTAAGCCCATTGTAAAGCCACGCACCCCGGTAGGGAATGCCCTGCCTACTGTGGCCGCACCTGTAGTAAGATTTATTCTGTAAAAATTAGTACCTGCATCGGTACTTAATATGGCGAAACCATCGCCGCTGTAGCCGCCAATATCAAAACCATTAGCCGCGGTAATGTTCACGTTCAATGCGCCAACACTGGTTAATGTACCGTCGTTCGGCGGGTCTTGCTTGTAAAGCGTATTGGTTTCACTGTCTATATCAAACAGGGTAGTAGTAGTTGCGCCAGCAAAGTTGTTGGTGTAAGCTGCTGCTGTTACTGATGGTGTGCCCGGTTTAAGCACGCCATCAACAAATGCTACTACACCTGTTTCGGGGTGTACGCGCAGGTTTTGGCCGGTATTGCTCACAATGCGGATCCTGTCTACAGTCGGGTTAAAGTCGAAACCGAAATCGGTACCCGAAAGTAGGGTAGCAAAAGGCTCGGTACCCACTGCTGTTGCCGCGCCAGATGACGCGTTCAGCGTGTACACACGGCTGCTGCTGCCCAACACATAAAGCTGACCATTAGCCGGACGGGTATCTAATCCTAATACATTTTCGCCGGTTTGCATACCGGTAATTGGTTTAGTTACGGTAGCGCCGGTAGCCGGGTTGTAAATTATAAATTCATTAGCCGAACTGATGGCATAAGCAACAGGATTGGTTGGTATAGCCAGGCCGATAACCGCGTTGCCGAAACTGCCCGTCCTTGAAGCTTTACCGGTAGCCAAATCAATAACATATAATCTTGACTGCCCGCCTACGCTCAAAACAGCCAGTGCGATATCGCCTTCCGGTGAAATATCAAAACCACCTGCTTCGTCGGCATCTATGCCAAGGCTGCCTACTTCAACCAATGTGCCGTCATTCGGCGGGTCTTGTTTGTATAGCTTGTCGTTGGCTACATCAATATCAAATAAGGTAGTGGTACTTGCACCTGCCTGGTTGTTGGTGTAAGCTACTGATGTTACTTTGCTGGTGGTAGCAATGCTGCCATCGGTAAAGGCTACCGCGCCTGTTTCGGGGTGTATGCGCAGGTTTTGCCCTGTTGAGGTAACAATACGTATACGGTCGACCGTTGGGTTAAAATCAAAGCCTACCGCGGTACCGCTGATAGTTGGCGTTAAGGGATTTGTACCGATCTGTTTTGCTGCGCCGTTTTTTAAGTCGATCACATAAATACGGCTTCCGCTACTTAAGCCATATAGCTGACCGGTGGCTGGTCTGAAATCGATAGCGATAAGTGTTTCGCCGCTTTGCAAACCGGTAACGGTTGCCTGCCCGCCGCTTTGGCCTGTTTGCGCGTTGATGATAGACAGTTTGTTATCTGCACCCAAAGCGAAAAAGTTAATGTTTGGGCCAATGATGTCGCCGTTCGTATTATCGTTCCTGTCCTTGCGGCAGGCCGTAAAAAAGATGCTTAACAGAATAGCGCACATAGCCACACGCTTCGTTGTTAACGAAAGTTTAAATGTTTTCATTTTGATGTTTTAAAAAGATAAATGATGAATAATTACGGCCTTTGAATTAACCGCGTATAAGAAACAATAATGGGAGTTTTATGATAGCCAGGGCGGCGGGGTAGGTACCGCGAAAAAGTGCTTAGCCGTTGCCGGATGTTCGTTGAAGTTAAGAAAGGTGACTTTAGCAGTTACCAATGCCCGCCAGCGTGTAGGTGCAGAATGATAGGTTATCGGTTCCGGTTTCTCTTTGCTGATGTCTTTTTCGTTATCCTCGTCGCTTTCGGTTTGTTCAAGCAAAACTTTTTTATCAATAAAGTTTACTTTAATATTAGCCACCGTCCTGGCCGAAAAGGCGAAGAGCAGGGTAATTGCTATGATATAAAGTAACTTTTGATGCATAGGCTATATTGATGTTATGTATCAATATACAGCTATATACGCTATTTGTTTAGTGACAGATTTGCTGAACGATGCTTTTTGCGATAAAAACATTCCTAAAACGAAGGGTGATTTTCATATTCTTCAAAATGCCATGGTGTTTTTTAATGGTTTGCCCGCTTATCCGAACAAGTCACTTTCACCCAAATAGCCGCGGATCATTTTTAATAATTGGTCGCCAAAGTCTTTAGCTTTTACATCGCCGAAGCCTTTTATCTGCGCCAGCTGATTTAATGAGCGTGGTAGCTTGGCTGTAATATCCCGAAGCGCGTTATCTGATACAAGGTTGTATTCTAATAGTTTGCGCTCTTCACTTACCTCTTTACGCCACAAAAGCAATTGCTGGTACAGCTCGGGGTTTACAATTTCTTTCTCTTGAGGAAGTGCTTTGCTGTTCCAGTTTTTATAAATAGGCTGAAAGCTAATACCCGCTTCCTGTACCGACGATAAAATATCGTTAACGGACGATGCCACAGGTAACCGTGTAAACGCGGCTGTTTTAGCTTTCAGGTTAACGAGGAAGTGATTCAATCCATCGTAAAATTCCACCATAAGGTCGGTGCCTTTTATAACGGTATAAATATCATTGATAATTTTGCCAAGACTGCTAACCTTCGGCACAAAATAAGCAGCGGCATTTTTTAAGCGACCGGTAAACGCATCATTACTCCAAAGCTCGGCAGAAGCGATGGCCGGAGATAATTCCTTTCGGATAAAGCGGTCGCCTATGGTTTTAATATCCTGTAATATTAAAGTTTCGGCCTGCTGTATCAGGTTGTTTAAAGTGCTGTTCTGCTGTTCATCCGCAGGGAAATACTTTTTAAGTTGCTGCCAGCCGTTTGCCAATACTGCAAAATCAAAAATGTCGCTAAGTGTTTCCAACTCTAACTCGCGGATGGTTTTCTCCAATAGCTGCATATCCGGCAATGCCGCCACAGCCTGTTGCATAAAACGGATGATCTCCGGATCGGTACGAATGTTTTCGGCACGAACAGGGGCTTTCAATATCATCCCTTCCAACGTACGGCAGCGACTAAGCGCCACGTAAGCCTGCCCGAACGCGAAAGCCGCATCTACATCAATCACCGCTTTTTCAAAGGTAAGTCCCTGGCTTTTGTGGATGGTGATGGCCCAGGCCAGGCGCAAAGGGTACTGACTGAATGAGCCGTTATTTGATTCGTTCACCCGGCGTTCATCGGCAGCCAGGGCGTATTTTACGTTGTTCCAGGTTTCGGGCACTACCTCAAATTCCGAATCGTCATCTAAAAATGTAAGCCTGATATTGGTTGCCGACATGCCCGTAACCCTTGCCGTACGGCCATTGTAATATTGCTTTTTGCCCGAACTGTCATTTTTAATAAACATTACCTGCGCGCCAACTTTCAGTACCAGTTCCTGCTCGGCAGGGTAACCATCTTTCGGGAAATCGCCGGTGATAGTAGCCTTAAACGTGAATGGTTCGCCATCCAGTTCCTGTAACCGCTGCTGGTTTATTTCGTTAACGAGTTTGTTATGGGTAGATAGCGTTACGTAATCCTTTAGCCAATTGGCGTTCAGGTTGGCATCGTAATGCGCGTTTAGCTGCGCCAGCATTTCAGCATTGGCATAGCCATTACGGATGTGGTTAAGGATCTCTACAAAAAGCGGGTCTTTTTGGCGATAAACCTGTGTTAACTCAAATGTAAGCACATGGAATTGTCTGAATGCCAGGCTATGGAAAAAATAAGGACCTGTATAAAAGTTCTTCAGCACGGGCCAGTCTTTCTCATAAACGGGCGGCAGCTGAAACAAATCGCCTATCATTAATAGCTGTACCCCGCCAAACGGTCGTGATGAACCCTTCGACTGTCGTAAAACGGCATCTATATAATCCAAGGTATCGGCACGCACCATACTAATCTCATCGATGATCAGCAGGTCGAGGCATTTCAGTAGTTTATCTTTTTCAAGGCTGATCTGTCTTATTTCATAACTGCCATTAGTAGCAGGTAATTGCGGGCCAAACGGCACCTGGAAAAAGGAGTGAATAGTTACCCCGCCTGCATTGATAGCGGCTACCGCTGTAGGGGCTACAACAGCCAGGTTTTTGGTAATGTTTGATTTTATCCAGCGCAAAAAAGTTGTTTTGCCTGTGCCTGCCTTTCCGGTTAAAAATATGGGCCTGTTGGTGTGTTCAATAAAATTCAGAACAAGTTGATGAAAGGGCTCCAGTACCATATAATTTAACAAATGAGTTCAAAGGTAATATTTGCTGCCGGATAGTCGCCCGTAAAAAGTTAATAACGCATCAATGGGAGCGATTAATATATTTGTGTTTAATTGATAATAAATCGGGGCATCTGTTTTTGTTCGGCAATGGTTTACTTATCGTCGTCGTATATCCGGTAAGCTTGGGTGTCGAACAATATCCGGCCAAGATCTTCCGGGTTTCGTCGAATGCGGAGCTGGTAGCACAACATAGTTATATCTTACACAGCATTTATTCTTCATTTTGTTTTATTGTAATCAGCCATAACATTCGCCAAAAAATCATAATTTTAATATTATGAGAAAACTTGTTTACGGTATCAACATTAGTTTGGATGGCTGCTGCGACCATACCCGGTTTGGCGGCGGGGTTGACGTTCACGACTATTTTCGGGAATTGCTGGAAGATACAGACCTGATTATTTACGGGCGAAAAACGTATGAGTTAATGGTACCATTTTGGCCGCAAGTGGCACAAACGCAATCACTAAACGCTACTGCCAATGCTTTTGCAAATACCTTTGCTAATATTGATCGTGTTTTGGTTTCCCGCACGCTTAACCATGTGGATGACGAGCATGCTACTATTATTAACAAAAACATTAAAGACGAAATCCTGAAGCTGAAGCAACAACCGGGCAAAGCCATCTCTACCGGCGGTGTAGAGCTGCCTGCCCAATTGATTGAATGGGGTTTGGTGGATGAGTTTCATATGGTAATTCACCCGGTGATAGTTGGCGAAGGGCGGCGTTTGTTTACAGAAATGCGCTTACCCGAAAATTTAGGATTAAAACTAACGGCATCACAAAAGTTTAGCTCCGGTTGTATAGCGCTGCAATATGATAAGGTTTAAGAGTAGCCGTAAGCTTTCTTATACTGGTTACAACTACTCCTTTTGCTAATATTCCACAACTCAAACTTTTCTCCATTTATTCCGCTGCTTTTATAATTTTGTACCTTGCTCTTATATTTATCATCAATCCTGTGTATATTTAATAATGTCTAACCTTCAGTCTGCTGCCAAAAACACGTTCAATACCCCTCAAAATATTCATATCGCAATCATTGGCCTTGGCTATGTTGGCCTGCCGCTGGCCGTAGAGTTCGCTAAGCAATATGCTGTGGCCGGCTTTGATGTAAAACAGGAGCGTATTGCCGAGCTAAGCGCCGGTAACGACCGCACACTGGAGATTGATAGCCATGAACTATTAAGCATAATTACTACAGATGCAGGCAAACAAGGCTTGTATTTTACTTCAAATATTGAGGATATTGCTACTTGTAATATCTATATAGTAGCTGTACCCACCCCTACCGACAGGCATAACCGTCCCGACCTTGGTTTGCTGATAAAAGCCAGCGAAACCATTGGCAAGGTTTTAAAAGCTGGCGATGTGGTGATCTATGAATCTACCGTATACCCCGGCGCTACCGAAGAAGTTTGTATCCCCGTGTTGGAAAAGGTATCCGGATTGGTTTTTAACCGCGACTTTTTTGCGGGCTATTCTCCCGAGCGTATCAACCCCGGCGATAAGGTGCATACCCTTACTAATATATTAAAGGTAACATCGGGCTCAACACCCGAAGCAGCCGATTTTATCGACGGCTTATATCAAACCATTATTCACGCTGGTACCCACAAAGCTCCCAGCATAAAGGTGGCCGAGGCATGCAAGGTGATAGAAAATTCGCAACGCGATATTAACATCGCCTTTGTGAATGAATTGGCCAAGATCTTTAACCTGCTGGGTATAGATAGCCATGATGTGTTGAAGGCTGCCAGTACCAAATGGAACTTCCTCAACTTTAAACCCGGCTTGGTGGGTGGGCATTGTACCGGGGTCGACCCGTATTACCTGGCGCAAAAGGCACAGGAAATAGGCTATCATCCTGAAATTATACTGGCTGGTCGCAGGCTGAACGACGGTATGGGTACTTACGTAGCGCAGGAAGTGGTAAAACTGATGATCAGGAATGACATTGCCGTAAAGAGATCGAACATACTGGTGCTGGGTTTCACCTTTAAAGAGAACTGCCCCGATGTGCGCAATACGCGTGTTATTGATATAGTACGTGTGCTTGATGAGTATGAGGCCAACATTGAAATTTACGACCCATGGGCCAATCCTGAAGAAGTAAAGGCCGAATACAATGTGAATACCCTGAATAAATTTGTAGATATCAGCGGCAAATACGACGCTATTATTGTTGCGGTTTCACACAGCGAATTTCTCACCCTAAATTATAATCAGCTCAAACGCAACCCGCAGTCGGTTTTGTACGATTTGAAAGGCATACTGGATACACAGATCATTGACGCCCGACTGTGAAAAAATTTGTTGTATGAGTGTCAATATATAAATATTTATTATTGCGCAATATATGGGCTATATAGTGCATACATAAAGGTTTTCTTAATTTATTGTTAAAATTGAAAACCAATAATAACCGTAGTATTGACATTATAAAACTCATTAAAAATTGAAACTTAATTTGTAATTAATAGTGTAAATACGCTTTAAAATTTTAATTTTGCTATTGTTAATAGTGCTTATTTATTAAAGATGAAAAGTATTATTTTAAAGCTTAATTTTAAAAAACGCCCCGAATTAGGCAGCATCACATATAACACCCGTATTAAATGATTCACAGATACGCTACGTTTATTAAGGCGGTTAACCTCACTATTGATTACATTATCCTGAACCTGAGTATGGTTATCTCTTACTTTATAGAGGACAAATCATACATATCATGGATAAGCAATAAGAACTACCTGCCTATTGTATTGGTTTTTAACCTGATATGGTTATTATCGGCCAATGTAACAGGCCTGTACGAGCAGGTTTTAAACAAGGATTCCATTAAAACCTACCGCGGCTTAATTAAAACCTACCTGTTATTCGTAAGCTTTATTTGCTTCACCATCATCATTTTAATAGGTACAAAAGCATACTTCATTACCCGCGAATATCTGTTCTATTCTTTAGCCCTGTTTGGTTTCCTGCTGGGTTTCTGGAAGTTGATATTCCTGAGCATTCGCCGCAGTGACCGTGCTTTACTGATCGATTCGCGCAGCGCCATTGTTATCGGCGGGGGCCGTATCGGTAATGATCTGCATAACTTCTTTAAAAACAACCCGAGCCGTGGTTATAAAGTGATCGGTTTTTTTGACGATAATTCAGAAAGTATTATCGATAAAAAGCTCTACCTCGGCGCCACGCAAGATTGTATTAGCTATGTAATAGCCAACAAGGTAGATGAAATATTCTGCACGTTGCCAAGTTCCGAATCGGCGAAAATTGAGCGCTTGATGCTGGATGCCGACAAAAATCTGATCCGCTTTAAGTTTATTCCTGATTATTACGATTATGGTGTAAAGCCAACCTCTATACAAAGTTTCGGCCATATCCCGGTAATATCCATCCGCCCCGAGCCTTTGGAAAACATCCTGAACCGTTTCATTAAACGTGTGTTTGATGTGCTGTTCTCGCTTTTCATTATCCTGTTTGTGTTCAGCTGGCTGTTCCCGATACTGGCTATCATTATCAAAATGCAATCGAAAGGACCGGTTTTCTTTGTGCAGGCCCGTTCAGGCAGGGATAATAAATCGTTCAACTGCTACAAATTCCGCAGTATGAAGGTGAACAATGATTCGGACAGCAAACAGGCTACCCGCGATGATGACCGTATCACCAAGATTGGTAAGTTTATGCGCAAAACCAGTTTGGATGAGTTACCGCAGTTCTTTAACGTACTGATTGGCAATATGTCGGTAGTTGGTCCGCGCCCGCACATGCTGAAACACACCGAACAATATTCGGCCCTTATTGATAAATTTATGGTAAGGCATTTCCTTAAACCGGGCATTACCGGCTGGGCACAGGTACGCGGCTTACGCGGCGAAACCAAAACTACCGAAGAAATGCTTGGCCGTGTGGAAGCCGATGTGTGGTACCTGGAAAACTGGTCGTTCCTGCTGGATTTGAAGATCATCTTCTTAACCTTTTGGAATGCCGTTAAAGGTGAAGAAAACGCATTTTAACCATGCCCTTGTTTTACGATCAGCTTAACCGCCCCGTAAACTTGCAGGCCATACCCAAACGCATTATATCAGCAGTTCCGTCGCAAACGGAGCTGCTTTTTTATTTGGGGCTCGATGCAGCCATAGCAGGTGTAACTAAATTTTGCAGTCATCCTGCCGACAAGGTAAAGTCAATACCCAAAATAGGCGGCACCAAGCAATTAAATATCCCGCTGATAAAGGAACTCGCGCCCGACCTTATCATCGCTAACAAAGAAGAGAACGACCAAATACAGATAGAAGAGCTATCCGAACACTTCCCCGTTTGGATAAGCGATGTGAGCGACCTGCCCGGGGCGCTGGCTATGATCAGTTCCCTTGGCACCATAACGGGCAAACAGGAACCGGCAGAAGCGCTTACCCGGCAAATCACCGACGACTTCACTAACCTGCAAATTGCTCACACTGGCAAACGCGCCCTGTACCTCATTTGGCGTAACCCCTACATGGCGGCAGGCCAGCATACTTTTATCGATAGCCTGCTCCCCTATTGCGGTTTGATGAATGCTGTTGATGAGAGCAGGTATCCTGAAATAACCGCCGCAAAGCTCAAAAACATCAACCCCGATGTAATACTGTTATCTTCCGAACCTTATCCTTTCCGTGAAAAACATATAGCGGAGCTGCAAACTTTACTACCGCTGGCTAATATTATTTTAGTGGATGGCGAAGTATTTTCGTGGTATGGCAGCAGGTTATTACACGCCCCGGCCTACTTTAAACAGCTAAACGAAGCCTTACTGAAATTTTAATTTAAAGACAATTAACCACTTAGGTGAATTTGTTAAAATAGATTTTAATATTTATTAATTAACGCTATCTTTGCCAACTCAAAATCCTAACGATGCGGAAGTGGCGTAATTGGTAGCCGCACCAGACTTAGGATCTGGCGCTTCACGGCGTGGGGGTTCGAGTCCCTTCTTCCGCACTGCATTTAAACCCGGTCAAACTGATCGGGTTTTTTGTTAAAGCGGCCCTACATTAAATGTCACAGTTACTGCACAAAACTTTCCGGGTAGCTTTTCCACCTTATCAAGTGTGACAAAGCTTCTAATATCTTCTCCTCCAAAATCTAATTCCTCACCTAAAACTGGCTTAGTATTTTGTAAATAATATTTACTCAGGGCATTTATCCCTTTCGTGATTTCAAAAGGTACATGTACATCTTTTTTTATTTCATTTAATAACTCAGAAGAGCACTTACCCCAATATTTCAAATCTGTATTTGCAGCGGAGAATTTTAAAGTTTCAAATCGAAACTCCAGCGTGAAATATTCGCATCCTTTATTTTGTATTTTTAACTTATCCCCGTTTTTCAATACAACATTTTCATACCCAACCTTCCGGGCAATCCGAAATGTTCGGTCAGGGTAAGCCTTCTTACTTATAATGGGTTCTGGCTTCCCTCTTACGCAATCATCTTGTGGTAACTTGGTTTTAATAGAAACCAGAGGGTTGCTCCACTTATATTTTAAATTATCAATTTTGAAACTACTGCAAACAATAAGAATGATTGATATAAATATGATGAATATTTTATTTTGTAACATGATTTGTTATTGTTTAAAGAACAATGGATTCCATTGTTTCTTTGTGCAAAGAATCTCCCAATTCTTTCTTAACTAATTTCCTTTGGCTATTATCGCAGACAAATTTTGTTTCTATTGCAAAAAAACAAAATAGATTCATTCCAATACAAGTCAATTGAATCTTAATTGACATAATCAAACCTAATAATATTTTATAGTTTTCACGATAACACCTTTCCTCCCCTACTTCGTTACAAAGTAAGTAGCCGTCATAGCCAGTCTTCCGGGTACCGAAGTAAGATCTGACGCCGGTATTTGTCCTTCTAATAAACGGATCGGGCTGTTCATATCTTTTGGGCTGCATATTACCCTTACATTTTTTTGCGTTACTTTTATTACACCGCGCGAGTAGTATTTCCACGGCAGTACACTACCATCTGCAAGCGATTGTACTATCACCACTATATAAATATTACCCCGTACCGGGCCCGGTGTAATATACTCGCCTACATTATTTTGTATACCGAACAGTGGATGCTGCCAAACGCCGTCAAACTGAAAATTATAAGTACCGGCATCATTGGGGCCTATGGTAACTATTTCAAATTGTGAAACTTCCTCACCCGTTAACGCTATAACCTGGTGTATGGGTGTTATCACGAACTTTTCGAGCGTTGGTCTGCACGGGTAACCGTCAAATTGCTTCGCTATCTCTGAAGTTTTAGCACCGCTGTTATAAGCTACAAAAGCACCTGTCCAAAAGGAGGCAAACTTTTTAAGCTCCGGGTTTCCGGTGGTAGTGCCTGTCATAAAACCTTCCGAAGTAAACGAGGCGGCAATAATGGCCTTTAAACCCTTGGTTACAGATATAGCATTCGCTATTATGTGAGTTTCGCTGTAGCCTGGTGTCTCGGTATTAATTGGCTTACTACCGCCTAAACCATACAGCGTGTAAGCGTCGCCATCCTTCCTGATCTTTATATTGTTAATCAAACTGATGTGCCCCGAAGTCCAGTTAAGGTAGTTCAGGTGTACAAGCAAATGATCGGGCATATAATCGATAGTGACATAGTTGTAATCGTTAACAGCCCTTACAATTCCTTTTATGGTAAAATATAAAATCTTAGGCCTTTGCTGTGCATCATAAATAACATTTAATATGGTATCGTTAGCGGCGTTTTTTGTGATAGACGCTGCGGCAAGTGTTACAATTTCGCCCTCGCTGTTCCTTCTTCCATAAAAATAAAACTCAAGTCCACTTTTATCATGCTTGTATATCGATAGCAGGGTATCTACATCGCTTACATTTGTTTTAACGGTAATGAGCGAATCTTTTACCTCCACAGGTTCTTCGCCGGGCGGCGGATCTTCATTGGGCGGGTCATTATCTTTTTTGCAGGATGACACTATTACCGACGATACAGCCAGCAGCAGTATGATAAAGGATTTCAGGTACGGTTTCATTTGGTAAATGATTGACATACAAATATTATTAAATAATATCGGATATATCAATAGCACGAAAACTCTCTAAATTATAAATGATAATTTTAACAGCTATACCGCCTTGATTTTATATTTTTATAATATAAACCAAAACACATTATCGCATGGAACAACTAATTTTGCCTATTCTTTTCTTAGCAATTGCTATAATCGTATTCTTACTTTTCAGACAAGTAATGCTGTGGTACTGGAAAATCAACGATATCATTTACGAACAACAAACTACTAATCACTTATTAAGACAGCTGATAAATGAAATTAAAGCCAAAGAAGCCCCATATAAAGAAATTACTCCTGAAGTAACAAGCGGTACTGGTTATTTGTTCCTTTACCACTCATTGGATTCAAACTATGATGTTGGAGCAAAAATCAATGGAGATGCAGTAGGTGAAGTTCCGTTTTTGAATAAAGAAGACGATATTCTTGAAAACGCAAATCAAATCCATCTGCAACCAGGTACTTATCAGATAGAATTTTATTTAACAAGAAACGGTAAAAGTAATATTATAAGCAAAGTGCCATTTACTTTATCCCCTGGTGATAAAATTATTATTGACCCCACTAAAGGAATAAATAAATAACATCCTTTCGAACTCCACTTATCCATATCTCACCAGTTTAGCGATATGTCGATTATTTATAATCGACATAAACAAATTCAAATAACTGATTATCAATACAATAATCAATTGGCCTTGGTTTTGAATATGAGCAACTAACGCTTATATCACAAACCATGAACACAACCAAACAACACTCAACTACAAAAACAGGTTTAATACTGCTGCTGGCATTGGTGGCCAACGGCACTGCCAGCGCGCAGGTTGATTACGCTACCGATCCGCATTTATCACCAGCCGTGAAAGAATTTTTAAAGCCGCTTAATGGCGGTGGCCCGGGACTGGAAACCTTGCCTGTAAAAGATGCCCGCCAAGTATTGGTTAATGCGCAAAATGCAGCTAAGGTCGATCTTTCGGGGATAGAAGAAACCGAGAAAACCATTACTGCCGACGGCTATAAGATCACCTTAAACATTGTGCGCCCAACAGGGGCTAAAGGCAAGCTGCCCGTATTTATGTTTACCCATGGCGGCGGCTGGGTACTGGGCGACTACGCCACCCACAAACGCATGGTGCGCGACCTAAGCGTACTTACCGGTTATGCCGGGGTATTTGTAAACTACAGCCTTTCGCCCGAGGCAAAATACCCACAAGCTGTTAACGAGGTTTACGCCGTAGCCAAATGGCTCACCACCCATGGTGCCGAAATTAATGTAGACGGCAATAACATGGCCATTGTGGGCAACAGCGCCGGCGGTAACCTGGCCACAGCTACCGCGCTGATGGCGAAAGAAAAAGGCGGCGCTAAGTTTAAACTCGAAGTGCTTTTTTGGCCGGTAACCGATGCCGATTTTAACAACGAATCGTACAAGCAGTTCGGCGCACAACGTTTTCTTACTTCGCCGCTGATGCAATGGATGTGGGACCAGTACATCCCGGTTGAAAAGCGCAAGGAAATTTATGCTTCGCCACTGCAAGCCACCGTTGAGCAGTTAAAGGGCATGCCGCCAACGCTGATACAGGTTGCCGAGAACGATATTTTACGTGATGAAGGCGAAGCCTACGGCCGCAAATTGAGCGATGCCGGTGTGGATGTAACTACGGTGCGCTATAAT
The DNA here is from genome assembly GCF_039541195.1 of Mucilaginibacter gynuensis. Taxonomy (NCBI): domain Bacteria; kingdom Pseudomonadati; phylum Bacteroidota; class Sphingobacteriia; order Sphingobacteriales; family Sphingobacteriaceae; genus Mucilaginibacter; species Mucilaginibacter gynuensis. The sequence continues at coordinate 351,755 of NZ_BAABFT010000002.1, forward strand.
GATGTGATACACGATTTCGGCTTATTAAACGGATTAGCCAATATACCGCAAACAAAAGCCTTGTTCTTACAAGCAGCAGCCGAACTGAAAAAGCATCTTAAATAAAATCAGGCAAATTCAACCTCACAATATCACAATTCCAAATTAAGACCGATCGCTTCTGATACAATACGCGACCGGTCTTATTTAAACCACATCATCATTATGAAAACCCCTAACACCAAAACCATTCTTTTTGTTACCGGCGCATTTGTAAGCAGTAATTGCTGGAACGATTGGCGAACCTACTTTGAAAGCAAAGGCTACACTACCCATGCGCCTGCATGGCCACACAAGGACGCGCCCACAGCTGCCGATCTGCGGGCAAGGCAACCCAATGATATTGAACTGGCCAGGCTCACGCTAACCCAGCTGGTAGACCATTACGCCAACTTTGCCAAAGCATTGCCCGAAAAGCCCATTATTATAGGGCATTCGCTGGGTGGTATGATTACGCAGATACTGACCAACCGCGATTTGGCAACCGCTGCCGTGGCCATACATTCGGTGCCGCCACAAGGCGTGTTGCCTTATGAGTTTTCATTTTTAAAATCAGCATGGAAATCATTAGGCCTGTTTACCTCGCTCGATAAAACATACATGATGTCGTTCAAAGATTTTCAGTACGCCTTTGTGAACGGCTTACCGCTTTACGAGCAGCGACTGGCTTATGAAACCCTTGCCGCGCCCGAATCAAAACGTGTAGCCCGCGGCGGACTTACCAGCGCGGCTGCTGTTGATTATAACAAGCCGCATGTGCCGTTGCTGCTTACCTCGGGCGATGAAGATCATATTACCCCGGCACACCTTAACGTGCGCAACTTTAAAAAGTATAAGCGCAACGGTTCGATAATAGAATATAAGGAGTTTAAAGGCCGCAACCACAACGTGCTTGGTCTTAAAACATGGAAAGAAGATGCCGACTATATTTTAAACTGGATAAGCAAGTACCAAGCCAAAGCCGGTCACTCCAAAACAGTTAAAACCAACAACCATGAAAACCATCATACTTACAGGCAGCAACAGCGGCTTCGGTTTGCTTACCGTACAAACACTGGCTAAACAAGGGCATAAGGTATACGCCACTATGCGTAATGTAACCACCAAAAACGCGGAAGCCGCCAAAGACCTAAGCCAATGGGCCGCCGATAACAACGTGCAGATCAAAATTATTGAACTTGATGTAAACGACGATGCCTCGGTAGAGAAAGCAATGGCCGAAATAGCGGCCGACGCGGGCGGTAAGATAGATGTGCTGATCAATAACGCGGGTACGGGCTTCATCGGCCTTAACGAAAGCCTTAGTCCGGCGCAAACCAACCAGATCTTCCAGATCAACGTACTGGCGGCAGACCGTATGATAAAGGGAGCCTTGCCTTACATGCATCTGCAAAAGGATGGCTTGATACTTACCATATCCAGCGTTGGTGCAAGGCAGCCCATGCCGGTAATGGGTGTATATGCCGCCACCAAAGCCGCCATCGATAACTTATCAGCCAGTTATTATTATGAGTTGCGTTCAGCGGGAATTGATGTGGCCATTGTACAACCCGGCGTATACCCCGCTACCGATATCGTGGCTAAACAGCTGGTACCGGCCAAACCCAATGTTGAGCAATATTATGGTGAGGATATACTCAACTTTCAGAAAGGGGTATTCAAAGCCTTTATACCGAACGAGAATAGTCCGTCACCACAGGAAGTGGCTGATTTGATAGCAAGTATCATCGATACGCCAAAAGGCAGCCGGAAGCTGTGGAATATAGTGGGCGGCGGTCCGCTGGCTGCTCATGTTGATAATATTAACCAGGCAACAGGTCAATTAGTCGAAACTATCCTTGGTGCCACAGCCGCGCACGCGCATTAGGCTTTGGTAGCTACTATCAAATAAACTAATTTCTTTATGCAGATCAGGATCACCCATATCGATACAGCCTGTATTCTTCTCGAAATAGGAGAATACAGGATACTTACCGACCCCACTTTAGATAAAGCGGGCAAGCTTTATTATCATGGTTATGGATCGGTGTCGCGTAAAACTGATGACCCGGCGCTGGATGCGAACGAGCTGCCGCATATCGACCTCGTGCTATTAAGCCACCATCAGCATAAAGATAATTTCGACGATAAGGGCAAAGCCTTTACCCGCACCGTAGCCAATGTAATTTCCACCAAAGCTGCGGCACGGGCCATGCCCGGAATTATAGACCTGCAAGACTGGCAAACCTACCGGGTGCCTACCGAAAAGGTGCGCAACTTAAGGGTAACCGCGGCGCCCGCGCAGCACCATCCCTGGTGGATCCCCGAATTTGTGTCGGGCAAGGTAATAGGTTTTGTAATTGAGTACGACGATCAGCAGGATGGCGTGATCTACATTTCAGGCGACACGGTTTATTTTAAGGGAATAGATGAAGTGGCCAAACGATACAAGATCGATACCGGGATATTCCATGTGGGGTCGGTTCAGTTCAGGTACCTTACCGGCTTGGGTAAATACACCATGGATAGCACAGACCTGTTACGTTCAGTAGCGATATTGAAACCCAACAAAGTTATCCCGATACACTATCGCGGATGGACGCATTTTAAAGAGAAGGAAGATATTTTAAGACAGCAATTGGCAACTAACGCGCTCACCAAAAACCGCACGATAATACTACAACCCGGTGTGCCTACAGCAATTTAAAGATTGGGCTAATTTTTAACGGCACAACAGCTATGAGCACCTGCTTTTATCAATTATTAATAATTATTTTTATGCTGAATATTTACTATCCGCAAATGCCGATAGCCTTACATAATAAACTATAGCGCCGGTTTTAACATGGCAAAACATCTTAAACTTATCATTATATTATTGCTGTTCAGTATCCCTGTTTCGGCGCAGTATTTTTCGGGCTTCCCGGATATTACACCCGAAGAGCTGCCAAGTGTTTTAACCTTTCTGAAAAACAGTAAAGCCGATGTTAAACGCATACAAACACTGCTAAGAACCGGCACCTATTACCTCACCAAACCCGGCGAAGAAAGCCACGACTTAGATACCTCCATGCTGCTGGCACAGCAGGCGAAAACATTAAGCACCGCGCTTCATAAAAAAGATGGTGTGAACGAGTCGCTCTTTTTAATAGCCCGTATTTACCAGGAAAAACGTGAGTGGTTTAAAGCCAAAGATCTTATTAACAAAGTAAGCGATACCACACGCATTAAACTGCTTTTAAACCTTACGTTGAATTACTATTACCGTTACAAGTTATACGAAGCCAACGAAGCTATTTTAGATACCGCCATTACATTTTCACGCATGGCATTTGAACAAAGTTTTGCCAGTAAAGATAAGTACTTATTAGATTTTACGGTTGGCAGTATGCTAATAGTGCCCAACCTGCTCACAGAATACGGAAAATTTGCAGTGGCAGAAAAAAGGGCTAAACAGGTATTAGCCATTTGCCAAAGGGCAAAGTTTGCGAAGCTTCATTTTATTTACGTGCGCCTGGGTTATATCAGCACCTACCAAAGCCATTATGACGAAGCCCTCACCAATTATTACGATGCCGAAAAATACGTTATTAAAACAAACGATGTGCGCTTTTACGGCCGTGTTTACCTTGGGCTTGGAGAGGTTTACAGAAACATAGGGCAGTTTCAAAAAGCTATTGACTGCTTTAAAAAAGTGATGTATACCTTAGACCAGTCAAAAGTTGTTAACCGTTTTGCCTTACTCGAAGGCATAAACCGCATGATGCGGAAAATGCACCGCGAACAAGAGGCGCTGAACTATGTATTAAGCGAAATGAAGGGTCATCCTTTAGAAACCGATGAAGATAAACTTTACGCCTACAGCGCGCTCGCCGAAGCCTATAAAGGGACAAAACAACTAAAGAAGGCCGAAAAATATTATTTAGCCTACCTCAATCTCTGCAAAAAGTTAAATACAGATTTGAATAACGCCCATCGTAACGTTGGGCAGTTTTATGTAGAGTCGGGCCAATTTGCACAAGCAGCTCCTTACCTTGCCGTTGCAGAAAAAAACGCGGCTGCCGAACCACTGGTATTTAAAGCCCATTTGCAATTCCTGCTTTTTAAATCGGATTCTGCTGCAGGCAAATACCTTTCTGCCATGCGGCACCTCATGATCAACAAGCAACTTGATGACTCAATAGTACAAATTGGCCGCACTAAACAAATAGAAGAGCTCCAGGTAAAGTATGATATTACCAACACAGAGAATAAATTGATATTGAGGAATAAGGATATCCGCATTCTTAATCAAAGGAACAAATTACAGGAAGCAAATTTAAAGCAAGCAAACTTAATACGTAATGTCACCATAGTAATGTCGGCATTGCTGGTAATTATATTGAGTTTGGTTTACAGGCAATACAAACAAAAACAGGCATCAAATAACATTATTACACAAAAGAACACCATGCTGCAGCAACTGTTGTCTGAAAAAGAATGGTTGCTTAGGGAAGTGCATCACCGGGTAAAAAACAACTTGCAAACAGTGGTAAGTCTGCTGGAATCACAAGCCGCCTACTTACGTGACGATGCGCTTAAGGCCATGGAAAGTACGCAGCATCGCATATACGCCATGTCGCTCATTCACCAAAAGCTTTACCAAACTGATGATGTGCGGATAATTAACATGGCCTTATATATCCCGGAATTTATGAACTATTTGATGGATAGCTTCGACACCGGGCAGCAGATCTGTTTTGAACAAGACATTGAGCCGCTGGAAATGGGGGTATCGCAGGCCGTACCCCTCGCATTAATTATCAACGAGGCGGTAACCAATGCCATTAAATATGCTTTCCCAAACGGCAATAAGGGCGTTATCAGTATTACCCTGAACAGTAACAACCAAAGTATACACCTCGTTATAGCCGACAATGGCATAGGCCTACCGGCAGACTACCAAACAGCAAACACCAAAACGCTTGGATTAAAATTAATGCGTGGCTTAAGTGAAGATATCAACGCGGATATCCGTTTTGAGAATGACAATGGCACTAAGATTACCATTACTTTCAAGAATGAACACGTTCGTTAGATAGATTCAAGAGTTGAGAGTTAAGAAACAAGATTTTTTAAATTGACAACCAAACCGTTCGCCTATTTAAACAGCGATTCCTTTTTTATCCCAAGTTTCTTAATTCGGGATGAAAGTGTTGAGTATGGCAGATCGAGTAGTTCTGCCGCACCGCCGGGGCCGGATATTTTGCCTTTGCATAAGCGCAATACTTCAACAATGTGGTCAATCTCGCTTTCTTCCATGGTTTTCACACGCCGTGCCACGGGTAACTCTACAGCAAATTGATAATTATCGCGCGATAGTGGTACAGATTGTAAGGTATCGCCCTGGGTAAGCAACACGCTACGCTCAATCAAATGTTCCAGTTCGCGGATATTGCCGGGCCAGTCGTGAGCCATAAGGGCATCTATCGCATTTTCAGAAATGCCGGTAATTTTTTTCCTGTTAATGGCCGCATAACGATCAACAAAGTGTGCGGCCAATAATGGTATATCATCCTTTCGGTTACGCAAAGGTGGTACATGTATCGGGAATACATTTAAGCGGTAAAAAAGATCGATGCGGAAACGGCCCTCAGCTACTTCTTTTTCGAGGTTGCGATTGGTGGCGGCAATAAAGCGTACATCAACCTTAATAGAGCCCTTTCCGCCTATGCGTTCAATTTCTTTTTCCTGCAAAACACGCAGCAGTTTTACCTGTAGGTCCAGCGGCATTTCGCCAATTTCATCTAAAAATATGGTGCCGCCCTGTGCCTGTTCAAACTTGCCTATCCGTTTTTCAAATGCACCCGTGAAAGAGCCACGCTCGTGCCCGAACAGCTCGCTTTCTATAAGCGTGGCCGGTAATACGGCACAGTTAACTTTTATTAATGGCTTGCTATTACGGTGCGAACTCGCGTGTATGCTATCTACTATCCGCTCTTTACCTGTTCCGCTTTCGCCGGTGATAAGTACCGATGTATCTGTAGGCGCTACTATTTTAACATGATCCAACACGGCTTGCAAACCTTTGTTTCTGCCAATGATGCCTTTCAGGTCTACCAGTGGTTTGGGTGCGGCATCCTTTTCCTTTACCTGTTGTAGTTTTAACTTTTGTTCGTGCAGGTAATCGGCTATATCGAGGGTTACCAGTACATCCTTTTCGCGGAAGGGTTTTACCAGGAAACCATAGGGCTGCGTGGCTTTGGCCTGCGCCAGTATTTCTTTATCTGAATTTGCAGAGAGGTAAACGAAGGCGATATTTTTTTCGCGGAGAATTTTAGCCAGATCGATGCCTGTTTGGTTTCCTTTAAGGCAAATATCCAGTAGTACAAGGTCGGGTTTCTCGCTATCTACAATTTCGAGGGCAACGGGTACCGATCGTGCCAGTTTGCAAACATTGTAGCCCGCACGCTCCAATATCATTTGAAGGTTATTGGCTTCAATAAATTCGTCTTCAACAATCAGAATTTTTTTCTTCATGACGAGGAGGTTGGCTATTGCTTTTACAGGTAGAGGATGTGCTTATAAAAAATGTTGAAACATTTAAGTAAACCCACCCAAATTGTGATATTTAACTAACGAATGTAATTTAAAAAGAGGATATATGCAATAGAATTGAAGCTTTTAGTATCAATTGATGGATAAAACTACTTTTTAGATCGCTTTATTCCTTTTAGCTAAATCTTAATACATATCCGGTAAATAAACTTTACAAAAGCTATAAAATAAAAGAGGGAGCATTGCTTTTAAACAATACTCCCCATCGTATAATCTGGTTTAGGTTTATATCTTGTTAAGGTTACATAGCCTGTTTATTCCACATTAAAGTGGTATACCTGGCGGCCTATGTCGCCAAGGCCATTAATACCTTCTACAATTACTTTGTATTTGCCTTTATCATCGGCTGTGAAGAAATCGAACTTCACCGTACCGGTGGCAGATGTTTTCAAATTAGGGTTCCAGTATACAGTAGAACGCAGATCGGGCAATTCTGAAGCTGTTTTTGGATGATCGTATTTAGGCGAGTAAAACTCCTTAGCCTCATTAAAGCCACGCGGTGCAATATTAGCAATGTCCGGGTTGTAACGACCACGGCTGTGGTTACCACGTTTGGTGATAATAATTAAGCTTTCGCCGCCCAACATTGATATTTGTACGGTACTTGTACGTACCACCACAATTTTGGCAACATCAGCCGGATCAATAGAGTTATTATCAAATACCTCGCTGATTTCTTCAGGCAAGCTAAGCTTGTAACCGTCAACAATTACCTGCATTGGGCGGCCACGGGTTGTAGGGTAATTGGTTACCTGGTCGCGCGGAACAAAGCTCACACCCTGAATGCGGCTTTGCAAACACATGGTAAGGTTAACGCATGCCTGTGTGCCATTAAAGGTTAGCACCTGGTCGGCAGCGCTTTCAGGTATACCCATCATGCCCGGGGTTAACCTCGGGCCCTTTTTTCCGCGGATCTTTATTTCATTCAGCTGTTGTATCCTGCTAAGCTTACCTGTTTTTTCAAGCTCTTCAATTTGCTTTCTGTTACTTGCAAGGTACGCTTTGTTGCTGCCTGCAATGTCATTATTTATGTCAGCCAAATTAGGGTTCAGGGAGAAAGGCTGTATGGGTGTTTTGTTCATAAGCACCTGTACCAGCGAACCATTTTTGGCATTGCGGCCTTGCACCGTAAATTTTACGCTATCCGGAATGATCACATTATCAAAGCTGAAATAACCATTAGCATCAGTAAGCGTGTCCTTCAGGATATTAGTTTTTGCAGAGAATAAGGTTATTTTACCACCCGGCGACGGCTTTTTACTAAGTGACATCAACCTGCCCGATATATCAACAGCTAATTTTTCGGCCTTGTAAACAGGCTTTGGGGATGTACCACCTAAAAGATCTTTCCAAACAAACCTGCGGTAACCCTGGGTAAGCATCAGGTTGTCCAGTGCTTTGTCGGCGTCTTCCTGCTGGGTAAAGTAATAGTTTGGTTTTTCTATATACCCTTTCAGGTCTGATGATAGCAACAGGCTTGATAGTATCGTTGTCTCTGTACTTTCATCAACAGGCACCTTGGTTTCGTCGATCACCGAGATAGAGAAACTGCCTATGGCAGGCGCGCCTGTTTTGTCTTTGGCATCGAGGGTTAGCTCTACCTTTTCGCGGTTTTTATAGCTTGGTTTGCTGCTGTTTAGCTTCAGCTGCATTTGGTCGGCGGTTTTAATAAAGGCCAGCCTTTCGTTAGTAGGTTCTCCCGCAGCGTTAAACAGCGTAAATTGGCTTATCCCGGTAGGGAAATTCTTTTTAGGGATCCATACCGATGTAACCGCCCTCGCTATCTTCACCTGCGAAGCGTACAGCATTTCGCCGCCCGATTGCGCCACAATATTTACACCTTGCGGAGCCTGTAATAAATTTGCAGATGCGTTAATACGTACCAGTATGGTATCTGTATTAGGGTTATTATATACAGCAAGCACATAACCGCTGTCTTTTACTTTGGGCAGGTTTACTTTAGTTTGCGAGCCATCGGGATAAGTAATTTTGGCCGAATAGGTTTTACCTGCTTCGGGCCTCATGGTAAAATTGCCCATGCCCGCGTGCAGCGCTTCAAAGGTGGTTACTTCGGTTCCGCCTTCGTCAACAATTGAGCCTTTAACCGCCACACTGCTACCATCAATAGCTATTGCCTTAAAAGCTACACGGGAGTTGATACCCGCTACCAGATCGCCGCTTTCGGGGAAGAACTGTACATCGCTTTGCGCGAGACTGGCTTTTATAGTGAAGGTAGTAGAACTGCTTTTCTTTTCACCGTCGCTTGTTGTTGTAATAACCGAAGTTACGTGAGTGCCCTGCAAGTTGTTTTTGCTGTTATTCTCCATATCCAGTATTACCGATCCGTTTTGGTCGGTTTTACCCTTCTTTCGTTCCAGCACTTTTACGCTGTTCTCTACCCGGCATTCTACATCCTGCCCAACAACGGGTTTGCCGTCGCTATCGGTGTAGGTAATAATAGTACTTACTATTGATTTACCCCCTTCGGTTTTGTACTTAAAATCGGCCCTGGCTGTTATCTTGTCAATGGCATTGCCTACAATAAAAGTTTTATCAAAAAAGTAATCCTCGCCCGCGTTGCGCATCCATTGGGTATAGGCACGTATGCGGTAATTACCTTCGGCAATGGTGTCGGCCAAAATGAAATTGCCTTTGGCCACCCCGGCACTGATAGGTAGTTTCAGTGTTTTTTCTACCGAATCCCGTTCGTTGATCAGGTCGGCATACACGGCGCCGCTTAATGCCGATAACTGGTGCCTGCTGCCTACGGTTACGTAAGCCTTAAACCAAATGGTATCGCCAAGGGCATAATAGGGTTTATCGGTATGCAGGTATACTTTTTCCTGGGGCAGGTTGCTTGTCCAGGTGCTTAAAGACGCGGAGATCTTATCAAGCGGATCGTCGTTGCTTTTCACAAATGCAGTCAGCGCACTTATAAACAGCACGGCACAAAAAAATGTGGTGGAGAGTTTGTTTTTTAGCATAGGTATGCAGTAAGGTTTATTAGAACTAAAATTGGTTTACGGTTTATATTAATTCGGGCTCAATATACCAATACGACTGCATAAATGCTAAAAGGTTTAATTGAGCCCGATGATTATTTTGTAATATTTTCATCACACAAAAAGAAGCCATATTACCTTCCTTATTATCACAATTAGCCGGGTGCTTTTATCGCATGTGCTAAAGTTAAATTCTATAAATAAGATTTAGTAAATCGTTGGTTTGTGAATAAAATTCCATCAAAAACACTTGCTTGTATAGATGCTAAGCCACTTTGGAGAGTAATTTTCCATATAAATTACTAATAATGTGTTTGCATGAGTGTAAAAAGGCTCTTTTATGAAATTATATTTTGTAAATAATTAAAAAAAGATAGAATAATTTTTAATATTTACATATATACGATCACAAATACTGAGACAGTATAAATTATTGAATCGTATAAATGATATTTCTCGCATTTTTTCACTTTTCCGCCACATTTATGAAGAAAAATTTACTCTTATTTTTAACATTCTTACTATTTAGCACACAAACATTGCTGGCACAAAAGAAAGCTGTAACCGGTACCGTTACCGACCCTGCCACCAAGGAAACCTTGGCAGGCGTAACAGTGCTTATTAAAGGCACTACACAGGGCACCAGCACCAACGCAAGCGGGCAATTTACCATACAGGCGGCCCACTCTGATGAACTGGAGTTTACGTACACAGGTTACAAACCTTACTCTATTAAGGTAGGTACTGCTACCAAATTCAACATCGCTTTGGAGAACAGCATCGCCCAGCTTAACGAAGTGGTACTGATAGGTACACGATCTGCCGGGCGGGTAAAACTGGAAACAGCCGTGCCTGTGGATGTGGTTAACGTAAGCAAAGCGGCCACCACAACCGGCCGTATGGATCTTACCGATATATTAAATTACGCCGCCCCATCATTCAATTATAATAAGCAATCAGGCTCTGACGGTGCCGACCATGTTGAACTGGGCACCCTGAGAGGTTTAGGTCCCGACCAAACCCTGGTGCTGGTAAACGGAAAACGCCGCCACTCCACAGCATTTGTATCGGTATTCGGTACACGTGGCCGTGGTAACTCTGGTGTCGATCTGAGCTCTATCCCCACAGCAGCGATCGATAGGGTGGAGATATTGCGCGACGGTGCATCGGCCCAGTATGGTTCTGACGCGATTGCCGGGGTTATCAACCTCGTGCTCAAGAAAACCGTGAGCACCTTTACGGCCAATGTGGGTTATTCCGGTTATTACGACCCTGCCTTTAACAGCGGCAAAAGCGTAGCGGCCAACCAATATCCACATGGCGGCACTATTGATGGTAATGGCATTACCATTGATGCCAACTACGGTTTACCTATCGGTAAGGATGGTTTTATCAATTTCACGGGCGATTACTCTAAAAATGGAAAAACCTTCCGCCAAACACATGATACCGCTTTCGCTAACCCGAAAGCCCTGCCTTTAAATCCATACAGAAGGGCTAACGGTGAAGGATCGGCAGAAACCGGGACCATATTTTTCAATAACGAAATCCCACTGAATACTGCTACTACGTTTTACAGCTTTGGCGGTTACAGCTACAAAGCATCTGATGCCTATGCCTTTACCCGTAATTTTTCGGGCAGGCCGGAGCGTTTCCCTACCAACAATGGCAACCTGATACCGGTAGAGGGCATTATTTTTAATACGCCCGATGGTGAATCATACTACAATCCGCTTATTCAAACGCACAACAGCGATATCGCTTTGGCATTGGGCTTAAAAGGCACTTTCGGTAAAGACTGGGATTGGGATTTGAGTGATAACCTTGGTCGCAACAAATTTCACTTCTTTGGCGAAAAAACCTTTAATGCTTCTTTAGGTGCCGATAAAACCCATTTTGATGATGGCGGATCTTCGTTTTTGCAAAACACGGCCAACCTGAACGTAAGCAAACACTTTAACGCGTTGGCGGGCTTTAACCTTGGTTTTGGTGCCGAATACAGGTATGAGAAATATAAGATCTTCGCGGGTGAAGAAGCTTCGTACAAAAACTACGACCCAACAGGTACGCAGGCGGCAGGTTCGCAGGGCTTCCCTGGTTTTCAACCGGCAGATGAGGTGAATGCCAATCGTTCGGTATTTGGCGGTTTTGTTGATTTTGAGTTGGATGTAACCAAAAAATGGCTGGTTGATTTTGCCAACCGTTTAGAGCATTATAGCGATTTTGGCTACAACTTTAACAGTAAATTTGCTACCCGCTACAAAATTACCGACAATTTTAATATTCGTGGTTCGCTGGGTACGGGCTTCCGTGCGCCATCGCTGCAGCAAATCAATTACAGTTCAACATTTACCAATGTACAGGGCACAGTAATATCTGAAGTAAAGATAGCGCCGAATTACAGCCCTATTACCCGCGCTGCCGGTATAGAGAACTTAACGCAGGAAAAATCAAAGAATGCCGGTTTAGGTTTCACCTTTAAACCAATCCCTGAGTTAAGCATTACTGCTGATGGTTATTTAATTAAGGTGACTGATCGCGTGGTATTATCAGGTCAGTTCAGTGCCGATGACGATACGCTCGATCCTTCATTTACTGATGCCTTAAAAGCTTTGAATGTAGGCTCGGCACAGTTTTTCGCCAACGCGGTTAACACTACCAATAAGGGTTTGGATATCGTAATTGATTACAGCCGTACGGTTGGCCAAAACCGTTACCGTTTGCTGTTTACCGGTAACTTCCAAAACATGAAGATTGATAAAGTGAACTATCCGCCGATATTAGGCAGTACCGAAGCTTTGAGAGAAACTTTCCTGAGCTCGCGCGAACGTAAATTTATCCTGGCATCGGCTCCGCCTGCAAAATTCGCTTTAAACCCTGAGTTTGGCCATAAAGACCTTACCCTTGGCGCACGTGTAACTTACTTTGGTAAAATTGACCTGTTAGGTTACGGCGACGGATCAAACATTACTCCGGTTGTACCTACTGATGACGGCACCACTACGCTGCCCGATCAATACATATACAGTGGTAAATATGTGAGCGATATTTATGCTTCGTACAAAGCGAGCAAGTCCATCCGTTTTTCGTTAGGGGTTGATAACGTATTTAACGTTCACCCCGACCTGGCTTACGTAAAAGGCGCTAAAGGTTACGCGTTTAACAACGAACCGTCGGGTCCGTTTGACGCAGTACAAATGGGCGGAAACGGCCGACGCTTTTTTGCCCGCATAGGTTTTACATTTTAATACATTACACCGGGACAATTATAAAAGCCTGCCTTCCGTAAAGAGGGGCAGGCTTCTTTGTGTTTATGCAATATGTGCTTGTGGCTATTTATCAACCAATTCAATCCACCGGTTAACCACCTGTTGCAAAGCTTCCCTTTTTGCTTCGGCCTCTTCAATACTGTTTATTTTCGCCACCTTGCGTGCGTCAGGAAATTTGCCTTCCAGCAGGCCGGTGGTATCAGTGATCTTAGCACCTGTGGGGAACACCAGCAGCACATATTCTTTTTTATGCAGGTTTAGAACCAGGAGATCCCGTTTGTATTCTTTTGGGTCGAAGGGCGGCATGTCGCCTGTGTAATAAAAGCTTGGCGAGTTCCATTTTACCTGTTCGGCTATTTCGGCATTGGCACCTAATATAATTTGCCGTAAAGTGTTCACCACATCACTACGCGGATGATCAAGTTTTTGAATAAGCTCGTCTACGGTTTCGGGTGCTTTTTTTGCCATTAGGTTTGATGTTAAATTTTTGATGGTGCTACACCGAACGTTTTTTTAAACGCGAACGAAAAATGCGAAAGATCTTCAAAGCCTAGATCAAGATAGACATCTGACGGCGCTTTGCCCTTTTCTTTTATTTGATACCAGGCCTCCTGCAAACGGCGCTGCAACAACCACCGACTGGGTGTGTTATTAAATATCTTCTCGAAATCGCGCTTAAAAGTGGCCAGGCTTCTGCCGGTTAAGTAGGCGAAGCGTTTTAGCTGTACATTAAAATGAAAGTTCTTATTCATAAACGCTTCCAGGTCTATCTTCCCCGGTTCCGAAAAATCGAACAGTATATCCTTCAACCCCGGGTCGCTTTGCAGCAATATCATTATCGCTTCCTTTATTTTGAGCGATAGTAAACCCACGTTGCTGCCATACTGCTTAATCTGCTGCTCGTAAGGCATCAGCGAATCGACAAAACCCTTAAACATAGCACTCGGTTTTAGCTGAAGTACCGCGTTACCGGCATGGTGACCGGCTGCGCTATAACCGTATTCCGCGCAAAAATCGCGTAGTGTTTTTTGATCGAGATAGATGGAGATAGAATTAAACTCGCCACCGGCAGGCGGCAGCTTATTAAACTTTAGCAAAGTGTTACGCCGGCAAAATCTGAAATCGCCGGGATTTATCGCATATTCCCTGCTGCCATCATTCAATATCAGTGTGCCCGAAATTTGGTAGCTAAAAACATGCTCCTGCACAAATTGCTCACCCTCACGGCTCCGGGTATAATAACAGGAGTATACAATTGGGTTGGCTACTTTTTCATGTTCTTGCTTAAGCATATATTTCAAATTTATAAAACTAAACAGCATTGCCATACAAATAGTAAGCAATGCTGTACGTAAAAACCAATCGCTGTTATTTATTGCTTTTCAACTTCAAGAAAGCTTTTCCCATCTCGGTTTCTAAAAAGTTCACGGCATCGTCGTGGTCGGTGGAAGTGCTTACGGGGATCCACTTTTCAAATTCTTCGTCGCGCAGGTTGTTGGCCATTTTTACTATGCCTACCGCTTCGCTGCCCAATATAAGGTGCAGGGGCGGCTCGGGATTGTTCACTACATCTATCATTACTTTGGCGGCTTTGTCCGGGTCGCCCATGGGTACGTAGTTTTTGCGGAAGAAATCCTGCATCCAGTCTACCGTTGTTTCATAGCCTTCTACACGGCGGGCATAGGTCATAGACGCGCCTCCCCAATCGGTACGGAAACCACCGGGTTCAACTACGGTTACTTTTATGCCTAACGAGGCCACTTCTTTTGATAATGCTTCGCTGAAACCAACCAATCCGAATTTGGCGGCACTGTACATGGTTAACCCAGCGTTACCAACCCGGCCGCCTGTAGAACTAATTTGCAGGATATGGCCCGAACGCTGTTCGCGCATGTAGGGTAATATGGCACGGGTAATTTCGATAGGCGCGTACAGGTTGGTTTCCAGCTGACTGCGTACCTGTTCGTCGGTAAATGCTTCGGCCGCGCCGGTAATGCCGAACCCTGCATTGTTCACCAACACATCAATACGGCCGAAATGCGCTATGGTATCAGCTACTGATTGATATACTTCATCATTATTATTTACATCCAGCTTAACCGGGAACAACTGACCGGGGTATTTATCCTGAAGATCTTTTAGTTGTTCGGGATTACGGGCAGCAGCCGCTACGTTATCGCCGCTTGCCAATACCGCTTCAGTTAAATTACGACCAAGGCCACGTGAGCTGCCTGTTATAAACCATACTTTTTGTTGAGTTGCCATTTTTATTTGTATTATTTAATTTATTCAAAGGTCGATAGAAATGGCAGCGGCAGCTTTGTTAAAAAGCTCATTTTACTTTGTTAAAAAGCTCAATTTGGTTTAAAATAAACGGTTATAGTATTTATCAAAGAGTAAAATAATTAACCAGGGGATAATAATGGCACAATATTTAATACTTATCCGGTATCAATCACTAAAACCAATATATAATGAGCCATTCAAATAACCCCACCAATAATACCGCTAAAGATGTAGTGCTGGCCTGTATAGATGCCATTAATAATAAAGATTTTGAACTGGTCCATACCTATGCCAATGATGATATGCAGTTCATCGGCGTTTTAGAATCGCGCGATGGAGCCGAAGCTTATTTTGCCGATATGGAACGTATGCAACTGGAATACGATTAAAAAAAGGCCTTTGAAGACGGCGATGATGTTTGCCTGTTATATGATCTGAAAATTTCCGGACTCATCATATTTGGCTGCGGATGGTATACCCTCAAAAACGGCAAGATCAGCGCGCTGAAAGTACTCTTCGACCCAAGGCCCGTGATAGAGTTATCGCATAGGGACTGAGGGAGGGATAGATTCAGGAATTGAGAGTCAGGAGACAAGAGTTGAGAGTTGAGAATCAAGAGACAAGAGTTAAGAGACAGGAGTTAAGATACAAGAGCTTTTCGGCGTGTCCTGTCCTGTCTCTTGAATCTTAACTCTTGCATCTGCATTAAACAGTCACAATTACTTTCCCTACCGTTCTGCCGGTTTCAACATGCTCGTGGGCTTTTGCCATATCTTCAAACGGATAGGTAGCTGATACATGGGCTTTGATAATGCCTTTCTCCAGCAGATCGGCCACTTGTTTCATATCATCGCCATTTGATGCCACCAGGAAAAAGAAACCGTTTACTCCTCTTGCCTTTGCTTTTTCGGTGATGCCATCGTGTAAACCTGATGGAATACTGATCAGGGTGCCGCCATTTTTAACTACTTCGATGGAACGGTCGATGTTATCGCCGCCTATGGCATCAAATACCAAATCGACATCCTTTACTACGGTTTCAAATGGCACCGCGCGATAATCGATATGCTCATCGGCACCAAGGCTAAGCACAAAATCTTTATTGGCGGCAGATGATGTACCTATTACATAAGCGCCCAAATGCTTAGCTATTTGCACTACAAAGTGACCAACACCACCCGCTGCCGCATGTACCAGTATACGTTGGCCTGCCTGTAAATTGGCCTTGTGCACTAAACCCTGGTAAGCGGTGAGGGCGGCAAGCGTAGCAGCGGCCGCTTCTTCATGACTGATATTGGCAGGTTTTAAAGCCAGCTGATCTGCCGGTGATATTACATATTCGGCATAAGCCTTACCATGGCCGGGGAAATTAACCATACCGAATACTTCATCCCCCACTTTAAAATCCTTAACCTCACTGCCCGCCTGTGTAACTACACCCGATATATCCCAGCCTAAAATAAGCGGGTGAATATCTTTTAACCTGCCGGCCATGCCTTTACCCGCACGTGTTTTTACATCAACAGGGTTTATGCTGATGGCTTTTACCTGTATCAACACTTCGCCGGCTTCTATTTCCCTGAGCGGGATGTTTGTTATTTCTAAATTTGATGCCGGTCCAAATTCTTTTAATACTATAGCTTTCATTTTTGTTATCTATTATTTATTGATACAAATTTGTACAACCAAACACAATATCACTTGTACAAAACGGAGCAAAACCTGTAATTTTGCGTACATGGATAGGGAGAACTTACACCAGGAATTTGAAGTAGTTTATAAAGAGCTTGATGAAGCGCCGGTAAAAGCCCATAAGCACAGCTTTTTCGAACTGGTTTATATTGTAAGCGGCAAAGGCGTACAATGCATCAACAATAACCAGTTTGATTACCATGCAGGGCACCTGTTCCTCATCACTCCGCAGGATTGTCACTCTTTTGATGTGCATACCACCACGGGCTTCTTCTTTATTCGCTTCAACAACATCTACGTACAAACGCGACACGATAACCGCAAAACCAAAAACGAATGGCTGCAACGTATGGAGTATATTCTGCAACATGCCACTCACGAGCCGGGATGCCTGCTTTGTAACAAAGGCGACAAACCGCTGGTGAAGTTATTGGTTGAAGCCATGATACGCGAACAGGTTAACCGCGAGGTAAACCATGCCGACGTACTGTGGCAATTGGTAAACACTGTAATATCTATAGTGGCACGCAATATTGCCATGAACATGCCCGAAAGAATTGTGGAAACCACCGGCGAACCCGCTTTGGATATTATCCGCTACATTCAGCAGCATATTTATGAACCGGAAAAATTACGGATAGAAACCATCAGTCAAAACTTTGGCATATCGCACGGCTACTTGAGCCGTTACTTTAAAAAACATACCGGCGAAAGTTTGCAGCAATACATATCAAACTACAAATTAAAACTGGTAGAAACCCGTTTACAACACAGCGATATGCGCATAAGCGAGATAGTGAACGAATTAGGTTTTACCGATGAAAGTCACCTCAACCGCTTGTTTAAAAAACATAAGGGCATCAATCCATCCGCTTTCAGAAAACTGGCTGCTATAACACCATCTTTTAAACTAAACACGCGGCAAAGGGTTATATTATTTATGAAGATCTATCAGCAAAACATACAGCTTACCGCCCGTAGAAGAGGCTTCCATTTAATTACCGACGAGGTTTTGTATGCATTGCCGCAAATACGTGATATGAAAGCGGGCATTTGCCAGGTATTTATTCAGCATACATCGGCATCGTTAACTATTAATGAAAATGCCGACCCAACCGTACGTGCCGACTTCGAAACATTTTTCAACAAAGCCGTACCCGAGAACGATCCGGATTATTTGCACGACTATGAAGGATCAGACGATATGCCTGCGCACTTAAAATCGTCGCTATTGGGTAGTTCGGTAATGATACCTATACGTAACGGTCGCCCGGCATTGGGAACATGGCAAGGCATCTACCTGTGCGAACACCGCGACCATGGCGGCCCGCGCCGGTTGGTAATTACCGCTTGGGGCGAGTAGGCTATTTGCCTTTACCGCTTTCAAGTATTTTAAGTTCGGTGGCTACGCTTTTTTTATCGGCGTTTTTGTTCAGCTTTTCTTCGGCCTGCTTTACTTCATCCTTTTCGCTGATGGGTGCTTCGGTATGGAGATCTTTATCACCGGCTTTTTTTCCTTCATTTTTCATAACGGTATGTTTTAGATGAGCAACTTTTAAGGAAACAACCGTTCGGCGGATATGGTTTTACACGCTTTCATTCCATCATTTTGATAAAACGTTTAATCAAATAGCTATGTGGCTGATTATCAAAATTTAATTTTATATAACAATTGAATTACAAATTCATGAAAATGTATTTATAATACATAATTTAACCGCATGAAAAAATTAGTTTTACTTGCAACATTATTTTGTGCCTTTGCCTACCAAAAAACCACTGCGGCAGGCATCGATACCTTAAAAAAGAATGGCTATACCCTCATTGTATCAGGCAATGATGATAAGTTCGATCCGGCTTTGAAACAAAAACTGATCACTACATTTTTTGAGGTTTACCCAAAACTGGCTAAAGCCTATAACCCTAAAACCGATAAACAAGTAGTATTTTTTATTGATACCGCTTACCACGGCGTTGCCGCTACCGGCGATGGCAAAGTAGTTTTCAGTGCCGAATATATGACCAAACATCCCGGCGATATTGATGTGGTTACCCATGAGGTGATGCACATTGTACAAGGCTACGGCGAAGCAACCGGTCCATGGTGGGTTACCGAAGGTATTGCCGATTATGCCCGTTACAAATTTGGCGTAGATAATGCTGGTGCACACTGGAGCCTGCCAGAATTTAAATCGACCCAAAACTATGATAACAGCTACCGTGTAACCGCTCGTTTTTTTGAGTGGATTGAGAAAAAAGTAAAAGCCGGTACCGTTAAAAAGTTTGACGGCATGATGCGCGATCATACTTTTAATGATAACACATGGAAAGAAGTAACAGGCAAAACTGTTGATGAGCTTTGGAAAGCTTACGCGGCAAACCCTGCTATATAATATAGCATATACCTGTGCAAACAAAAAAACCTCTCTGCCGTGCCGGCAGAGAGGTTTTTTATTATAAAGCGAGCTTTTATTTTTTGGTGAAGGAATCCATAATATCCATCAGCGTTACCGCTTCCTCAATGGCGCAGGGGTTATATTGTTGGTTATTTAGATAAGCTACAACTTTGGTGATCATCGGCTGTTCAATGTGCTGCGGGTGTACAAATGTTTCGGTTTGTTCTTCCTGCCGGTTTTTCCAGCTCACATAATTGCCAAAGAAAGCGAAAGTAATGCTGCCCTCTGTTCCGATAATTTCGCAGGTGTCAGTTTGCTGGTCTTCGGCTACGTTAAAGCACCACGAGCCGTTTACTACAATATTATTCTTGAATACGATATGCCCGCAAACATGGTCATCCGCTTCTGTAGTACCCGCTTGGTTAAGCGAATATCCACGGTAACGGTCGGGCTCGCCAAAATAAAACAACATCAGATCGAGCTGGTGCGGGGCGAGGTCATGAAAATAACCGCCGCCTGATATTTCGGGGTTTACACGCCAGTTAGTTTCGGTTTTGGCTATCAGTTTGGGTTTGCGGCTTTGCCACAGCCTGATCTGCACAGTACGGATCTCCCCTACTGTTTTATTATCTATCAGTTCTTTTATCTTCAAAAACAAGGGTAAACCACGGCGGTAATGGGCTACGGTAAGTTTTGCATTGCCTTGTTTAACGGCATCGGCCATTTGACGGGCTTCACCCGCATTTAGGGTAACCGGCTTTTCTACATAAACATGCAGGCCTTTTTTTAACGCGGATATAGCATAAGGCAAATGCGAATCGGGCGGTGTGGCTATATAAACGGCATTGATACCGGCGGTATCCATCATCTCTTCGGCATCGCTATACCATTTGCCAACGCTGTGCCTTTGAGCGTAATCAGCAGCTTTGGCAGCATCCCGGCGCATTACAGCCACCAAATTACTGCCCTCTACTTTATTAAATGCCGGACCACTCTTTACCTCGGTTACATCGCCGCAACCTATTATGCCCCAGTTTATATCGCTCATATTTGTTTTATGGTGTTTTGTTGAGGTTGCTTATTTCATCGCCGGTGCAAAGCATCCCGTTTTCGAGGTTTTGCCACATATTTTCGCACAGGCAAATAAACTCTTTGAGCTTGGCGGGTTTAATGCCTACTTCGGCACTATCGTACATTTGTTGCAGTATAGGCTGTATATCGCGCTCTAAACCTTTGCCTTTTTTGGTAAGAAAAATGAGTTTGTTCCTGCGGTCGCTCATATCGGGCATACGGTACACCAGGCTCCGCTTCTCCAGGTTATCCAGCAGATACACCATGCTGGCCTTATCCTTCACCGTAATATTAGCTATTTCCTGCTGATTGATCCCATCTTTTTGCCACAAACAAATCATTACCTGCAACATTTCAAACGTAAGGTCAATTTCGTACTGCCTTAGCCGGGCCTGTATAAACTGCCTGAAAGCCATGTTCAATTTTGAAACGGCCTTTGAAAACTGTTCGGTTAACTGATCTGTTGAAACACTCATGTTTCTCAAAAATAGATATTATTTCAATAACAGCACAGGCAAGGTTGTATTTACAGCTAAACCCTCGGTAATGCTGGCTTCGGTAAGCGAACGCAAAAAGCTGTACTTACGCGGTAAAGCGATAATCATTTGCGCCTGGTTCTGTTTGGTAAATTTTAGTATGCCATTAATTATGTCGCTATCGGTATCATAATAAATATCATAGGGCAGGCCCTCCATCATATTGGCCAGGCATTTTCCGGCTTCGGTAAACTTATCATCGGGGTTAAGGTGTTTCTCCGACGGATCAATATTCAGCACCAAAACGTTTTGGGGCAGTTGAGGAAATATATTATTAACGGCCGGAACTATGGAATGATCGGGCAGGTGGGCCAGGTCGGCAGCTATTACCGCTGATTTTACCACCCTGAATACCGCACGCGGAGGCACCACTATTACCGGCACTGAACTGGCGCGGCCTATCCTGATGGCGTTTAAACCCACAAAGCTTTCTTCGGTTTTATCAATACTATCGCTATTGATCACCAACAAATCGGCGTTAAAACGGCTTATACCTGTAATTATCGATCTTAATAAAGGCTCATCGCTCACAAAAAAGTCTACCTCGGTATCCGGTGATATAAACGGTTTTACATCCTTTACCAGTTGCAGCAGTTCGGCATCTATCAACCGGCGTTTCGATGCTATTTCATCTTCATTTAATTGCACAAAATCAGGCGAAAAAAGCACCTCCTCAAAAATTGAAATGTAGTTAGCATACACCAGCGTAATGCGTTTTGCCTTGTATTGCCTGCTTAGGGCGGCAGCATAATGTACTGCATTTCGCGAATCTTCAGAAAGATCTACCGGTATCAATATATTTTCCATAGCCTTTATTTGTTTAGTAAACCCAAAGTTAAAGGCTATATGGTTTGTACATCAACTAATTTGTGTCATAATTGGCTCATAGTATTGTCTTTATTTTTTGGCTTTACCTAACCATAACAAAGCGTTTATAATCAGTTGATCCTCCACCCTATCGCCAAAGGTTAAGGATAGCTCTTTGTTACTATTATGCTCGTAATCAATATCGTTATGGCCCATATTAAAGTAGATCATCCGGTATTTGGTGTTGGTCCATACCACCGGGTAATAGCCGCTGTGCCATATTTCGCTTTCTTTAGGCCCCGTACCTAACGGAAAACTACAGCTATCAATAGAGGCCAGTATTTTAATATCCGGATTTTTGCGGAGATCGTTTTCCCAGCGGTACCATTCGTTGGGCGAGGTTTTAAAATTTACGGGTAAGTTGTAAGTGGCTGGATGGGTGCGGTCTTCTACCTTCAATACGGCCGATGTTGGTCGCCAGGTATTGCTGCCGTACTGGCCTGTGCCTAAAAACATGTTATGGTACCAATCCCAATTCTGCGGAAAATCTGAAGGGGTTAACGCGAATGCCGCGAAGTGGAAACCCATCCAGCCGCCGCCTTTTTCCATGTATTTCTTAAACGCCTCGCGCTGCGCGGGTGCTTCAGGCCGGGTATCTAAAAATATCACTACCCGATAGGCCGATAAAAATTTTTCGTTAAGGTTTTTCCAGTTTCGGGTGGAGTCGTAAACAAAATTATATTGCTTAGCGGCCTTGCTAAACCACTTATTTGCCTCATGAACGAAGCTTATGTGCGCCTGGTCATTTTTTGCTGTGTAAAAACCTATTACTTTAAAGGCAGGTTTTTGCGCGTAAACGGAGGCACACGTAAGCAGCAAAAACAGCACGATGCCCATATTGTTAAGCTTAATTTTCATGAGCGTAAAATTTATTAACAAAATAATTATTTAACAATATAATAAAAAACTAATTACCCATGTAACCTATTTGAGACAACCATACTAATACCTTTTTGTTACTTTAGCAGAAATTTATGACCCCCTATCATATTTTGAAACTACTATTACCACGATTACTTTTTACCGGCTTATTATCAATTACTTTCTCCTTTGTTTCGGCACAAACAAGCGGCGATAAACTCCTATTTGATAAATATAAAAAGATCAAAGATCTTGACTCGTCGGAGGTTTATGCCGGGCAGCTTTTGGCATCTGCAAAAAAAAACAACGACAAGCTTTTTGAAGCCCGCGTGCTTTATACCCGCTCCCTTAAACATTATACTAAAGGTAACGAATTAGAAGCACTTGATTATGCAACCCAGGCTCATAACCTGACAGGTGAAAGCGATTCGGTTACCTACGCCAAAACCGCTACCATGATGGCTTACATGATGAGCAGGCAGGGCAATAATGTTAACGCGTTAAAAGTGGCTTTCAAAATGCTGCGTGTTACTGATGCCAAAGGCTGGAAAAAACTAAGTGCCGACAGCCGTTTGTGTATTGCCGATATTTACCGCACCATGAACCAGGCCAAAGAGGCCATCCCTTATGCAGAACAGGCGGCCAGTGATCTGCTTGCGGCGCGCGATACGGGCATGTACATTTTTGCCCTGAGCACGTTATCAAACATTTACTCACAAAGGGAAATTCAAACACCTGCCAATATAAAAACGGCTACCCGTTACATGGAGATCATATTGAACGAACCGTATGTGGGCAAAGTATCGCCGTTTTCGAAAGCGCGTTATCTGAGCAATCTCGGGCGTTTATACCGCATGCAAAATCAGAACGGCAAGGCCGAACAGGTGTTGCTGCAATCGTTAGACATATCGCGGAAAGAGAAATTCGTGGCTATTGAAAAGCATGCGCTAAATGAACTGGCTACGGTTAAAATTGATCAGAAGAAATACGCCGAAGCTGTAAAATATGGACAACAGGCGTTAAACACGCTTGCTAACGAGCAAAGTCCGCTGAAATACCAGATAGATATTTATAACCGGCTTACCGATGCTTACGAGGGACTGGAAGATTATAAGCAGGCCTACCTCCATTTAAAACATAACCGCCGGCTTGAAGACAGCCTAAGCAATACCGAAAAGAACGAAGCCGCAACCAAACTAAGCGAACAGTTTAAGCTGGATAAACGCTTGCTCGAAGCATCGAACAAAGCAAAACTGTTAAAACAGCAGCGCAACTTTATTATTGTAATGGTGATCATTAGCGCGGCCGCACTTTTCGCGTTGTACCGCTGGGTTATTTATAAACGTAAAAAAGAAGCCGATATACTGGCCGAAGAGCACCGGCAACTGGCCAAGCTGGATGCTATGAAAACACGGTTTTTTGCCAACATAAGTCATGAGCTGCGCACACCGCTTACACTTATTATGGGCCCGCTGGAGCAATTGGTAAATCAGCCCTATATAAACGACGAACAAAAAACCAATCATATCAACAGCGTATTGCGCAATAGCAAAAAACTATTGAACATGCTGAACGAATTGCTTGACTTGGGTAAGATAGAAGCCGGTAGCCTGCCTGTTCATTTGCAGCCGGTAAATCTGGCTACCTTTATGCGTGTGTTGTATCAAAATTTTGCTTCGGCGGCGGAGTTCAGGCATATCCGTTATTCGCTCATCAGTGATATTAATGAAGATATTGTGGCCGACATAGATCGTGATAAGTTCGAGAAAATAGCGAACAACCTCATCAGCAACGCCATAAAATACACCCCTTCAAACGGCAACATATTTATTAACGCGGGTATAAAAGATAACCAAATAGCCTTTAGCGTTGCCGATAACGGTAGCGGCATACACCCGGATGATATGCCTCATATTTTCGATCGTTATTTCCAGGGGAACCGTGAGGGTGCCCCGGCCGAAGGCGGTACCGGTATAGGCCTTGCCATTGCACGCGAATTTACCGAGTTGCTTAAAGGTAAAATAACGGTTGAAAACAATTATGGTAAGGGTTCGCTCTTCAAGGTTTTCCTTCCGCTCAACATATCTGAAAGTACTGATACTACCCAACCGGCCGAGCTTGATGAGACAGCAACCGAAACATTAATAGCGGCAAGCAACGCGACTCAACTCATTATGGTGGTAGAAGATCACCGCGAAATGGCGGGTTATATTTCGGCAATACTTAGTCCGCAATATAAAGTGGTTACTGCTTACAATGGTATTGAGGCATTAACCTTGCTGCAAACCTATGGCGAGCTGCCCAGCCTCATTATATCCGACGTAATGATGCCCGACATGGATGGCTTCACGCTGTTAAACAATTTGAAGCAGCATACTATATATTGCAGCATACCGGTAATTATGCTCACCGCGCTTGCCGATGATCATACCAAATTACAGGCTTTAACTATTGGGGTTGATGATTACCTGACCAAGCCTTTTATAAGCAGCGAGCTTTTGGCGCGCGCAGGCAATTTGATCACCAATGCGGCTGCCCGCAGTCATCATCATTCGGATAGCGCGGCCGAGCACGAGCCAACCATCGCCATACCAGAAGTATCGCCTGCTGATTTTGCATGGCTTGCCCAAATTGAAGAGCTGGTACGTAAATACACCGGCAAAACCGAACTGAACATTACCATGCTTAGTTACGATATGGCCATCAGCGAAAGGCAACTGAACCGACGTATAAAACAGATCACCGGGCTCACCCCTAATAAGTACATACGTGCCATACGTTTGCAAATAGCGCGCGAGGCTATCGAGAGCGGCAAGTACCGTACCGTGGCCGAAATTTCGCACGCGGCAGGCTTTGATACCCCTGCTTATTTCAGCAAAATATTTAAAGAACATTATGGCCGCGATGTAAACGAGCTGCTATAACAATTTTATATTGCTTTATAAGAAAAAATCCGAAAAAATTCATTTGTCCACCCCTGAAAGCGTTTTTGTCCACCCTGTGGCAGCTTTATCAGGCTAAATGTCCGTTTTGTTCGGCTAATAAAACAGACATTTGTTTAACAATAAAGAAAGAATCGATCTTTTAATTAATAAATCCCCTAAAACTATGGTTGTTACCCCTGCACCCAAAACACTATTGAAATGCCCGCGATGCGGCGGCGCCGATTGCGACCGGATACCGCGCAGCAGTCTTGTAAAAATGCTTTTGCCTAATTCGGTTAAACATTACAAGTGTGCTAAATGCCAAAAAAGATTTTATAAAACGGCCTAAACCCGCTAAAAAAATCAGCCCGAACTAATCATTATAAACCGTGATTTTTTATTCGATTTTAATTGTAAATGCCCCGATAAGGGGCATTTTTTGTTATTGGCAGTTAGGCCTATCACAATTGTTGCTTCGGGCTGTTAAATAAAAATTATAAATTACGGTCATGAAACTGACCTTTTACTCTCCCGGCTTTGCTGTAAAGCATACTGCAAAGCTATTATTCACAGGCGCCATGCTGTGCAGCAGCATCGGCTACGCCCAAATTAAAGACCCTATTGTTGACAATATAGTTAAAGAAGGCACCCAAAATTCGCAGTTAGAAAAACTTGGGCACGAGCTTTTTGACGGCATTGGTCCGCGTTTGGTAGGTACACCGCAAATGCTGCAGGCCAATAACTGGGCTGTTGCCAAATACAAAAGCTGGGGTATTGATGCCCGTAACGAAAAATGGGGCGAATGGCGTGGCTGGGAACGTGGCATATCGCACATTGATATGGTATCGCCGCGTGTAAAATCGTTAGAAGGTACACAGCTGGCCTGGAGCCCCGGCATGAAAAAGGCCGTTATTGCCGAACTGGTGATACTGCCCGATTTAGCCGATTCTATTGCTTTTAAACAATGGCTTCCCGCTGTTAAGGGCAAGTTTGTAATGATATCTATGAGCCAGCCCACCGGCAGGCCCGATTATAACTGGACGGAGTTCGGTACCAAAGAGTCTTTCGAGAAAATGAAGGCTGCCCGTACCGCGCAAACTGACGCATGGCGCAGCCGTATTGCTAAAACCGGCCTTAACAACCGTACCCTGCCTGTTGCACTTGAAAAAGCAGGCGCGGCCGGTATAATTACCAATAACTGGTCGGCAGGTTTTGGGGTAGATAAAATATTCAGTGCATATACCAAAAAGATCCCTACTGTTGACATTGCGCTGGAGGATTATGGAGCGCTATATCGCCTAACCGAATCGGGCGATAAACCGAAGATCAGCGTGTTTACACAATCGAAAGAAAACGGCGTAGTACCAACATTTAATACCATCGCCGAAATTAAAGGCAGCGAAAAACCGGACGAATATGTAATATTATCCGCCCATTTCGACTCATGGGACGGCGGCACCGGCGCTACAGATAACGGCACAGGCACCCTCACCATGATGGAAGCGCTGCGCATCCTTAAAAAAGTTTATCCTAACCCTAAACGCACCATACTGGTAGGCCATTGGGGCAGCGAAGAGCAAGGCTTGAACGGTTCACGTGCATTTGTTGAAGATCACCCGGAAATAGTAAAGAACATACAGGTAGTATTTAACCAGGATAACGGCACCGGCCGCGTGGTAAACCTTGCCGGCCAGGGCTTTTTAAACGCTTATGATTATTTAGGCAGATGGTTAACCAAAGTACCCGATAGCATCCGTACGCAAATACAAACCAGCTTTCCGGGTTCACCGGGTGGTGGCGGATCAGATTTCGCATCATTTGTGGCTGCCGGGGCACCTGCATTTTCATTAAGCTCGCTAAACTGGAGCTACGGCACTTACACCTGGCATACCAACCGCGATACTTATGATAAAGTGGTATTTGACGATGTGCGCAGCAACGCCATACTTACCGCTATACTGGCCTACATGGCCAGCGAAGACCCAACAAAAACTTCGCGCGATAAGAGCGTATTGCCTACTAATCCTAAAACCGGCGAACAAACCAAATGGCCCGAGCCTGTTAAACCAACCCGCCGCGGCGGACTTGACTAATCATAAAAAGAGCCTTGCAACTATTGTAAGGCTCTTTTACTATCAGGCATTCATAACGCCTATTTTCTCCCCTTTCCAACCGGGGAAGAGTTTTTTATCATTCATTATTTTGAGGTGCTTATCGGCCACCTCGCTAAACACGCTCCTAAAATCGGTAGTAACAGCTAAATCGCGGCCATCTTCTAAATTCTCTACCGCTAAAGGCTGTACCTTACCATGCACCTTGCCACCATCAACACCGTTACCTAAAATAAAATTACACGATGCCCGGCCGTGATCGGTGCCGCCTGTGCCATTTTGATGCACGGTACGCCCGAATTCCGTCATGCTCATTACCATTACATCATCCTGGTAAGCTTCCAAATCATTCCAAAAGGCTACAATGCTATTGCTCAAATCATTCACATTACGACTGAATATCCCGTTAAATGTTCCCTGGTTAAAGTGCGTATCCCAACCGTTTGATTCGGCGAAGGCTACCTCTAAACCAACATCCATTTTTATCAATTGAGCAATTTGCTTAAGCGAATTACCCAGCGCAGAATTAGGATATACCACGTTATTAGCCGGGCGGTAATTCTTTACATCTGATTTTTGGAGCATCTTCACCGCCTCAAAACTTTCGCGGCCGGTTTGTTTCAGTATTCCGTTGGATGTTTGATCGTACAGGTCTTCAAAGCTTTTTGCCGCCGCGTTGGCTCCCGCCTGGTTACCCCGCATCTGGATAGCAAAATCCTGTAAATTACTGATAGCTATGGATGGGTTATCGCCATAAAAAGAACGCGGCATAGCAGATGTCATACTCACAGCGGCAAAGGGCGTAAGGGCATCGTGGCCCAATAAACCAACGGCGCGGTTAAGCCAGCCACTTGCAGTACCCTTATCAAACGGTGTACCCGATTCCATGTAATCCTGCGCGTCGAAATGCGAACGGGTAGTGTTTGGCGAACCGATGCCATGCACTATAGCCAGCCTGTTCTCGCGAAATAAACGTTCAAAACTCTGCATAGAAGGGTGCAAACCGTACATGCCATCCAGATCGATCAACGATGGTTGCCCGGCCTTTTTAGCCGCCGACATAAACAGCGACGGCCTTGCCTGTTGCAAATATTTATCGGTAAACGGCGTAACCGCCATTAGCCCGTCCATTGCGCCGCGCTGAAATATGCACACCATTATCTTCTTCCGTTTGTACGGGCCAACAATTTTGTTTTCGACTGCGGCTTCGGCAATAAATGCAGGTATACCGCCCATTAAACCAACACCAAAAAGTGTTAAGCCGCCCGCTTTTAAAAATCCTCTTCTTGATAACATATCTTAATATATTAACGTCGTTGATATTCAGGCGAACCAACAATTACGCCTACAACCTGTGCAAGCATGGTATCGCCTGTGTTATTTTGCATTTTGTTTTTCCTCACCGGCATTTTTAATGTGGTATCAGCCGTCATTTCAGCCTGTTGCTGCATCGGGTTAGTCTTTTTAACGCTCGCGTCGGCTGCCGAAATCTTGCTCACCAGTGCAGGATCATTCAACAATGGGGTAAGCCTTTTTATGGTTTGGGTAAGGTCACGCTCGGGCATAATCAGTTTGCCGTATATTTTGAGCGCTTCCACCGAGCTTTCCGGTTCGTGGTGATTGTTCAGTGCGATCAGGTCTATCTTAACACCCGGGATCCGGCCGGTAGCCAATGCCAACCCGAAATTCATTCTGCTTAATAACGAACCGGTATTGATCCAGTACTGCCCCCTGTCGGGAAAGCCTGTCGGTGCCTGGTAATAATATTTCTTTTCGCCCATTTTATTTATCCAGTTGTATAACTGGTAGGGCTGGGTAATTTTAGCGTTCAGTACACGTACCGCGCCAATAGCCAGTTCAAAGGGCGATTTTGTTTTTTCGCGAAGTGATGCCTTGCTCCAAAACTCTTTTGAGGATACCATGGTGATTAGTACCTTTTTGATATCGCCATCGCTGGCCAAAAACGTTTTCGCCATTGCATTCACCAATAGCGGCGATGGGTTATCACTCACAAAACGTACCGCCAGCTTACGCGATATAAATTTGGCGGTAGACTGATGATGAGCCAGGATATTTAACAGCTCCACTCCTTCGTCGTACCCGCCCCCGGCAGCAAAGTTTTTGCCTAATACTACCTTCTCACCGTTATCATGTTTGTTGGGGTTAAACAGAAAATCGCCATCGTGCACAAAGCCCCTGTTTTTAAGGGCTTCATCGTCAAGATTATTAAATATTCCTTTCTTACGGTTTAATAAACCATAGTTACCTATGGGATATACCGTCCACCCGGTAAGTACACGGGCAGCCTGGGTAACGTCCTGCTGGGTGTAACCGCCATCAACCCCAAGGGTATGCAGCTCCATTACCTCGCGGGCGTAGTTCTCGTTTAATCCGCCTTTTTTTGCTTTTTTAGCCGGCATAGGCATCATGGCCGATGTATCGCTCATCCTGGCCATATTCATTTGTTGTTTGCGTGCACCGGCTTTATTCTTTTCGGCATTATCCCCCGAACTGCTGAAATTATCCAAATAATAAAGCATAGCCGGAGATTTCGCCGTAGCCATCAGCAGGTCGCTAAACTTACCCAAAGCATTAGGCCTGATCACATCGCGCTCATAAGCGGGTATAAACTCGGCGCAATCGCCTTTGGTGATAGATACGTTGAAATGGTTGAACCAAAAATCGGTCATCACTTCACGTAATTGATTATTGGTATATGCCGCACGTAAAACCTTTTGATTAATAAACTGCCGATACAGCTCATTCACCGGTTTTAGGCCATGCTTGTTCATATAGCTCAACAGAGTATCGCGGTATTCTTTCCTGTTTGATCTCACCGAATCTTTATTTATAGCCCCATCGCGCACAGCCATACGAATCAGCTGTCCGTTTTTAGGATAAATATCCAGCACCTGCTCATTAGTTAATTGCAGCGCATCAAACGAGGCAAGCATATTACTAAGGGAGTCATCGGCCTGAACAGCATTGAGTTGCCGGTTAAACCAATTTTCTAACCCTTCTTTCAGCACGGCATCTATCTGCCCCGGGGTAACTCCATAACTAAACCTACTTATCAAATGAGCGGCGGCCTGCCGTTCGGTGATGCTCGAAACGCTGTATGGGAATTTGGTAACGCCATTTGTACTATCGCCCTTCAAAAAAGAACTGAATACCAGTCCGATAAACGGCAGCAATAGTATGGCAAGTAGAAAATTTAAGCCTTTTTTCATGGTAGGTGGTTTTGTGCTTTAAAGTTTCACTATAAAAACTGTTCGACTATTAAAATTTCGTTTGGTTTAAAATATTAAAATATAAGCTATTGCCTATAAAATTAAACGAAACAAAAATCGTTATATTTGTATACCAATTTTAATCTGCCATGGAAGCTTTCATCATCAAATCAGATATTAGCCATATTCATGTTGGCTTTATCGTAACCCCACAAAACAACGAACTCACTTCATTAAAATTAGAACTCTCCACCGGTTGCCAGCACCCTATTTTTATACACAAAGGCGGCGCAAAATGGATGGTTGACGTTCCGGGCAATTTGCCTATCAACAATAATGAATTTGAGCACCTGTGTACTGAAATAGAAAAGTCGCTTTCACGATACCATCGTGTTAACTAAAATTTACTTTTTAGCGGTTGCTACTATAACTATGCCGCCCACAAGTAATACGCCGCCTAAATACGGTGGCCAACTAACGGTTTTTTCTTTATCTGCCGATACTTGTATTGGCCCGGCATCTATTACCTTTTCTTTTTTAGTGTAGGTAAAACCTGTCCAAATAAGCATGGCTGCACCTATCACTATTAAAACTATACCTGTTACCCTGTTCATAATTGATTATTTACAATAATAAAGCAAGCGATGCTTAATTTGTTTTACAATAAACTCTGTATCAAACAAATTACCATATTTAAACGTATCATAATTATAAAACCAAACAACCATGCTTAACGGAACAATAGTTACTATAACCGGCGCCGATGGCAACAACAGACCATTGTATGTTGAACCCATGAAAGAAATTACTGACGACAATACCGAACAAAATACCGGTGTTTATAAAGTATACGTGGGCGATGGGCTACCCGACAAAGCCGAACAGGAAAAAGGTATGGAAGATGGTGAGAGGTTTTTAGGTGATATTATTTTCACCCCCGAAATGGATCAATGGGATTTTTTGGGTGCGTACGTAACGCGTGAAGAATTGGATCAATTGGCGGCTTATATTTTGTCGCATAAGCCGCTTACTGAAGTATAATAACGCGGTAAAAAACGCGTCATTGCGAGGCACGAAGCAATCTCTACTTAGGTTGAGTTTGTGCCGTAATTTACGTTAGTCTGCTCTTGGGCGCAGGGCCCCATTACTTTTGTAGCCACAAAAGTAACAAAAGGGCTTGTCCAGCAAAAGGCTTCTTTGCCGCACGAGGCCTCTTCGCTGCAAACCGGGCAGAACGTTGGGCTGGAACTTTTGCCCCGCCGCTCATTTCTTACCCACATGCAACAAGTTCACTATGCCCGCCTTTGCGCTCTCACCCACCACAAGTTCTGCCCGCTTTCGTCCGAAGCTCTTTGCTGACGGGGAACTCTATAACTGTGTCATTGCGAGGCACGAAGCAATCGCGAACTACACAGAGTGTATACAGAGCCGCTATGCAAATCGGGGATTGCTTCGTTCCTAAATGACGTGACTTAATATTGCAGCACCTACCACTCCTTAGTATTCACCGTTTTTACCTTATTATCTTTGGGTTGTAGCGCAGGTACGCTTACCATGTAAGCTTTTAGTTTGTTGCTGATGGCGCGGCTGTTGAGCAATGTTTTGTTAAAGAAATCGTCGAAGTCTTTTTGGCCAAGTTTTTTTAAGCCCAATTCGAGGGGGACATCCTTGCCGGATACAGGCTCGAAACTTGCATAGCGGTTACGTTGGTAAAGTATCACCACGTAATCGGTTAGCCAAAAACGGTAACGGCCATCCTTTACTTCAATATGTAATTTGTAAGCTATCTTGGCATCTTCGTGGGTGGATACCAGTGCTTTTCTCGATACCATGAAACCTCCTTTACCGGTTACACTGCCTTTTGCCTTATCTTCTTTGTCAAGCTTAAGCTTATCTTTATCGTAAGCGGTTTTTAAGAATTGAACGGCTCTTTTATATAAAGTATCGGCCTTTAAATTAGGCTGAATTACTACCTGGTAATATATGTATTTGTTGTTTTCATCGAACGATAATGAATCGGTTTGGGCCGATGCCTTCATTACCAATAACAGTGCAGCAACCGCGAAAATCAATTTCTTCATAACGTAAATATAAAAAAAGCCACTCTTTCGAGTGGCCTTCTTGAAAAATATACCTAAAAATTACTGTTTCGTGTGATTTAGAAAGCGTATACGGCAGCTAACAATACTTGTGAAGCGTTTTTAGACGGAGCACCGCTCTTTTTAGTAAATGCTTCGGCAGAACCGTTATCCAATCTGAACTCAGGAATCAAAGTTAACGGACCGGCTTTGATATTGGCAGTAGCAGTTATAGCAGTAACTGATTCGCCCGGTGCAGGACCGAAAGTTTCGTAAACACCTGATTTAGTTTTGAAGTATTCACCTCTTAAACCTAAAGTTACGCCGCTTGATACCGCGTATTGTGGGTATAAAGCCACACCTGTGAAACCACCGGCTTTATCCGGTGCAGAGTAAGTAGCGCTGTTTAAGCCCAATTTAAAGGCATCGGTAACCTGGTAAGCTGTAGTTAAATCAAACTCAGTACCTGAAGTTTTACCGGTAATTACGTTTAAGTAAGCAGTCCAGCCGGTAACAGGGCTAACGGTTAACTGCGCGCCAAAGTTGTTCACTTTGCTAATTGAGTTGTAGCTGTTCCAGGCATCGTTGAAAACACCGGCCATTAACGATACTTTATCAGTAAAGGTGTAAGCGAATTTAACACCCGCGTTTTGGAACGGACCGTTAGTGAACATGTACGAAGTAGAGTAGTTGAAGTTACCTACCGGGCTAATTACCTCGTAACCAATAAATGTACCCATGAAACCACCGGTTACAACAAATTTGTCGGTAATGTCATAAGACACATATAAGTTTTGGATGTGGTAAGAATCGCCTGACGCGCCGGGTAATATTGACTGCTCTTGTCCGCGCGGACCGAAAGAGATCTCACCAACGAAAGCGGCTTTGTTTACTTTTTTCTTCAGGGCGATATCGATCATACCGATAGATATTGAGTTGTGATCAGATGCAAAGCTGGTAGGCAGGTTTGAATGATCAGAAAAATCATACTTATAATAAGTATCCACCGAGCCGGTGATGGTTAGAGGCGGATCCGTTTTAGTGGTATCCTGTGCTTTTACTGCGAATGCAGCGGCAGATAGTAATGATAATAGTAGAAGTTTTTTTTTCATGATAACGATTGGATTTTAATTAAGTGTTTAAATTGTTGGAATTTGGTATATAAATTAAAGTTGATTTGCTATTTTCATGAATAGCGATGACAAAACCGGCCAGTATTTTATCATCAATTATCAAAATAACGTTTTTATATTATTAAAAAACATAGTAAAACGTTGTTTTGTTAAAATTTTCATAAAAATATATAGCAAAAACAATAAAAACAAATTTTCACTCAAAAAAATTGAAGTTTTTATAAACATTATCTATAAAATTTAACAATTTGAAGTTAAATTATTAAAAATATTAGAGCTTTTTGAAGTTAAAACATGCATTCAAATCACACAAAGCAACTATAAATACATTTTTAAATAAAAAACACGTTCAACAAATACAAAAACACACTTATTCTTCCATTAATTATTAAAACCGAGCCTCTTTTTAATAATTTTCACAAGTCAACGGTAATTACGAGCGATATTTCGCTCATCCGGATGGATAGATTTCATAATTAATACGCTCCTATTTTTAATTGTGTATTATTAAAATGATAATTCTATTTTTGATGTGAACTATAATAAAACTTAGTAATGTCTAATAATAGATTTCAGGCACTTCAGTCTGTTCTTAATAGAACAATACCTGAAGTAAAAATGCCATCAGCAAAAATTTCAGATTTTTTTGGTGCCAACGTCTTTGATAAAAAGAAGATGAAGGAATTTCTTTCTACCGAAGCATACCAAGGTATAGCTAACTCTATTGAAAAAGGCGAACCTATCCCCCGCGATCTTGCCGAACAAATAGCATCAGCCATGCGCTCATGGGCCATTGGTAAGGGTGCTACTCATTATACACACTGGTTTCAGCCATTAACCGGCACTACTGCCGAAAAGCACGATTCATTTTTTGAGCCTACTGCCGACGGCGGCGCTATAGAACGCTTTTCGGGCGACGCGCTGGCACAACAGGAGCCTGATGCATCAAGCTTCCCGAGTGGCGGGATCCGTAACACCTTTGAGGCCCGTGGCTATACTGCCTGGGATCCGTCATCGCCCGCCTTCCTGATGGGGCGTACCTTGTGTATCCCTACCGTATTCGTATCGTACACCGGCGAAGCGCTTGATTATAAAGTACCGCTATTAAAGGCGCTTAACGCGCTTGATAAGGCAGCTGTTGAGGTTTGCCATTATTTTGATAAAAGCGTTGAAAAGGTAAACGCCTCTTTAGGTATTGAGCAGGAATACTTCCTGGTAGATATCGCGTTGTTTAACGCCCGTCCCGATCTGTACCTGACCGGTCGTGCTTTGTTTGGCCATATATCAGCCAAAAACCAGCAACTGGAAGACCATTACTTTGGTTCGATACCGGAGCGCGCGCTGGCCTTTATGCAGGATATGGAAATTGAAGCCTTATTATTGGGCATTCCGCTTAAAACACGCCACAACGAGGTTGCGCCATCGCAGTTTGAGTGCGCGCCTATATATGAGGAGATCAACTTAGCTATAGACCATAACCAATTATTGATGGACCTGATGGACCGCGTTGCAAAACGCCATAACCTGAAGGTGTTACTGCACGAGAAACCGTATGCAGGCATCAATGGTTCGGGCAAGCATAATAACTGGTCGATGATCACCAATGGTGGTAAAAACCTGTTATCGCCGGGTAAAACGCCTAAAAATAACCTGATGTTCCTTACCTTTTTTGTGAACACCATTAAGGCTGTTTATGAAAATGCAGATCTGCTAAGGGCATCTATCGCATCAGTAAATAACGATCACCGTTTGGGCGCTAACGAAGCCCCTCCGGCTATTATATCCATATTCCTGGGTAGCCAGTTGAGCGATGTGCTTGATGAGATTGAAACCTCACGTATCAGCAAAAAGATCAAAGAGGAAAACACCTTATGGCAAGGCATCCCGAAAATACCGCAAATATTGCCCGACAATACCGACCGCAACCGCACCTCTCCTTTCGCCTTTACAGGTAATAAATTCGAGCTGCGTGCCGTAGGTTCATCTGCCAACTCGGCCAGCCCGATGACGATACTGAACCTTATCGTTGCCGATCAGCTGAAGAAGTTTAAAACCGATGTAGATAAGCTGATCAAAAAAGGCGAGAAAAAGGATGTGGCCCTTTTAATGGTGATCAAAAAATACATTAAAGAGTCGAAAAACATCCGTTTTGAAGGTAATGGTTACAGCGATGAGTGGGAAAAAGAAGCCGAAGCACGCGGTTTAGCCAATATCAAAACTACGCCAAAGGCGCTTGACGTACTCGTTACCGAAAAAACTGAAGAGCTGTTTACATCAACAGGTGTATTTACCAAACGTGAGGCCCATGCTCGTCATGAGATCTTGCTGGAAAGCTATTACAAAAAGCTACAGATAGAAGCCCGTGTAATTGGTGAACTGGCCAACAACGTAATTATCCCGGCGGCCATTAACTACCAAACTAAATTGGTGGAGAATGTTAAAGGCTTAAAAGACCTTGGTTTAGATAAAGATACCTACCAGGCGCAATTGGATATCATCATCAAACTATCAGAACACATTAACTTTATAAAAACCAATGTGGAAGCCATGGTATTGAGCCGCAAGGAGATCAATAAGGTAGATGATATCAGGCAAAAAGCTATTGATTACGATGAAAAGGTAAAATCATACTTTCAACCTATCCGTTACCATGTTGATAAACTGGAGCAACTGGTTGACGATTCACTGTGGCCGCTGCCTAAGTTCAGGGAATTGTTATTCTTTAAATAAACACGGCACAAGCTTAAACACAAAGGGCATCAGTTTTATAATTAATGCCCTTTTCTGTTCTTACTTGGTAGCGAAAATATCGTTCTCTTTATGCTGTTTAATAAACGCGTCGCGGTATTTGGCCAATAGGGCCGATTTTGATACGAAGCCCACAAACTGCCCGTCTTTAACTACCGGCAATTGCCATACATCTAACTGGTCAAACAGCTTCATTACGCTGCTTACCGATTGATCGTGAGTTATAATTACCGGAGGGGTTACCATAAATTCCGCAATGGTATGCATTTTCATTTCTTCATCAAAAAGCTGCCGGCGAATATCGTCTATCAATACTACTCCCTCTAAAGCTTTATCGGCATCCAACACCGCAAATATGTTGGTTTGCGTTCGCGACAACAGCTTGTAAAAATCTTTCAAGGATGCATCCTTACTGATAGCGGTGAACTGGCGGTTAATTACCGAATCGAGCGATATTGCGTTCATCATGGCATCGTCGTGCCCGGGATGGATATTTTTTTCATGCACCAACTCGTGCCAGTACATATTATGCGGGTTGAAATAGCGGGATATGATATACGATATAGCCGAAACGATCATGAGCGGAATAAATAGTACGTATCCACCAGTGATTTCGGCTATCAAAAATATCGCCGTAAGCGGCGCGTGTAATACACCGCTTAAAGCACCGGCCATACCTACAGCGATGAAATTACTGGTATTCAGGTGGATCAGCCCGGTTTGGTTAACGCTGTAGGCCACAAACAGCCCAAGGAAACCACCGGTAAACATAGTGGGCGCGAAAGTTCCGCCGTTACCGCCCGAACCAATGGTAATACCTGTGGCTACAATCTTCATAAATACCAATAAGGCGATAAAGCCCAGCAAGGCCAAAGGATGGTTAAGGTACTGGCTGAAGATGGAATCGGCCGTTATGGTTTCTATATTGCCGTTCAACACTTCTTGCAGATCGTGATAACCCTCGCCAAATAGCGGCGGAAATACAAGGATAATGAGCCCGAGTATTAACCCGCCTACCAATGCCCTTACATAACGGTTTTGTTTTTTGAGGATGCCTTTCTCCAGCTTACCGGCCACGTTGGCAATATAAACCGAAACACATCCGCTTAAAATGGCCAGTAGCACGTAAAACGGCAAGGCCTGCATAACCCAGCCTTCTGTAACCAAATGGAACAGTTGTTTGGAGTACAACGCTTTTGATACAACCACTCCCGTTGCCGACGCTATCAACAGCGGAATAAAAGTAGGGATAGTGATTTCCCCTATCAGCAATTCTAACGAAAACAACACGCCCGCGATAGGGCTGTTAAATACCGCCGCTATACCTGCCGAAGCAGCCGCCGCCAAAAGCACCGTTTTTTCGTAAGCGGTAAGGTTAAATAAGCGACCTGTGTTTGAACCAATAGCCGCCCCCGTACATACAATAGGCGCCTCTAAGCCCGATGAGCCGCCGAAACCCACCGTTAACGAGCTGCTGATCAAATGCGAGTAAACATTATTAATGCGGATATTGGAGCGGTTGCGTTTTATATTGAACAGTATACCGCCGATGCCCTTCTGTATGGTATCGCGGTTAATTAAATGCAGGTAAACCACCGTAAAGAATATACCCAGCGCGGGTAAAAACACATAAATGAAATGGTACGGAAAGTATGAGGCTATGTTCCGGCTCAAATCTTCCATCAGATGTACGAGGTATTTGAGCGCTACGGCAGCCAGTCCGCCAAAAAGGCCCACAATTACACTGCAATACATCAGGAAGTTGCGCTGGCTGTTAAGTTTAAGCCGCCATTTATTGATTTTGTAGTAGATAGATTTTAACATCGGCACGGGGTAGATTGCAGGCAATGTAATATTTTACAGTCCAAAAAAAGTATAAGTACTATATTTGCCCATGAATTCTTCGCAAAGATATGATCAAAGAGGTGTTTCGGCCTCAAAAGATGATGTACATAATGCAATAAAAAATATCGACAAGGGAATTTTCCCCCAGGCCTTTTGTAAAATAGTGCCCGATATATTAACCAACGACGAAGCTTACTGCAATATTATGCATGCCGATGGCGCGGGCACAAAATCGTCGTTAGCGTATACTTACTGGAAAGAAACCGGCGATATTTCGGTATGGCGCGGTATTGCCCAGGATGCTATCATCATGAATATCGACGACTTGCTTTGCGTGGGTGCTACTGATAATATTCTGCTATCATCAACTATCGGTCGTAATAAAAATTTAATACCCGGCGACGTTATCGCCGCTATAATTAACGGCACCGAAGAAGTGTTGGCCGAACTGCGTGCAGCAGGCATAGGCATTTACTCTACCGGCGGTGAAACTGCCGACGTGGGCGATTTAGTGCGTACCATTATTGTTGACAGTACCGTAACCTGCCGCATGAAACGCGAAGATGTGATATCAAACCACCGCATTAAAGCCGGCGATGTAATTGTAGGTCTGGCTTCATCCGGACAAGCGACTTACGAGCAGGAATATAACGGCGGTATGGGCTCAAACGGACTAACCTCTGCCCGCCATGATGTGTTTAATAAAACCATCGCCGAAAAATACCCTGAAAGCTACGACGCGGCTATCCCTTACGAGTTGATATTTTCGGGCAGTAAAAACCTTACCGACGAAATTGAAATAGGCGATGGCAAAAGCGTAACCGCAGGCAAACTGGTACTATCAGCTACCCGCACCTACGCCCCTATCATCAAGGCTATATTAGATAAACACCGCCCCAACATCCACGGCATGGTACATTGCAGCGGCGGAGCGCAAACCAAGGTACTGCACTTTATAGAGAGCCTGCATATCGTAAAAAACAACCTGTTCCCGGTGCCACCGCTGTTTAAACTCATCCACGAAGAATCAAAAACCAGCTGGCAGGAAATGTACAAGGTATTCAATATGGGTCACCGTATGGAGCTATACGTACCGCAGGAAATTGCCGAAGACCTCATCAGCATATCAAAAAGTTTCGGCGTAGATGCGCAGATCATAGGCCACGTTGAAGCTGCCGATAAAAAGCAGGTAACTGTACAATCGGAGTTTGGGGAGTTTGTGTATAATTAAGAAACTGAGTTAGGGGTGTTATAATACCCCTAACTCAGTTTCTTAATTATAGAATTAGAATTATTGCTGATATCCAAATCCTGGAAAAGATGCAAAAGTTTTATAAAATGATCCAGCATACGCCATTCCATCATAACTGAATGATTGTTCTGAAACAACTCTATTGGTAAGATAAGCAGGCGTATATGAGCTAACTCCTGCAGGTATTGTTACATAATA
The DNA here is from genome assembly GCF_039541195.1 of Mucilaginibacter gynuensis. Lineage (NCBI taxonomy): Bacteria > Pseudomonadati > Bacteroidota > Sphingobacteriia > Sphingobacteriales > Sphingobacteriaceae > Mucilaginibacter > Mucilaginibacter gynuensis. Next base: position 391,869 of record NZ_BAABFT010000002.1, read on the forward strand.
ATAAGTATTTGTAATTGTTGGTGGGGAGCCAAAACTATCCGGGTATGTGCCGGTTTGTTCAATAACATTGACGTTTAGCGGTGTTGTTAAGATTTTAGGAACGGTTCTGTTCGTATTATCATAAATATAAAAATGCACACTTGCTTCTGCATGAGAGTATGTTGCATCACCATAACTTAATTCTGGTATAATTTGCATTATTGCCTTTACATAATATGGAGGATTATAAATATAATTTAACGCATTAATATCACCAGTAGTTAAATATTGTCTCTGAGAATCCCATGTTGTTCCATCTAAACGAGTCATTTGCGGAGTTGTGCTTCCATTTTTTGCAGCATCAGAGGAGAAAGATGGATATAGCATTATTGAATAAAAATCAAATGAGCCATGTGGAACACCTGTATTAACTATATCGTATTGAGGCTTCCAATCATCGTTAATATTCCCATAATTTACATTTATATATGTGCCCCTATCGCTACGAGCTTGCTCATGATACATACCTAAAGAGTGGCAAATTTCATGTACTACTGTTCCATAACTAATACTGTTTGCCAATTTAATTTCTTGCCTGTTACCGATCATACCTAAAGCAGATGACCCGGCGCCTTGGGAAGGATTTCCGACAAAATCTATGTAATTATTTTGATTAGTTCTTGTCACAAATATAATTCCAACAGTATTATGAATATAATTGATAGCGTCAAGAATTGCCTGATTATTAATAGAATTGCTGATTTTATAATAAACAGTTTTGTTCGGCCATAATTTTAAGAGGTCATTAATATAAACCGCTTGGGTTACCAATCCACCTTGCTTACTTTTGCTTTTAAAATAGTTAAACTGCTCCCTTGTAAGCACTACATCTCCACCAATAATATATTCACCATTAATCTTTTCAACATGCATGGTCGTACCATCTTTCATTTCTAAAGTAATGGTTTCACGATCACTCTTCGTTTCTGTTTTTGAAAGATTTGTTAATGTTGAATCCTTTTTACAGCCATTAACTAATAGCGCAGTTAAAAGCACCAGCGACGATAGAACCCGTCTGATTTTTGTTTTCATTATGATAAAGTTTAAGTTATTACTCTAAGATAAATAAAAACAATCAACTGAGAAAATTAAATTTAACTTTTTAACCAATGAAAAACCCGGTCGAAATGGCCGGGTTTTTCATTAGATATGGTTTGGGTTTGGTATTAGTTAAATATATACCTAACGCCAAACTGTACTTGCCAGCGTGAAAACTGACCTGCATCTATTTGGTAAGTATTAGTGTATGGTACAAGATTCCTTGCGTCCTGATATGGAACTGAGAAAGTCGGTTTGCCTTCAGCGTTTTTACCTTTGTAAGATAACGGCTGGTTAGCACCTGAAACCAAAACACGATATAATCCCCAGTTTTTGTTAAGGAAGTTACCTACGTTGATCATGTTGGCACTTAACTGGATAGTATTACGTTTACCATGAACATTTACAAAGAAATCTTGAGTAAAGTTCAAGTTAACTTGCTTGTAGTAAGGCAATAAACCACCATTACGTTCCGCTACTTTACCGCGATTTGCTGACAAGTAGCTGTCTTGATTGATAAAGTTATTCAGTTGAGCCCAAAGTTGAGCTGGTGTACGTGTATCAGTAGCAGCATCAGGTACCAAAACGACATCATTGATATCTTTAGGAATATACATTAAATCGTTACCACTTAAACCATCGTTGTTCATATCGTTACGATAAGTATATGAGTAAGCAGCGCCGAATGTTGCAGTGTTGTTATTTGGAGCAACCTCAAATGTCATACCTACCGAAGTAGCGTAGTTTTTAGCATATTCTTTACGATAAGCAACTGCCAAAATTACACGGTTAGGCTGGTAAAAGTTAGTAAAGCCTAATTCATCAGCATTTGGATCTCCTGAAACAGGACGATCTCTCCAGATTGATTGGGCGATAGAACCACCATCGTTTACTGATTTAGCTTTGCTGTAAGTATATGCAGCACTTGCATAAAAACCGCTTGTAAACGTTTTTTGCAATTGACCGGTAATAAAGTATGAATAACCTTTGCTGGTGTTCTTCATCAAAATAGCGTCGCTGATGTTAGGCTCGGCAAGTGAAGTACCTTTACTGTTGATGCGTGAAGCATTATACCTGATTCTGTTATCAGAACCCTCGAAAGCAACACCGTCAGACGGCAAGTTGATATTTTGGTGATAAACTGCATTGATATCCTTTGAATATAATGCTTCTAATGTACCAATTACACCGAAAGGTAATTTTTGGTCAACCGCAGCGTTAACACGGAATATTTGCGGGTACTTAAAGTTTTTATCAGTAACGGCAACGTTATATGCTGTGTTGGCCGCTGCATTTGCCGGACGGTTCTTATTCACGTCGGGATTAAATACTAAGCGTGGATCGTTAGCCGCATTAGCTTGGCTTAAATCGATAGAACCGAACTGCACACCGTTATTTGATGCCTGGTTAGAGATATACACGAAAGGAACCTGACCTGTGAAGATACCGGCACCACCACGTAATTGAGTTGTATGATCGCCATAAACGTCATAATTTAAACCCACTCTTGGTGAAAGCAATATTTTAGTGCCCGGCAATTGAGACACATCAATATGCTGACCATCACGGAAAGAAAGATTAGCTAAATCCTGATTTTTATCAAGTTTAGTTGGGAAGTAAGGCATATCCGCTCTTAAACCGTAAGTTAAACGGAAACGATCATTAACCTGGAATTTATCCTGAGCATATAATGAAAATGTATACGCTTTAATTATAGCAAAAGGAAAAGAACCATCAGGCAAAGCCGAATAACGTAATTGGTAACGGGTTGCGTTCGCTACGCCACCAGTATTTCCATCGTTAGCAGAAGCATAAAAATCCTCTAAGCTATTAAAGTTATAGTTACCGTAATAAGTTGGTGCAAAACCGTTCAGGAATTTATTGTATTGGTTGCTGGTACCGATAGTAATTTCGTGTTTACCTGAGTAAATAGTGAAATCATCAGCAAACTGCCATGTATCAGTATTTAACTGATTGAAAGCGGTAAATGGTTCATAACCAAATGTTGTTAAAGTAACACTTGTAGCAGGTTGATTTAAACCCACGGCATTACCAATATCAACTAACGGAAATAACGAACCGCCCAAAGAAGCACGGAAATCTCTAAGTGCTGAATAACCTAATGTAGCTTTATTAGCGTATTTGCTACCAATACGAGTATTTAATTCAACAATACCTATATTAAAGTTATTGTTAATTTGATAACCAGAACCTTTGAAAGGTAAGGTAGTAGCATTTGGCTGACGGGTACCGCTTGAACCACCAATTGAACCAGAATTACTTGCAGGCAACTCTCTTGACGATTTCAGATAAAAATACTTAGCACTCAATGTATTATTAGCGTCAATATTCCAATCTAACTTGGCAGTAATTTTATCACTCTGAGTTTTATAAGTATAATTTTCGTATGGTCCCGGATCATATTTATAGGTACCAATCAAAAAATTTCTCAACTTATCAAGCTGAGCAGCTTGAGCCTGAGAAACATTACCACCTGGTGTTGCACCATCTCTTGAGGCAACAAATGAGGTTGCAGGCTGCTCGAAACGCTCTTGCTCTCCGTTTAAGAAAAAGAAAAGTTTGTTTTTTACAATTGGCCCGCCTACTGCGATACCGCGGTTATTAAAAGTAAACGTTGGTTTTACAACTTCAGTATTACCTGCTTTTAAGCCGTATACTTTTGGTGTACGGAAATAGTAGTAAGCCGAACCTTTAACTTCGTTAGTACCTGATTTGGTTACCGTATTAACACCTGCGCCGGTGAAAAAACCCTGACGAACGTCAAAAGGCGCAATATCAACCTGAACCTGCTCAACCGCATCTAAAGAAATTGGCTGTGAGTTGGTTTGACCACCCAAAGTACCTGATAAACCAAAAGAGTTGTTTAATAAAGCACCGTCAACAGTTACGTTGTTGTAGCTTGAGCTACGACCACCAAATGAGTTACCGTTTGCAGACGGGGTTAACTTGGTGAAATCCTGTAACGACCTGTTGATAGTTGGCAACCTGTCAATTTGCGCGCGAGTAATAGTTTCGCGGGCACCGGTACGGTTGTTATTGATAATTTTGTTTTGGGTACCTGTTACCTGTACCTCTTTTAACGCTACGGTGTTATCGCTTAAAGTGGCGTTAAGCTTGTAATCTTCACCTAATGTAAGGCTGATGTCGCCCTGGGTAAATTCGGCATAACCTATAAAGGTAACTTTAATTGTGTAAGGCCCGCCTACACGTAAGTTGGGTAAGTTATACCTACCATCAGCACGGGTGGCTGTGCTGTATTTTGTACCTGTTGGTACGTGTGTGGCAACGACAGTTGCTCCGGGAACAGTTTGCTGCTTAGAATCCACGATAGTACCACTCATTGATGAGGTGGTAATACCTTGCGAGAAAGATGTGGTGGATCCAAAAACAATAAATGCTATTACCGACAAGATTTGTAGTAAATGTTTTTTCATTTTTTTTGTTTTTGTCAATTAATTTTCTGCAAAAATATATAAAACTATTTGGCACTATATTAAGTTAATGTTAATTATTCCTGTGAATTTTTCAACATTTTACACTAAACGATATAATTATTGTCATAATATGATTAAAACCATATTATATTGACATTTTGAACCGATTTTACTTTTGGTATAATAATTTTCCTGTAATAATTTCGGGGGCACAGGTATCTGATTTTATCATTTCAGCCCTTTTACTTAGCTTTGGCACACAAATTCAAAAAACTCATTAATAAAATATGAACTACGATGTAATTGTTATAGGGTCGGGCCCGGGTGGTTATGTTGCCGCTATACGTGCTTCCCAATTAGGTTTAAAAACTGCAGTAGTTGAAAAAGAATCGCTGGGTGGTATTTGCCTTAACTGGGGTTGTATACCTACCAAAGCCTTATTAAAAAGCGCGCAGGTGTTTGAATATATAAACCATGCTGCCGATTACGGCATTAAGGTTAACGGTACCGGTGAGGTTGATTTTGAAAGCGTTGTTAAAAGGAGCCGCGGCGTTGCCGATGGTATGAGCAAAGGCGTTCAGTTCCTGATGAAGAAGAACAAAATTGATGTACTTGTTGGTTTTGGTAAATTAAAAGGTAAAGGCACTGTTGAGGTTAAAGCCGCGGACGGTACCACTGCCGACCATACCGCCAAACATATTATATTAGCTACAGGCGGTCGCTCGCGCGAGTTGCCTAACCTTAAACAGGATGGCAAAAAAGTTATCGGCTACCGTCAGGCCATGGTGTTGCCTAAACAGCCAAAATCATTAGTGGTTGTAGGTAGCGGCGCTATCGGTATAGAGTTCGCTTACTTCTACAAATCATTAGGTACACAGGTTACCGTTGTTGAGTTTTTACCAAACATCGTTCCGCTGGAAGATGAAGAAGTATCAAAAGGACTGGAGCGTATCCTTAAAAAACAAGGTATCAATATCATGACCAACGCCAACGTTGAATCAGTTGATACTACAGGCGATATCTGTAAAGTGAACGTTAAAACCGCTAAAGGTGTTGAAGTACTTGAGGCAGAGATCGTGCTTTCTGCCGTAGGTATCACTACCAACCTTGAAGGTATTGGCCTGGAAGAAGCCGGTGTAAAAACCGATAAAGGTAAAGTACTGGTTGACGATTTTTACCGCACCAACGTTGAAGGCGTTTACGCCATCGGCGATATCGTTAAAGGTCAGGCGCTGGCTCACGTAGCCTCTGCCGAAGGAATCATCTGCGTTGAAAAAATTGCAGGCGAACACCCTGAGCCTTTAGATTATAACAACATACCGGGCTGTACTTACTGCTCACCTGAAATCGCGTCGGTAGGTTATACCGAAAAAGCGGCTAAAGAAGCAGGTTACGAAGTTAAAGTAGGTAAATTCCCATTCTCAGCATCGGGTAAGGCAAGTGCCGCGGGCGCTAAAGATGGTTTTGTGAAACTGATATTCGATGCCAAATACGGCGAATTTTTGGGCGCGCACATGCTGGGCTTTAACGTTACAGAAATGATTGCCGAAGTAGTAACAGCACGCAAGCTGGAAGCTACCGGCCATGAGATCATTAAATCGGTACACCCTCACCCTACTATGAGCGAGGCTGTAATGGAAGCTGCCGCTGCCGCTTACGACGAAGTGATCCACTTATAATAAAACTTCAGAAGTAAAAATTCAAAAGTTAAAAACGTAACGAAATTCTTTCACGGAATATTCGGTTTTTGACTTTTGAATTTTTACTTTTGATTTATACCGCTACGCCTATTATGAACCTTTACACTATTGATACAGGGCTTTTTAAACTGGATGGCGGTGCTATGTTCGGGGTGGTGCCTAAAACAATATGGAACAAAACCAACCCTGCCGACGATAAGAACCTGTGTACATGGGCTATGCGTTGCCTGCTTATTGAAGATGGCAACCGCCTGATACTGGTTGATACCGGCATAGGCAACAAGCAGGACGAAAAATTCTACAGCCATTATTACCTGCATGGCGACGATACCCTCGACAAATCATTAGCTGCAAAAGGCTTTCACCGCGACGATATTACCGACGTTTTTTTAACCCACTTGCATTTCGACCATGTTGGCGGTGCTGTTGAGCGTGTTAACGGCGATCTTTTGCCTGCGTTTAAGAACGCCACTTATTGGAGCAACGAACAGCATTGGGACTGGGCCGTAAACCCTAACGACCGCGAGAAAGCCTCCTTCCTGAAAGAGAATATATTGCCTTTGCAGGAAAGCGGGCAACTGAAATTTATACCCGCCCAGGATGGCGTACAATTTAGCGAAGGATTTAACATACGTTTCGCTTATGGACATACTGATGCCATGATGCTGCCATTATTGGATTACAAGGGCCGAAAAGTACTTTACATGGCCGATATGCTGCCCTCTGTAGGGCATTTGCCTATGGCGTATGTAATGGCTTATGATATGTTCCCGCTGAAAACACTTACTGAAAAAAAAGCAATTTTGACCGAAGCGCTCGATAATAATTATATTTTATATTTTGAGCATGATGCAATAAACGAATGTTGTACCTTGCAGCTAACCGAAAAAGGTATCAGGGCAGGCGATATTTTTAAAATAAACGAATTGTAGCAAAATTGATATACAATTTTGATGTAAATATGTATAAATTACTGCATATTACAGAACAAAATTGTACCTTTGCACGTTCAATTCTAAAACATAGAATCGAGGTTAATAAAATAGATGAGACAACTCAAGATAACACAATCCATTACCAATCGTGAATCGCAATCACTGGATAAATATCTTCACGAAATTGGTAAAGTTGACCTAATAACTGCCGAAGAAGAAGTAATACTTGCACAAAAAATACGGGAAGGTGACCAGGCCGCGCTTGAACGCCTAACCAAAACCAACTTACGTTTCGTTGTATCAGTTGCCAAGCAATACCAAAATCAGGGTTTAACACTGGGCGACCTTATTAACGAGGGTAACCTCGGCCTGATCAAAGCTGCCAAGCGTTTTGATGAAACAAAAGGTTTCAAATTCATATCTTACGCTGTTTGGTGGATCCGCCAGTCGATATTACAAGCTATCGCCGAGCAATCGCGTATAGTACGTTTACCTTTAAACCAGGTAGGCTCATTAAGCAAAATAAGCAAAGCCTTCTCAAAATTAGAGCAGGAATACGAACGTGAGCCATCTCCGGAAGAGCTTGCAGATATACTGGAAACTACAGTAGATAAAATATCTGACACCTTAAGCAACTCGGGCCGCCACGTATCAATGGACGCGCCGTTTGTACAGGGTGAAGAAAATACATTATTGGATGTATTGGAAAACCACGAACCAAATACCGACTCGATACTGATCAACGAATCATTATCAGAGGAGATCAAACGTTCGTTATCAACCTTAACAGAACGCGAACGCGAAATCATCGTATTGTTCTTTGGTTTGGGTACCAACCATCCGCTATCGTTAGAGGAGATTGGCGAAAAATTCAACCTTACCCGCGAGCGTGTAAGACAAATTAAAGATAAGGCGTTGCAGAGATTGCGTCATACGTCGAGGAGCAAGATCCTCAAATCATATTTAGGTTAACAACCGAAAGCCTCTCCAACATTGGAGAGGCTTTTTTGTTTAATACCTATGCATCCCTCCCAATACGAACACCTCACCCCTGCCCAAGCCGTAGCTTATCAGCAACAATTACGCGGTCAAATACAAATCAACACGCTTGATAAACCCATAACCACCATAGGCGGAGCCGACATCTCGTTTAATAAATACTCTGAAATTGTATATGCAGGCATTGTACTGTTCAGTTATCCCGATCTGAAGCTTATCGGCAATGCTACCGCCATCAGCCGTACCTCATTTCCATATATATCGGGCCTGCTGGCCTTTCGTGAAGTACCGGCCTTGCTGGATGCCTGGGATAAACTCGAAGTTAAACCAGACGTATTGGTACTCGACGGGCAAGGCATAGCGCATGAACGCCGCCTGGGTATCGCTACACATTTCGGTTTGGTTACCGGTGCTACAACCATAGGCAGCGCCAAAAGCAGGCTGTACGGCAAATACGAAGAACCTGCCAACGTACCTTTCGCTCAAAGCCCTATGTATGATAAAGATGAGCTGATCGGTATAGCCATGCGTACCAAACGAAACTGCAATCCCATTTATATTTCGCCGGGGCACAATATCAATATGCAACAAAGCGTTGAGGTGATTAAAAATTGCATACGCGGTTACCGCATTCCCGAACCTACCCGGCAGGCCCATTTGCTGGTTAATAAGGTGCGCATAGCCGATGGCGACAACCCAAACACACAATATGACCTTTTTACCTGATAATCATTTTATTAAATGAACAGATTATTCACCCTTATCTGTCATTTTTATAAACCAATTGCTTTCATCAATATCCTTTTTACAGGCCTAAGCATTTATGCCTTTATTAAAAACGGTGTTGAACATTTGAGTATCCCTTCAATACTTAAATTATTCAGTTATACAGTGGTTGTAGGTTATCAGTATTTCTTTTCGGCTAAAAGCTATTTCTACTTTCGTAACGCAGGTTATAGTGTACGCTCGTTGTATGTCAGGGTTTTCGTACTCGATTTTGCAGCTTTCTTAGTTTTAATTATTGGCACCTATTTCATATTATGGAAGCACTAAACCTGAAGGTTGACAGCGTACACCTCGAATTTGATGGCCGCAAAATATTGCAGGACATCTACTTAAATTGCAGTAAAGGCGAAGTGCTGGGCATATTGGGGCGCAACGGCTGCGGAAAATCATCGTTATTGAAGATCATCTTCGGCACCCTGGCCTGCACGCATAAGTACGTGAGTATAAATGATGATTATATAGTTAAAGGGTATCATAATAACCGCATCGCTTACCTGCCACAACATAATTACCTGCCCGGCACTATCCGTATAGATAGGCTGGCTAAAATGCTGGTTGATGAGGTGTATTGGGCCGATTTCAGTAGTCACCCTATTTACCAGCAACATCAGTTAAAAATGGCACCGCAGCTTTCAGGAGGCGAGTTAAGACAACTGGAAACCCTGATGATCATTTACAGCAAGGCCGATTTTATTTTACTCGATGAGCCCTTCACTCATATTTCGCCCATACAGGCCGAAGAGTTTAAGCACATCATCAGGAACTGCGCTAAAACCAAGGGCATTGTTATTACAGATCACCAGTATTACAACGTACTTGATGTAAGCGACAGGATCATCCTCATCAGCAATGGCAGTACAAAGCCCATCCACCAACCTGCCGACCTCATCGCTTACGGCTACGTGAACCACATAAATTAATTTAGCAATAACTGTAACATACACGTTTCATAAGCCGTCTATTAGGTAAGTACAACCTTACCATGCGCAACTTGTATATATATGTTATTATTTTACTGCTATCAGCGGGCATTCGGCAGAGTACTTACGCGATGGACGGTAAAATTGGCGGCATATATTTTCCACAGGCGTATGATGATCCCGACCCTGATCCGCAAGGTGATTTTAAAACCCTCGTAATACCCATAAAACGTGCAGGCAACCTAATTATAGTGGAGGCAAAGGTTGATAGTGTGGCAGGCAACTTTGTGCTGGATACCGGCGCGCCTCATTTGGTACTTAACGCCACTTACTTCAGGGATATGCCCCCTATCATGAACCAGGAATCGGGCGGTATTAATGGTGAGGTGTCTAATACCTTCACTACCGAGGTCACCAATTTTTCCATCTTCGATTTATATTACAAACGGCTAAAGGCCGATGTCACCGATCTGTCGGCAATAGAGAATGGCCGTAACATTAAAATACTGGGGCTGCTGGGCACACGCCTGTTCTCTAAATTTGCTATCACGGTAGATGTGATACAGAATGTAATGTACATCCACAAACTGGATGAAGACGGCTTTATACCTGCTTCAGAACTCATCTATCACAACCCTTTCCTCAAAACAACGTTCAAGTTAATGAACGATGTAATATTTTTAAAAGGCAGCGTAAACAAAAACACTACCTGGTTCGCGTTTGATACCGGTGCCGAAACAAACCTTTTGGATTATCGGCGGTCTAAAAAAATATTGCCTGTGATGGAGGTACAAAGTACATCAACACTTACCGGCGTTGGCGGCAGTACTTTCCAGGTGCTTACAGCTAAGTTTGATAACTTGATAATTGGCGACCAGGCTTTTATGAAGAACCGGGTAATGGTTACCAACCTCGATAATATTGGCAAGGCCTACGGGCATTCGGTTGATGGGATACTGGGGTACGACTTTTTTATCCGCGGAATATTTACCATCAATTTTGTGAAAAAGGAATTTGAAATGTATACTTACAAATAATGAGGGTATGGCGGCTGATATTATTGGTATTCGCGTTGCTTTTAAGCGATGTAATTGCGTACGCCCAAAACCGTAATAACCTGATTGCTGCCAAAGACGAGTTTATTTTACTGATAGATCTCCGCTCCTCAAAAGCCGAAATGGACACCATACTTAAAAGGGCGGGCATGCCGGGTTTAAGTGCCTCAAAAATACAAAAAGGCGATTTTTACCATATATACAAAGAAGGCTGGAAAATGATACAGAACAATGGCAAGGTTGTTCAGTTCAAGAAACCCATCACCATTAACCACGACAATGCCCCTTCAAAACCATTTTTGATCACTACCGATCTTATTAAAACAGAAGGCATTCCCGGCTATCCCGGCGAGGTGAGTTATGGCGTAAACAAATTTAGCCGTGTTACGGTTGATGAATTACCATCGGGTATTACCCGTTTCTTTTTACCAGGCAATACTGATGCACGCAAGGTGATGCTTTCGGGAAGTTTTAATACCTGGAGCCTCACCAAAACCAGCATGCTCAAAACCGACAGCGGCTGGATCAGCGACGTTAAACTGCAACCGGGCATATACGCCTACAAATTTATAGTAAACGGCCGCTGGATGAGCGATAAGTACAACCTGCTGCACGAAGAGGATGGCTATAACGGAACAAACTCTATTTACTACAGGTATAATTACACTTTTCAGCTGGCGGGCTATAACAACGCTAAAAAGGTGAGTGTAGCAGGTAGTTTTAATAAATGGAATGCTAATGAAATTCCGCTTGTTAAAAACGGTAAAAGCTGGCGGGCGGAGATCTACCTCAACGACGGCATGTTCACCTATCGTTTTATGGTTGACGGCAACTGGATAACCGACCCGGCCAATACTAAAAAAGTAACAGACGAAAAGGGCGTAGCCACATCCGTGATTAATCTCGGGGAAACCATCAACTTTAGTTTAAAGGGCTATGCCGATGCAAAAAAGGTATGTGTTGCAGGCAGCTTTAACGGTTGGAAGCCCAACCAATTATTTTTAAAGCGTGTTAATAACGAATGGGTATTGCCCGTAACCATGGCTGCCGGCAACTATCAATACAAATTTATAGCAGATAATAAGTGGATAACCGACCCCTCCAACAACTGCTATGCGGTTAGTGACGGCATTACCAATTCATTTATATCGGTAGGTGCTAACCATACTTTCAGGTTAAAAGGATACAATAACGCGCAAACAGTAAGGATTGCAGGCGATTTTAACAATTGGGACCCGGAACAATATACCATGGGCCGCAAAGGCGACGAATGGGTGATCAGCATGCGGTTTAAGCCGGGCAAACACCACTACAAATACATTGTTGACGGCAACTGGATAATTGACCCCGGCAACAAACTTTGGGAACCCAACCAGCAAGGCACCAACAACTCCATTATATGGGTTGATAAGTAACCCCCCGGCCCCCTGAAGGGGAGCAAATATAATAGTTACGCTCCCCCTTCAGGGGTTGGGGGAATATCAATTTTTATAGCTATTTTAAGAGCCTTAAAATACAGCGAGGTACGGTTAAACATAAATGCAGCTTACACGGTTAGAAATCAAGGGGTTCAAGAGTTTCGGGGATAAGATCACCATTAATTTTAATGATGGTGTTACCGGTATTGTTGGGCCAAATGGCTGCGGAAAATCAAACGTGGTTGATTCGATACGCTGGGTATTGGGCGAACAAAGCACGCGCGCGCTGCGGTCGGAAAAGATGGAGAACATCATTTTCAACGGCACCAAAACCCGTAAGGCAGCCAACCTTGCCGAAGTATCGCTCACTTTCGATAACACAAAAAACATACTGCCTACCGAGTTTTCGCACATTACCATTACCCGTAAGCTTTACCGTACCGGCGACAGCGAGTACCGCCTCAACGATGTACAGTGCCGACTGAAGGACATTACCGACCTTTTCCTCGATACGGGTATCGGCTCCGACTCCTATTCTATCATCGAGCTGAAAATGATCGACGAGATCATTACCAACAAAGAGGGTTCGAGGCGTAACTTATTTGAGGAAGCTTCGGGCATATCGAAATACAAGCTTCGCAAAAAGCAGACCTTTAATAAACTAAAGAACACCGAGGCCGACCTGGAACGCGTGGAAGACCTGCTTTTCGAGATAGAAAAGAACCTGAAAACGCTGGAAAACCAGGCTAAAAAAACCGAGCGTTATTATCGCTTAAAAGATCAGTATAAAACACTCAGCATTATGCTGGCTTCGTTCCGGATAGCTTCGTTCAGTGAGTCGCTGGCTAAGATAGAAGATCTGGAACAGGCACAACGCGGCGATAAATCGGGTATAGTAGCGCAGATAGATACGCTGGAAGCCACCGTGCAGCAGCAAAAACTGGATAGCATAACCCGGGAAAAAAATCTATCGCTACAACAAAAGACCACTAACGAATACGTATCAAAAATACGTGCTTACGAGAGTGAAAAGAAAATAAAGAACGAGCAGCTGAAGTTTCAGCAGGATAAAGAAAAACGCTTAAGCGAAGAGCTTGAACGCGACCGCGGTCAGCTGAACCATGTGTTGTACAACCTTAAACGTCTTGCCGAAGAAAAGGCGCAGGAAGATGAAAACCTGCTCACCGTACAAAGCAAGGTTGCTGACCTGAAAGAAGCCGTTGACGATCTGCGCGAACAGCAAACCAACGACCGTAACCAGCTTACCGAAATCACCAATATCAACAACAGGCTGCAAAGCCAGGTATACAAGGCCGAAAAAGACCTTGATATATTGCAGATACAGCAGCAGGCTTTAGAGCAGGAAAGTCAGCGCAATATGGAGGACGCCACCAATAAGGAGGCCGAACTTTCGCACTTTAACGACGCCGTTGCCGAACTGCAAGGCCGTACCGAAGCTTTAGAAAGCGAATACCAGCAGGCAGTTGATTTTGAAACCAAACTACAGGAGCAAATTGCCGACACCGAAAGGAACATCGGCACGCTGAAAGATACCATTACCGCCGATAGCCGCAAGCTGGATGCCAAGCAGAACGAGTATAACCTTACCAAAAGTTTGGTTGACAACCTCGAAGGTTTCCCGGAATCGATACGTTTCCTGAAAAAGAATACCGACTGGGCTAAAAACGCGCCGCTGTTTAGCGATGTGCTTTTTTGCCGTGAGGAATACCGCATTGCCATTGAGAACTATTTAGAACCGCTGATGAACCATTACGTGGTTGACACGTATGACGAGGCTATAAAAGCGATCAACCTGTTGAGCAATGCCACCCGTGGCCGTGCACAGTTCTTTATATTAAGCAATTACACTACCGACAGCGTTGCCGATTCGGGCAGTGTGGATAGCAAATGGATCCCGGCGCTGAGCGTTACCGAGGTAGAAAAACGCTATCAATCGTTATGCAACCACCTGCTCAAAAATGTGTATTTGGTAAACGACGATAACGAAGAAGAATTGAACAGCGCCGACCTGCCGCCCCACGTAATTATACTGGGTAAAAGCGGTAAGTTCAATAAATCAAAGCATACCATGGCCGGTGGTTCGGTGGGTTTGTTTGAGGGTAAACGGATCGGTCGTGCAAAAAACCTGGAGAACCTGCAAAAAGAGATCAAGCAACTCGACGCGCAGGTTAATGCAGCCAAACAGCAACAGGAAGACTTGCAAGGCAAAGTAACTTCGATGAAAGCCGCCGTCAAAGCCAACGAAATTAAGCAGCAGCAACAGGAGCTTAACCGCCTGAATACCGAATTTATCACCATAAAAACTCGGCAGGAACAATACCAGGAATTTATAGTGAACAGCCTTAACCGTAAGGAAGATATTGCCCGCAAGATCAACAGTATTCACGAAGAGATGCAAACGCTGCATCCGCACCTTGCCGAACTGAAAGAGCAAAAGCTGATGCAGAACGATTTGCTGGTAGATAAGCAGGCCGAGTTTACCGAACTTACCGAACTGGTCACCGTACGTTCAAACGCTTACAACCAGGAGAATATCCGCTTCCATCAGCAGCAAAATAAGGTATTTGGCCTGATGAAAGATTTGGAATACCGCGAATCGCAGCAGGAAAGTTTGGATACCCGCATCAGGCAAAACAATGCCGAGATGGAAAAGGTGAAGGCTGCCATTCAGGAAAACTTACAGCAGTCTGGCCACTCGGATGATGACCTGCTGGAGATGTATGCCCAGAAAGAAGAACTGGAAAAGGCCACCCAACAAGCCGAGCAGGAATATTACGCGTGGCGGGGCAAAGTAGCTGAAACTGAAAACGAAATATCGGCACTGCGCCGCAAAAAAGACAATGCCGAACTGATAGAGAACGAACTAAGAGAGCAGCGCAACAGCCTTAAACTGGAACTGAACGCGCTGAAGGAACGTTTATCGGTTGAGTTTAACATTGATATACAAGACCTGTTGGAAACCGAAGTACCGGCAGACGAGAACGAAGCCGATCTGCGCGAGAAGACAGAGAAGATGAAAAAGCAGCTGGATGATTTCGGCGCTATTAACCCGATGGCGGTAGAAGCCTATAACGAGATGAATGAGCGTTATACCTTCATCCAATCGCAAAAGAAAGACCTTGCCGAAGCTAAAGCCTCGCTGTTGGCTACCATACAAGAGATTGACGATACGGCGAAAGAGAAATTCATGTCGGCATTTATTATGGTGCGTGAAAACTTTATCAAAGTATTCCGCTCGCTATTTAATGAAGAGGATTCCTGCGATTTGGTACTCACCGATCCGCAGCGCCCTTTGGAATCAGACATCGATATTATCGCGAAGCCAAAAGGAAAACGCCCGCTTTCTATCAACCAGCTATCGGGTGGTGAAAAAACACTGACGGCTACGGCTATCCTGTTCTCGCTCTACCTGTTAAAACCCGCCCCCTTCTGTATTTTTGATGAGGTGGATGCTCCGTTAGATGACACCAATATCGATAAGTTCAACAACATTATCCGTGCGTTCTCTAAAGATTCGCAGTTTATCATCGTATCGCACAATAAGCGCACCATAGCCAGCAACGATGTTATTTATGGCGTTACTATGGTGGAGCCCGGCATATCGCGCGTAGTAGCGGTCGACCTACGCGAACTGGCCGATTAAAAAACATCTTTATAGCACAAAAAAAAATGCGGTTACCTGTTTAGATAACCGCATTTTTTTGCGTTATAAGTTTATTTAGCCTTATTAAATATCATTCCCCTAAAGTGTTGATTAGTGAATGAGCTGTTTATCGCGTTCACTTGTTTTATCGAATTAACACTTAAATTACCCGATTTGGATGTAGTAGCTAAGAATTTATTATCGCTGATATAACTTATCGCATTAGCTAATAAAGCTTCGCTTGGGTCGCCAAATTCTTTAGTCAAATCGTCGTCTACAGATTTACCCGGGTAATCTGTTGTGCCGGGAGTCATACCCGGATAATACCCTCCTTTTGAAAGTGAATTTTTAGTTTCAAATTCGGGGATGTATAATTCGTACTTATTTATGTCTATCGCGAAAAAGCCAACCGGTTTACCATAAGTGGTTTCACCTACAATTTTCACATCCATATGAGGTAACAGGTTGTTAACCAACAATTCGCTTGCCGATGCTGTATTGCCTGTAACTAAAAATACTACCTTTTGTATAACTTCAGTTCCCTCTTTTGCAAACTTAACAATGTTATTTTCAGGTTTGAAGTCGCCGGCGGTTAATTGATTATTAAACACGTTCTTATTGATCAACGGAAATTTACCATCCTGCAAATTCTGGTTAAAATAATAAGTATACATCGTAGTATTATTTTTAGCGGCAGGAACTATCAAATTAGCCAGGTATTCAGATGTAGAAATATACCCGCCACCATTATACCGAAGATCAATTACCAGATCTGTAACCCCATCCTTAGCGAAATCAGCAAAAGCCGCAGCAATTTTAGGCTTCGCGTTTTTTTCAAGATCAGTAAAACTGTTAAATACCATGTAACCAATTTTATGGCTACCGGCAGTAATAGTTTTATGAGTAATTACCGGGTTAATGGTATACGTTCCCCTGCTAATTGTAGGTGTTATTATACTTCCATCGGGTTTTGATAATTTTAATGTTATATCGCTACTGTTGTAAAAAGCATTGACCAATGCTTTATTGGTAAAGCTGTTTATTTCTTTTTTGTTAACCAAAAGAATTTCATAACCTCTTTTGAAACCAGCCGAAGCGGCAGGTGAATTATCATAAACATATTTAATGTAAAATTTACCACCCACAGCAAATGCCGGTTCAAAACCAAAATCTCCTGCTGCGCCACCTAACTCACCTGAAACACCACCTTCATCAATAAATGAATATTTTGAAGTACCGGGATTTTGTTCATAGTATTCGTAAGGTAGGTTTGTAACCGGGTTAATTTTAAACTGTGAAATAGCATCTACTTCACTTTGCAAAGCATCAAGATCGGTAGGCCCGGTAAATGAGCGTGGTTTAAAGTCGTCATAAGCGGGTAATGCGTCATACCATAGATAATCCTCTTTTGCGTAAAAAAAAACAGAATCCTTTATTTTATTCAGCGCCTCATTGGTATTATCATCAGGCTTTGGGTTATCTTTTTTCTTACTGCAAGCAGCGGCCAACAGCACTACCACAGCTATACCTGCAAGGCGTAAATTTTTCTTCATTTGTAAGTGTTATAATTTGAATGTATTAACGGAAGATACGAAATATTGTTACATACAGGTTTATAAAAACAGCGCGGAACTAAAATAATCTGTTCCAGCGGCTTGCGCGCATAATTCGTCGGCTTCGGAGTTGCCTATCATCACCACATTCCGGCGCTCCAATTGATGGTCTTTTAACAATTGGTTAATAACATCCGGCTCGGGTTTGGCGCTTACTTCGTCGGCAAAGTAGCAGGTTAAATACGGCTCTAAACCGTTCCACTCGGTATGCTTTATTTTGTTGAGTTGCTGCCGCGGATTGCCGTTGGTTACAATGAAGATCTTTTTACGGTCGACCACAATAGCCTGCAATAAATCGAGCATATTTTTATACAGCAACAGCATCAGGGGTACCTTGGCGGTTAGCAGCATATCATCAAAGTTGGCGCGGTATTTTTCGTCGACATTAAATTTTTGCTGCAATACGTTAAATACCTCATCCTTACCTTTTTCTTCGTAGGTTTTAGCCATGAGACTTACCATGGCTTTGGCATCCCATAGTTCGGTATATTCCAGTAAGTTGGCATACAGGTAATAAACCTGGTACAGGTAGTCTTTTTCGGGATAAAGCACATTATCCAGCTCAAATATAAAGGCGGTTTTACGCTGATCTATATCGCTATATTTCATTAGCGGGTGTTAGTATATAAATATTGTATTCGTTAAATAGTAGTTCGGCCTCTTTTAAAAGCAGCATTTCTTCCTGTTTTAAAGGATACAATGCTTCAATATCATTATCAAGGCAAAGGGTAAGCATCAGGTGCGCGTAACTGGCCGCCTGCGGATCGGGCAGTTTGATCATAGCGCCGGGTTTCAGCATAAAATCGGGCAGGTCTTTATAGTCGCCCAGTATTACCTGCTTGCCGGTTAAAGCGTTCTTTATTTTATGCGCTGCCGCGGATGTGGCATGGGTTATTAAAGTATAAGGCATGGGTTACTGTGCAATCAATCCGTCTTTCATTAATACCTTACGGTTTGATAGTGCCGCAAGATCTTCGTTATGGGTTACGATAACAAAGGTTTGGTTAAAATCGTTCCGCAGCCTTACAAACAGTTCGTGGAGTTCGCGGGCATTGGTGGAGTCGAGGTTACCCGATGGTTCATCGGCAAATATCAGCGCCGGATCATTCACCAGCGCCCTTGCCACAGCTACTCTTTGCTGCTCACCACCCGATAACTGGTTGGGTTTATGGTGCAGCCTGTCACCAAGGCCTAACAGCTCCAGTAGTTCTGTAGCTCTTTTGCCTGCTTCAGCTTTTGATTTACCGGCAATAAAAGCCGGGATACATACATTTTCCAGCGCGTCGAACTCGGCCAGTAAATGATGAAACTGGAAGATAAAACCGATCTCGCGATTACGGAAACCGCTCAATGCTTTATTGTTCAGTTTATTTACCTCGATGTTGCCTATGAATATACTGCCCGAATCGGGTCTGTCCAGCGTACCTAATATATTTAGGAGCGAACTTTTGCCTGCGCCGGACGCGCCAACTATAGTAACAATTTCGCCGCGGTTAACTTCCAGATCTACACCCTTAAGTATTTGCAGCTGACCGTATGATTTATGTATGGATTGTGCTTTGAGCATGTTGCAAAGGTAAAAATTTAGTGAGTAGTTAATCTGCCCAATTAATGATGGGCTTAAATTAATAAAACAGTAATATAGCCTGTCAGTTTAATCTAACAAATCAACTTAATAACACACTAAACTTTCACTTAATACAAAAAAGTGTAGATTTACCGCAAATACTTTAAAAGACTATGAATATTCACGAATATCAGGGTAAAGCCATATTAAAAAGCTTTGGTGTAAGGGTTCAGGAAGGTATAGTTGCCGACACTGTTGACCAGGCTGTTGAAGCTGCACAAAAGCTAAAGGATGATTATAATTCAAGCTGGGTAGTTGTAAAGGCACAAATACATGCCGGTGGCCGTGGTAAAGGCGGCGGTGTTAAACTTGCTAAAAACCTTGATGAGGTTAAAGAAAAAGCAGGCGCTATTTTGGGCATGCAGTTAGTTACCCCGCAAACCGGACCTGAAGGTAAAAAAGTAAGTAAAGTATTAGTAGCGCAGGATGTTTACTATCCGGGCGAAAGCGAAACCAAGGAGTTTTACATCAGCGTTTTGCTTGACCGCGCTAAAGGCCGCAACATTATCATGTACTCTACCGAAGGTGGTATGGACATTGAAGAAGTTGCAGAGCACACTCCGGATAAAATATTTAAAGAAGAAATAGATCCTAAAGTTGGTTTACAGGGTTTCCAGGCACGTAAAATTGCCTTCAACCTTGGTCTTTCGGGCGATGCCTTTAAAGACATGACCAAGTTTATCACCGCGCTTTACAAAGCGTATATAGCTACCGACTCATCAATGTTTGAGATTAACCCGGTGCTAAAAACATCTGATAACAAAATATTAGCAGTTGATGCTAAGGTAAACCTTGACGATAACGCGTTATACCGTCACCCGGATTATGCCGCTTTACGTGATACTGCCGAAGAAGACCCAACCGAGGTTGAAGCAAGCAAATCAAACCTTAACTATGTAAAACTTGACGGTAACGTAGGTTGTATGGTTAACGGTGCAGGTTTAGCTATGGCTACCATGGATATTATTAAACTTGCCGGCGGCGAACCTGCCAACTTCCTTGACGTAGGCGGAACTGCTAACGCGCAAACTGTTAAAGCTGGTTTCAACATCATCCTGTCTGACCCTAACGTTAAAGCTATCCTGATCAATATTTTTGGTGGTATAGTACGTTGCGACCGTGTTGCACAAGGTGTTATTGATGCTTACCAGGAAATTGGCAACATACCTGTACCTATCATTGTACGTTTGCAAGGCACCAACGCTGCCGAAGCAAAAGAACTGATAGATAACTCAGGCCTGAAAGTATTCTCAGCTATTTTATTAAAAGAAGCTGCTGAAAGAGTTAAAGAAGTTTTGGCTAACTAAAGTTAGATTCGAGATATTAGATGTGAGATAGCATCTTAAAAACAAGAAAAGCCACGCATCAGCGTGGCTTTTCTTGTTTTATGTATAATGTTTGCTTGAGAGGGTAACGTTATATCGACTCACCCCGACATCGCTTCGCTCGTCACCCCTCTCTCCGCAAGCGGAAAGAGGGGGGTGTTATTATTTTTTTTTCAGCCCTCTTTACAGCAAAGTCGGAGAGAGGGCTGTCCAGCGAAGCGTAGACCGGGTGAGTTAATTATACACTTTGCTTAAACCCTTAACTTAGCAGCTATTCTTCTTTAAAGAGGACGATTTAAGTAAGGCAAATAAAGCATTCGCTCAACCTAAATATCATGACGTATAAGCGCTCGCTCCCCCATATTCTACAGCACCCACCTTATTATAATCAGGTACAAAGGTATGTTCGCTGCTGATGGCCATATCCAGTTCATATTGTAATGGGTAGGGCGTTTTAAGCAGGCTGCCTATCGGGATATAAGGGAACAGCTGGGCATAGGTTTGGATCTGGTTAGGACTTATCCTGCGGTAAATGAACTGACGGTGCAGATCGCAGGGCTTTTGCAGACCGGCCGCGCCAATCATTTGTATGGCGCTGCTTACCGTTAAGTTATGAAAACTGGCTACCCTCGTTTTTTTATCGTCAACCACCAAGCCTTTCATCAGGCTTTTATTTTGTGTGGCCACGCCTGTTGGGCAGGTATTGGTATTGCACTCCAAAGCTTGTATACAACCCAGGGCGAACATCATACCACGGGCGCTGTTGCACATATCGGCACCTAATGCGAAGTTCTTCACCAGGTCAAAACCTGTAGCCACCTTGCCCGAAGCGATCAGCTTGATATGCTTTTTAATGTCGAATCCCGTAAGGGCATCATACACAAAAGCCAGCGCTTCACGCAGCGGCATACCTACCGAGTTTGAAAACTCCAGCGGTGCCGCGCCTGTGCCCCCTTCACCACCATCAACCGTTATAAAATCAGGGTAGATCTGCAACGCGATCATCGCTTTACAGATAGCTAAAAACTCACTTTTATGACCAATGCACAATTTAAAGCCCACCGGTTTACCGCCCGAAAGCTCACGCAGCTTTTTGATGAACTGCATCATCTCCGTAGGGGTACTAAACGCGGTATGGTATGGTGGCGACACTACATCCTCCCCCATTTCCACCAAACGGATGCGTGCTATCTCCGGCGTTACCTTGGCCGCGGGCAAAATACCGCCATGTCCCGGCTTTGCTCCTTGCGATAGTTTGATCTCTATCATCTTCACTTGCGGCAGCACGGCTCGCTGGGCAAAGGCTTCTTCGTTAAAAGTGTCGTTTTTGTTGCGGCAGCTAAAGTAGCCTGTACCTATCTGCCATATAATATCGCCGCCGGGTTTCAGGTGATAATCGCTCAGGCCACCTTCACCGGTATTATGGGCAAAGCCGCCTATTTGCGCGCCGCTGTTAAGGGCCAGTATGGCGTTCTCACTCAACGAGCCAAAACTCATGGCCGATATATTATAAATGCTGGCCATATAAGGTTGAGCGCATTGCTCGTTACCCACCTTAACCCGTGGATGCAAATTGAGCTTTGAATGATCGATAGCGGCAATACTGTGGTTTAGCCACTCGTAACCGTTTTGGTATACATCTAACTCGGTACCGAAAGGGCGGGTATCATCAACCTTTTTAGCACGCTGATATACCACGCTGCGGTACTGCCTGTTGAACGGCGTTCCGTTGGTATCGCTCTCAATAAAGTACTGGTATATTTTAGGGCGAAGATCTTCCATCACAAAACGCAAATGCCCGAATACCGGGAAGTTGCGCACAATACTGTGCCTCGGCTGAAACATATCGTAAACGCCTAATGCAAAGATGGGTAGCAGTATAACCAATGCCCAGGCAGCCGGTGGCCAGATAATAGTCCACCCGCCTACCAAACCCAGTATTACAATGGCCGATATAACGAAAAGCTTTCTCATAAATAATAATTAAAAAATGTAAATCTAACCATAAGGTTAAACATTTTATGTACTTATGTGGTTAAACACCTACCCCATTGTCTGGCAAATGTAAATTAGAAAAATCAAATTACATGTTTAAACATCTATTTGTATATTTGTATCATAAAACAATTTAAAAACAACAATCATTACAATCATGGCAACTACAAAATGGGCATTAGACCCAACCCACTCAGAAGTACAATTTAAAGTAAAACACTTAGTAATTTCAACCGTAACAGGTTTTTTCAAAACATTTGAAGGCACTTTGCAAACCGAAGGTGACGACATTACAGGCGGCGAAGTTGATTTCTCTTTAGATGTTGACAGCATTGCTACCAACCAAGAGCAACGCGATGGTCACCTGAAATCGGCAGATTTCTTTGATGCTGAAAAATATCCAAAGATCACTTTCAAATCAACTGCAATAACCGCGGCAGGTGACGACGAATATAAAGTAGAAGGCGACCTTACCATTAAAGACGTAACCAAACCGGTAACATTAACCGCTGAATTTGGCGGCTCGGCTGATGACTTTTATGGTAACACCAAAGCTGGTTTTGAAGTAACCGGTAAAATTAACCGTAAAGATTTCGGCTTAACCTGGGATGGCGTAACCGAAGCAGGTTCTATCGTTGTAGGTGAAGACATTAAATTGATCTTCAACGTACAATTCGCTAAACAAAAATAATTTTTCTGAAGTTGATATATAGGAATGAGGCCATCTGTTTTACAGATGGCTTTGTTATTTTAAAACCTTTTTAGGAGTATATTTGCTATACTACTATGTTAATAAAAATATACCCCGAAAATCCTAACCCTAAAGCAATTGAACAGGTGGTGGAAGTATTGCGTAAAGGCGGCCTCATCATTTACCCTACCGATACCGTTTACGGTTTAGGTTGCGATATTACCAACCACCGCGCTATCGAAGCTATTTGCCGCATTCGTAATATCAAACCCGAAAAAGCGAATTTCTCGTTCATCTGTTACGATCTCAGCCATATATCCGACTATATAAAGCCCATCGATAACACCACTTTCCGTGTGCTGAAGAAAGCATTGCCGGGGCCGTTCACCTTTATTTTTAACGCCAGCCACATGGTGCCCAAGCTGTTAAGTTCCAACAAAAAAACAGTAGGTATCCGTGTGCCCGATAATGATATAGCGCGCGAAATTGTACGGGTTTTAGGTAACCCTATCCTGTCAACCTCTATTAAGGACGAAGACGAGATCATCGAATACTCTACCGACCCCGAACTGATCTATGAGAAGTATGAAGACAAGGTGGACATAGTGATCGACGGTGGATATGGCGGCAATGTGGCTTCAACCGTTATTGATTGCACATCCGGCGACTTCGAAGTGATACGTGAAGGTAAAGGCGACCTGGAACTGTATCTTTAATTATCCTGCTTAACCGCTTCGTATTTTTCTAACTGCTGCTTTATTTTACTGTATAGTTCGGTAGTGCTAAATGGCTTTGATACATAATCGCTCATGCCTATTTCCAGGCAACGCTCGTATTCCCCTTTTATGGTGTGCGCCGTCATGGCTATAATGGGTATATTCTTTTTGGGCGATGTCATATTCCGGATGTACACAGTAGCCTCATAACCGTCCATTTCTGGCATTTGCAAATCCATCAATACAATATCGTAATGACCGTCTTCTAATTTTTCAACGGCAATTTTACCATTGTCGGCAATGTCAATTTCAAATTCCTGCTTTTTAAGCACCTTTACCACCAATAACTGGTTGATCTTGTTATCCTCAACTACCAATACCTTTTTGCCCTTACCTATCCTGTTAAAAATATCCTGCCGCTCAACAACCGCTGTTTCGGCCGGTGCAAAAGGATCTTTCTTTTTAGCCTTTTTAAATGATAACCTGAAATGAAATGCCGAACCCGCGCCAGGATGGCTGTTCAGGAATATGGTGCCGCCCTGCATTTCAACCAACTGCTTAACTATACTCAAACCCAGACCTGTACCGCCAAACTTACGCACGCTGCTGTTGATGGCCTGTTCAAACACCTCAAATATCTTATCCTGCTTATCCAGCGGTATGCCTATGCCGGTGTCCTTCACTACAAACTCAACCACTATGTCATCGGCAGTTTCTTCGGCACATACTACGGAGATGCTTACATCCCCGTTATCGGTGAATTTTATAGCGTTTGATATCAGGTTAAGCAATATCTGGTTCAGGCGTACGGCATCGCCAATTAATACGGCAGGTACATCGCCACCGGTTTGGTAAGTGAGATTGATGTGTTTTTCGAGCGCCTTCGGCTGCATAATATTATAGGCCGAACTCAGTATATCCTTCAGTTTAAATGGCAGGCTTTCAAAAATGATCTTACCAGCTTCAATACGCGAAAAATCAAGAATATCGTTCAATATCACCAGCAAATTATCGCCCGAACGGATGATCGTCCGGATAAATTCGTGCTGTTCTTTATTCAGTTTCGATTCGTCAAGCAAACGCGCGAAACCCAATATAGCATTTAGCGGCGTGCGGATCTCGTGGCTCATATTAGCC
Organism: Mucilaginibacter gynuensis; assembly: GCF_039541195.1. Classification (NCBI taxonomy): domain Bacteria; kingdom Pseudomonadati; phylum Bacteroidota; class Sphingobacteriia; order Sphingobacteriales; family Sphingobacteriaceae; genus Mucilaginibacter; species Mucilaginibacter gynuensis. The sequence continues at coordinate 416,982 of NZ_BAABFT010000002.1, forward strand.
AGGAATAACTGCTTTACCTTTTCAGATGCCTCGGCTTTTTCCTTCTCCCGGGTCAGGTTTTCTTCTACCACTTTAAGGTCGTGGATGTTTTTTTCAAGCTTATCGGTCATGGAGTTGAACGAGGTAGCCAGCTGACCGATTTCGTCGCTTGAGTACACCTTAACACGGGTATCTAAAATACCCTGCCCTATCAGCCTGGCCCCGTCAATAATAGCCTTTATACCCCGCTCAATACCATTACTTACCGATACCGTTATAATGATGCTGGTAGTACCAATGGTTAGCGATAGTGTAAGCAGCAGCTTCAACACAATGCCCTCGAGCCAGCGGGCGCCTTCGCCAAGCGTGTAGGAGAATACATCCTCCAGTTTGGTTACTTCGTTGTTCATGGATGCCAGTTTTTGCAACTGTACATCAATTTGCACTTGCGGGGCACCGTCCAATATCATGCTGTGCATTTTTTCGCCGATGGGAATCAGTTGCGACATCATGGCTTCGGCTTTAGACCAAGCGGTGAATGCTTTTTCGAGATAAGATACATCATGAAAATTCCTGATCAGCCTGATCATGCCGTCAATATCATCGGGATGATTACGGCCTTCTATAAAACCCTGGCGGGTGATGGCTATATCGGGCTCTTGTTTAAGCAACTCTTTACGGGCTTTGCTATCGCCGAGCGGCACCTTCAAAAAATCTTTAAACGCGATATAATCTTCTTCCTTATGCGAATAGGCATAAATACGCAGCCTCAGCACAGCGTCCTTCTGCGATTTAGACCACAAGCCCTCACCGTTTACATACGAACGGACAGAAGACAGCGTAGTAATAGCAAACCATAGTGTACACAATTCGAGCGTGATCAGCACCGCCATGATCGCTATTGTGAAATACAGTTTTCTTGATATAGAAATGTCATTCAGCTTTCTTTGCAGAATTGATATCATATCGTGCTTAGATATACGTAAGCAGTACACATAGTGCCTTACCCGTTAATTTTAATTTAGTTAATAGTGATAATATAGGATGTTAATTGATTTCAAATGGCAGATGCACGCGGCACCCTAATGTGAAATAAAACTATACTAAAAGAAGGGAAAAAGCAACTTGTTCTGCATGCAGATGACCGTTCATTATAACCATTTTGATATCGATTGCCTAATAATTTAAATAAGCAAACCGATATCAATCTTTGGTTAATAAATATTATGGCCGTATGGATTTCACAAAGGCGGGAATAGTTTCGAGATAATTTTCGGTGCCTAAATGTTTAACAAAAGCACTGCCTACAATGGCGCCGTTGGCATGTTCGCAAGCTTTTACAAAGGCCGCGTTGCCCGAAATACCAAAGCCGATAATAGCCGGATTTTTCAACTGCATAGCTTCTACCCGTTTATAATAATCTTCAATAGCGGTAGATACTTGCAGGCTGCTGCCGGTGATAGATGATGACGACAAGAGGTAAATAAAGCTGTTGCTCAAATCGTCGATCTTACGGATACGCGCTTCGGCAGTTTGCGGGGTTACCAGAAACACATTGCTCAGATTATTATCAGTAAAGTAAGATGAATAGAGTTTTTCGTACTCGTACATAGGCAGGTCGGGTACAATAACGCCGTCTACCCCAACTTCGGCGGCTTGCTTGCAAAAACGCTCCACACCATATTGTATAATGGGGTTTACATAACCCATTAATATTACGGGGATACTTACACGTTTGCGCAATTCTTTCAGTTGCTCAAAAAGGATGTTCAGCGTCATGCCGTTTTCAAGCGCCTGCTCAGAGCTGTGCTGAATGGTAGGCCCGTCGGCAACCGGATCGGAATACGGGAAACCTATTTCAAGGAAATCAACCCCGGCTTTTTCAAGCGCTTCGGCAATATCAACGGTAGTATTCAGTTCGGGATAACCTGCCGTGTAATAAATGGATAACAGGTTATTAGTTTTTGACGCGAAAAGGTTTTGTAAACGATTCATTAATATCCAAAGTGCTTTATGTATGTATCTAAGTCTTTATCTCCCCTGCCCGATAAGCAGATCACCACGTTATCAGTAGGTTTAAAGGTCATTTTTTCGAGGTAAGCTATGGCGTGCGCGCTTTCAATAGCCGGGATGATGCCCTCGAGTTGTGAGCATAGCAAACCCGCCGCTAACGATTCATCATCGGTAATGCTTACATATTGCGCCCGGCTGGTTTTGTATAGGTGCGCGTGCTGCGGACCGATACCCGGATAATCCAAACCTGCCGAAACCGAATAAGGTTCAATTACCTGCCCGTCGTCGGTTTGCATCAGAATGGTACGAGTACCATGTAACACGCCCTCGCGGCCTAAAAAAGTAGTCGCTGCCGAGTGGCCGCTGTTTACACCTTTACCGGCTGCTTCAACGGCTACCAACTGTACCGATTCATCACCTAAAAAGTGATAGAACATCCCCATGGCATTGCTGCCGCCGCCTACGCAGGCCATTACATACTCGGGCAATTCCTTACCGGTTTGTTCCAGCAGTTGCTTTTTGGTTTCGAGAGAGATAATGGATTGAAAACGGGCTACCATCTCGGGGTAAGGGTATGGCCCAACTACCGAGCCTATAATATAGTGGGTATCTTCAGGGTTACCTATCCAATCGCGCAGGGCCTCGTTAGTGGCATCCTTCAAAGTCTTACTGCCCGATTTCGCCGGAACAACCGTAGCACCCAACATCTTCATACGCGATACGTTTGGTGCCTGGCGCTCCATATCAATTTCGCCCATGTAAACTACACACTCAATACCACGCAAGGCACATACGGTAGCAGTTGCCACACCATGCTGACCAGCACCGGTTTCGGCAATCACGCGTTTTTTACCCAAGCGTTCAGCCAGTAAAATTTGGCCTATGGCATTGTTTATTTTGTGCGAGCCGGTGTGGTTCAAATCTTCGCGTTTGAAAAATATGTTGGCGCCATATTTCTCCGAAAATCTTTTGGCCAGGTATAGTGGCGATGGCCTGCCTACATAATCGCGCAATAGCTGATCGTACTCGGCTTTAAAAGTGTCATCTTCCAACACCTGCAAATATTGCTTGCGCAGGGCTTCAATATTGGGGTATAACATCTCGGGGATGTAAGCCCCGCCAAAATCACCGTAATATCCGTCTTCGTTAACTCCGTAATTCATGGGTACCAAGTTCCTTAATTATTTTAAAAGCTGTTCTTAAATCTTCAATATTCTTTACTCCCGGCGCTGTTTCAAACCGGCTGTTTAAATCAACACCATACAACTGCGGGTGTTCTATTTTTGCTATCTCACTCAAATTATCAAGGCTTATACCGCCCGATAAAAAGAATGGCACATTCAGCGTATACTTATCCAGCACCCGCCAGTCAAATGTTTTGCCCGAACCGCCATGTTTATCCGTCTTAGTATCGAACAGAAAAAAGTCGACATGGTTTAGATAAGGCTTCAATAGCTCAAAATCAAATTGCTCATCTACACCAAAAGCCTTCAATACTATTACCTTATCTTTAAACAGGGCGCAAAACTCCGGGCTTTCGTTACCGTGTAATTGTATGGCGGCAAAATTGTATTTAGTAATTAGCTCTGTGATTACCTCCGCTGTTTCACTTACAAAAACGCCTGTTTTTTGTATGGCAGCAGGTATGGCCTGCGTTACCGCTACCGGCAATTCATCTATATAGCGTGGCGAAGGTTCATAGCATATAAAACCCATATAATCGGGCGCGAGTGTGGTTAGCGCCTCAATATTACTGGGTTCACGCATGCCGCAAACTTTTATCTTCATGGCTTTAGTTAGCAATTAAAATTTTGAAACTGTTCAGCGCTTTTTTCGATAGCAGCGACTCTTCGGCCTCGTAAAAGCTATCGGCAAAGCTTTTTTCGGGGTTGATGGTTTTGATGGCCAACGCCGCGTTGCACAGCACCACGTTGTTTTGGGCCGATGTGCCCTCGCCGTTCAGCACGCTTGTAAATATCCCTGCCGATTCGGCAACGGTGTGCCCGCCTGTAATTTCGCTCGCGTTCAAGCGCTCGAAACCTAAAGCGTCTATCTTGTTGATCTTTTCGCCATCGGCCGAAAATGTTTTAAAATCGCCGGTAAGGGACACTTCATCGTAACCATCCAGGGCGTTAACTATGGTATAGTTAGCATCTGATTTTTGGTAGAGGTAAGCATACACCCTTGCCAGTTCCAGATTAAACACCCCTACCAACTGATTTTTAGGCTTCGCCGGATTTACCAGCGGCCCCAGCATATTAAAAAATGTTTTTACCCCCAGTTCGCGGCGTATTGGCGCTACGGTTTTCATAGCCGGGTGAAACAAAGGCGCGTGCAGAAAGCAAATGTTAGCCTTATCGGTACTTTGCCTCAGCTTATCCATATCGCTGGTGAACTGGTAGCCCAGGTATTCTATCACGTTTGACGAACCGCAGCCCGATGACACCCCGTAGTTACCATGCTTAGCCACCTTATAACCAGCACCAGCCACTACAAAGGATGCAAGAGTTGATATATTAAAGGTATCCTTACCATCGCCACCGGTACCGCAAAGGTCTATCAGCGAATCGGTTTGCAGATCAACCGGCAGGCAAAGTTCCAGCATGGCATCGCGGAAACCTTCCAGCTCGGCAACAGTTATGCTGCGCATGCAATAGGCCGTCATGAAGGCTGCCATTTGCGAGGTGTTGTACGCACCCTGCGCTATGTCGGTAAGTATTTGTTTTGACTGCTCCCTTGTGAAGGTTTTGTGCTCAAATAAATGATTTAATATAGCTTTCATCAGTACCGCTCTCGTTTGGAGATTTATGTTAATCAATTTCCTGCTGTTATGGCCCTGCCAGGATAAAGGGCATAAAAAAAGGGTTACCTTATGGCAACCCCTCTGTATATTATTTAAAAAACAAACATGGTTTTGCCTTACGATTACTCGTTAAGCCACCACCAGTTGTTGTTTAATACTTTCATTATTTTTTGAATGGCACAAATATGGAAATATTTTTCTGAAAAGCAAGCAGAATGATAATTTTACAGAAACGCTTCAGCAATCCGCAAAAAAACACATGGCCGACCATATACCCAAAGAAAACCCCGAAGACGATCTTGGCTTTGGCCCGCAGCCCGTACTTAAAAGTCAGCCGCTGTTAAACAAGGATGGCTCGGTAAATATAAGGCGCACCGGTATCCCATTTTTTAATACGGCCGATAACTACCATTCACTCATCACCATGAGCTGGGCCAAGTTTTGGGCGATAGTATTGAGCGGCTACCTGGTAACCAATTTGATATTCGCCTGCATATATGTAGCATTGGGCAGCACTTCGCTCGATGGGCATAGCGGCCCAACCATGGTCGACCGCTTTCAGGATGCCTTCTTTTTTTCTGCACAAACCATATCAACGGTAGGTTACGGGCATATCAGTCCGCAGGGAATAGCGGCAAACACCGTGGCCGCCATCGAATCGATGATGGGTTTGCTGGCCTTTGCACTGGCAACAGGTTTGCTTTACGGTCGTTTTTCACGACCTACGGCCAAGATCATCTACAGTAATAATATCCTGATCGCCCCTTATCGTGATGGCGGTAAGGGCGTGATGTTCCGCCTGGCCAATTTAAGGCGCAATGTATTGCTTGATCTGGAGATTGAAGTGATCTTCTCTTATAACGAACTCGTAAACGGCAAACCTACCCGCCGTTTCTTTCAACTGGAACTGGAACGCAAAGCCGTGAGCCTGCTCACCATTAACTGGACTGTAGTGCATCCGCTGGACGAGAATAGTCCGCTGCACAATATGCCGCCTCAGGAAATGGAAGAAAAACAAGCGAGTTTTTCGGTATTGCTGAAAGCATTTGACGACACCTTTTCCCAAACCATCCACTCCCGTACGGCCTACCGCCATTGCGATATAGTATGGTATGCCAAATTTGTGCCATCATTTGATCGTGATGAAGACGGCCGTATAGTGTTTGATTTAAGTAAGATCGGGAGTTATGAAGGGGTAAGTGGTTAGAAGCGTTGGGCGTCAGTTTGTAAGCAAATTCTACTTAGGTTGAGCTTTTGCTGTAATTAACGTTAGTCTGCTCTTGGGCGCAGGGCGCCATTACTTTTGAGGGCAAAAGTAACAAAACCCTTGTCCAGCAAAAGGCTTCTTTGCCGCACTTGGCCAAACCCTGCAAAGCGTGCAGAACTTGGGGCTGGAACTTTTGCCCCGCCGCGCTATCCATCCCACATGCAACAAGTTCGCTATGCCCGCCTTTGCGCTCCTACCCTCCACAGTTCTGCCCGCTTTCACCCGAAGCTGTTTGCTGACGGTGAAAAAGCCCTCTCCTTTGGAGAGGGTTGGGTGAGGCAAACACTCCATTGCGATGAACGAAGCAATAACAAATCACCTTTATTTCAATAACGAATTACGCTCTTTAGCGAACAAATCATACACCTTTCCATCTAACCAAGCCGGTAATATTTTATTGAGTAAAACGGTGAGTTTGCCCTGCCTTGTTAATATTAATGTGCGTGACCTATTTTCAACCGCGTCGGCTATAGCTTTTGCTACCTCTTCGGCGGTCATCATGTTAGCTTCGTCGAGGGTGCTTTCGCCTTGCGATTGGCCGTTTTTGTTTAAGGCGGTGTTACGGATGTTTGATGCCGTAAAACCCGGAGAGGCGGTTAATACATGGACGCCGGTTTTTAAGTTCTCTACCCGCAGCGCATCCAAAAAACCATTCATGGCAAATTTTGATGCCGAATAACCTGAACGTCCAGGTAAACCTTTATACCCTGCAATGGAAGACACGCCTACTATGCTGCCCCGGGTTTTCAATATTTCGGGCAGAGCATATTTAGTACAATAAACTGTACCCCAAAAGTTTACATCCATTAACGTTTTTAAAACTTTAACATCGGTATCTTTAAATAAAGCCCGCATAGTTATACCCGCGTTGTTGATCAATATATCAATCCGGCCAAAAGTGGTAATAGCTTGTTTGATCAAATGCGCGCAGTCTTCTTCAATGGCTACGTCGCAGCTAACAGCTAAAGCACGTATGGGATATTGTTTTTCGAGCGATTCGGTAATTTGGCATAAGGTGACATAGCGGCGTGCGCCTAATACAAGGTTAGCACCTCTCGCGGCAAATTCTGCTGCCAATGCCTTGCCTATGCCTGATGACGCGCCTGTAATTACAACGATCTTATCTTTCAACTTCATATTGTGCCTGGTACATTTGAGGCATGCCGCCAAGGTTTATTTTTGGCACCTCAAACAAGTATTTGGCCACGAATATAAACATCGCCCCATAAAAATGGCGGACGTAGTTCCAGCTAAATTTATGTGCCTTATGCACATTAAAGTTGATGATATATGTTTTAGGGAAGTAGTAATTTTTAAAGCCTTCCATCTTTAAGCGGAAAGAAATATCAATATCGTACCCGTATTTAAAGAAACGCTCGTCGAGCAAACCGGTTACGTTGAGCGCTTCGCGGCGTAATAAAAAGCAGGCGCCATTTAGCACATCAACCTCGGTGGTTTCAAACTCTTCGGCCCAGTTGGCGTATTTGCGGTTGGCGATATGCGATTTCGGGAAATATTTGGCCAGTCCGGTAAATTTAAAAAGCTTAGCCCAGCCCCTGTTAAATCCGTATTTTGAAGATGCCAGGAAATGCCCCTGGGGGTTAACCATGCGGACACTTACGCCACCGGCATGCTGGTGAGCATCCATAAAATTAATTATTTTTTCGAGAGTATCGCTGCCGGTAATCGTGTCGGGATTAATCATGAGGATGTACTCTCCATGAGACACTTTGATGGCCTGGTTGTATGCTTTTGTTACACCTATATTTTTATCGTTCTCTATAAGCTTCACTTCGGCAAATTCTGTCTTCAGCATATTTACCGACCGGTCTGTTGAGCCATTGTCAACCACAATTAATTCACAATCAAAACTATTACAAGCTTTAATTAAAGAACTAATTGACTGCCTTAACCAGGCACACATGTTATGGTTCACCACAATTACAGACAACTTCATACTTACCGGGTTAGCGAGTTTTCATACGGAACACGTGTAGCGATAGACCGCCCAAGGGTGATCTCATCCACGTACTCTAATTCCCCACCAAAGGCTATGCCACGGGCTATTGTTGAAATGCTTACTGCAAAATGTTTTATCTTTTTATTGAGATAGAAGATGGTGGTATCACCTTCCATAGTGGCACTCAAAGCAAATATGATCTCTTTCACTTCGTTACCCGCCAGGCGTTCTACCAGTGTATCCACCTCCAGGTCCGACGGCCCTACCCCATCCATGGGTGATATTAATCCGCCCAAAACATGGTATACGCCATTATATTGATTTGTATTTTCGATAGCCATCACGTCGCGGGTATCTTCAACCACGCATATCAGGCTTTTATCGCGCCGCGGCGACGAGCAGATCTCGCACACCGGCTGATCGGCTATGTTATGGCAAACTTTACAATACTGAATTTCGTTACGAAGTTTGGTAATAGCCTTACTAAACTGGTTAACCTCTTCCTTATCGCGGTTAAGCAAGTGCAACACCAACCGTAAAGCGGTTTTTTGTCCCACACCAGGTAATTTAGCAAACTCGGCAACAGCATCCTCAAGCAACTTCGACGAAAAGTTCATGTCGCGAATTTACGGAAAAGTCCGGGAAGTCGGAAAGACCGAAAGTCGGTAAGTCCGGAAGTTGAAAAGTGGCGACCTTTAGTACTCTACCGAAAATTAAATTGTTATTTATAGAAAAACTTTCCGACTTTCGAGAAAGAGCTAAAATGCTTCGGACTTACCGACTTTCGGTCTTCCGGACTTAAAAAACTAAAACACTTCCGGACTTACCGACTTTCGGTCTTCCGGACTAAAAACTAAATAAAACCCTATGTCGCCCGGTATACTGCTTACTTTTATAATTGGTTATTTTTTAGTGCTAATGGTTATTTCGTGGATCACCTCGAAAAAGTCATCTGATAACGATACCTTTTTTGTGGCCAATCGTAACTCCAAATGGTATTTGGTAGCCTTCGGGATGATAGGTACTGCCCTGAGCGGCGTAACCTTTATATCGGTACCCGGCAAGGTAGGCGCGCCCAGCGGCGATCAGTTTGCCTATTTCCAGTTCATATTGGGCAACGCGGTAGGCTTTATTATTATAGCTACCGTATTATTGCCGCTTTATTACCGCATGCACCTCACCTCTATATACAGTTATATTGAAGGCGCACTGGGCAAATGGAGTTATAAAACAGCCGCAGGGATATTTTTGATAAGCCGCACAATTGGCTCATCCTTCAGGCTTTACCTGGTGGTGATCGTGCTACAGCGTTTCATTTTCGATAGTTATGGAGTGCCCTTTGCCGCAACCGTGCTGATCTGTTTATTGCTGATATGGTCGTACACGTTTAAGGGCGGCTTAAAAACCATTATTATTACAGATAGCCTTCAAACGCTGTTTTTGGTATCGTCGGTTTTTCTATCTATCTACTTTATTTGCCGCAGCCTTAATTACGATATTTTCGAGGCGGCAGAAGCCATCAAGAACAGCAGCTATTCAAAGGTGTTTTTCTTCGAGAACTTTTTAACCAGCACCTTCCACTTCAGCAAGCAATTTTTAGGCGGATTGTTCATCACCGTAGCTATGACGGGGCTTGATCAAGACCTGATGCAGAAGAATCTGAGCATGAAAACCATCGGCGAAGCACAAAAGAACATGTTCAGTTTTACGGCTATTTTCGTGATCATCAACATCTTCTTTTTAAGCGTTGGCGCGTTACTATACATTTACGCCAGCCGCAATGGTATCAGCGTTGAAAAAACTGATTACCTATACCCTACTATCGCCTTAAAATACCTGGGCATATTACCCGCCATGGTGTTTATGCTGGGTTTAACCGCGGCTACATTCGCAACTACAGATTCGGCCTTAACGGCGCTTACCACCTCTTTTTGTGTGGATTTTTTAAACTTTAACAAACGTGACGATGTAAATAGCAAAAAGATGGTTAATGTGCGCCACTATGTACACATCGCCTTTTCGGGGCTCATGTTTTTAACCATTATCATCTTCAACTCCATTAATAATGATGCTGTGGTGGGCGCAATTTTCCGGGTGGCATCATATACCTACGGTCCGCTGCTTGGCTTATATGCTTTCGGGCTATTTGTGAGCAACAGGCAGGTAGCCGATAAACTGGTGCCTTTTGTTTGCTTAATATCGCCGGCGGTATGCTACTTTTTAAAAGCACACTCGGCCACTTGGCTGGGCGGTTATGTTTTTGATAACGAACTTATTATTGTGAATGGTTTAATTACATTCGCCGGACTATTCCTCACCTCCAAAACCAAAACAACGGTAGCTGCTTTGTAGTTTACTATACTTAAAATACTTTGTGAAAGAACGATATGACTAATGACGAAAAAATAAGACTCGCCTTTGAAAATAAAAACTGGCAGGAAATTAAAGTGACCGACTCCTGGCAGATCTTCAAAATAATGGCCGAATTTGTTGACGGCTTTGAAAAAATGGCCAAAATAGGCCCCTGTGTATCCATCTTCGGTTCGGCACGTACACATAATGATCACGATTATTATAAAACCACCGAACACATTGCCCGCCTGCTTACCGAGCGTGGCTACGGTGTAATATCGGGCGGCGGACCGGGTATTATGGAGGCCGCCAATAAAGGCGCTTACGAAGCCGGTGGCAAATCGGTAGGGTTAAACATCGAGTTACCTTTTGAGCAATTCCATAATAAATATATCGACAGGGATAAGCTGATGGAATTTGATTATTTCTTTATCCGCAAGGTGATGTTTATGAAATACTCGCAGGGCTTTATCATACTGCCGGGTGGTTTTGGTACCATGGACGAATCTTTTGAGGCCATCACCCTGATACAAACCGGTAAAATTGCCCGTTTCCCTATCGTTTTTGTAGGTACCGATTACTGGGGTGGCCTTTTCGACTGGGTAAAACAAAAAATGCTCGACCAGGAAAAGAACATCAGTCCGGATGATTTGAACCTGTACCGCGTAGTTGATACCGCCGAAGAAGCGGTAGAACACATCTTCCGTTTTTATGATAAGTATGTATTGAAGCCGAATTTTTAAGACCAGAATATCATTGCATGAAAAAACCTATAATAATACTTGCCTGCTTATTTGGTTTCATCATAACGGCGTGGGTAGTTGCAAGAATGACTAATGTGATCACCTTTCTGAGCATGCAAGGATATGCGAATAACCCAACACTGCCTTATCAAGGTAAAATGTTTGCAACACGATTGAAAGACCCTGAAAGGGGTAGTTTTATTTGTTTTAAACTTGGCGGTGAATCTTCTGTTTTTAGATGTATTGCCAAAGCAAATGATATTGTTGAAATAAAAGACGCGGTAGTTTACATTAATGGCAAAAAACAAAACGAACCTTTTGTATGGAACGAGTATTTAATTTCAACTGCTCAGCTAAATAGCATACTGGGTTACATAGAAAAAAACAACTATAAAACCGATATTATTAATGATAGTACTAACACTATTATATTAAGTGAGAATGATTTAAAAACGTATCACCTCAACCTTAAAAAGTACATTTTAATGAAAGATACTCTAAGTGCTTTATATCCGGCGTTTAAACAAGCTGGCTATAGCCCTGATAATTTTGGCCCAATAAAGGTACCCGAGAAAAGTTTCTTCGTATTGGGTGACAACAGGCACGAAGCCGCTGATTCAAGATATATCGGTTTTGTTAAAGAGAATGATGTATTTGCCACGGTAATAAATTAGTACACCTCGGGCATTTCATAAAAAAAGCGATAGTTTTCACTATCGCTTTTTTTATGATTGATTAGCTATGCTTAATTCATACTCACTTTAGGTGCTGCCTTCACCGCTTCGGGGTTGCCGGTCATCTCTATCATGTTGCTCACTTCTTCTACAATAGCTTCTGATGAGCCCGAGAAACCAACCACTTTAAAGCGGATGTTTCCGTTTTTATCAATGATGAATTTGGTTGGGATACCGTCTACCTTAAATTCAGATACCACTTTACCATGTTTACCTTCGGCAGTTTTATCATCTATCAATACTTCAAATGTGTATTTATTATCGTCGATGAATTTCTTTACGCCCGGTAAAAAGTTGTCGCCATTTTCCCAGGTATCCACAAACAGGAACTGTACGTTGGCATCCTCTTTAAACTTGGTTACCGCCATTTGCATGCCCGGGAACGAAGCTTTACAAGGACCACACCAGGTTGCCCAAAAATCAACCACTACTACTTTGCCTTTTAAATCGGCCAGTGAAACGGTTTTACCGCTAAGGTCTTTCAGCGCGAATTTAGGTGCAGGCTCATTGATCATTTGCTTGGCAAGATCGGCACGTAATTTTTCTTTAGATGCGTTCTCTAACGATGCCAGATATTCTTCGTAGCCTTTTTCGCCTTTTACTTTGGCGTAAGCCTTTTTAAGTTCTTCTTTTAATATCGCGGAGCTTTTACCATTGGTAATTGATTTTGAAGCGATATCAATTACCTTATCGTTTTGGCCGTTAGCGCCTAATATTTGCACATAGTGCTCGGTGATCTCCACATCAGGAGTTTTGTTATTATCGTATACCTCTTGCTGATATTTCAAAGCATCAGCAAATTTGCCCTGTTTAAATAAAATGAAGGCATAGGTATCGGCATCGTTGTAGTACGAGCTACGGTTATTCAGCTTAGCTTGTTTTGGCGACGCGTACATAGCACCTTCGCCGCTGTTATATTCGGCATTTAAAATATCTAACGATTGCTTCGACAGATCAGCCGCCACTTCAAGCTTTTCGCCTTTTAGTGCCAAATCCCAGGCGGCGCTGTTTAATGGCGTTGCCAGCGATGCTTTGTTTTTTACAAGTGAAGCCCATTTTTTGTAAGCCTCATAATCACCGGCCTTTAATGCTGCCGATGCCAGCTGTACCCTGAAGTTATCCTGAATGCTGTTCTTCTCATCCTTCTTTTCAGGATATTGAGCGATGTAGGCTTTGTACAACGAATCTTTTTTAGCCAGGTTTTTCTCTGTGTTGAAATCGATGCCTAATTCGCCCTTAACAAAATCACCTTTAGGGTATTTAGCTTTGATGATGGCGTTTACCGAATCAGCCTGTGCGGTTTTACGCTGCCTGCTAAATAAAAAGGCCTGGGTCATTAAATCTTTTTCGTTGGTGCTCTTTTTAAGCTCGGCCATTTTTGCTTCGGCCAATGCTTTGGTTGGCGCATCTTTGGCGTTCAGCAAAAACATCATATAGTTGTTGCGATATTCTCTTTCGCTGGCAGGGTATAATGCAAACTCCTGCTTGTATAACGAAGCTACCTTATCATTATCCGGACCGATCTTGGCAAAGTAGCCACCCATACCCGATTGTATCAGGTAGGCTTCAGAAGCGTAAGCGCCTTCAACTGGCTTAGCACCTTTATATACCGGGTAAACATAACCTTTGGCTCCGTTATCATCTACTTTTTCGCCACTGCTTATTTTAATAAAAAAGGCTTTGGCTACGGCAGGTATAGTAAACTCGCCTTTTAAGATATTACCTTCGGTTTTCAGGTCGATATCGCCTACCGGATAAGTTTTATTATCCAGAAAATATACTAAAGCTTCGGGCTTTTCGCCGGCTACGGGTGTACCCGCCGGATCATACGTAAAGCTTACTTTTTGGCCAGCCGCAGGTGTAGCGGTTGATAATTTAAGATGATCGGTTGTTTGCGCGAAACTGCTTTGCGCGGCTACCAGCAAGGGTATCAATGATAAGAGTTTGTAACTTTTCATGAGGTCAACTAATTTTTTAGTGAACTTAGAAAAAATTAAATAATTTTTATCAAAAAACTTTACTTTTTAGTTTATTACTTTGCAGGTTATGGATCAACCTGTACAACAGAAACGCCAGGCCGCTTTAGGCTTTATTTTTGTAACATTATTAATTGACGTTATTGGCCTGGCAATCATTATTCCGGTTTTTCCGAAACTGATAGAGAAACTCATACACGGCAATATCAGCGAAGCCTCCAGAATATCAGGGCTGTTACTGGTAGCTTACGCGGTAATGCAGTTTCTGTTTTCGCCATTGGTGGGTAACTTGAGCGACAAATACGGTCGTAGACCGGTATTGTTATTATCCCTGCTTGGCTTCGGCATCGATTATCTTTTCCTGGCTTTTGCGCCAACTATAGGCTGGCTGTTTGTTGGCCGTATTATAGCAGGTATTACCGGCGCGAGTTTCACCACGGCGTCGGCCTATATTGCCGATGTTAGTCCGCCCGAAAAACGCGCGCAAAACTTTGGGATGATTGGCGTAGCCTTCGGTTTGGGTTTTATAATAGGCCCGGTTATAGGTGGCATTTTGGGTAAGATAGATACGCACTATCCGTTTTATGCCGCGGCTGCTTTGGCTTTGTTAAATGCGGCTTACGGTTTCTTTATTTTGCCCGAATCATTAGATAAAGAACATCGCCGCCCGCTTGATCTTAAAAGATCGAACCCATTGGGCAGCTTGTTACAACTGAAAAAGTATCCGGCGGTTATAGGTCTCGCGGTTTGTTTGTTCATCGTATACTTCGCGGGGCATGCCGTACAAAGCGTATGGACCTTTTACACCATGGAAAAATTTAAATGGAATGAGGCCACAGTTGGTTACTCTTTAGGTTTTGTAGGCCTGATGGTTGCTTTGGTGCAAGGCGGTCTGATAAGGATAGCTATACCTAAACTGGGGCAGGAAAAAAGTATTTGGATTGGTTTATTGTTATATGCGGTAGGGATGTTCTTGTTCGGTACGGCTAACCATGGCTGGATGATGTTTGCCTACCTGGTGCCTTATGCCCTTGGCGGTATAGCAGGCCCGGCATTGCAGGGCGTAATGACCAATGAGGTACCCGCAAACGAGCAAGGTGAACTACAGGGTGGACTTACCAGCTTAATGAGTTTGAGTTCGATATTCGGGCCGTGGTTTATGACCTACATATTCTATTACTTTACCAGCCCTAAAGCGCCTGTACATTTACCCGGCGCACCTTATTACGTAGCATCAATACTAATGTTGATCAGCGCGATACTGGCCATCAGAAGTTTCAGAAAAGAGAAAGCGTAATAAGCGCTGATTACAGCATATTAATCTAACCCGCTCACGCCGCCGGACACCACGAATTTCATTACTTCGGCGGCACTTTTGTTAATGGGTTTAACTTTATCGGCAGCTATGATGATCACCTGCCCGGCAAACGAATAGGATAACGGAAAATATACCGCTACATCGCCGGGAAGATCAAGTGATTTAAGATCTTTCTTTACCAAGAAGCCAATCTTCTTCAGGCCGAACTCATTTACTTCTACTAAAACAGGTTCGCTGAACTTCTTTTCTTCGCCCACGAAAGCTTCGGTAAGATCTTTTATAGATGAATACAGGAACTTAAAGATAGGCAGGCGGTTTACCCAGCGGTTAAGCCAGCGTTTTATAGGATCGGTAATTACGTTGGTTACCAAAATGCCCGCCAGCATAATAATAACGATGACGTTAACGATACCCAAACCCGGAATATAAACCGGTTTGCCGTGCTTATCGGTCCATAGTATATCGCTTAGGTTTAACGCATTATCAATAGATGAAACCGCCCAAAACATTAAAAAAATGGCGGCGCCAAGCGGCACCACAATGAGCATTCCCTTAACAAAGTAATTAAGTAAAGCCCGTCCTAACCTCTTCATGATAATTGTTTAATAACCGCAAAAGTACATTCTTTTAAATTTAATTGAAGAAGTAAAAGCAGAAGGGTTGCAATCAGCCGCTAATTATTAGCTTAAATCAATAATTCTCTTTTTAATCGATATCTAAGTGAAAATTATTCAGCATCAGTTATGGAAATATTTAGTTTTCGAGAAGTCAAATGGTCTTTTGAGAATTTCCATATTTTCCAATGATTATTAGAAACATGAACCGGAAGGCTGACTTTTAACAATTTAATATATTCAACTGCTTCATCATTTAAATCAGCAAACGGCAATGTAAACCATAACGAAACAGTGATATCTTTTGATAACCTCAGATAGATTTGTGAATTGTGAATTCTATTATCCACTACTGGAATGCTATCCTGATCATGCAATAATTTTCCAGTTTCCGGATTGATAAATTTAAATCTCCACATTGCGGAAAGTGTAACATTTGCAAATTTATTTTCAATATCAAGGGCCTTATTTATATGCTTTTTTCTCACATAAAATTTCCATACAAACTCACTTGTTGATAAGTAATTAGTTTGAGACCATACAGGCAATCCAAAATTTCTAATCAGATACAAAATCGTTGCTTTTAAACCTACTTTTTTATCGGATACATTTAGCTCAAGAATGCATTCCGGATCAGGATTATTCGTCAACTTTTCAATAAATCCTAAAAGTAAATAATACGTTCTTGGACCTGAACCATTGTTTATCTTGTGTGCCCCACCTGATTTGATTGGAAGTCCTTCATACGAAATAAATCTTTTATCCATTTTGCGCAGTGTGCTGAATTAAATTATCTTAAAATAGTTCTTAAAACACTTTTTCATGTCAATTATTAATTCCAGAAAGAAAAAATGTAATCTTTTACGAACAGCAGGCATTTAACAGATAGTTTATCGTGCCTATCTATCTTTTATTTTAAGCGAATCAACAGTTGTATAACCTGTATGATGAATAACGTAACAGGTGTAAGACGCATGCTTCTTTTCTTTAAGTTCATTAGTCCGGTCGAAATAATTGTCCACATAAAAAACCGAATCATTGATTTGCTTTACGCTTTTCTCCGGTTCTTGATTGAATGTAATGGAGTCTTTAGGGTTCGTTTCCCGCCTTATATAATCAAAGGTTAGCAGCAATGCTTTTTGCTTGGTAAGGGTATCGGGGGCAAAAGAATATTTCACGTTACTATTGCCGCCGCAGGCAAATAAGAACATCAGGGGTATTGCGATAAAAATTAGTTTCTTCACTATTTATAAATTAAATTTTTCTTTTATTCGTAAAAGTACACCCTTTTTACCCGTTGCGAAACGTTAGTTAATATCTCGTATGGAATAGTGCCTATCTGGGCGGCTAATTCTTCTATCCTTTGCTTTTCATTAAATACGATCACTTCGTCGCCCTCCTTTACATCGGGCACTTCGCTCACATCAATCATACACATATCCATTGATACATTGCCTACCGTTGGCACAACTACGCCCTTTACCAGCATGGTGCCTACCCCGTTGCCAAACGCCCGCAGGTAACCATCGGCATAGCCTATACGAACCGTGGCAATGCGGCCATCTTTGCTCAAAGTACCATTCCGGTTGTAGCCGATAGTATCACCGGCAGCTATTTTTTTAATTTGAGAGATACTCGTTTTTAAACTCCCGATAGGTTGCAGTGAGGCATCAGATGCGGGCACAGCGGCATCAATTCCGTACAAACCAATGCCCACCCGCACCATGTCATACTGTGCACCCGGCCACCTGATGATGCCCGATGTATTGCAAATATGCTTGATCACGGTGTAGCCAAGCACCTCTTCTATTTGTTTAAATGCCGTTTCAAAAGTATTGATTTGCTTTTGAGTAAACTCATCGTGCTGTGCCGCGTCGCTGGCCGAGAGGTGCGAAAATACCGACTGGATGCGCACGTAAGGATTATCCTCCAGCATATCGCACAGAGTTTCAATCTCATAGTCTTCAAAACCGAGCCTGTGCATGCCCGTGTCTATTTTTAAATGGATAGGATAGTTAAAAATGTTGCTATCCTGAACATATTTCACAAATTCTTCAAATAAACCGAAGCTATATAATACCGGTTGCAGTTTAAATTCAGTGAGTTTTTCAAACGCGCTTACCTCCGTATTCAATACCACTAAAGGCAGCGTTATTCCCGCCTGACGCAATGCCACGGCTTCGTCGGCATAAGCAACAGCCAGATAATCAACTTTATTGTATTGCAGCATATTGGCCAGTTCGTAGGTACCGCTGCCATACGAAAACGCTTTCACCATGGCCATTACCTTTACACCCGGCTTTAGTTTGGAGCGATAAAAATTGAGGTTATTGAGCAGCGCGTTCAGGTTTATTTCCATCACCGTCTCGTGTGCCTTTTGTACCAACACCCGGCTTATGCGCTCAAACTCAAAGTTACGCGATCCTTTAAGTAAGATCGTTTCACGCCTGAATCCTAAATTATTAAGCTGTTTAATTAAAGTAATGGTATCGGTAAAGAAATATTTTTCCGGAATATCGAAATATTGCTGATGTGCCACCAACGCCTCCCCTACCCCGATAAACTTATCAACCTGCCTGGCTTTTACCAAGTCGGCCACCTGCTTGTATAATACATCCTGCTGCAAACCCGACTGGTAAATATCACTCAATATCAATGTCTTTTTCTGATACTGGTTTTGCTGGTTTAAAAAGTTCAGGGCTATCTCTAACGATTGAATATCGGAATTGTACGTATCATCAATCACCGAGCAATCGTTGATGCCGTTCTTCAGCTCCAAACGCATGCTCACGGGGGCCAAACGTTCTATGCGCTCGTCGGCCGTTACCGGGCTGTAATCCATAGCCAGCATGGTTGCCCAGCAAACAATGGCATTCTCAATAGAAGCTTCATCCCTGAACGGGATAAGGCATTCTATCTCCTCGCCCTTGTAAATGGCCCGCAGGTAATAATTCTTCTCGATAGTGGTTTCGCTGAACACATACAGATCGGCCTGGTTAAAAAATCGGCTCCATATAAAGCGTTCGGGTGTTTTTATCTCTTCCTGGTAATCCAGCAACTGCTCGTAATTGTGGATGAGTAAACGGCAATTGGCGAATAGCTTTAATTTCTCGCTGATCTTTTCCTCACGATCATTAAAACCTTCGTCGTGCGCGGAACCTATGTGGGTAAGTATCCCTATTTCGGGCTTAATAATAGCCTCCAGCCGGATCATTTCACCTGTGGTGGATACACCGGCTTCAAAGATACCCAGATCATTCCTGTCGTTTATTTGCCATACAGAAAGCGGCACGCCAATTTGCGAATTATAACTTTTAGGATTGCGTACAATGGTTTTATCGGCACTAAGTAATTGATAAAGCCATTCCTTTACAATGGTTTTACCGTTGCTACCCGTTATACCAATTACCGGTAAGTTGAATTGCGAACGATGATATGCCGCCAACTTTTGCAGCGCCATCAGCACATCTTCAACCACCAACAGGTTAGCTTCGGGGAAATAGCCCTCGGGTTGCTGCTTCAAAATAAAGTCGCGCACACCGGCATTATAAGCTTCGGCAATAAACTCGTGCCCGTTGCGCCTGCCGCTCAGCGCGAAGAATAATCCGCCTGATGGGTTGCTGATTCGGCGGCTATCGGTAAGCAGTATATTGATGCTGTTGTCGTTAACTATTTCGCCTGTAGCGTTTACTATTTGTTTTATTTGGCTGGAGGTATAACGGCTTTTGTGCATAGTGGTACGAATTTGCTTATATTTCTGTACATACAAGAATTTTAGCGAATTTTGGTTTGAATGGAACGCCCGAACGCTATAAAAATTACCGACGAAAAAGTGGCCCTTGCCAAAGCCGAAAGCTACTGTGCTTACCAGGAACGCTCGCAGCAGGAAGTACGCGATAAACTGTATGAATGGGGTTTGTGGACCGATGCCATTGAGCACATCATCAGCCAGCTGATCACCGATAATTTTTTGAACGAAGAGCGTTTTGCCAAAACTTATGCCCGCAGTAAGTTCAACCAAAAACAATGGGGTAAAATAAAGATAAAACAGGGCCTGAAATTGAAACGTGTGCCCGATGTATTGATCAAAAAGGCGCTGTTGGATATTGATGAGGACGATTATTTAAGCACCCTAACTCATATTTTAGAGAAAAAGGCCAGCCTGATAAAGGAGAAAGACAAGTTTAAACGTCGTTATAAACTACAACAATATGCTTTATCACGTGGTTTTGAAAGTGACGCGATATCGGGCATTTTGAAAGTCAGCGACTTATGAAAAACTTTCAAATATTTGCATTTTTTGCTTGCAGGGAATAGTTTTCTCTCTATATTTGCACCCACAAACAGCAAACATCTCGTTTAAAGTTTGAAACACCAACGCGAAAGTAGCTCAGTTGGTAGAGCACGACCTTGCCAAGGTCGGGGTCGCGAGTTCGAATCTCGTCTTTCGCTCAAATCCCTTCGGTTAAATGAAGGGATTTATTTTTAAAAGGTTTAGACACCTGCTCAGATGGTGGAACTGGTAGACACGCAGGACTTAAAATCCTGTTCCCGTAAACGGAGTGCGGGTTCGATTCCCGCTCTGAGTACTTGAAAAAAAGCGATTAGGTGAAAGACACTAATCGCTTTTTTATTGACGAAAAAATAATGGGCGAAATTGGATCAAGCTGAATTTGTCAACGGCATACGAAACTCTTATCCGTTTAATCCTACCGGAAAAAATTTTAGAATATTTTGAATTTACCGATGTCCGTTCGTCAGAAAATAGGCAGTTAAAAATTTAATTCCGGTAGAAGAACCTTGCTCCATCCGGTTACGATAAATCCCAGTTAGAGTCAAAAGATTTCTTGTCTGAAACAGCCATACAGAATTTCTCTATCCGGTGGTATAAAGTTGTCCCCTGTATCAAAAGATGCGGGTAAAAAGTTAAAACAAGCGGGTAGATCATCACAAAAGATTGTGAATATCACTATGGATCTGTCAAGATCAGTGATCAGGATTGTAAGAACTATCCTTTCTTTTTTGAAAGCTATAAATGAGGTAAAAAAGCGCCGGCAAAATAAACACACTCCCGAGCAATAGTGCCGTACCTAATGCTTCGATCGTTTTGTCATGACCACGAAGCTCAACCAGCGAAAGATGACCGGTTTTTAGAATCACTATATTGGGATAATGGTTGATCGTTACTGATAACAAGATCATCGCTATTTGAAATCCGGCAAGGAAACGTAAAATGATGGTTTTTCCTTGCATCATCAAATACCATAAAAGTATAAGTGAAATAGTAGCTGCTATAACAGCGGTTATTCCAATACTGTTACCAAATATCCAGGTGTAGACAGGAATATTACTCAGCCTGGCAGAAAGGAAGACCAAACCACCACATATCACTGCGGCAATGTTCATGGATACGGCCATCTTTCTAAACTGCTTTTGCTCTTCTTTTATTTTTGTTTCCCCGATCAGGTAAACTGCCGCCAAAAATCCGCAGATAGCGACCGTAAAAAGCCCTACTGAAAAACTGAACCAGCTGAACCAGCTAAAAATGTACGCGTTAAGGAAATCATGCGACGACAAATCAATTTGCCCGGAAACGGCGCTCCCGGCCACAATACCCAGGAACAGCGGCGTTATAAAACTGGAGATAGCAAATATCCGGTTATATACCATTTGCATATCATCTTTAATAGCATCATAATTGCGGAAAGAGAATGCGGTGCCCCTGGCTACTATCCCTAACAGCATTATGGTTAATGGGATATGAAGATAGATAGACATGGTTGAATAGATAACCGGGAACCCGACAAACAAGATAACAATGGCGATGATGAGCCACATATGATTTGCCTCCCAAATAGGCCCTATTGCCTTATAAAGCGTTTTACGGGTTTGTTGCCTGTCTTTTTTACCGGTGAAAAGTTCGATAATTCCGGCACCGAAATCAGCGCCACCCAACAGGAGATAAAGAAGTATAGATGTCCAGAGAAAACCAATAACTATATACAGCATAATTTTATATTATTGAACGCCCTCCTTAACATCATAAAGTATATTTACCATTTTAATTTGCCTGTAAAGCATAAAGGTTACCACTACAGCCAGAGATACATATACCAAAGTAAAAACATAAAATGAATAAGCTATGCCGGGCATTGGTGTAACCGCGTCGGCGGTTCTCATCACCCCGTAAATAATCCAGGGTTGTCGCCCCACCTCTGTTACTGTCCAGCCGGCTTCAACAGCCAAAAACCCCATAGGGGTAACGATAACAAATAGCTTAAGCAGCCATTCTTTTGTCAGCCATTCCTTTTTCTTCCAAAGTGCAAAAAAGTAAATCACCGCGGTGATCATCATTAACACACCCAAACCAATCATTATCTGAAACGCGAAATGCGTTATAGCGATCGGCGGGTGTTCATTTTCCGGAATACTGTTCAAGCCTTTTACTTCGGCTTTAAAATCGCCGTGAGCCAGGAAACTTAAAACACCGGGGATTTTTATCGCGTAGTTAACTTTCTTTTCTTTTTCATCAGGAATACCACCCAATATAAAGGGCGCGCCTTTTTCAGTTTCAAAGTGTGCTTCCATGGCTGCCAGCTTAGCCGGCTGTCTCTTAGCAACATCTTTTGCAGATATATCACCGCTAAGCGGTTGCAATAATGCGGCTACACAAGCAAACAACGCAGCAATTTTAAATCCTTTTTGATGAAAAACAACATTATTCTTCCTGATGATCATTAATGCGTGTACACCTGCTACAGCAAAACCAGTAGCTGCAAATGCAGCGAGCGACATGTGCAATGCCTGCGAAAACCAGGCGTCATTAAACATGGCAGCTATCGGGTCAATGTTTATATACTTTCCGTTTACGTAATCAAAACCCTTGGGGCTGTTCATCCAGGCGTTTGCCGACACCACAAGGATACCGGAAAGCAAACCGCTAACGCCAACAATAACGCCTGTAAACCAATGGAACCACCGGTTAAATCTGTCCCAGCCGTACAGGTAAAAACCCAACGCTATCGCTTCTATAAAAAACGCGGTTCCTTCGAGGGAAAAGGGCATTCCAAATATCGGTCCGGCATGCTTCATAAATTCGGGCCATAACAATCCAAGTTCAAATGAAAGCACTGTTCCGGAAACAGCACCGGTCGCGAAAAATATCGCAACACCTTTGCTCCAGGCTTTGGTAATATTTTTATAGTTCGGGTTGCCGGTTCTAAGCCAGATCAAATGTGATACGGCCATAAAAAATGGCATTACCATGCCGATACATGAAAAAACAATATGAAAACCCAGCGAAAGGGCCATTTGTGAACGGGCGGCTATAAAATTATCCATGTAATTTAACTATGCACAAAGTTGGTTAAAACATTGGATAGAATTAGCCCCCACTTACCTTAAATTTTAAACATGACAGTCGATTAGTAATTATATTACTATACAAGCTGCTCGCTTACAAATTAAAACTTAAAAGCAGTAGAAAAGTGATTTAATCAGAGTAACCGTGCCTCTATATTTCACCTGCGAGTAAAACGCTTCATTAACAACATTTCATTTCGGAGGTAAATTCCAATTTCACAAACTAATTCAGTGTAACAGTTAAAGTAAAATTTTAATTTCATGCTGTTTCAATTGAGTTTTATCCATACAGATTGCCGGAACACGGGTAGTATGGTAAAACAAAAAACGCCAGCCTTGAATTTTCTGTAAAGATGGTTGACGGCAATTGCCGTCAACCTTTATCATTATTCAACTGAGATTTATCACAGCGGAGAACTGGAAACCGATACCCAATCAACCCACATCATCGTTTTACTCATTACATTAATATTGGCATTGTTGAATATTGCATCATTTGGCGGCCCACCTACACAAAGATTAAACAGGATATTATGGGCGCTAAAGTTTTGCAAATTTAAATTAGGGTTACTGGAATTTGTATAGGTAGTCTGTGTAACGCCATCCAACTGAATAACTAATGTCATAACCCCCGCATTATTGATCCAGAAAACATCATAGTTATGCCATCCATCACCCGAACTGATCGGACTTTCACAAGTATTACCTAACTGATTCACGCCAGCGGCGGTTCCATAAAATAAATTGCTTGCATATTTCTCTGTGCCACCTTTGGAATAGCCTTCCATAATGTCAATTTCTCCGTTCACCGGCCAGTTTGTTTCATTGGTCATCCAAAATGCCGGCCATACACCATAGGTTTGCTTAAAAGATTTATAAACGGTGCCATCAATTGCTATTAATTTTATACGGGCCCTGATCCAGTATTTCGTATTGACAGGAGGTTTAAAGGTAGACACCGATTTTATATGCCCCGATGTATAAGCATTGGCTGCTCCCGGTTTGGTGGCTGTAAGTACCAGGCAACTGGTTTGATCATAACTGCCGATAGTAATATTGGCGGAATTGTACGTACAGTAGGATGAATTGTAATCTACTCGATTAGTCACTGTCCAATTAGCTGTGTTTAGCGTATTAAAGTCATCTCTGAAAATTTCGGTCCATACGTCGGCCGTTGTTTTTATAACGGTGGGTTTACTGATAAACCCATGGTCTGATGGTGTTTGAGATACTAATTTTTTACATGATGCGAAGCAAATCAATAAAGTTGCAACAATCATCAATTTTGAAGTTCTAATGTTCTTTTTCATTTTTTGCTTATAATTTGGTTAGTAAATTGATTAATTTCTTGTGAAGCATGAGGCCAAATTGACGCATAGGGCAATCCATAACCAGTCTGAATCCCTCCCATTTGTGAGAAGGCAGATGGCTTATACTGTTAATTTGGTTATGAAAATTTGATGGCTCGTCGTTGCTTATCCGAAGACTCCCCAACCATCCTGAATGAAAATAACCCAGGGCGGTTTCGTACCCTTCATGCGGTAACGGCTAACGGTTCCGGCGGATCTCATATACGCGTACATAATCCACCTCCATCTTTGCCGGAAGCAGGCTTTCATCGACCGACGTAGTGGTACCCGGGAAATCGCCTCCAACGGCAAAATTAAAAAGTATATAAAACGGATGTCGAAAAACGCCGGTGTTATTGATCCCGTTTTTTATATTCGAACTGCCGATCCTGGTCTTATCGACATACCAGGAAATTTCATCCTTATCCCATTCCACAGCGTATAAATGAAACTCGCCCGGCGTTGTCGGTGCTTTAATTCCGTACATCGCATGGCCATTTTTATCCCAATGGATGGTCCCGTAAACAATGGTGTCCGCATTCACGTGCTCCATGATATCTATCTCGCCACACTTTGGCCATCCTACTTCTTCAATATCGTAACCAAGCATCCAGAAGGCAGGCCAAAGACCTTTGCCCATCGGGCATTTGATGTAGGCTTCGATCCTCCCTCCCGGTATCGCAAATTTTCCTTTTGTATTTATCCTTGATGATGTATATGGCTGGCCGTATGCGCTTTCCTTTTTTGCGGTGATCGTTAAAAAACCACCTTTTACAGTTGCATTTTCAGCTTTGTAAGCCTGCTTTTCATGATTAGTGCCAAGGTTCCCGATCTCGAAATTCCAAAGCAATGGATTGATCGTTTCCCCGTCAAATTCATCATGCCATATTAAAGCGTATGTTTTTGACGAATCGCTTAAGCTACCCTGGGCTTGACTGCTACTGGCATCAACAATTGAAATAATCATTGCCAGCAGGGCAGTGTACTTTATTCTATTAATTAATAATAAACAATTCATAAAATCAATATTAGTAGGATTAATTGCTGCATTTACATCCACCCCGGCAGCTGTTGAAGGCATACCGGGGTAATTGGGTTTTATATGAATCCGATATCATCGATATAGATCGTTTCGTTAGAAGCTCCGCTAAGTTCCTGCACTATGATTTGCTGTACTTCTACAGGTCCCGTGCCGAACTGGCTGATCGGGATGGTAAAGGTTTGCCATTGGCCCTCCCTGATGGTAACATTTACCCCATCCGGCGGACTGTTCTTGATGGTTACCTGGTGCCCGTTCTTATCCGGGCCTTCAATAGCAACTCGGAGTATATTGCCGTCCGTGCCCGGTCCGCCATAAATTGATATTTTAAGTGCCGTCATCGGGATGAGGCTGATCGGTGCCCCGCCGTTGCCGATCTGGAAGCCTGCGTAGCCCCCGGTATAGGTGATCGCGACGGAGTGGGTTCCCCTTAAGACCGGCGATGTATTGTCAAACGCCGGATGATCCCCGCCATTCCAGCCCCCTGACCACCATCCATTGGCAAGCGCATCGTCATACACTACCAGCTTAAAACCATAAGCGACAGGTGAGGTCGCGGTTCCGCCAGGCGTAGTCACAGTTATGAAACCCTGCACATCGCCGGCGGGCACCTTGATCTGTATTTGGGTCGGCGTTGACGTGCCGACAATATCCACAGGCGTTGTGCCGATCTTCACACTGCTTACTTCGTTAAACGTTGTACCGGTAACTGTAATAATATCCCCGGCACCGGCATATAAGGGAGACAATGAGGTGATGACCGGAGCTGGCTGCAGAATGGTAAACGGAACACCGGCACTCCCGTATTTTGTGACAACGGTCAGGGTGTTGGAAACCCCTGATCCCCATGGCGCATTAAGGGGAATAGCCACGATAATCGTTTTATCGGTAACAAGTGCCGGGTTAAAGTAAACGGACTGACCATTGAATTCCACTGAAGATGTTGTAGACAAGTGATCGCCGATAATAGCATACAAACCATTTAACCCACCCGAAATTACGGTAGAATCTTGTTTGATACTGCTTATTGCGGTTATATTAATACTGGAATCCAATGTAATACGCTGTATCACATTATTAATGACCGTATCCTTGGCAACCGTCCTCACCCGCGTGATTACCGGGGCAGCCCCATTACCGTCCTTTTTACAAGCGCTGAACCATAAGATAACACTCATACAGCAGGCCAGTATGAGCAGTGTTGGTTGATTTTTTTGATATTTCATGCTGAATATTTTTAATGTCTATTTAAAATCATAAGGGACAGGAGGCAATAATAGCTTAGGGTTTTGAGCCGTCTCGATTGTTGGATACGGAAACACAAAATCATTATTATCCGGCACCTCTGTATTTTGGGCATAATATATAGGGCTTACATTGGCGCTGTAAATGCCCCTTAACTGATTTTTGATAACGGTTATCGCTTTGGTGTGCTGGTTACCGGTTATTCCGGCCCAGCCGTCCAACCTGTAAAGGTCAAACCAATAATCGCTTTCAATGGCAAGTTCAATTCGCCTTTCATGCATTAAATTGGCCTGGGTTAAGGTAGGCAGGGCGGTTAAGCCTGCCCTAAGCCGCACTTTGTTAAAGGGAACCAGTGCCGCAGGATCAGATGTGCTTGGAGCCCCTGCCAAAACCGCTTCGGCTTCGATAAGTAAAACCTCCGAATAGCGCATGATGTAGGTAACGTTGCCCGTAGAAAATTGCGCACCGATGCCGCCGTTGTCGGCAGGGGTTCCTACAACATATTTTTTAAGGGCCGCCCTGGAATCTTGTGCATTGACGTTACTTGGTACGGTATAGCCACCCGATGCCTGATTGAGATTAGGGTAGTAAGCGCCCGCCAGCATAATGGTGGCATACCTGCGCTCATCGCCCGGCTCATAAGCCCTTTGCAAATCAACCGTAGGCCCCACAACCCCATAACCGTCTCCGGTTCCGGTAAGTACCGAGCTGTAAGCGAAAGATGATTGTATAGAATTACCGCGGCCAAACGGAGCGCCACCTGCCCATTGCAGGGCTATTACTGATTCTTCATTGTTATTATTAGCAGTTTTAAACAGGTCGTTGTAGGTTTTCCCGTTTACTTCACCTGCATTAGGGCCGTAAAGTTTAAACTCCCCGCTGTTGATCACTTTCTCCGCTTCGGCACGTGCATCAGCATAATTTTCCATATAAAGATAAACCTTTGCCAGCATGGCTGAAGCAGACCCACTGGATACGCGCCCCTGCGCCTGGGAAGAGCCGTTCCTGATCATGTGTACACAGTTAGCTTCCGCAAATTTCAGATCATTGATAATAAACTTATAGACATCAGCGACAGGGTTTGTGTTAAGCTGAAAATCAGTGATATGGTCCAGGTTATTTTCAATGATCGGGACATTTCCCCAAACCCTTACAAGATTGAAATAAGCAAGGGCCCGCATGAGGTGAGCCTCCCCCAAAGCATTATTAACAACGTCAACAGAAACTCCGGCAGGTACCGTTTTCAAGTTATTGATCACAGCGTTTGATTGGGCAACAACCGTGAATAATGAGTTCCAGCCTTTTACAACCAGGTTATTATCAGCATTGACGGAAAAATTGCCAAAGTTAAAAACGTCGCTCGAATAAGAGCGGCTGTTACCGCCGTACATATCGCCAATAGCCCAGCTTACCTGGTTGTTCCAGTTAAACCAGGGTGTTCCGTATAGTGCCGTTGTGCTCGCCTTTATTTGCGTTGCATCTTTGTAAAAGGTTTCGAGCGTAAGTGCTGCCTCCGGCGGCCTGTTAAAGAAATCCTTTTTACAACTGATTGCTGTAAAGCTTAAAATCAAAGTTATAAGGATAATATATTTAAAATTTCTTTCCATGGTTACGTAATTATTTAATTAAAATGTAGCGTTTATACCGGCGGTAAATGTTCTTGGTATAGGATTTCGCCCATTATCAATATTGGTTAGAAATACATTTTGGTTCATCGAGCCGATCTCCGGATCGTAGCCTTTATAAGAGGTGAAAGTGTACAGGTTCTGGGCGCTGACAAATACCTTAAACTGGCTAAGTTTTACCTTACTGATCCATTTTGCGGGTAAACGGTACCCGAGGTTCAATGTCTGTATCCTCAGGTATGAGCCGCTTTCTATAAACCTGTCAGAAATAACCAGATTAGCATTGCTCGTCCCCCCTTTTGGCGCAGGGATATTTGATCCGGGGTTTTGCGGTGTCCAGAAATTTGACTGGGAGGCAAGTTGATTTTGATAGAGTGCGGAAAGACCGCCTATAGTCCGATTAAGCAAATTCAAAATCTTGGCGCCGTAGGATCCGTTCAGGAAAACTGAAAGTTCAATGGATTTGTAAGAAATGTTATTGGTGATGCCATAGGTAAACTTCGGGTTGGGATTACCGATCGCTGCCTGATCCTTCTCATTAATTACTCCGTCATGATTAAGATCTTCATATTGTAAATCACCAAGCCAGGTTCCGGATGTCTGATTGATGACAGGCTGCCCGAATTGAATAGGTGCATTTCTCAATTGTTCATCTGTTTTAAAGGCACCCAACGACTTGTAGCCATAAAATTCGCCGATGGGCCCGCCGACCACCGTCCGGGAAACCGGCAGGTTTAAAAACCCGTTAATGGCGCTGCCAATGATGGGGCCGCTATTGTTAGCAAGTGAAATCACTTTGTTGGTGTAATGAGAAAAGATAATAGTCGATTCCCATTTGACATTATTACTCTGGATATTTTTTGAGTTTATGCTGAATTCAAAACCTTTATTACTCAGTTTTCCGGCATTAATATAAGGCGGGTTTATGCCACCCAGATAATTCTGGTCACCTGAAATGTACCCAGGTAAAGGCTGCTGGAACAAAAAGTTTTTCGAGGTCTTATTATACCAGTCGAATACGATGCTGATACGGTTCTTGAATAACGAGAAATCTACACCTACATCTGTTTGTATTGAGGTTTGCCAGGTAAGATTAGGGTTAGAAAAGTTATTATAGAAAAACCCGGTACCCAAACCGGTAGGCGTAGTTACCAATGATGTCCCGAAAAGGTATCCGGGAATATCCTGGTTACCCACCTGTCCATATCCCAGGCGCAGTTTAAGTCCGCTTATTTGCTGCTGAACACCGTTCATGAAAGGCTCGTCGGAAACTCGCCATGAAGCCGCTACGGAAGGAAAATAACCTACATTATGGGAATCTGCGAAGTTGGATGACTTGTCAGCACGTATGGTAGCAGTCAGACTGTATTTGCCGTTATAGGTATATATCGACCTGGCAAATAATGATTCAAGGGATCCGCTGCCTTTAAATTCGCCGTTACGTGCTGTCGCAGCATCCCCAAGGTTCAGCGTATGGATATCATTACTGTAAAAACCCTGTACATAGGCCGACATTCCATTATAATTAAACTCCGACAGCTCATGCCCCAGCAAAGCCGTTAAATTATGCTTCGATTTAAATATGTGGGTATAGGTTAGGTATTCCTTCCAGCCCCAATATGAATTATTGGTAGATAACTCGCTTAAGGTTGCCGTCAGGTTACTGTATAACTCGCCCCAGGTGTAAGAAGGGTTAAAAAACACGTTGTTTGTAAAATTGAAATCGCCGTTTATCTCAGATCTCAATACGAGGTCTTTAGAAAAGCGGATATCACTATAGATGTTTCCATTAATTTTATTACGAATGAGGTTATTGGTGATGCTCAGCGCCTGCGCCACGGGGTTAATTACCGCACCCGTCTGATAAGAGAATGGCCCGGCAAAAGATCCGTCCGCATTTCTTACCGGCAGGTCAGGCGTATTTAACAGCGCATTATAGATAATACCGGTATTATCGCTCAAAACGGTATTTTCATTGGTGCGGCTGGCATTTATTGAGGTACCGATATCGAACCAGTTGCCGACTTTGCCATTAAGATTAGTGTGGATCGTATAGCGTTTAAAATCCGAACCGATTACCATACCCGTCTGATCCAGGTAGCTGCCTGAAATATAGTAATTAGCCGCATCCGCGCCCCCCGATACCGATAGCTGATGGCTTTGCATCGACGCACTCCTGAATATGGCTTTTTGCCAGTTCGTGCCTTCGCCTAATAAGCTCTGATCCGCAAACTGCGGGTTGGGTTTAACGCCGAATTGTGGCGCGATAGCGTTATGCAGCGTTGCATACTGCTTAAGGTTCATCATTTCTAGATACCTGGCAGGTTGTTGGAAGCCGGCATACCCATCGTATGTAATCTTTGCCGATCCGCTTTTACCGCGTTTTGTGGTAATGATGATAACACCGTTCGATGCCCGGCTGCCATAAATTGCCGTAGCTGATGCATCTTTCAGAATATCCACTGATGCAATGTCATTTGGATTGATCAATGATAATGGGCTTACCGCAGTTTCTTCAGTACCACTGCTTACATTGGCGCTTTGTAATGGAGACCGGCCACTGGTACTATAATTGGTGGCATCACCGGAAATTGGTACACCATCAATAACATACAACGGTTCATTATTCCCCTGTAAAGACGTTATGCCCCTGATATGAACCGAGGTATTACTACCCGGCGCACCGGAATTTTGGGTAATGGTCACCCCAGATACTTTACCCTGTAATAGCTGGTCGATGCTGGGCTGCGGCGTGTTGGCAAGGTCAGCAGCCTTTATCGATGCCACGGCGCCATTGATATCTTCCCGCTTCTGGGTACCGTAACCAATAACTACTACGTCAGATAGCGACCTGACCTCCTCAAGCAGGATAATGTTGATAACTTGTTGGCCGGCAGCTGGTACTTCCTGCCCCGCATAGCCAACAAAACTAAACTGTAATAAAGCATTTTCAACATCGAAGGTAATGGCATAATTACCATGGGTATCGGTAATGGCCACAATCGCAGTGCCTTTTACCTTCACCGTAACGCCGGGTATAGGCTGCCCCTTATTATCGATAACTTTTCCCCGTATCGTTTGGGGAACGTTATTATCTATTGTGGCCGGTTTTCTTTGAATAACAACGGTCTGTCCGTTTAAGGTATAGGTCAATCGCTGGTTTTCAAAAACGGCCTTAAGTGCCTGGTCGAGTGTCGAATTTTTCAGGTTAACGTCAACGGTTTTAGCATCTGTAAGCATTTCATCGGTATACAGGAATACGTAACCGGTCTGCTGCTCGATATCTTTGATAACGGTAGAGAACTGGACTTTTTGATAGTTTAAAGTTACCTTTTGTGCCAGGGCCGCATGGGAAGGCCGCAGCATTATAGTAATGAGCAAAAGCAGAGACAATCTCATAACCAGTAAAAATTTATGGGTGAACGGAGACAGCCTACACGATGGTAGCGCATAAAATTTCATATATTTGAAATATTAAGGTTTTTAGAATTGGTTTATATTGGTCTCAATTATATATCAGCGAAAATCTTAACTAAACCCGGAACGTTCGCAGCGTAACGGGTTTGCTTTTTTAGATATGCCGATAAAGTGGAAAGTAAAATTTATGGCATAACAGTAACACTCCTTCCATTTACTTTAAAATGTACAAGCCCGGTTAATTCTAATTTTTCTAATATTTCTTTAAGGTCCGCTGTCCGCGGCAGTGTGCCGACAAAGCCTTCACGTGTTATTTTGCCCTGGTAGGTAACATCGATATCAAACCAGCGCGAAAGTTTGCGCATGATCACCTCGATGCGTTCGTGGGCAAAGTTAATTTTGCCGTTCTTCCAAGCGATTGCCTGATCGCCGTCCGCAGGTTTAATGGCAATGTTATGATTCTCTATAACGGCCTGTTGCCCGGGAAGCAGCATTTTACTGATATTTTCGTTCGTAATTTTAACCGAGCCCTCCAGCAGCGTTACACCTGTATTATCTTCACCGGCATAACCCATAATGTTAAAGTGCGTACCATACACTTTCACCTCGCTGTTGTTCACCTTTACAATAAAAGGCATGCTTTTATTTTTGGCGACCTCAAAATAGCCTTCGCCGATAAGCTCCACTATTCTCTCTACGCCGCTGAACGTAACCGGGTATCTTAAGGATGACATGGCATTCAGCCAAACCTTCGTACCATCGGCCAGGGTGATTGCAAACTGCCCTCCCAGGGGCGTTGTAAGGGTATTAAAACTTCCACCCTGTGGTTTTATTTCGTCATTCGGCTGGTAAGCAATTTCGCCGTTCAATAGTTTCTTAACGGGAACCTTATTCTGGGTGGCAATAACGCCGGTCCCTTTACTGTTTAAAGGAATTTTTGAACCGTCAGCTAATGTTAATACAGCTTTATCCCGATCGGGTTGACTAACCGTTTTTTTCGCGTTAACGACATGGTTATCACGTATTGATGTTTGGTTACCTAAATACAGACCGATACATGCCGAAATCAATAAAATGGCCGCGGCAGCGTATTTCATCCACCTGCGTTTTGTATGCATTTGTCGCACGGCCGAACTTGCCACCACGTTTTCAAATATTTTATCGCGGTCAAGGTTCGGGATTTTATCTGTTGCTGAAAGAGATTGCCATACGGTTTCTAAAGATTGGTTAAGTGATTCGTCGTCGCCAGTATTGCTCATCAGTGTAAAAAGTTCAAGCAACTCTTCACGTGTACAGTTATTTTCAGCATACCTATCAAGCAGATAGTGTAATCTTTGACGATCATTAATCATGTTCATAAAGGGTTTAAAATTGCGCGGAGTCACTCAGCAATTTCGGTTTATATACTGATGACGGTGGAAAATGGAAATCGTACTGCCTGAAAAAAAATTATTGTTCCAAATAAGCAGCCATGATCAAGTACAAAGAAATAAGTGTACTGTTCTTAGGATTATTAAGGATGTATTTTTTCAGGTGCTTCAGTGTTTCGGAAAGATGATTTTTCACAGTGCTTTTTGAAAGATGCATTTTTTCAGCGATCTCATCATGGCTTAAGCCCTGAAGCTTGCTCAATTCGAAAATCTGTTGTTTTTGAACCGATAAACTGCTTAGTGCTTCATTAATTACAGCCATTAAAGAGTCTGCATCAAGCTGCTCTTCGACTGAATTTTGCGCTTCATCAATTTGCATGCGCAAGTTTTGAATGATACTTGTTTCAATTGCCAGGCGGCGCAGGAAATCAATGGTTTTATTCCTGGCTATGGAAA
This sequence comes from Mucilaginibacter gynuensis, assembly GCF_039541195.1. Classification (NCBI taxonomy): domain Bacteria; kingdom Pseudomonadati; phylum Bacteroidota; class Sphingobacteriia; order Sphingobacteriales; family Sphingobacteriaceae; genus Mucilaginibacter; species Mucilaginibacter gynuensis. Next base: position 450,604 of record NZ_BAABFT010000002.1, read on the forward strand.
AGAGATAGGCCTCAATATTATTTACGTGCGCTAAATCATGACGATTTTGCCATACCTTACAAAAAACATCCTGCACGATCTCCTCCGTTACCATATCAGATTTACATATCTTATAGGTAAACCTCGCTATCCGGTCAAAATTTTTATTGTAGAGAATTTGAAATGCCAGTTCATCCCCTGCTGCTATCTTTTGCAGAATACCATTTTCGCTTTCAAAATGATTAGTTGCCGACACGTTAGGGATAATAAGACGGTAATAATTGGAAAAACAATAATATCGAAATTTAAATAGAAAATCTTAAGAATAAATAAATACCTCAGAGCGCCATCTCTAAACAAGATAATAGACCATTGTAAAAGTTGAAAACACACCTTTACTCCAATCTACGATCTTCACGCCATTTGACACCTGTAACCGATAAGAAAAACGATATTTTTATGTTTTGATTTTATAGCATTAGTTATCTTTAAACCATGATTTAGAAATAACTGGAATCAGTGAGTGATTCGTAGAGTAATTAAAATTTACATAGATAAATACCTGTATATAAAAATATTACGAACCGGTTTCGTTTCCCGCTCTGAGTAAAAAAGGAAATAACACATGGTCGTTGTTTCCTTTTTTAATGCCTACAAAATAGTATAAGTCAAATTTGGCTTGTCTTCGTTTATAAAAATTGAACCTAAATTCACTTACAATCACATTAAAAATGATCATAAAGTATTAATTTATATATAAAGTTCTTTTTCTAATATGCTACGATACGTTGGCTTTGCTAATTATCCGGATGAATCTTTTTACTCATAAGCAATATCCACAGTTGACAAGAATGGATAGTTAGGATAATAGCGATAGGAAACCTGGATATTGATCAACTTTTTATCGGTAAATGTGTAAACGTAATCCCAACTTTGGTGATCAACATCGTCTTTGGTGTAATACAACTTCATCGCTTTGGGTAAACGCCCTACCTGTGTAAGTAATATCGGGTGCATATTAAACTCCAACGGATAAGTGATGGCCCATGGATCGATACTGATTGGCTCTGTAAAACTTTCAAAAAGAATGTACGTGCCATTACCGGGATCGTCATTGGTGTAAGCTATGGCTTTCTTTAATAATCCTTGTGCATCGTATTCAAAAGCCGTACGGTAATGTACCGTTATTGGTGGAGTGCCGATAAGTGGATAAAATTTATCAAGCATAGTCATCTTTCCTGCAGCGTTGTAAGTAAATATTTCGCTGTATTCCACATCGCCATTGGGCACTTTACTTCCATCGGGTAAGTCTTTGTATTTGGGAATATAATCGATATGGTTCACACGTCCGCTCCCATCATAATTGAATTGTTCGGTATATTCTCTTGGAAAAACACCGCCCTGAAAGGTTATTCTTTTATCAACCCGGTCGTTCTTGTAAACTATATCAACCGTGGATATTGCGCCGGGTTTGCCGTTCACAAAAGGCGTGTTAGCTATTTTCATGAGTTTACCGGCCTCGTAAACAAAATCTGTAGTATGGGTCTGCGTTGGCTCCGGCAACGTAGCCTGCGTAATTGACTTGATCCTGAATACGTCGGGCACAACCGGGTCTTCAGTCTCTTCTTTCACTTTGTCTTTTTTACAGGCATCAATGGCGATAAGGCCGAGCAACAGCAGGCAGGCACGCAACTTTCTCATATATTAAATGTAGGCCATACTATTCGGAACCGTGTCATTCTTTTTGACCAGTTCTGTTAGTCTTATTTTGGTCCCCTACAAGTCCACTTATCCTTGTAATATAATCACACGCCCAATTTGTTAACCGCATAACGGTATCGCGCCTTTATCTACATTATAAATGAAACAGGCATTGCCCGTTTTAACATGCAGTTAATTATACTTAATTAGGTTTCAATATGTAATTTACAGTTTGTGAATTTCAGTCTTAAAATCAGCATTGCACCTTACATTGTATATGATATTGGGAAATTCATATTTCGTATCGCTACTTTATTGCCGACACTCTTTTATATCGTTGACCATTAATTCAGGAAAGCAATTTTTGCCTCAACAAAAATTCAAGCTGATCATTTGATACTTCCAGTTTTTCGTTGATGTCTTTAAGCTCCGCCTTTTCGAGGTATTTTGCATAGGCCGATTTGATGGTTTCGTCAAGTTCTGCTTCATTCCATGGTTTGGCCAGGTAATGGAATATTTTTCCTTTGTTTACAGCGTCTATCACGGCGGTCATATCGGCATACCCGGTAAGCAGTATCCGCATAGGGTCAGGAAACTGCTGAAGCACTTTTTCTAAAAACTCTACGCCTGTCATTTCCGGCATACGTTGGTCGGTGATCACAATATCTACAGGTTTTTCGGCAAGTATTTTTAGCGCCTCATCTCCGCTCAACGCGGTTAGTACATTGTATTTAATCCGGAACGTCGCTTTAAAAGAAAAGAGGTTATTCTCCTCATCATCCACATAAAGCACAGTGATCTTCTTTTCTGTCATACGGCATCGTTCATTTTACTTGCTGTAAAGTTAAGCATTGTAAGTTATTTGGTCAGCGTGTCGTCTTATTTTTACCGTATTGTTACTGTAAAGTTGTTTTTTGTACTCATTACCCCGTAGCTTTGCCATAATGGATAATTTTGCAGTTAATTAAGATATCCATTGAACGTTTATTAATGACAGATAAAGGAACAAAACAAGGCCCCAACGTAAGGATCAGGGCATTCAGGGCAATTGACGAACCGGAAACCTGCGAACGGTTTATCACGGGCCATACCCAGGTTTTAACCAGCATTGGTGTTACCAAAGTTACCTCCTCCAAAAACGCCTGGGCTATAAACCCAAATTCATTTGTCATCATCGTTGAATCCCTGAACGGCAGTGAGGTATTCGGCGGCGGAAGAGTGCAGGTAGCAGGCGGCACGGAGGCTTTACCCATTGAACAGGCCACAGGTGCAATGGATCCGAGTATTTATGAACTGGTTAAAAAACAGGCGCTTCATGGCACCGGGGAAATATGTGGTTTGTGGAATTCACAAACGCTGGCCGGCTATGGTATAGGAACACCTTTGCTGATCAGAACACTGATAGCGATGGCCTCACAACTGGGTATCCACTCGCTCTTTGCATTGTGCGCGCCATATACCGTTAAACCTGTAGTGAACTGCGGGATGGAACTGGTTGAAAGCATCGGTAACAGAGGTACCTTTTATTATCCAAAATTGGATTTGATAGCTACCGCGATGATCCTGAAAGATACAAATGACCTGCGTAAGGCACAACAGGAGGATCGTGAGATGATAGAAAGACTCAGAATTGGCCCCAATAACCTAAGCATAAACGAATTAAAAAATCGGGAAATCAGTATTGATTTTAAAATTCAAATCCCTAAACTTGATCAATGGAATTTAGCCTGGGCCATCGAATCGGCCATAGGGGCTACATCCCATTTCGGAGCCGTTATTAACCAAGGATAAACATGAACAATATACCAGATTTTTTGAAGGCGTTCAAGGATACAAAGAACGATTATCAACCGCTCATATTCAGGTTGGGCAATCCTCTTGATAAGAAAAACTTCGATCTGTTGTTCGAAAATCAGTCAGTTTATTTTGTTTGCGACGAAATTTACGGGCAGCTTCAGGAACTGGTAAAAAGCAAGAATCCTTCTTTAATGATCAGCGATGAAGAGTATCCGGCGTTGATAGACCAGCATCTATCCGGAAAAGACATCTCGGAATACGGTGTTTGGGTGTATTATCCTTGGAGCCGCAGGCTGGTACATCTGTTAGATGAAGACGAATTTATTGAAGTGCGCACCAACCGAAACCGGAACAAGATCACCTCAGAGGAACAGCACATCCTCAAAACAAAAAAGATCGGTATTGTAGGTTTGTCGGTAGGCCAGTCAATAGCTTTAACCATAGCTATGGAACGTACCTGCGGCGAGCTCAGGCTGGCAGATTTTGATACCGCCGAACTGAGTAACCTCAACCGCATCAGAACCGGTACCCATCATCTGGGTGTGAACAAAACCGTTATAGCGGCGAGAGAAATATTGGAGTTAGATCCATTTTTAAAGGTGAAGATCTTCAGCGATGGTTTGCAGGAAGATAATATGGATGATTTTTTTCTGGGTGGTGGCAAATTGGATCTGTTCGTGGAGGTTTGCGACGGCCTGGATATTAAAATAATCAGTCGTTATAAAGCCCGTGATTTGCAAATACCGGTAATTATGGATACGAACGACCGTGGTATGCTGGATATTGAGCGCTTTGATTTGGAGCCGAACAGGGCTGTATTGCACGGACTTGCCGATGGCCTTGATCCTGAAAGCATTAAAAACCTCAGCAACCAGGAGAAAATTCCTTATGTGTTGAAAATAGTAGGTGCCGAAACCATGTCGGCCCGGCTGAAATCATCTATGCTGGAGATCAGGAAAACGATCAATACCTGGCCGCAGTTAGCTTCATCCGTTACATTGGGTGGTGCAGCTACAACCGATGTTAGCAGACGTATCCTGCTTAACCAATTCCACGATTCAGGCAGGTACTATATCGACCTTGATGAAATAATAAGCGATCAATAGCCAACCTAAGGCACCCGCTACCCGTTTAAACCTTGTAATATCTAAAGTTCTGCAATTATGACTAAGTTCTGGCTTTGCCTGTTATTTCTTCCTATGATATGCCTGCACCAGGCAATAGCACAGCAAACCATAGTTTTTAAAGGCGAAAATGAGGTAATCGGCAAACAGGTATCCATTTTGGAGGATAGTACCGGGCGTATGGATCTTAAATCGGTACGCAACTCATCCAAATTTGTTCAATCGCAAACACAAGTTCCTAATATGCAGCTCAGCACATCGGTGTTTTGGCTGCGGTTTACTATTAAGAACGAGAGCGATGCCAAACAATTACTGCTCAGTTTGGAGTATCCTACCCTCGAAGTATGCGAGTTTTACTATCCCTTGAAAAACGGCTTTGGCATTACCGCGTTGAGCGACAGAAATAGATTTGACCAGCGAAAATATAAGCACCAGGATTTCATTTTCGATATCCACATCCCCAAAGACAGCACTGCTACATTCTACCTAAAAGTGAGAAGTAACGAACAGATGGTGCTGCCGCTTGTATTAGGCACACCACAGCATATAGCCGAAACCAAATTAACGCGCGACCTGCTTTGGGGCCTGCTTGTAGGGGTACTACTGGTGATGATCTTCTACAACACTTTTGTTTTTATTTCCACAAAAGACATTAGTTACCTTTATTATGTGCTTTACGCCTTTTTTATAGCGTTAACGCAAACTTCCCTTTCGGGTTATACCTACCGTTTCCTCTTTCCAAATTCTCCTACCTTGTTTAATATGGGCATTATCGTTTTCAACGCGTTGGGGGGTATCAGCTTTGCTTTGTTCGCGCAGTCATTTTTGGGGATAAAAGAAAAAATGCCCCGAATGGCCAAGGTATTTATATTCATTGCCCTGCTATACGCGGCCACCATTGTAGTGCGGTTGATGGGTTACTCCCTCATTAGTTACCGGATGACGGATGTGAGCGCCCTGGTTGTAACGGTAAGCATTTATATCGTAATCATCAGGCTTTCGTTCAAAGGCTACAGGCCCGCAAAATTCTTTTTACTGGCCTGGACGATGTTTTTCACCGGCGTGGTACTGTTTGTAATGCGTAACCTGGGTGTACTGCCTTACAACAGTTATACCAATTACACTATGCCTATTGGTGCAGCCATGGAAGTGATCCTGCTGTCGTTAGCACTTGCCGACCGGATAAATATATTAAAGGCTGAAAAGGAAAAAACACAAGCCGAAGTTCTGCGGGTGGTTCAGCACAACGAGCAGATAGTTAGAGAGCAAAATGTAGTATTGGAACTAAAAGTAACCGAACGTACAACCGCTTTAAGCAAAGCCAATCTCGAACTGAACAGCACACTTAAAGACCTGAAGCAAACACAGGCTCAACTGGTAGAGGCCGAAAAAATGGCATCCCTTGGTCAGTTGACTGCAGGCATTGCGCATGAGATAAATAACCCTATCAATTTCGTCACATCAAACGTAAACCCTTTAAAACGGGATATCGATATGATGATGGACGCGTTGATAACCATTGAATCGGTTGGCCTGTCGGACCTGACATCTGCCGAGAAAGAAAAAAAGATCAAGGCCTACAAAGAAGAGCTTGATCTTGATTATCTAACCGAGGAGATCAAACACCTGATCAATGGTATCAACGAAGGTGCGCAACGAACGGCGGAGATTGTGAAAGGGCTGCGCTTTTTTTCGCGGCTGGATGAGGATGATTTTAAGAGCGCGGATATTAACGAGGGATTGGATTCTACCATATTTTTGGCCAAGCACCTGTTGCACAATAAAATAAAGATAGTTAAAGTTTACGGAGACCTGCCTAATGCCGAATGCTATCCGGGTAAACTGAACCAGGCTTTCCTGAATATTATTTCCAACGCTATTTATGCTATCCAAAAAAGATTCGGCGATCAGGATGGCGGTGAAATAACCATCACTACCACCCTTGATAACGACTATATAAGGATAGCTATAAAAGATAACGGAGTGGGAATGGACGCGGCAACACAACAGAAAGTTTTTGAACCGTTTTTCACCACAAAAGAGGTTGGTGAAGGAACCGGTTTGGGCATGTCTATCGTATACAACATTATAAAAAAACACAATGGAAAAATCAGTGTTTCCAGTACTATAGGTGAAGGCACCGAATTTATCCTGGAAATCCCCATTTTTTCTGGACCAGTACCAATAAACCAATAGTTGATAACACTTTTTTAATTTAATAACGTGCCGGAAAAAATAACTATCCTTTACCTCGATGATGAGCCTAATAATCTCATGGGTTTCAAAGCATCCTTCAGGCTGGATTACCAGATCCTGACCGCCGTAGATATGCCCGGTGCTTTGGAACATTTGGAAAACCACCCGGAAATACGCGTTGTTTTTTGCGACCAGCGGATGCCCGGCTTTACCGGGGTAGACTTTTTTGAGGAGATCAGGATAAAGTATCCCCTGCCCGTACGCATCATGCTGACTGCATTTACCGATGTAGAGGCTATTATAGGCGCTATAAATAAAGGAAATATATTCCGCTTTGTAAAAAAGCCATGGACAGAAACCGATATCCGCGGTGCCATTGCCGAGGCCGACAAATTTTACCTGGCCAACTCCATGCTCATTCTTAAAAATAAAGAATTACAGCGGGCTTACACCGAACTAAATAAGTTTGCCTACAGCGTTAGTCATGATATAAGAGGCCCCCTATCCGGCATTATTGGAGCCATAGACTTGGCTAATGAGATAGACGATATCACCGAGATAAGGGAAATGCTTTCGCTGGTGAAAAAATCGGTTAATAAAATGGAGGCTTATGTATTAAGCATGCACGATTATTATAGTCTGCAACGGGGCGAGTTAAAGATAACAGCCATCGATTTTGACCAGATCGTCGGGGAACTAAACGCGATCTACTCGGTATTGGCGAAAGTAAACGGCGTAAGCTTTACAATCACAACCAAAATATGCGAGGTATTCAGAAGCGATTACGCATTACTGAGGCTGATCTTTAGCAACCTGCTATCCAACGCCTTTAAGTACCAGGACAGGAACAGCCATAATAAATCTGTAGAGGTGATCATCGAGGTGAATAATAACGTCGCGAAAATTTCAATAAAAGATACCGGGATAGGCATAATATCCAACCACGTTACTGAAATATTTAAACTATTCTACAGATCTAATTCACTGGAAGTTGGATCGGGTTTGGGTTTATACAACGTTAAAAGCGCATTGGTAAAACTAAACGGAAAAATAGAGGTAGATTCTGTTTTAGAACAAGGTTCCACTTTCGTGGTAACTATTCCATCTATCGGATCTTAGAGGGTAATTATCATTAAAAAGGGCAATTTTCAAATAGGAAATTGCCCTTTTTAATGATAGATAAACCCGAATCATAAGTTATTTGGCGACTATTGCCCTCAAATAACTTATGATATAAACGCTGCACATTAAAATAGCTTTGCAGTGTTTAAAGCGGCGGCGGCTTCAATAAGCATCATACCACTTAATTGTGTTGTAAGATCAGTAGTGCCCGATGGCTTTTTGTTCCAGTCGGGGCTTATCGTTAATGCCGGCCGGTCAATACCATTGGTAAACAATGTTTGCGCATTGTATTTCAAAAACTTAACAAGCACATCCCTGTCAGACGCTGATACATCCGGTTCCTGGGCAAGTAGTGTAAAGTATCTTATTAAGATTCCTTTAAATAATCCACCATCGCCCTGGCCCTCACTTTTCAGTATGCCGCCGGGAGTAAGTTCGTTATCATTAATAGCTGCTTTCGCCGTGCGCACGGCATCCTGTAAGTAAACACCATCTTTAGTGGTTTTGTACAATTCCAGAGCTGCACCAACATAAATACCCTGGTTATAGGTGTATTTGTTTTTACTGATCTGCCCGTCGCCATTACCGTTTATGCCATCCCAAACAATGCCTGTAGAAGGGTCGATAAGTTTGCCTTTTAACCAGGTATAAAGGCTTTTTGCCAAATCAAGATCGGCAGCATTATTATTTACACGGTTAAGCCTTACCGCAAAGATAATGGCAGGCGCGTTAGCAGGTGTATTCTTATAATCCAACTGCGATTTACGCCATGCAATACCACCACCCTGGTTGTTATTGAGCCCTGTTTTAATATCGGCCCATAACAGGTTGGCCACATCTAAAAACGCGGCATCCTGTGTTTCAATGTATGCGCGCAGGCTTGATACTGCCAGCCATTCCATATCATCATAATAATCGTTGATATAGCTATTGCCGTTGCTGTCTTTAATACCGGTAAGCAAGGCTTTCATTCTTTGCTTGTATACTTCACTTTTTGAACGTGTATAGCCATCGGTAAGTACATCAAGCACATGGGCATTGGGCCAGTAGTGAAAGGTGTTGTTACCCGCATTATCCTGCACAAAATATTTTGCGTTTGATGATAAATAGGTAGTGTAGAGTTTCTCCTGTAAAGAGTCGGCCGTTTTATCCCAGGTATAGTTAACCGGCGGGCGCTGGTTATTGCTATCATACAGCGGGAAGGCTTTATCTTTAAGGCAAGAAGACAGCACCATTGGCACAAAAGCCGCAAGTGTTATTGTTTTTATGATACTTATATTCCTGATCTTCATAATGGTTGTGTAAATAGCCTGTACCATATTACTATGGCACAGGCTTATGTTTTACTTACTTAACTGTAACCGTGTGGGTATAGGTAGCATCCGGGCTGAATACTACTTTAATGTCTGCCTTGCCATTATCGGCCGCGTGATTAAACTTAAAGCTAAAGTCATACTGCGAATTATTAACCGGCACCAGTTTATAATATGCCGCAGGTGTTGAAGCATCAGCAGGCTGATTATCTGAATTAGTACTGCCCCAAAACTCGGTGAATTGCTTGCCATCGGCCCCTTTCATGGTAAAACGGAATTTGTAACGCTCGTCGCGTCCCCAGCTTTCCTGGTGAAACACAATTGAGGCATTATCAATAGCCCAAGTACCTGCGCCGGTATAAGGCAAATCAAACCATATTTTATTATCGGCAGCAAACCATAAACCCAATGATACAATTTGATCTACCGTGGCTGATGCCGTAGTAAAATCAACCACTATACGACTCACGTTATTAGCCGCAACGGTAGTTGTACCGCCTTCAATAATTATTGATTTATCGTTTATAGAAAAGGTTTTTGGCGTACCTGCATTACGTTCAACAAAATGATATGTACCTGCCTTTAAAGAAGTATACGCCTCAAAAATACCAGCTGCTGTTTGTTTAAAATGCACGGCCTTACTCAGGTCATCACCACCTTCGGTTGCTGTACCGGTAAGAAATAGGTCGGCTGGTATCTCGCTGAAACCGGCCGGCCTTTCAACTTCCAGTATCCTTTTTTCGGTACCAACCTTTACGTTAATCCCTTTTGACGACAGGATGGTCCATTTCAGTTTACCGGTTGCCAATGCTTCTATACCCGCAAGCTGCGCTATCTTGTTCAAATCTTTGTAAGCAATGGTCAGCTTATTTTGTAAGCCGTTCTGATCTGAGGGGATAGTGTATATCGGTTTAGAAAAATCGCCGTTCTCTTTATCAAAAGCTACTTCGTAAAGTACAAAGCCATTATCTGCTGATTTTGCCTGCTCCCATTCAAAAGCGATAGTACCAGCAGGCGGATCAAGCTTAACAAACTTATTATTTTCCGGTAAAAAAAGATTTTTAACTTCAGTTACATTGGTATTTTGCAGCGTTATATCTTTTTTACAGCCTGCAAATATGGTTGCTATAATAACTGCAACAGTTGTGCAGTAAAAAAACTTTTTCATATTAATTTCAATGATTAATGTTGTGTGAAAAAAACTATTACCATCCCGGGTTTTGGCCCAAATTAGGGTTAAGCGCACGCTCATCCTGTGGTATTGGCCATAGGTAAGCCCTGTTCTTGTCGAAACTACGCTGATTGGCACGGATGTATCCATTATCAACACCCGCCGGGCCAAATTTGGCACCATGAGCCCATCCGTTCAATACTACCTCTGCAGTTTTCCAGCGGCGGATATCGAATATCCGCAAGCCTTCCATAGCCAGCTCAACGCGGCGCTCGTTACGCACTACATCGCGCAAGCCGGCCTGGTTAAGTGAAGCGTTGAAATTTAACGCGGCAGCTTCGGTGAAACCGGCACGTGTACGTATCGGTTTAATGGTAGCGTTCCATATAGTTGCATCTAACTGGTTAAGCTCATTTTTAGCCTCGGCATACATTAGCAGCACATCGGCGTAACGTATCAACATCAGGTTTAAGCCCGAGTTAAAGTTATTACCCGAGGTAGGATCATAATACTTGCGTGTATAATAACCTGTTGGTGAGCTGATAGCGCCGGATGCGTACTCATCGAGTTTTTTATCCTGATCAGGATCAGACCCCGGTTTGGTGTAGATCACCTGGATGCTATTGTCCGGTTTTTTCCACTTGTATTCATTGTAAACAACGGTATTGGTAAGCCTTGGGTCGCGGTTAACGTAAGGGTTATTCTCATCATATTCCGATCCCGATTCGGTCACTTTTTTACCGTTCAGCATTAAATAGCTATCCACCAGTTCTTGTGTTGGGGCAAGCGCGTTTAAACGTGCGCCAACGGCAAGCGGGGCCATATCAAAAAAGTTACCGTAAGTTCTGGTTTCGGGCACGTACTGCAAATCGAATATCACCTCGCTGTTGTACTCATTAGCCGGTAAAAACAATCCTTCGTAAGATGCAAATAAACTGTAGTTACCATTAGCTCCATTAATCAGCTTTTCGCACTCGGTTACTACATCCTGCCAACGGCTTTCATATAATAATACTCTTGCCTTTAATGCAATGGCTGCTCCTTTGGTTATACGTCCCCTATCCTTATCTGTGTAGGCGGTATTAACAGGTAAATCGGCCGAACTTTCTTCAAGTTCTTTCAATACAAAATCAATTACCTGTGCTTTTGGCGTACGGCTAACGGTTTTGGTTTCCTCTACCTTCGGATCTTTGGTGAACAAAGGCACATCGCCAAACCAGGTACTCAGGTAAAAATAATGCCATGCACGTATAACCCGTGCTTCAGCTTTCATCCTTGCTTTAAGGGTAGCGTCCATTGAGGTAACCCTGTCAACATTCTCTAAAAATATGTTTGCAGTTTTTATGCCCGCATAATGGTATCCCCATTCGCCTTTCAGCCTGCCTAACGACGGATCATAGGTACCGGCGGCAAGTGAGGCCACGCCTTCGTTATCGCCGCGGCCATTATAGGCATTGTCAGACATCGCTTCGTTATAAAAGAAGTAATTGCTGGTAAATAATTGCGAATATGCTGTATTTAATACACTGTTTGCTTTTTCAGTAGTGGTCCAGAAGTTAGCATCTGTAAACACGTTGGTTGGTACCAGATCAAGTTTTTTACATGCTGAAGTAAAGCTTACCAGTATGATTAAAAAACCTGTTTTAATAATATTTGATCTTTTCATAATGGTGGTAAATTAAAGTGTAATATCGAGTCCGAAACCATAATAAACCGGGGTTGGATAACCGCGGCCGCTATTGGCACCGCCTATCCCCCTGCTATTATCAAACTCTGTTGATTCAGGATCGATGAATTTCATGCCCGAAAGGGTGATCAGGTTTTGACCCGACAGATAAGCCCTTACCTTTTGCATACCTACTTTTTTAGCTATGCTTAAAGGAAGTGTATAACCTATCTGGATATTTTTTAAACGCACGTATTGGGCATTATATAAATACAGATCAGATCCTCTCCTAAAGTTGTTAGTGTTCGACTGGCTGCCGTTAGCCGCTAAACGCGGGAATTCGGCATCCGGGTTTTTCGGTGTCCAGTAATCCAGCTGGTGCTGGTACATTACCTGCGAGTAGTTAAAGTGGAACGGTTCAATCAGTTCACCACGTAAAAACATACTGCGTTTACCCACACCTTGTAAAAAGATATTGGCATCAAATTGTTTAAATACTACATTGTAAGTAAAGCCGAATGTATAACGTGGAAAAGGGTTACCAAGCACAAATTTATCGTTCTCGTCAATAACGCCATCTTTGTTTACATCCACAAATCTGATGTCGCCGGGCACCACCGTTAAACCGTTTGGTTTTGGTCCGTTATTTACTTCATCTAAGTTTTGGAAATAACCATCGCGTTTGTAACCTACATAAGAGTTCATAGGCAAACCGGTTTTTAACAAAACCTGCATCTCATCATAACTGGTAAGCTGTTGCCCGCCTTCAAAGTATAATACTTTGTTTTTTGAATCGGCTATGTTAAAGCTAATGGTGTGTTTGAAGTTTTTAGTTTTTATGCGATAGCTCGCGTTAACTTCCCATCCTTCATTTTTAACCTTGCCGGCGTTAAAGTTTGGTAAACCTGCTCCAAATGCTCCGGGTACTGCCGGACTTACCAAAATATCGCGGGTAATTTTGTTGAAGTAATCTAAAGATAATGTCAGGTTATTTTTAAAGAAACCGGCGTCGGCACCAATATTAAAGGTAGAAGCACGCTCCCAGCGGATATCGGGATTAGCAAAACCAAAATTTATACCACCAACCGGCGAGTTATTAAAACCATATACATTTTGCGTACTTGAATAGGTACTTTGGTATTGATAGTTGCCTACGTTTTGATTACCTAATACGCCATACGATCCCCGAATTTTCAGATCGCCGTATTTATTACGGTAGCTTTCCATAAACTCTTCCTGACTGATGCGGTAACCTGCCGAAATTGACGGAAAGAAAGCATTACGGTTTTGTTTGCTAAACTTAGATGATGCATCGATACGGAAGTTAAATTCGCCGTAATACTTGTTATCATAATCATAAGTAGCACGACCGAATAATGAGTTTAAGCTACTCTCGTTAGTTTGATTAAGCGAGATATTTGAACTCGTTGGATCAATTACTGTTCCGGTAACGGGCACACCTAACTCCGGGTCGGTATATTTTAAACGGATATTGTTTCCTTCTGATGTAACAGATTCATTGGCTACACCAACCAACACGCCCAAACTATGTTTCTTTGCAAATACCTTGTTGTATTCGGCAATTAACTGTGTGTTCAGAAATATACTTTTGTAGTTAAGGTCATTACTGTTCCTATCGACACCATAAGTACCTTTGGGTAGGTAGTTTACCTGTTTAACACGTTCAAAAGTGTGATTGCTGGTAATATTGCTGCCAAACACCCCCTTAACTTTAAAATCGCTTGTTACAGCAAATTCGGCGTTCAGGTTGGCTGTAATAGCATCGTCATCCGCTTTGCGGTATCCGCCTTGCTCCAATATACCCAACGGATTAAACTCGGCCAGTACATCATTAGTAAGGTAGTTACCGTTTTCGTCCTTAATTTTATAATAGGTTGGTGTACGGCCAGCATCAACTATAAGGGTGGAGGTATTGTAAGAGTGTTCTTTACGCTCGTTACGTGTATAGGTAAGTATACTGGTTAACTTCAGTTTACCTATTTCGTTGATCATGTTGATACGGTAGTTATACCTGCGTGCGCCGTAATCAGGTCCAACAAGGTTACTACGCTGATCGAGCAAACCGGCCGATACGAGGTAACTGTTTTTTTCGTTACCGCCGGTAACACTAACATTATGATTTTGCTGGATAGCATTTTGTAGTATAGCATCCAAAAACCATTCATTATCACCCTGGGTTTGATAATCGCGAATTTGCTGCGCGCTGTAAATTGGCTGCAAACCCGCGTTAACTACGGCTTCGTTACGTAAAATAGCATTTTCGTAAGAGTGCACCGGTTTATAGTTTACTTTAGGCACCTGCACGCCCGCCAGGCCATTGTAGGTAATAGTCGCCTTAGTATTCTTTTTACCTTTTTTGGTGGTAATTAAAATTACACCGTTTGCCGAACGCGAACCGTAAATGGCAGCGCTGCCCGCATCTTTAAGAACGGTTGCCGTTTCAATGTCTGACGGGTTGAGGTTGTTGATCGCATTAAGATCTTCATTGATAATACCATCAATAACCAGCAAGGGCGAGTTATTACCCAGCGTACCCAAACCACGAATGTTGATATTTGGTGTTTGGCCGGGTTCAAGGTTTTTTTGCTGAATAACCAAACTTGGTATAGTACCCTGTAATGCCTGTATAGCGCTGGTTACAGGTTTACCCTCAATAACAGCGGAGTTTACCTGATCAATAGCGCCAACTACGCTCGATCTTTTTTGAGTGCCGTAACCTATTACAACCACCTCGTTAAGTGAGGTTTGCATAGTACTTAACTGTACATTGAGTGTTGTTTTACCGGCAACCGGCATTTCTTGCACAGTATAACCTATAAAGGTAAACACCAGTACGCCATCATCAGGTACGTCAATAGTGTAATTACCGTCGGCATCGGTAACTACGGCAAGCGTTGTACCTTTTAGTTTAACAGTTACACCAGGTAAGGGCTGCTTGGTTTCGTCAGTTACGCGGCCTTTTACTTTTACCTGGTTTTGCGACAAAACCCTGCCCGAAGCTACTGTTTCGGCAGGCTGGCGTTCATCTATTACAATGACATCGCCAATTATTTTGTACGACAGGTTAAACTGTGTAAGTAATAAGTTAAGCACTTCGCTGATGCTTTTATTGGTAACATCGAGTGATACTTTATACGATTGTTTTAGCGCATTATCAGTATACGCGAACTGCACGTGCTTATCGGCAGCAATGTTATCAAGCACTTCGGTAAGCTTTGCTTTTTGCAGTTTAAGCGTAACTGATGCCTCTAAAAACTTTTGGCCGTAACTATCAGTTGCAAAGGCTGTAAGGCACATTAGGCAAATAATAAAACAGGCAAGCGAGGTAATTTTCATTAATATTAATACATAACGAATCACTCCATTATAAAACAGAGATTTATTCATAATTTTGAGAAAATTAAAGTGTTAGAAATTAAAGTGTTTTGTTTGGAATTGCACCCCCGAATAAACACTTATTGATAACCCAGCATTTTAAGATCCCTATTCAAATCCCTTGAATAGGGTTTTTTATTTTAAGTCTACGTCACGCTCATATATTCGAAATCAGGTTTAATAAATAATTGGTTAAACAGAAACTTTAATGAACAGCTAACAGCCTTTGCCTTTTAAATGGTAGTCGCCGCTTTCCAGCGTCGCCTTACCTTTTACCAGCCTGGCTATTACTTTCATTATATCTTTTAACGGCACATTGGTAAAGTTTGCCGTTATAGAACATGCCGATAGGTTTTGATCGGCTTTAATATTTACATTGAATTTGCGGCGCAGCACACTCACTACTTCGCCAATAGGCGATTTTTTGAATATGAGTTCGCCATCGCGCCAACCTGCAAGTGAGCTGATATCAACCCCGGTGGTTTTTACAATAGCGCGGGTGCGTTTATTATACAGTACCTCTTCGGTTGGTTGCAGGTAAATAGTGTTAAATATGGCGGCATTACCGGCAGAAGGCATCACCCCTACCTTACCGCTAAATACATCTACTTTGGTTTCGTTATCATCAGCATAAGCCTTAACGTTAAAACTGGTGCCCAGCACATGCGTAGTTAAGGCACCTGTACGAACAGTAAAAGGCATATCCGCGTCATGCTTTACATCAAAAAAGGCTTCACCCTCAAGGCTAACTTCGCGTTTATCGCCACGAAAAATTTCGGGGTATTTTAGTTTTGTACCGCCATTAAGCCAAATCTTAGTGCCATCGCCAAGAGTAATATTGATCATATTACCCGGCGCCGCAACAAGTTCAATGGTTTTTACCGGCGCAACATAATCAAGTATAGCGTAACGATAGTAATACGACAGTACAAACAGGCCTCCTAACATGGCAGCTGCTGCCAACCACCCGTAAACGCTTTTCCTAACAGGTTTCTCCTGCTCATCAATCAAGTTAACAATATTATTATAAACCTTTTTGCTATCAAACTTAACCGCGTTGTTTTCAGTTTCAACCTTATCAAGATCGAGGTTATGAAAATGTTTTTCTACAAGTTCTTCCTGTAAACGTATATCGGCTTCGGAGGCACGCCCTTTACCACGCTTGTTAAAATCAGATCTTCCCATTGGTTTATATGTGTAAGATGTAAGCAAACACACCTACCCCCCAAACCAAATGAAGATTTTTTTATTTTAATATTATTTTCGGGTAAATACAGAGAAAAGCGCGGCAATGGTAAGGTAATCTGTTAGCCCGGTAGTACGCAAATAACGCAAGGCAATGGTCATTTGGTTTTCAACTGTTTTTATGGAGATGTTGAGGCGTGAGGCTATCTCCTTGTTAGATAAGTATTCCTTACGGCTCAATATGAATATTTGGCGGCACTTTTCGGGCAATTCAGCAACATTCTTTTCCAGCAGGCGCGTTATATCATGTTGCAGGGTTTCGCTATCAGCTGTATAATCTTCGATCAACTGTTCCATAGCGGTTACATCAAGCATGGCTTTTTGCGAACGGATATAAGCCAACACCCTGTTCTTAATGGCCACCTTTAAGTAGGCATGTACATTATCAACATTTAATTGCTGACGCTTAGCCCAAATATCAATAAAAAGTTCCTGCACCAGGTCTTCACAAACATCCCTGTCGCGAAACAAATTGTACGCCGCATGAAATACTTTTGAGGCATACCTGTTGTACAGAATTTCAAACGCACTACGATCATCGTAACGAATCAATTCTAACAACCGTGCATCGGGCCACATCTGTTTCTCCTTCAAAAGCATATTTAAACTGCTGCTGTAACGGTTTTGCTAATTGGTATGCATAGTTACAGTTAACAAAACTAAATAAAAAAGTTTGTCTTTTAATCAGCAATTATTTTGCAAATCATTTAACATTCAGGCAGCTGGAAAATCGGGGGCAATGTTCTGAATACTCAAAGTACAACAGGCATGCATTAATAATAATATTACTACTTCTTTACAATCTTATAGGTTTTAGTTGTTTTATCCAGATTCACCTTTATAACATATACGCCGGCATCTAATTCAGCCAAATTCACCTCGGCTAAACCATTGTTGTTTTTTATTTTATTTGCGAATAGCGTTTTGCCCTGAAGATTGCGCACCTCTATCCCAACAAGTGTGGATGTATTGCCATTGAGGTTTATCTTTAATACATCGGTAAACGGGTTTGGATAAAATGTTACATCCCCGCTTACAACAAAGTTTTTCTTAAATACTCCCTGGCATTCTTTATCGGTACTTATTGATAATTCATTGTTGCCGGTTTGCAATGATAATAACATATCGCCGGTTGTATTAGTATAGGACGCACCATTAAATTGCACCTGGTATTGCGTTGCGCCCTCCATTTTCAGTGTGAGCATATTGGTAGCTTTATCGGCAATTGCAAATACAGCAAGATCCTGGGGCTCGGTGATCACCAAGGTATAGCATTGTTTAATATTACTGCCATCAATGGTTATACAGGCTTGGTACGAGCTTGCCTGTAAGTTACCAACTGACAGTTCAGCGGTGAAGCCCTTGGTTAAATTCACACCATTCCCGGTTATAGTGGCAGTGTAGTTCAAAGGTATATCAGCATTAATATTTATACTACCGTTGTTGCTGTTCTTACAGGTTTCTGAAGTTGCAGATACTTTAAAATTAGTAACCGGAATATCATCTACACTATTAAACAAGTTAGTGAGCAAATTAACTTTTCCGGTAGTCATGTAAACAATATCAGGGTAACCGTCTTTATTCATATCACTTACCAGGGCATTAATTAACATGGGTATGGCATTAGCATCGGTATACTGCTGAATGTTAGTAAATGCTTCTTTATTGATATTATTATTTATTACCTGGTTACGCAGCAATATTATATTGTTATTGTTAACGCAAAAAATATCCGGTCTTCCGTCACTATCAAAGTCACCGATGCCAATGGATGAAGATTCATTATTGTCTATAGATAGCTTTAATGATAAAGGCGCTGCAACCTTAATTAAGCCCGCGGTACTCTGGTTCAGAAAAATAACTATTGTACCTGCATTGTAGCTAATTAATTCAGGTTTGCCATCATTATTAACATCCCCGGCAATTAAATTGCTTGAATTAAGCTCACTTACCAATACCGAAGGCTCAAATGCAATCGTATCCTTTACCAACAAACCTTTGTTTCGTATAGCTTTGATAACATTTTTATCGTTCACAGTTTCACGATAAACAATATCATTCCAGCCGTCTCCGTCGAAATCTGTGATTAAAAAGTTCAATTGCTGCCCCAAACCGGCAATGCCATCGGGCAATTTTTGTTTAAGGAATGGACTAAAACTTATATTGCCCCTACCTGACTGATTTAAATATAAATTGAAGGTGTTTTTCGCAAAACTGCCGGCTACAATGTCGGGTTTACCATCATTATTTATATCAGCTATGCTGTAAGAGTTTTCGTTGGAACCAACAAGAATTACATTTCTAAAAGTATACCCACACTCTTCGTTATACTGATTTTCATACAGCATCAGCCCGTTGGCGGTTTTTAAAAGAATATCATCTTTGCCATCGCCATCAATATCTGATGTGGATAGGTTCGTTGCAAAAAAGGGAGCATTTACCTCTCCCACCTTTACAAAGTTTAGCGGGTTTCCTAACTTATCTGTACCTGTGCCTTTGTAAATATTTATAACTGAAACCTGTGATGTAGATTTAAGAACCAGCATTTCTTTCTCATTATCTCCATCCAAATCGGCCAATACCAAAGGTCCTGTATCATCGGTGGCAAGTAACTGCCGTGTGCTGCCGAATGTATTTGCGCTAAAATCAAATCCTTTGCCATCACCCGCCAACGGTGCAAATACCCTTGCCGATTTGGCATAAAGCCTTGTAGTATTGTCAACTACTTTTATTGACTGCTGCAAAGCTCCTTTGGGCACCTTTGCAGTAATACTTGTTTCTGTTATACGATCAATTTGGGCTTTTTGCGCTCCAAAGTATACTACGCTTGCAGTTGTATTAAAATTATTGCCATTTATAGTAACAACTTCTCCTGCCTTAGCCGCGGCAGGGCTAAACGACGTTATTGCCGGCGCAATATCATTTTCGGCCGATGCAGCTACATTTTCATATATCTGAAACGCTAACCGATAGTTTTCAAACATCACTATTTCAGGTTTACCATCATTGTTCAGATCTTGAAAGCCTAAAACATCGGGAGTATATATTTTACCATTATCAAGACCTTCAAGTTGCGGAAAAGCTATATAATCTTTATAATTAAATGGTTTATCGCTACCGGGCAGATGCTGATAAATGAGCATAGAATCGGCCTGATCACTATGCCCCGGTTCTTTTTCTTTTATGAAGTCAAGCAAGCCGTCGCCATTAATGTCAGCATAATTAGTCCCAAAATCTCCGACATAGCCAACCGACACCTTAGAGCCAAATGTTAAGGGCTGACCGGGCTTGGTTATATTTTTATAAAAATCCTCATTAATATAAGCATCGGGCTTATTATCATTATCAAGATCAATAAATTTTAAAAGCTCTGTTTGGGGTAAATTGGTAGAAACTCTGATAAATAAGGAATCGCTTAAAGAGCCCGGTTTATTCTTGTTTTTAAAAACAGAGAAATATTCGTTGCTAACAAGCGGATAAGTGATTAACTCCTGTTTGCCATCCCCATCCAAATCTGCCAGTTGTGATGAAGCAAAATTGCCGGGCAACTTCATCATATTGTAGGTACTTAATTGATCAGATACCTCGGTAAGGCCATTTCTAACAACCATTAAGCCGTCATTAAAATAGTCACTGCGCCCATCTTGGTCAATATCGGCCAGGTAAAATTCTTTGCCAACGGAATAACGCGATTTTATAGTAATTATCTGTGCCGGCTTAAACACCAGTTTTCCTTTAACCGATGCATTAATAAAACAGGTTAACTCATATGCATCGTTAAGTATACGTGTTGGAATAAGTACATCAGTAAGCCCATCGGCATTAACATCACTAAGCCGAAAATTCTCCATTAAACCATTTCCAATTTTGTATGGTGTTTCAAGGGTATTACAATCTATTGGTTTTAAAAGCCCTTTATTACGCCTTATTTCAATCCCGTTTTCGTCGGCGGCGTATACAATATCTACAAACCCATCGCCATCAAAATCGGCAAACTGGGCCATTCGCACGTTATGTTCAGAATTAATTATCTTGAGCCTGAAGTCGCGTTTGCTGATTTGCCGGGGCACTTTAAGCACAGCATTAAACAGCACCGTAGTTGATATTGAACGACGCTCACTTTTATTCAGCACAGTTATTGCCCCGCGGATGGCGCCGGCCGGTATTATTGCCTTTACAACAGTATCGTTAAACGATGTTACTTTGGCTTCGCGGCCTGCAATGTAAATTTTCGCAGCCCCGGTGCCATCCATCAGGTTGCGCCCTTTTATAGTAAGTGTACTGCCCATGGCGGCCCGTAATGGAGAAAACGAACTTACAAACGGAACATTTGCAGGTTTATAGCGTATCAGTTGTAAATTACCTGTTAAAACATCTGTTAAAACAAGATCGGGCATACCATCGTTATTAAGATCCTGTATTTTTAAAAACACAGCCGGCATTTTAAGGCCCAGTCTTATTTCATCGTCAAACCAGGTTGCCTTTGGCTTATCTGTAGCAGCTATATTTTTTAATATGGACACAGTTTGATCGCTGTTGGCCGTGGCAAGGTCTATTTTTCCATCACCGTCAAAATCGGCTACTTCAATACCTCTTGTATCATTACCTATTGTAAGCTTCTCTTTTAAATTGAATGCCTCTGTAGTAATTACGCCATTTGCTAACAGGTTATTTTTGTATACATAAAGCTCATTTTTAGGATATACACAATAAATGAGCTCGGGTTTGTCATCGCCATCTATATCAGTCACTGCAAAACGATATGGAGCATCAGCAAATTTAAGATCGACCCTCACTAACGATGCTGCACCTAATTGCCCGTTGCTGATACGGTTTTCAAAAACAAACAGTTGTCCATTGCCAATGGCTATTACTTCAGGCTTGTTATCGCCGTTCATATCAGCTATTTCAAGCTGATCATAACTTTTTCCGTTAGTTTCATAATCAACACTTAAGTTAAATGAAGATGCCGATATATCGCCGGGAAGTGTGCTATTCTTTAATATTTGTAATAAACCATTATTACCTTGGTATATGATATCCGGCTTCCCATCGCTATCTAAATCACCTATTGCCGAACTGTAAGCAGATGCATTATAAGGTAATAATACATTTTGAAATGATGAAGCCGAAATGTTAACTCCGGTGGAAATATTATGGCAAACAATTATTTTACCCTCGGCAGTAAAGATTACTATATCTGTTTTGCCATCTCCATCCATGTCGCGTATGATGGCCTTTCGCGGTTTACCCGGCAGCGGTATCTCAAATTGGGTATTAAAAGCATCATCAAAAGAAGCGCTGTTAACAGCATTCAAAAGAACAGCCAGTTTTTGCGCATTGAAATCTGCCGTAATAAGATCTTGCTTTCCGTCATTGTTGATATCGCCAATGTTAGTAGATATTGAAGATACTGACGTTATGTTTGTAGCAATCTCTAAGTTTGAACCGATCAACGGATTTTTAAGCGGAAAGGTGTTATAAAAAGGCTTATAGGCAGTACTTTGTAATCCTTTATTTAAATTAAGTACCGTAATATTACTACTCCCGGCACCAACCGGTACCTCAACAGTTATTTTACCGCTATTTGCAGAAAGCAATTTAGCTTTCACACTACCAAACATTACCATATTTTTAGCAGCACTGTTATCAAAGTTATTTCCGTTGATAGTAACTACGCTACCCGCGTTGCCCTTTTGTGGATTAAAAGAGGTGATAACAGGAGCTTGCCCAAAAAGGCGCCCGGCAAAAAAGAAAAAGATAAATGAAAATGTAAGTTGTAAAAATTTTATCATGAATATTTAATGTGGTAAGGTTACAGAATACAGCATTATCGCAAAGCTCAATTTCCAGTCGGTAACAAAATAATGAATAAAAACGTTTAAATACCAATGAATAACAAAAGTTAAACATTAATTAACAACCCTAATTGCAGTTACAGCATGCGGTATTTAAATAATGATGACATACATAAAATATCATCAGGTTTATTTACAAGGAAGGCCGTGTTTTATTAAAGCATTGGAAGTTTGGGTGATCAGTAAATTACGAGTACAGGCATAGCTCTTTTGGCACAATTTAAAAACTTTACAGGCGGATATTAAGCTTATGAGATGTTAATAACTGCCTGTATTTACCTTATGCTCAACCAATTATTATTTCTATTTTTGTCTCACTTAATTAATTTAAATTCATGAATAAGTTTTTAACTGCTATGTTTTTTTTAAGCATAGCTTTTTTAGGGGTACATGCGCAGCAGCCACAGTATACCCGTTCGGTTCTTACAAGCGGCGTGCATCCCGGCACGGTCACATTGTCAGATGGTCAGATACTTACCGGTTATGTATCAAACAATAATTACACCCGTAACCAGGATGAGTGTATTTTTTATACCGATTACAATGATCAACGAACCAGGAAAATATATAAACCTAAAGATATTGCCGGTTATTCAATTGAAAACGATCGTTATAAAAGCGTACCATACAGTGGTAATATTGCCTTTGGAAAGGCAGATCTGCATTTTTTGTATATCATTAAACCGGGAGCTATCAACACTTTAATCTATTATATTGACGGTGGAGAACAGCCCGTATGGCAAAAGGGCAATGATGCTCCTGTAAGTAATTCGTTGTTACTTTTTAGTTTTAAAAAGAATATTTTAAAGCTTGTGGGCGATAATGCGGAAATTGCCGGCAAAATAGATCGTAAAGAGAGCGGATATAACCTAACCGGTATTAAAAACATAATTAACGAATACAACACCTGGGCGGCAGCACAAGTTAAATAATAGTGTTTTTAAACCTAAACCCATACTTATAATGAAAATAGTTAATGGCATGCTGGCCCTGCTTATTGCATGCTGCGCCCAGTCTTCAATTGCTCAAAAGCTAAAAACTGAAGTTGTAAATTACAGTTATAATTTACCTCCATCTGTCCCGATAAAGGGCATCACCAATTACCAGGTTAAGTTTGAACCTGCCTATGAGGCCCGTAATCAACAATTAATAAAAGAGTATCAGGAGCCGTTACAGGCAGCCCGGGATAAATATCGTACCGAATCTGCTGAATATCCCAAATTGCTAAAAGCCGCAAACGACAGGTATGACAAAGAATTGGCTGTATACAACAAAAAATCGTTAGGTAAAAAACTTACTGAAGGTGCATTGTTAAATAGTGGCAAACCGGTGCGCGAAGTAATACCTCGGCCTTACATTACCGAGGTTGCAAAGCCAGTTTTACAATCAAGCTATGATTACGGAATGATAGCCGATACCTATGTACAATTGCAGGGGTACGAAAAAAACCCGGCTAATGCCTTGAAAATTTTGGTTTTGATGTATGGTTATGACCATACCGTTCCCCGAACTATGGATCAGCAAACCGACAACCTGAGTATTGGCGGCAGCACCGGCACCCGTACTTATAAAGCCACTTTATACCACACCGAATTTTCGTATCGGCACCCTATGGCCGTAAAGGTTTTTACGCCCGACGGCAAGGAGGTATTGAGCCTTACGCCACCGGAACTTAACAGCTATAAAGTATATAAAAGTGCTGAAACCGACCAGCCTAAACGTATAAATACTGAGCTGCTGATAAAAACCAATGAAGAAAAGGTATTACAGGATAACCTGAAATTTCTGAACACTTTATTGAATGATAAGTTTGCCTTTTCTAAAGTATCACGGGCGGCAACCTTATATTATATCAAAAATGGCGACAATGGTTATACCGACCTTACAACTGCATTTAATGAGGCTTCAGCCGGATTACTGACATTGCAAACCGACGCAGCTAATGCCCGTACCAAACTGCAAAAGGCTGCCGATATATGGAACACTGCTTTAAAAGAATCTGATCTTTTAAATAAAAAGGCTCGTATTAATAAAGACATCACGCTCGGCATTTATTTCGACCTGCTGGAGGTGTATTTAGCACTTGGCGATGTAATAAACGGGCAAGCATCATTAGATAAGATCAATAGCATGAGCCTCAGCAACGATGATAGACGTAACAAGCTGCAATTTGATATGCTTTTTGCCGAACTTAAAAACAGACAACAACACAATTAAAAGAATAATCAATTATGAAATATTTATTATACCTGGTAACATTAGCTTTTTGTACTCATGCTACTGCACAAATAAAGGTTACCCAAGGCAGTAACAGCCAGCCATTCACACTTACAAAACACCCTTCATTTTCATCATACAGTAATGCTACTGCCAACTACTTTATAACAAGCCGCACCGAGCATTTTGAGAATATCAACAATATGGTTGTAGCCGATAAAACCGGTAATATCATTGCAGCTAATGATGTTAGGTTAAATATGGGCGTATTCAACAATACTTATGGGGTTGATAAATTAATTGTAACCGGCAACGGGCCTGTGGTTTTTGTTGAAAATCATAGCAAAGCAGCTTTAAAAAATACATTTTCAGTGCGTTCTGTAGATAATAACGGTACAATAAGCAATACTGAAACGGTTATTGGCGTTATCGACTTTTTAAAGATGTCTAATCCCGGTAAATGGTATGTGGCTTTATCGCCCGATCATAAACATATTGCTGTTGTGGCACAAAGCCCGCATCAAAAAAACATCCCCGATCAATTTACTTATTACCTGCTTGATGAAAATTTTAAAGAGACAGGCAAAGGGCAATTTAGTTTTGCCGGAAACACGAAAGAAATAAGCGTATGGGACTTTTTAGCCTCTGATAAAGGTGATCTTTATTTGCTGTCTGAAGATTACGATCAATCGTACAAATTACCAATGATTTATAAATACAGTATTAATGGCCAACCAACAATTATCCCTGTTTTATTACCCGATCCTAAATTGCGTAACCTAAGTTATACTTATAAGGTTAACCCGGATGGTGATTTAATTATAGCCGGTTATACGCAAAAAAAACAAAGTTTTACAGCAGGTGACGTTCAGGCTACAGGCACTTATCTTTTTACAACAGCAAAACCTGCAGAGCCTAAAATATTTGCCTTTGAAAAACCGGTGACCAATATGACAGCCATTAATATAATTTTCAACGGTGATACATTTTATTTGATTGGTGAACAATTTAAAGAAGAAAAGGAACAATTTAAAGGCAATGCCTTATCTGCAGCTGCGCTTGATGATGTTTATAACTACCAGCACAACGATGTAGGCGTTACCGGCTTTAGCGCCGCTTTTGTTAAAAAATTCGACATATTTATGTCGCGTAAATGGGTTGGCCACGAGTACGATCAGGATTTGGCAATAGCATCAGGTATAATGAACAACAAACTGGCGCTCATTTACAATGATGAGTATGGCAAGTATATTGATGATAAGTTTCGCCGTTACACTAAATTGCCGGTCGCGGTTTTGATAACAAACGACGGTTTGATGGAAACACCTGTAAACTTTGCAAAACAACTTGATGTTGTAGTTAGCACTTACACGCTTTACCCGCAATTTTTTAATAACAGCGATGGTAAAATGGTATTGATAAGCGGCAATATGCAATCCGTTAAAACAGTGTCATTCCAATAATTTATAATCCTTTTAACATTACTCATTCATACTTATAGCTATAAGTGTGAATGAGTAATTAGGCTATATGCAGGCCATTTGCATCAACTGTGAGAACCTCGCTCATATAATTGAGAAAAGGGCGCATGTGTTGCACAGATTGATCTGCTAATTGCAGAAAGTTATCCGACAGTACTTCGCTGTCAGTAAATCTGCGCATCACCAAATATTGTTTATAGCGAAGCAAATCAATTGCTTCATGAGTGCTATCATACCCCTTCGGACTGGTTTTAAGCTGCTCCCCCTGAAGCTGACCGAACTCGGTAACAAAGTTTTTTTGGCCGATGATTTTTCGTAAAGGTGTGGCATCAAAAGCGATGTCTTCCCTAATTAGCTTTAAATCCTGCGCGTTTGGGCCCCAAAAGCCACAAAGTATAAAGCTTTTATCACCCGGCTCCAAATGATAATAATAACCACCCCGCCGGTGTTTACCTGCCCTTTTGTAACGTCCGCCCCAATAAGTGCTAAAAGGCGTTTTATCTTTAGAAAAACGCACATCCCTGTAAATGCGATAAAGACTTTTAGCACCGCTGGTGGTTTCGAGTACATCATGCTTATTTATCGCTTGTAAAAGGCTATCAGCAAAACCAGCAATATATGCTGCCTGTTGCTGATAAACAGCTTTATTAGCCGCAAACCAGTCGCGGTTGTTATTTGCCTTCAGCAGTTTAATAAAGTCAAATGCGGATGATGGTATTAAAACAGTGTTCATTTATTTGCCAAGATATATAAATTGTGCCTTACAGCATTCGTTTGCCTATATTTAACAAGCGGGAAAAATTGTACTGCTGCAATATAATGGGGCAAACATTGTATATCATGTTTGCCAAAAACACCAATAAAGCAATTACATATTGCTGGTGGATAAGTGCATAAATACTTGTTAAAATAAAGAACACCAGGCATAAAAAATGAAAACGTTCGTACATTATTATAGTGGCCTTGTATTGCATTGCCCCAAACCTGTTGCTTATTACCGGCGTATCATTTTTAAACCAATCGCCGTTTTGTACAAACTTACGAATGAAGCGTGCCCCGGCTTTCACATAAAATTTAGGATTTTGGCTAAGTTGTAACCACCCGGATGGAATAAGCAGACTTAAAAAACTAACGGCAATTAAATACCAACACATGGTTAATGCGTCCGCTTTAAGCCAATAATAAACTACCGGTGCAAAGCAAAGTATCGTCCAAAAGAAGTTGACCAATTGCCCCATAAAGCCAAGATAAATAATATAAAGCTATCACAGTATTTATATACTGCTGCCATTAACTATGGCAATTTTATTTTTCGTAGTATTTGTAACCTATCATTTTTACTGCCTTCACTACCCTGTTTTTATGCGAAACCCGAAAAACAAGCATCATGTATTCATCCGATTCGGTATCAATAAACCCCATCTGAAAACCATGAAGTTTTAATATTTTTTGATACTGTTCCAGTACGCCATCATATGAAACAGATGCATCATTATGCCAAGTTGTTGTTGCCGGCAGCTGAAAAGCCACATTGTAATTTTTTTTCAAGGCGACAGAAATACGCCATTTGAGGGTTGAAATATCCGCTTTCCAATCTATACTCATTATATAAGGGATATGATGATCGTCTGCAAATTCGGCAATGCTGTATAATGGTTCGCCACTGCCTCCCGAAACATCTTTTGTATTGAGTTTGTTAATAAACGGCGTCAATATTTTATGATAATCCGGTTTTGTTACTTCGCGCATAAGTTGCAAATAGCCTGTTGTTACTTGCCGGCTAACCTGCCCGGTTATAAAAAGTTGCTCCTTTTTAACACCCGGAACAAAATCACTACAATGCAAACGCTGCGGCAAAAAAATATAAAAGCTGGTCAGCAAGGTTAAAAAACATATAGTTTTCCTTGACATTACTTTTTTCATAAGTAACAGATTTACCGTTTATTAATACAACAAGTAAAATGTATTGTTTTAAGCAACCACTAACTTTTGCTTCTTCTATAATTATGGGGTATTTTTTCTACAATAAAATCAATGTTTTATTGCCCAAAACGTTTAATTCGTTCAAATTATTCATCATCTATGCAAAAAGCGCTGTTGAAAGAAATCGGTATCAATATTGTATAACGTATATCGCATACACCAACAATCATTATGAAAAAGAACATACTTGTTATCGAAGACGACCCGGCTATGCTGGATTCTATCGGTAAACTATTAGCTTTTAAACAAATTGAATATATTGGAATAGCCGGAACAAACAATATCCTGAAAACCCTTGCAGAAAGCCAGCCGGATCTGGTACTTACAGATTATGCCTTGCCAGGCATGAATGGCGGAATGATTTGTAAAACAATTAAAAACACACCATCGCTTGCGCATATTCCGGTTATTTTAATGACAGCCTATCATAAAGAGGCAATTGCTTTAGGGCATTTTGGAAACGATGGATACCTCGCAAAGCCTTTCGATAACAGAAAACTGTTAAAAATGATAGATAAACTTTTGAATTAAGCTTTAATATAAGGCAAATAATATTGCGGCATTCAACAACTTGAGTATAGCTTTTAAAGTTCCAATTTGAAAGATGTACCATTGAAGGTTACCAGTCCTGTTCCTTCTGTACCAAACCATAAGCGGCCCAGTTTATCTTTAAAAATAGTATTGACAACATCACTCGGAAGACCATCTTTTACTGTGTAATTAGTTAAATTCTTTCCGTCAAATCGCCATACACCTGCATCTATAGTCCCTATCCACAAATTGCCTGTTTTATCTTCGGCAATTGTCCAAACTCGCGCCATTGTTCCGGGATTGGATTTGACTGATAAACTCCCTTTTTTCATAAACTCAGGGTTTCCTAATTTATGTTGCGCTGTAAAGTTCACTAATGTTTTCCCATCATATTTGAATAAACCATAACCATTGTTACCAAACCAAAGGTTTCCGTGTTTATCTTCATATATAGCCCGTACAGCCGGTCCGGATAACCCTTTATCGGTAAACCAGGTAAAAGTTTTTCCGTTAAAGCGGCAAACACCTTTGGTTTGCGTACCAAACCAAACATTCCCCTTGCTATCTTTAAAAGTATAATATACCGCATAGGCACTCAACTGTTCGGGCGATAAGCCGGCAGCAACCGTTTCAGGAAACGGCAGGTAAGTAAAAGTGCTATCACTGTAACGGTATGCACCCGCGCCTGCGCCAAACCAAAGATCATCGGGTTTTAATTGCCAAACACTGGTAAGATGACTTGTAAACTGCAGCTTATCATTAGATGTGAATGTTTTGAAGTACTTGCCATCAAATCTGGATACTTCGTACCCACCTGTACCAAACCATAGGTTTCCGGCTTTATCCTGCTGTATGGATTGCACCTGATTACCTGTCAAGCCATCCTGATGAGTGTACTGGATTATTTTTTTTCCATCGTATTTATAAACACCATAGCCATCTGAACCAAACCAATAGTTCCCCTCCGAATCCTGGTAAATAACACGGATGTTTTTAATTGAGCGATTTGTTAAGGTATTTTCTAAAAATGCAGCGCCATTTCCCTTTTGTATTAGATTGGTATTGCTTGTGGTATCGGCCGGTTCTTTACCGCTATTAGTATTACAACATACTATCAGTAAACATACAGGTAGTTTTAAATATTTCCATAAATGAATAAACGCAATTTCCTTCATGATACAATTAGGTTTCAGGTTAAAAACAGATTATCATTATCTGATTTATAATACCGGTAATGACCGCAAACGTATAATTTAGTATCAGAGTTTTGGTTAAGAATTATGTAAATAAAAATGTAAAATCTGTAAAAATTAGCCCTACAGATAATATACTTCGAAAGAAATGCTTGTTTAGTAGCAGAACAAAAACGTTCGTATTTTCGCAAGAAACATCAAAACCAATTTGCGAAATGCTGGTTTATCCCATCACATAAAACTAATATTATCTATCATAAATAATAGTTACTATCTTTCTCCACAAATAATAACGAATGCTGACAATCAATAATTACGAAGAATACGCCGCGCATTTAGGGAAAGATATGGGTTTTTCTCAATGGCACACGATAGACCAGGAGCAAATTAACAAGTTTGCCGACGCTACCTTAGACCATCAATGGATACATGTAGATGAAGAAAAGGCAAAAACCGAAGGCCCGTTCAAGTCAACCATCGCGCACGGCTATTTAACATTAGCATTGATACCATACTTGTGGAAACAGATAGCTGACGTACGTAATATTAAAATGGAGATCAATTACGGCATCGAGTCTTTCAAGTTTGGCCAGGCTGTATTGGTAAATAATGAGGTGCAGTTAAAGGCTAAACTAAAATCTATCGCTAACTTAAGGGGCACTACCAAAGTGGTAATTGAAGCTACCCTTAATATTAAAGATCAAACTAAACCCGCCTATACTGGCGATGTGGTATTTTTATATCACTTCATTTAATATATAAACAACCAACTTACTGAACCGATAATGGAAAAGTTTACCCTGAAAAAGATAGACGTCTCCACTAATCAGTAAAATAAATTATGCCGTCCGGTGCAACAACTTGCCGGGCGGCTTATAAAATATTCTTCCTGCCCCACTCTGCCAGCAAATTCATTATATCATTAAGCGAACGGCCTTTTTCAGTTAAGGTATATTCAACCTTTGGTGGCACAACCGCATATACTTTACGATTTATAATACCATCGGCTTCCAGCTCTTTTAAATGCCGCGATAATACCTTTAACGCTATGCCCGGAATTGTTTTATGCAGTTCCCCAAACCGTTTCGGCCCGGTGATCAGCAACCAGATAATAACTGGTTTCCACTTACCTCCTACTATGCCAATCGCCGCTGTTATGGGGCAATCGCAAACCGGTATGTCTTTTTTTTCAATTATCTGATTATCTAACATATTGACATTCAATATTAGTGACAAAAGTGTCAATACTTGACAATTGTGCCATTACTTGACAAAAGTAAAGTATTGAACTAATATTGTCAAAAAAAGCTGTTATGAAAATTATTATTGTAGGTGCTACAGGCACTATTGGAAAACATGTAAGCGCCGCCTTACAGAAAGATCATGAGATATTAAAGGCAGGTTCAAAAAGCGGCGATTTGCAGGTAGATATCTCATCGCCCGAATCGATAGAAAACTTCTACAAGCACGCCAGGGAATTTGATGCCTTGGTTTGCGTAAGCGGCGATGGTCACTTTGGCCCTTTATCCGGTATGACTGATGCCGATTTTAAAGTTGGTGTAAACAGTAAATTGATGGGACAGGTAAACCTGGTACTTATAGGCCAGCATTATATTAATTCTAAAGGCTCGTTTACGCTAACCTCTGGCTCACTGGCTGAAGACCCGGTATTGCTGGGCGCCAATTTAAGTACCATGAATGGCGCCATCAATGGTTTTGTACATGGTGCTGCTATTGAGTTGGAGAACGGGGTACGCATTAATGCCGTAGCACCCGGAGTGGTAGAAGAGTCTCCTGTATATTTCCCATTTTTTCCGGGGCACATACCTGTTTCAATGAATAGGGTTACGCAAGCCTATATTAAAAGTGTATTAGGTGCACAAACCGGTCAGGTGTTTAAAGTAATTTAACAATTCTGTTCATCGGTATAACCCAACCAGGCAGGTGTGTCGGCAGTATTTGCCTGGTTGGGTTTAAAACTTACAACACATATAATTTCGTATCCCGAAGAATTTGCTTAATATAGTCGGTTATTTAACCGATGGCTTTTGCCGGTTGTATTGTCAATTATCTCACAATTCAATTTTTAATATGCGCGCTATTTCCTGGGCCGACCTTTTGGTGTTCTTCGTTTACTTTATTATAGTGGCTGTTTATGGCTACATGGTGTACCGCCGCAAAAAGGCGGAAACCAATTCAAGTTCGCACAGCTTCTTTTTGGCCGAAGGGTCGTTAACGTGGTGGGCCATCGGCGCATCTATCATCGCGTCAAATATTTCGGCCGAGCAATTCATCGGCATGAGCGGCGACGGCTTCTTTGCCGGTATAGCGGTGGCTATTTACGAGTGGGTTGGCGCGGCCGCGCTTATTATTGTGGCGGTTTTTTTTATGCCGGTGTATATCAAAAACCGCATCTACACCATGCCGCAGTTCCTGCAAGACAGGTATAACAGCGGCGTAGCATTGGTAATGTCTATCTTTTGGCTGTTCCTGTATGTGTTTATCAACCTTACGGCTATACTATATCTTGGCGCGCTGGCTATTAACAGTTTACTTGGCGGGCAATACTTCCACGAGATCCTGATCGCGCTGGCCATTTTCGGGGTGATCATAGCGTTGGGCGGGATGCAGGTGGTTGGCTATACCGATGTGATACAAGTAGCAGTGCTCATCATCGGCGGACTGGCAATTACCTACCTGTCGCTTACCATTGTGAGCGATAAGTTCGGCTTTGGCAGCAACGCGTTCATGGGTTTCAAAATGCTGCTGAAAGACGCGCCTGATCACTTCCATCTCATTTTTAAAAAACCCGCGCCGGGCGCCTCTATGGAAACCATAAGCAAGTACCTTATACTGCCCGGTTTTGCCATGTATGCAGGCGGTCAGTGGATAAGCAACCTCAACTATTGGGGTTGTAACCAGTACATAACACAGCGTGCGTTAGGTGCCAATATCCATACCGCGCGTACCGGTATTTTATTCGCCAGTTTTTTAAAAATACTGATGCCTGTAATTGTAATGCTGCCGGGTATTGTGGCCTTCGTATTATATAAAAACGGACACCTGCCACAACTTGCCAACGGTAAAGACGGCGCTTATTCGGCCATATTATCTTTCCTTCCATCGGGCTTGAAAGGACTTTCGCTGGCAGTATTAACGGCTGCTATCGTGGCATCATTAGCGGGTAAAGTGAATAGTATAGCTACCATTTTCACGTTGGATGTTTACAAAAAATACCTGAACGTACAAGCCCCAGAACGTAAAATGGTATGGATGGGCAGGATAGTCATTATAGCGAGTTTACTGATCTCAGTTATACTTACCTGGAACGATACTTTGGGCATAGGCCGGTCCGGTGGTTACACCTTCGTGCAAAAATATTCGAGCTTTGTTAGTCCGGGTGTGCTGGCTACCTTTTTATTGGGTATGTTTTGGAAACGCACTACGGGCGAAGCCGCCGTTATTGGTATTATTACCGGCTTAGTGGCTTCGGTATTCTTTAATAAGTTTGCCGTAAGCGTACTGGGTAGCGAAACATGGTTGTACACCGCCTTTAAAAACCCTGCCGGGGAAATGGAAATCCCATTCTTTATATCATTGAGCTGGTCGTTCTTACTTACCTTTTTTGTGATGATAGGCATCAGTTTAGCCCGACCGCAGGCACAGGTTAAAACCATACAGGTTGACGCCGGTATGTTTAAACTGAAAGGTTCATCAATAATTGGTATCGCTATTATATTGCTGCTGCTATCGGTTATTTATGTGCGCTTTTGGTAGTTTTAGCTGAAAGGTAAAAGGGGAAAGGTTAAAGGTAAAAGCAGAAAGCTGAAAGCAAAAAGTATTTTTGCCGACGCTTGGCTCCGGCCAAGTGTCAGTTATTACCCGGCCTCCGGCCGTTCGTAAAACATAGTTGGTATAAAACTGCGGCGGGACGCTGCGGGATAGCCGACACTCGGCCGGAGCCAAGTGTCGGCATCATCTTTTTAAGATGATCTAATTTTCTGAAGCTTCCTGATTCCTGACTCTTATCTCTTGCTTCTATCCCTCACGGCCTGAGGCAAGTCTTTTTCAAAACAATCGTATCGTTCCACTGCTGTTGCTTTTCGGGGCTGAAAAAGCGTGCCGGGGTTTCAAGCTTGCAGATCCGGATGTTCTTTTGCTTGCAGTGTGCCGCTATCGCGTTGACCTGCACACGCATATTGGGGATACCGTTAAATGTTTTGCGGGTAAAGTATATCGCTTTTAAATTGGGCAGAGTATCCATAAGGCTTACAATATCTTTCCATTGCTGCACGTGGCTGTCAATAAAATCATCGTCAATATTGGTTTCTTCACCATCGGGTACATCAAGGGCGTGTATCAGGTCGGCAAAATCAATTTTGTGCCTGGCCATAAACACCTGCTTTTCTGCGAGCGATGCCTCTTTTAGTACGGGCTCATTAAAACATTCGGGCAGTAGGTGCCACAGGAAATTACGTGCCCTGCCATAAAAAAAATCAGGACCGCCCGGGATATCCGGATTAAAAGTACCGAGTATCAGTGTTTCTGTTTTCGCGCTCACCTCGTGATCCCTGAATTTATGCAATACTACTCCCATACCTATATGTTCCGTTTCTGTTTATACAGCGGGCAAATTAGCAAAAATTAAATTGGCACAGTATAAAGTAGAAAACGGGAGATATTATACGCCAACTTTTGTGCAAAATATTTGTTTAATTTTTGGCCGACAGAACTAAACCATTTGAGTTGAAAAGCGTCTAAAAACATGTAATTTTATATTAAAATAAAACCGGTATGAAAAAGCTCCTTTTTGCAGCACTGCTGATCGCATTTACATCATATCAAACCATAGCGCAGGTACTGCCCCGCCTTGATAAATATAACCTCGAAACCGCAGAAGGTGCTATTGATGCCGATAGTGTAGCCCTAAAAGTTGCCGATTTCCTTTTTAAAACACCATTGATACGCGACGATAACAGCCGCTTACGTGCCGGTGTATTTTTAAATAAATGGATGGAGGCCACGCCTACCTATACCTTTATGATAGACGAAGACATTCTGGATAACTTTGAAGGCGATTTCGACCTGAAAGACCTTTATATGGCAGCCCTTACCCGTTTCACCCTGCAAAACCCTAACGAAAAAAACGAAGACAAAATATCCGTTGAGGCCATGAAACAGGTTTTGGCCTATGCCAATGATGATGACAATATGGTGCTCCTCTCCAAACGAATGGAAAAACTGATAGCCGCCAACGAAAAGGGGAAACTGGAGAAGGCACTGTAGTTTGAAATTCAAAAGTTAAAAGTCAAAATTCAAAAAAGTCATACTGGGTAGGGTTAGGATGACAATCGACCTGCTTATGCCGTATTGCTGCTATTAATAATCCAACTTTAATGCCCATATTGTGGCATGAAGAAGTACTATATCCTTATCATACTTTTCTTTGCAGGGCTCATTGTATCGGGTATAAACCCGCACGATTATTTCACCTGGCTGCTGGAAGTTTTTCCGGCTATTATTGGCTTAGTGGCACCGGCGCTTACCTTTAAACGTTTCCGGTTCACCATGCTCACCTATACCATGATACTGGTACATAGCTATATTTTATTTACCGGCGGGCATTATACCTATGCCGAAGTGCCGCTGTTTGATTGGATAAGAGACGTTTTTCACCAAAGCCGTAATAATTACGATAAAGTAGGTCACTTTACACAGGGCTTTGTACCGGCCATGATAACACGTGAGATATTTGTACGCGGCAAGGTGATACAAAGCAAAGCATGGATGGCGTTTTTAACCATATGCGTGTGTACTACAATTAGTGTACTATACGAGTTTCTGGAATGGGGTGTATCCTTACTATCGGGTCAATCCGGCGATTCATTTTTAGGTACGCAGGGATATGTTTGGGATACCCAGTCGGACATGCTTTACGCCATGATAGGCGCTATTTGTATGGTGATATTTTTAAGTAAGGTACAAGATAAGGCCATAGAACGCAGCAAAGAACTCCCTGCTTAAAGGTCACATCCCTTTTTTGAATTTTAACTTTTTAATTTTGACTTCCCTACGGTAAAGCCGGACTTACCTTTTGTACCGATATTACGCTATCTACCACAAATTCGCTTACACCGCGCCATGGCAGGGCATGCAGGTATTCTTTGTAGTGCACTTCTATAAAGGCCCCTGCGCTGCTGTTGAGTACCTGGGCTACTTTGGGGTCGGTAACCGAAAACATGAATTCGTTTGATTGTATGGAGCCCTGCACCTGCGAGCGTATACCGCTTTGTATCAACCTGCCTTCGTAGGTTTTAAAGATGTAGCCTTTGTGCACAAAGTAATTCATGGCGCCGGCCTTGGTGCCATCGCCAAATACAAAATAATAGCGGTAATAGCCAAAGCCAACTACAAGCAGTATTACTACGATAGAAATAATGGTGAGCGTACGTCTTTTCATGCGGGTTGATTGTTGGCCTAAATATAATAACAATAGGCCATTATTGTTTGAAAATGCACCGCCTCATTACAGCATTATTTTTTAACCAGTCTGCCCTTTATCATCCATACCGCGTTACGGTTGCCATACGCATTGGTTGATGTAAGCGCTATTACCGTATCATCATTAAGTACGCATAACGAGTTCCATAGCCCATGCTTATCATTGGGTACACTGAACGGTGTAGTTACCTGCTGAAAGTTCATCGCTTTGCTATCGCCTACGGCTATCTGCATGCAGGCCTGTTCCCAATTATGCCCGCGGCCCTGGGTGCTTTGGTAGGCGAGAATGGTTTGTCCGTTATGTAATTGGCGCAAATATGGTGCGCCCGCGTAAACGCTATCGGGCAATGGTACAGCAAGCGCGTAATTACGTTCGGCATCATTTGCATCTACGGATTTCTTCCAGTTTTGCTTAAAGGTATTGCGGATGATGGACGGCTTGAATTGCCCAACAGCGTTATCTTCTATCGAAAACGCAATCGTTTTTTCACCCTTCAAAATGATGGGTACCGGCATGCCATCACGGTGACGGGGCCGAAAGGAAGCTATTTCGGGTTTCTCAGTCCACGTTAAGCCATTATCTGCCGAACGGAATATGGAGATATTTTGCTCATTTGATTTCCTGTAAACACCTTCATCCGAAAAGTATAACTGCACCTCGCCCGATGGTAGCTGTATTTGCGCGGGTTCCCAGCAACCGTTCTCAAATTCGGCACCGGCTTCATAGATCAGGCGTTCATCCTGCCAGGTTTTACCACCATCGTAACTTTTTTTGGTACGGATGCCAAAGTGCTTGGTAGTATCGGTAACGCCCTTCACCTTATAAGGGCGCGGGTTGTATGATGCCAGCAACGAATGGTCTTTTAGCTCCAGTATTTCGGGCACGGCCATATTAATGCCCTCTGCCCTCACGGCAATCACTACAGGTGCAAGCCATGTTTTACCCAAGTCTTTACTGGTACTGCACTCTACCCCACCCCGGCTTTCGTAAATACAAAGCAGGTCGCCGTTGTACAGTTGTATCATGCGGCCATAATTAGCGCCTCCATTATCAGCTAAGGGAGCAACTTGTTTTAAGGTTGATTGATCCCACACGATGTTGTAAGCCGGCTTTTGTACCTTATTTTGCGCCAGGGTAATACATGGCAAAATGCTAAAAACAAGCCAGATCCATTTACTGTTCATACAGGTAAATATAGATCAATAGCGTATTGTTACTGCCTTTAAAAGCTTGTAATATTTTGTTTACGGACTAAAGGATTAGAATACCCGGTATTCTAATCACCCACAATTTGGACACAACTAAATACGGTTTGGAAACACCGCGCTACGGTACTTGCTTCATCTTTGTACTGTTAATTTAAAACAACAAGAAAATGCAAAAGACAATATTTATAACAGGAGCATCTACAGGTTTAGGAAAAGCGACCGCCAAATTATTTCAGGCAAAAGGCTGGAATGTTATCGCTACCATGCGCGATCCGGAAAAAGAAAAAGAACTTACCCAACTGGAAAATGTTACACTTTTACCGCTCGACGTTACCAATACCGAACAAATTAAAACTACTGCAGCAAAAGCCATTTCCTTACACACTATTGATGTGGTATTCAACAACGCGGGCTACGGACTTGTTGGCGCATTGGAAGCCCTTAGCGACGAGCAAATTGTAAAACAGATAAACACCAATTTATTAGGCGTTTTGCGTGTTACCAAAGAGTTTATCCCTAACTTCAGGGAAAAGAAAAGCGGTTTATTTATCAGCACTACCTCTATCGGCGGCCTGTTCACTTTCCCGCTGAACTCTATTTATCACGCGGCCAAATTCGCTATAGAAGGCTGGTCGGAAGGAATGTCGTTTGAACTGGGCTTGCACAATATCGGCATCAAAACTATCGCGCCGGGTGGTATCGTTACCGACTTTATCAGCAGGTCGCTTGATCAGGGTACGCATCCCGCATACCAAGAATTACAGGACAAGTTATTCGGGGTAATGGATACGATGATGGAATCGGCCTCCACTGCCGAATATATTGCCGAAATAGTGTATGAAGCCGCTACTGATGGCAAAGACCAGGTGCGCTACGTAGCCGGTGAAGACGCGAACGCTTTATACAAAAGGCGACTGGAAATTGGTACCGAAGATTTTAGAAAAGAGATAAGAACGCAAATAATAGGCTAATAATTAAAACAACAGGCAGCGTAGGCAAAACTACTTTGCCTGTTGTAAGTTTGTAAAACAAGTAAGCACATGAAGATCATCAATTCCATAACCGAATTTCATCGTTTGGTATCCTTACCCGAGCCTTTGCACCCGCTGGTAAGTGTAGTGCGGGTTTCGGATATGAACTTTGCTGATAACGATATCTGGAACCAGTTCTCGCTCAACTTCTATTGCGTATCGCTTAAGAGGGGCATTATGGGGAAAGTAAAATACGGGCAGCAGTATTATGATTTTGATAAAGGTCTCATGACCTTTGTTGCACCCAAACAGGTACAAGCGCTTGATGCACCGCATATTGATGTATTGGGGCCCGATTTTGGGGTGGGATATGCCTTGATGTTTCATCCTGATTTTCTGTACAAACACCCGCTTGCCACCACTATAAAAGGCTACGGGTTCTTTTCTTATGCTGTAAACGAAGCGCTGCACCTTTCGGAAAAGGAAGAGAAGAACGTTGCCGAAATATTTCAGAAAATCGCCGACGAATACCAATACATTGATCGCCACACACAGGATATCATCCTCTCACAGATAGACCTGTTATTAAACTACAGCAATCGTTTTTACGAACGGCAATTTATTACCCGCAAAGCCGTAAACCATGATGTGCTCACCAAAATGGAGAATTTATTAGCTGATTATTTCGATAATAAAGAAACACTGAGAAGTGGCCCACCTACGGTTGAACTCCTGGCCAATCAGCTCAATCTTTCGCCCCATTACCTAAGCGATCTGTTGCGTTCGCTTACCGGCCAAAGTGCCCAGCAGCACATTCAGGACAAACTGATTGATAAAGCCAAAGAATATCTTTCAATAACCAGCCTTTCCGTTGCCGAAATTGCCTATCAGCTGGGTTTTGAATATCCGCAATCGTTCAATAAATTGTTCAAAAAGAAAACCAATACCTCACCGCTGGAGTTTAGGCAAACGTTTAATTAAAGCGGGTTTATGAGGGTCAAAAGCTGACACCTAACTGTAACCCGGTACTTAGTGAAGCAGGAAGATCATTACCAAACCTCACCGGAAACGGTACTGATACAAACAGACTGGCATCTTTTCCTTTCTTTATCACCTGATTAAATACAGGCGTAAAACCAAAGCGCCCGTTACTTTCAAATGCCATTCTGCCTATAAAAGTAAACCCGTGCTTAAAGCGAAACATAGCCCCGGGGTGGAATAATATTGTGCTAACCTTTGAGATGTTTTTTTCCGTCCGGATGGTTGGCGCCACCTCAAAACTAATACCGAACCTGTCACTTTTTATAATGTTCATACCAAAGGGGAAGCCAATGTTGTATACGTCGCCAAAGTTGCTGTGAAAGCTCCGCTGCGTTAAAGTGCCAATTGGGTTGAGCACGCT
This sequence comes from Mucilaginibacter gynuensis, assembly GCF_039541195.1. Taxonomy (NCBI): domain Bacteria; kingdom Pseudomonadati; phylum Bacteroidota; class Sphingobacteriia; order Sphingobacteriales; family Sphingobacteriaceae; genus Mucilaginibacter; species Mucilaginibacter gynuensis. The sequence continues at coordinate 490,660 of NZ_BAABFT010000002.1, forward strand.
AAAATATCCGGTAACTCTCGGGTACGATGCCGGTTGCTGGCCGTGGGCGATTTTTACCGTAGTGCTAAATAATATAAAGAAAAGTAGATAGCCTTTTAGCCCGCTTAATTTGAGCAGTTTAAAAAATTGTGTGTTTGGGTGCATGGCATATTGCTGTTATGCCTGCAATACTACCTAATGCCGAAACTGAAAAATTGTACGGATTTATCTACTTGTATCCTTTTTACTTTTGAGGAGACTTTTTTTATATGCGGATGGATTTTGACCGGTTTGCTTTTTAAATATGCGGTTAAAATGGCTTTGATCTGAAAAGCCTGTGAGGTAAGCGATCTCGGTTAATGAATAGTCGGTATTAGTCATAAAGCTGATCGCTTTTTCAATCCTCATCTTACGTATATAGTCGCCAAAGGAAAGGTTATCGAAGTACTTAGAGAACTCGCGCGATAGATACGTTGGGTTAATATCCAGCTCATCAGAGGCCTGCTGCAAACTTAAACTCAAATTAGTATCCATTTGATCCTGAATCATGTTTTTAAGCTCCTTTGCCCATTCAGGTGCTTTTTTCAACCCGGATTCTTTAAGGTATTTATGATACACTTCTAACAGTAATTGCTCTGCCGGCCCTGCCTGTGTATGCTTTAATTTGTACAAATGGGTTGCCCAGCTGTACAAACCATCGTAAATAACCATCCCTAATTGCAGCAGTTCTTTATCACTCTTAATGTTATAAGCTAAACCCGAAAAAATGGCTTCGAGCCCGGCCGACTGTGCAGCAATTTCATGATGATCGGTATCGGCTCCCCTAACAATGGCGGCTATACGGTCAAGCGCGGCATCTTTGAGGCGATGCTTTTTCAGAAAATAATCAAAAGTACACTGATCTGCATAATGGGTATATTCTACATCAGGCATGTCGAACGGAATGGCGCCCAGTTCGGCAGCCTTTTCCATAACCTTATCAAAAGGTTCAAAAAATATCTCCGCATCCTTATCAATAAATCTTTTTATAAGCCACGGGCAGGCAATACGATCAATTTTAGGGCGATGACGGGTTATCCACTTCATATATTTCACAAAGATATATTGAATTTAGCACTACTTTCATAACCGGCGCTTTATCATGCAACAGCATTTCGATATAAACCAACAATCCCTCTAAAAAACTTCACAAAAAATTTGCACAACCAAATAGTTGCATTATGTTTGAGCAACCAAATGGTTGTATTATGATTGAGAGAAGAGATGTTTTCCAGGCAATTGCCGACCCTACCCGCAGAATGATCATTCAAAAGCTATCACAGGGGCCATTAAACATAGGCCAAATAGTTGAGGATTTTGGCATGACCCGGCAAGGTATCGCCAAACATATTAAGGTTTTGAGCGAATGCGGCATGATCTCGATAACTCAAAAAGGCAGGGAGCAGTTTTGCGAAGCCCGGCTAAACCAACTGGATGAGGTGATCGACTGGGTTCAGGCATCGCGCAAGGTGTGGAACCAGCGTTTCGAAAAACTGGATCAATTTCTTAAAGACACAAAGCAATAAATATCATGGATTCAAGCAAAAAAGAACTTCTTATCAGCCACCTATTTGATGCGCCACAGGCAATTGTATTTCGCGCGTGGACGGATGCCGAACAATTAAAACACTGGTACGCCCCCGATGGCTGCACTATTGAATTTAAAGCCATTGATACCACGCAGGGTGGAACATTTCATTCCTGCATCCACGACCCGGTACATGGCGACTGCTGGATCACCGGTACCTACCTCGAAGTTTTACCGCCTCAAAAATTGGTTTTCACCATGGCGCTTTCTGATGCGAGCGGACAAGCTGTTACCTCCCTTAAAGCAGGCAAACCCGAAGACTGGCCCGAAGAACTGATAACAACAGTTACTTTCGAGCCTTACGGCAATCAAACCAAGGTAACCATACACCAAACTGTTTTAGAGGAAGAGGCTAAGAAAACCGGAGCTTATCAAAGCTGGATCAAAATGTTCAATAAACTCAACGCGTTATTGAATGAAAAAAAATAATAATGTAATTTACTGACTTTAATATAGTTTACCTAAACAATGGGCATATCCAACATCATGTATATAAAAACAGCAGTAATTTTATTATCCACATTGCTTTCGTTTATTAATTGCAACAACGAAAATATGGATAAGCCTAAGTATATACTTTTTGAACACATAGGTACAGAGGAAAAGCCCATTCCACCTCGGTATATTAGTACAAAGAGATTAGATATATCTTTATCCAAAAAGGAAATATGGTTTCAAAGTATGATTGTAACCGATGAACGATCATACATAACTCTTAAAAAATTCATGGATGAGTCAAAACTTTTTGACCCCAAAATTCAACCTCACATGGAATATGGAACTTTTAAAGTTATAAAAGAAGGGAAATTACTTTATTTAAACGGTGTAAACTCACGGAAATTTTTCAAAGAAGCTATCGATTATCTGACACTCAAAAAATGCGATATAAATCTTATAAAAGGTCTTAATTAAACATTAGCTATTTATTCAGATAATTGAGTTTTACAATTACCCTCCCGATCTACCACTTGCTTTAGATTCACAAATACTGCAATATCACCTTCCATTCATCCAGCTTTTCATCAAACGTTTTCCATGTGTTGGCACCGCTTGGCGAGGGTAGCCTATGGTAGGTGATACCGGTTTGTTTTAAAGCGTGTTTGTTATAAAATTGTTCGGCGGCTGTGCTGGCAAAAAAGACGCGTTTTATATTGGGGTATTGCTTGTGAAAGGCTTCAAAATCGTTAGGCACTTCATTTTTGATATTGCTGTCGGCGCTGCCTATGCATTCGCAGTTTTGCAGTACATCCCAAAGGGCAATGTGGTGATCTAACAATAGCCGGGTTTTAACGCTGTAGTCGGTAGTGAAGAGCACCTGCAACAGCGCAAACATGATCTTCCAAAAGTGATTGCCCGCATGCCCGTAATACTGTTGCAGCCTGAGCGAACGCTCGCCGGGCATGGTGCCTAATATGAGTATTGTAGATTCCCGGTTAACTATGGGTAAAAAGGCTGTTTTCATGTATTGGTATTGCAAATAACGAAAATAGGTGGATATCATTGTTCGATTATCCCCTTATATTCGGGAGAAAAGAGCGGAAATTTTGCGCTTTATCCTTACTTGGTCAGGCTCAACGACAAAAGCAAACCGCATAGTTAACTCACCCGGTCTACGCTTCGCTGGACCTGCGCGCAAGCAAGCGCAAAGAGGGCAGGATTAAATAAAAATAAAAAGCCCCTCGTTACGCTTGCGTAGAGAGGGGCGACGAGCGAAGCAATGTCGGGGTGAGTCAATATTGATCAGCTTTTAAATTCTCTCGAACACCTTTGGCACCTACCGCACAACCAGCACCCAGCCCGAAAGCTTTTCACCGGGTTTAACATCTATCACATAATAATAAGTGCCAGCAGGTACGGGTTGCCCCATGTATCTGCCATCCCAGGCTTTGGTGTAGCCTGTGCTGTTAAAAAGCATCTGCCCGTAACGGTTAAATATGCGGGTTTGTGATGCCGGGTAGGTATCCAGCGCGGTAACTGTCCAGGTATCGTTAACGCCATCGCCATTGGGGCTAAATGTATTGGGGACGATCACTTTTTTATAAACGCGCACATTCACATCGTCGGTAGCGATACCGCAGCCATCGGCAGATATTACGTGCAGGGTGTAGGTAATATCGCTTTGCGGATCAGCAACCGGGTTAAGCGCCGTGGTGCTGCTGAGGTAGGTGGCGGGTGTCCAAAACCAGGTGACGTTGGTACCCGTTGCTTTACCGTTTAGGGTAACGGATTGGCCTTCCATCATTTCAAGGTCGGCTCCGGCCTGCGCGCCTGCCTTTTTCAATACGTTCACGGTTACGGTACCCGTAGCACTGCAGCCCGAACTATTGCTTACCATAACGGTATAGGTGGTATTATCTGTAGGATTGGCAGTGGGATTCGCCACCGTAGCGTCCGACAAACCCGTTACCGGCGACCACAAATACGATGTACCTCCCGACGCGCTCAACGGCGTGTTATCGCCCTCGCAAATGGTAGCATCGCCACTTAAAACAGCCGTAACAGAGGGGTTTACAAGCACGCTCACCTGTGCTGTTGATTTACAACCGCTGGATGATGTTACCGTAACCTCATAATCGCCGGAGTTGGCGGTAGTAGCCTGCTGTATGGTGGGGTTTTGCAGGGCTGATGTAAAGCCATTAGGCCCCGTCCAGGCATAAGTAGTCCCGCTGGATGCGCTTAACGTTAGCGGACTGCCTTCGCAAACCGGTGAACTTACCGTGGCTACAGATTCGGGCGCTACCTCAATATTCAGCGTAAGTTCGTTAGATACCACCTGGCAACTTGCCGAACCGATATTGGTGGCCTCGGCACTGGCCAAACGATACCGGTAGATTCCGGCTATGGCGGGTTCAAATTTCACCGTGTACGTTTTAGCTGTAGCACCGGGAATATCGGTATAACCACTGCCGCTGTTCACCTGCCATTGGTAAGCCGGGTTAATGTAACCGGTAGATACATCGGCGCTTAAAGTATATGTTTGGTTGGTATTGGCGCATGCCGCCAAGGTAGTTACTGCCGATGTATTGCTGAAACTGGCCTGCATCACCGGGCCGCAGGGCCTGAAGGTAATATCATCCAAACCCAAATCGTTAGCCGGGGCACCGCCATTACTATTGTTGGTGATCTGAATGGTAATGTCGGCCACATCATTAGGCATGGTGAAATAAAAACCTTTTTGTACCCAAACCGGACCACCGCTGGTGCGCGGCACGGTACCGGTAGCTTGCGTTTTAATAACGCTGCCATCGTTCTTCAATATCGAAAATGTAAGATCGGGCGGACTGATATCATTACTGCGCAGCAGGTTAACCACCCAGGCCGAAAACTCGTAGGTAGTACCCGGGCATAAACCGGTGATCTGCGCCTTGTAAAAATAATCTGTTTTGGTAAAGCTGGCATTCACCACCATCATGTAACCGCCGCTGTCGCCGGTATGGTCGGTGGTTGACCACCATACGCTACCCGAGCCTGCTGTTGTATTTTCAATGGTGTACGAGCCATCGGTAGGGAAATCTGCCGATGAGTAAGTATAACTGGTAAAGGCAGAACCCAAAGCCCCGCTATGTGTTGCCGAGCCCGCGCCGAAATCGATTTTACGCACCGGGTCGCCCAGACTGCCCGTACATAACTGGGCCATGCCCGCACGCGGTATAAACAGCATAGTGATACTTAAAATAAAGCTGTAAAGCCCATACCATTTAAGCCGCGACGGTGAGATCCTGTACATTTTTAAGCGTTAAAAAAGCGCCTGCATAATACAGGCGCTAATATTTATATAACATGCATGCCGATAATTAGGGGAAAATCCGCGGCATGTTTGGTTAAAGATGCCGCGGATAAGTTAATGCCGGTAATGTGTATCGTTAAATAAGATAGATGTATCGACGAACAGCCGTGCCGGCCTCTCCCCCAAATCAATCCACCCTTATTTTCCGGATTCGCTGGTTGGCATAATCGGCCACGTAAATATTGCCTGCCGCATCAGTAGCTATACCCTGCGGACTGTTAAATGCAGCGGTACTTCCGTCGCCATCGGCAAAACCTGCTACGCCTGCCGTGCCTGCCACTACGCTTAATACCTTATCGGTACCTATCCGCAAAATACGGCCGCCCGAATCAGCTATGTATAAATTGCCTGTGCCATCAATACTCAAAGCCACCGGACTGCCCACCAAACCTGTGGCCGATTGACCGCCCGCGTAAGTACTCACCAAAAGGTTAACGTCAATTTTGCGGATAACGTTGTTTAGCGCCTCGGCCACAAAAATATTACCCTTATTATCAACGGCTATACCTGTTGGTTTATTGAAATAAGCGGCCGTACCTGTAGCGTTAACATACCCTGCAGTTCTGATACCCGCAAGCGTTGTTACCACACCCTCCGGGGTAATTTTGCGGATGAGGTTGTTACCTGTATCGGCCACGTACAAGTTGCCTGCCGCGTCAATAGCGATACCCGATGGGGTATTGAAATAGGCGTTAACACCTGTACCATCGCCGTACCCGGCAATGCCATAGCCTGCAAAGGTGCTCACCGTACCATCGGTAGCTATTTTACGGATGAGGTTATTACCGCGGTCGGCTACGTAAATATTGCCTGCCGCGTCGGCAACCGATGCCGAAGCCGCGTAAAACTGGGCCGAAGCGGCATCTCCGTTTACAAAGCCAAGCGTACCAGTACCGGCCAGTGTAGTTACATCGCCCGCCGGGGTAACCTTGCGGATAGCGCTGTTGTAAGAATCGGCAACGTAAACATTTCCGGCGGCATCGGTACTTACCCCCATCGGGTAATTAAAATACGCCGCCGAACCCTGTCCGTTAATAAAACCGGCTGTGCCGTTACCTGCCAGTGTGGTTACAGTACTGCTTACCGTTGCCGCATCGTTACTCACGCTAAAGCTGATAACAGCGCCATAACCCGTGCCTGCGCTATTGGTAGCATAAGCCCGTAAATAATAGGTAGTACCCATAGTAAGCCCGCTTAGGGTACTGCTGAAATTCATGAGGCTTACCGTTTCAGATGTTTTTGAATCGGCAATGGTAGGCGCCTGGTTGCTGGTGCTGTAGCATACCCCGTAGGCGCTGATGCCATATTCGGTATTGGCGGTTAAAAAGCCGCCCGTCCATACATTTTTTGTAGCGCCGTCAATCACCACATCGGTGGTGGTTAACTCGGGGATAACAGTTACGGTGTCGCTTTTATTGCAACCCATTAAACCGGCGGTCATCAATAGTATTACAGTTAATAGTTTTGGAAGATATTTTTTCATGGTGTTGATTTTTATATAAGGGTTCATTATTGGCTTAGTTCCAGCTTAATGGTATCGGCCTGCATGGCGGTAAAAATGCCGTAGCCGTTAGTGATGTTACCGGGCGGGTTAGTGAGCTGCTGCGATGATGTATTGGCATTGCTCTCCAGTATATCGGCATATTCTTTATTCACCGTAAATAGTATGGCGCGATAGGTACCTATGTAATTAAAGGTGCGGTAATACATTTCGTAAGCGGCAGTTTGCTTGGCATTAATGCTGAAGTTTACCGGGGCGTTGTTACGCGCGCCCACTACTGTGAACGGACTGATCTCGTCGTTTTTGAAAGTGAGTATATGGTAAAGCGAGTCGGGGTTGTTCCACCTGAAAACAATAGCTACCGAATCTTCAGAACCCGGCCCGGTTACGGCCCTTGGTATTATCAGCGTGGTTTTTGATGCCGTGTAGCCTGATGATTTAACCGGCATAGTGGTGGTTGCCGATACCTGCTCGTTATTGTAGGCAAACTGCAAAGTGTACGTTTTACCGGTTTGCAGATAGGCGGCATTGGCGTAGGTATACGTACCTGTAGCGGTTTCTTGTAGCTCAATACGCTCTGTACCGTCGGAAATTTCGGGTTTTAGACCGGTGATGAGCGCTCCGTAGGATGCGGTATCGTCAAAGGCCTTTTGCTGATAAACCTTCATGCTTACGGGTTGCCCTGCTACCAGGTAGGCTACGATAACTGCACGGCTGCCAATATCTACAGTTGTTTCTTTTTTGCAGGAAGTATAAACAGCAACCACGATGAACAACAGGCTATATATTAATCTTTTGATCATTATTTTATTTTTAGGCTAAGGGTGATGTTTGGCGTAAAGCCGAGGTATTTCACTGTAGTGGTGATCACCTGGTTATTGCGGATGTAGTATTCGTTATACCAGGTATTAACATGGTTATACACGTTAAAGAAAGAGAAGCCGATACTGCCGCGCTTGCTGCCGTCGGTCTTCAGCAGGTCGTAAGTTGCCGAAAGATCCAAACGGTGATAGGCGGGCAGGCGTTCCGCGTTCTTTTCGCTTACCGAGAGGTAATTGATCTTGCCGCCATCAAGCGTGGTTAGCGTATAGGTACCTATAGGCGCGGTGTACGGGTGCCCGGTGCTGAAAATAAAGGTGGCGGCAAAACTCCAGCGCTGCCAGTGGTACATGTTGATTGATTTAAACTCGTGGCGGATATCCTGGTTGGCCGCGAAATAATCAGTACCATAGTTATCAAACTTGTTTTTTGCTTCGGCAAGGGTATAGCTGATCCAGCCGGTGTACATGCCCGCCTTTTTTTGCAGCAAAAACTCTATCCCCTTCGCATAGCCCGATCCATTGTAGAAGTTTTCGGTAACAGTAGTGGTTTGCGCAGCGCCAAAACCGCCGCCGCCCATAAACGGCGCTCCACCGCCGCCACCTTGTTGCCTTATAGAATATTCGGTTAGGCCGTTAAGCTTTTTGTAGTAGCCTTCCACATCAAACAAGTAGTCGTTGGTTTCGTAGCTAAAGCCGCCAATAAAATGATCGGCCGTACCTACCGGGATGTTGCTGTTATTGGCCAGCACCCAAAAGTTCCTGTCGCCCCCGGCCACATCCTCGCGTATTACCCTGTTGGTAAACTGGTAGAACCTGCCGGTTGCTCCCTTTACATTAAACTTATCGGTAAGTTTGTAGGTGAAAGATAAGCGCGGTTCGGTATACAGTTTGCCCGTTGGCGAAAAATAAGTAGCGCGCACACCCGGCTGTACATGCAGGTTATCAGTAGGATTAATATCCAGTTCAGTAAAACCACCCGCGGTGATGCCGGTATTATGCTGATCTATCAGTGTAGTGGTATCGTTTTGGGTGAAGGTATAATCAATAGCCTGGCGCGTAGCGAAGCCGCCGAAAAGCACCTTCATTTTTGAACCTGTTTGCCATTCCCAGTCCGATTTCAGGCTGAAATCTTTCAGGCGATTATTCTCCAGTATCCCGTTGTTGATGGTCGTCGTGGTGCTGCTATCCACAATAGTGCCGGTTGTGCCCCGGTTACGGTCGCTAAAGAACCCCGAATAACTGGCAACCGTGCTGCCAAACAGTTTTCGGCCCGGCGAGGTTGTCCATTTGATACTGGTACCGAGGTTACCGTAATGCGTATCGTCGTTGATATTGAGGCTGCCGCCCGATGAGGTCTGGAACGATGGCAGCGTCATCTCACGACTGTTGTCAAGCCTGTCGGTACCGTTATACAAACTCCAGGTAATGGTATTTGATGATGAAGGCGTGTAGGTATACTTCGCGTTCATATCATAAAAATAAGACGAAGGCGTGGTTTGGTTGGCGAACCCTCCACGGCCGCCCCCCATCCCTCCGCCCAGTCCCCCGGCAGGTCCACCACGGCCCCCGGGGTTTGTATTGGTAGTGGCCGTATTAAACTGGCCAAACAATTTATCGTATAAAGGCCCCTGGTACGAGCGCCTGAAAGCCACCAATGCCGACGATTTACTGCCTATAGGCGCTTCGGCGTACACATTAGTACTCAGCAAACTCAAATCGCCGCCTATACTGGTTTCCTTTTTATTGCCATCCTTGCCACGAATTTCGGTAACGCTCGACAGGCGACCGCCATATTTGGCCGAATAGCCACCCTTGTACAACTCCACATCGCGCACGGCATTGCTGTTGAACGCGCTGAAGAAACCATACAGGTGATCAACCTGGTAAACGGTAAAACCATCAAAAGTTACAAGATTTTGGTCGGGCGTACCGCCGCGCACGTAAGCGCCGGATGATGACTCGTTAGTAGCGCTGATGCCGGGCATCAGCTGAAAGGCCCGCATAATATCGCGTTCGCCAATGTTAGGCAGCTTATCCAGCATGGCGGGGCTTAATTGCAGTACGCTCACTTTTTTGCTATCGGTATTGAGTACTCCACTTTTTTTGCCCGCTATGTTTACCTCGTTTAGGGTATTGTTCATGGCCGGGAACAACGAGAACGATACGCCGCCTTTTACGCTATTGCTATCCAGCCTGAAAATATCCGATTGATACCCTACGTAGGATACCTCTACCACCGATGTATCTGAAGGGATATTCAGTATGGTAAAATTTCCGCTGGTATTGGTTTGGCTTATCAGGTTTGCTCCGCGAATTTTAACGGTAGCGCCGGGCAGCGATTCGCCGGTATTCTGGTCGGTAACGCGTCCCGTTAGGGCAAACATAAAGTGCTTTGGCGGATGTTTGGGTTCGGGCAGCTTTGCCGGTTTAAAGTTGCGGCTTAACTGTTGCAGTTGGTATTGCCTTTTTAAACGGGGCAGGTCATCGGGCTGCTGTAGTATATAAATGGTGCCATCGTTCTCTATCCAGTATTGCAGGCGGTTTTCGCGGCAAACCTGCTGTAAAACATTCTTTAACGATTCTACAAAGAAATGCTCGTTCACATCCATGGTGTGCAGCGAGTCGCGCTCAAACACAATGGGGATATTATAGCGGGTGGCCAACGTATCCATCAGCTGATCGAGCGCGCAGGTAAAAAAATGATCGATAGTGATCGATTTCAGTTTTTCCCGCGTGGTTTGCTGCCCATAGCTAAGGCTGCAAACAAAGGAACATGCCACAAAAACAAAAAGTACTTTTTTCTTCATCAACTTAAGGGGAATGCCCTAAGTTGCATGTAAGCTTACCTGTTATAAAATAAATGAGATAAGCACCCGTAATATGTAGACCAAAACGCTACTTGTGCCGAAGTTTTTAAACGGCTTTGCCGATCATACGGTCAATTACCTCTTTATAATTTTCGCTGTAAGGCACCTCAGCACCCTCCAGTTTAATACGCCCCTTGCGGATAGATTGGATATAACCCAGGTTTACGATGTATGACTTATGCGTACGGAAAAACTGGTTGGCCGGCAGCTGCTCTTCCAAAGCCTTAATAGTAATGCGCGACAGTAGCGGCTTTGGCTGATCTTTACGGAACAGCTTCACGTAATCTTTCAAGCCCTCTATATAAGTGATTTCATCATGGCTTATGCGGATGAGGTTATAATCGGCATGTACAAACAGGTGGCCGCGGGTTTTACCGGTTTCGGTTACCTGTGTGCGACTTTGCATATCAAATAAATGCAGGGCTTTGTTGCAGGCTTTTAAAAAGCGTTCCAGCGGTACGGGCTTCAGCAGGTAATCAACCACGTCAAGCTCAAAGCCATCCATAGCAAACTCCTGGTATGCCGTTATAAAAATGATCATGGGTTTTTGCGACAGGCTTTTCACCAGTTGCAGGCCGGTAATGCCCGGCATCTGTATATCGCAAAAAATCAAGTCAACCTGCTGCTCGTGCATTACCTGCATGGCCTGCGCTGCCGAGCGGCAACTGGCCACCAATTCGAGGCGGTCAATTTTTTTAATGTTATCTTCCAGTAACTCAAGCGCCAGTGGCTCATCATCAATAATTATACAACGCATATCGGCCTCCAAAAAAAGGGTGTGGTGTTTGCAATCAAAGTAACAGGGTTTGCTTTACATTAACAGGTATTTTAACATTATTTAACGCGTTCGTCGCCACAATATGCTCACTCGTCGAGTGTTTTGGTTTTTGGCTTGTTTAATTCATTCCTTTGTTATATGAATAAATTAGTGTTCAGGCCGTGGTTCTATAATATCATTCCGTTGCTGGTTTGGTTCCTGCTGCTGGTGCTGCCTTTTGTAAGCGGTCCGGCAAACATACCCGATGCTATGCGCCATCATTTTATTACGCAAATACTCATCTCCAATACGTTGCTGCTGGTGATGTTTTACATACATACTTATTTTGTATACCCCTTACTCACCAATAAAGGCTGGGCTGTATATACCATTGGTTTGGCGGCCCTGTTAAGCGCTTACTGGCTATGGTGGTTTTTTTTACGCACCGAACCACCCCACCCGCCGCATGAGTTTGCACGCGGCTTTCGCGATAGTTTACAAGGGCCGGGATACGCACCTAACGGCAAACCTGGCTTCGGCAGGCGCATGGGCGGCGGCCCTGGAGCTTTCATTCCCGTATTTTCGCCCATGATAGCTATACTGTGTAGCTTTTGCTATCGCATTTTAATGGAGAACGCATCGCGCCAGCAACTGCTGAAAGAACGCGAAACCATACACCTGCGTACCGAGCTTAACTTTTTACGCTCGCAGATCAACCCGCACTTCCTGTTCAATATACTGAATAACCTTACCTCGCTGGCCCGCAAAAAGTCGGACCATTTGGAACCTGCCATCGTTAACCTGTCGCAACTGATGCGCTACATGCTTTACGAGAGCGATGACAACAAAGTGGCACTCACCAAAGAGGTAAATTACCTGAAAAGCTACATCGATCTGCAAATGCTGCGTTTTGGCAATGAGGTAATTGTAAAGCTCGATTTTGACGACAAGTATGATGGCATACAAATTGGCTCGATGCTGCTCATCTCGTTAGTAGAGAATGCCTTTAAACACGGTACCAGTTCGGCCGATATGGTATCGATATTTATCACGCTTAGAATATTGCCCGGCAATAAATTATGCTTTAGGGTGATGAACAATGTTAACAACGACGACAGGAATGCCGACAATACATCGGGCATAGGGCTAAAGAACATGCAGCGACGGCTGGCCATACTTTATCCCGATAAACACGAACTAAAAATAACAAACGACGGCATACTGTTTACCGCCGAACTTACCATCGATATCACTTGATCTATGGTTATATAATTAGATAACACACAATTTTCCGATCACCCTTTAAAATATATTTATGAAAATATACAGGCTTTTTTGTGCCCTTATTTTGCTCGTCTTTACGGCGGGGGGCACATATGCGCAATCAAATTATATAGTTACCGGCACGGTAAAAGATTCTACTGGTACTACCCTGCCGGGCTCAACAGTAAAACTTATTTCGGCCAGGGATACCGTGCTGACTGCTGCCGATATAAACGGACAGTTCAGCATTAAGGCGACAGCTACAGGCACTTATAATTTGCAAATACAATCCATAGGCTACCAAACTTTAAAGAAAAGCATAGTTATCAGCAGCGGGCAAACCGCGCTGGGCAACATGGTGCTGGCCACCGAAAGCAAGCTGCTTGCCGGGGTAAATATAGTGGAAGTAACACCCGTTAAAATAAAGGAAGATACGGTAGAGTACAATGCCGCGGCCTACAAAGTACGCGATGGCGCGCCGGTTGAAGATGTACTGAAAAAGCTGCCCGGTGTAGAGGTGGATAAAAGCGGCAACGTTACCGCGCAGGGCAAAAGCGTTACCAAAGTACGGGTAAACGGTAAGGATTTTTTTGGCGGCGATGTTAAAACCGCTACCCAAAACCTGCCTGCCGATATTATACAGAATATACAGATCATTGATGATTACGGCGACCAGGCCAACCTGACCGGGCTAAAAACCGGGGAATCTGAAAAGGTGCTGAACATTACCGTTAAAGCCGATAAAAACTACGGTTACTTTGGCCAAACCAGTTTTGGCGAAGGTGCCGACGCGCAGCAGGGTGTATTAAGTAAGGATGAAGCCAATCGTTACGTGGCATCGGCCAATGTGTTCAGTTTTAATGGCGACAGACAATTGGCCTTTTTGGGTAACCTCAACAATACCAATACCAACTTGTTCACCTTTGGCGGAGGCGGGCCACGTTCAGGCGGACCGGGTGGACGTCAGCAGGATGGCGCGAGTGCTTCGTCGGGTGGTATTACCACAGCGCGTTCATTAGGCTTTAACTATCGCGATCAGTGGAGTAAAACCGTGAGTGCGTATGGCAGCTACAGTTTTTCGGACAATACGGTGAATACGCTAAGTTCAACCATACAAACCAATACCTCGTTAACCGACCCAAGCGTAAACAACATTGGCAGTAACCAAACAGACAGCAAAAAGAACCACCGTTTCAATTTCAATATTGAGTATAAACCCGATGCTGCCAACTATTTAAAGTTTACCCCAACGGTAACTTATGCCGGTGTAAATACCGACCAAAGCGGATCGAGCAATTTGATACGCAACGGCGAAACCATTACTGATTATAATTTCAACTCCATCAGTAATTCATCGTCGCCAAATTATGGGGCTAACTTATTGTACAACCATAAATTTAATACCACCGGCCGTAACTTCAGCGTAAACATCAGCGGTGGCCGTGCCGATGTAAACAAGTACCAAAACCCGGTATATACTTATACATCGGGCGTAGCAAATACCCCGCTGAACCAGCAGATCAACACCGATGTTAAGCTCGATAGCGTAGGCGCGGCATTATCATACATAGAGCCGTTAAGCACCAAATCATTTTTAGAGGCCAACTACGCCTATCATTACGCCTACACCACATCTGACAAGGCTACCGACACGCTTAACCTTACAACCAACCAGTTAGACCGTTACGGTTTGCTAAGCAATAATTATAATTTCGCTTTCATTACCAACCGTTTAGGGCTTAACTATCGATTCATTGATAAAAAGTATAACTATACTTTAGGCATAGCCGCGCAACCAACCACGCTTAACGGCAACTCGGTTACCACAGGTGTGCAAACCCACGTAACTACTTTTAACATAGCGCCAAGCGCAAGGTTCATCTATAATTTTTCGCGAAGCCAGTCGCTTAGCTTAAACTATAGCGGGGCAAGTAACCAGCCATCGTACTCGGTATTGCAGCCCGTTACCGATTTCTCCAATGCATCGTACCCAACACAGGGTAATGCCGACCTGAAACCGGAGTTTAACAACAACTTATCTATCCGATATAACAAGTTCAATTTTGAAAGCGGGAATGTGTTGTTCACCAACTTATCGTTCACCAAAACGGATAACAAGATAGTGGCCAATACCATCACCTATCCAAAACTTTACGCGCCGGATAGCAAGCTGGCAGGTACCATATTAACCCAGTACCTCAATGCCGATGGCTTTTACAGCGGGTCGGGGTCGTACACTTATTCAAAACCTTTTGAAAAGCGTAAGTATACCCTGTCTTTCAACGGTAACGTAAGCTATAACAACAACATATCGTACATCAGTAATATTGATGCCGACAGCTACGCCATGACGTCGCAAAAGAATATTGCCAAAAGTTTGGTACTAACACAAGGCTTGCGTTTCCGTACCGACCTTACCGATATTATTGATGCCGAACTTAACGGCAGCTACAGCCTTACCAATACCAGCAATTCTATAGCCCAAGCCAATGTGAACAATAGGTTCAGTACCATAAATTTAGGGGTTAACGGCAAAAACTATTTATGGAAGGATTGGACATTGAGCTACGATTATACCAAGATCATATACAAAGGCTACACGGGGGCAACTAATCCAAACGTGTTAAACGCTTATGTAGAACGCCGCTTTCTTAAACAAAACACCGGGACAATACGCTTGGCGGCCTACGACTTGTTTAACCAGAATACAGCATTTAGCAATACCCCATCGGGCAGTTACATTACCCAAACAAACAGCAACAAGTTAGGCCGATACTTTTTGTTAAGTTTCACCCTGCGCCTGCAAAAATTTGCAGGTAAAAGACCCGGTCCACCGGATGGTGGCCCGGGCGGACCGGGTGGTGGTGGCATGCGCCCCGAGGGCGGCCCGCCACCGGGAGTATAATATTTTGTTAAGCTTTTGTTTAAGTTGGCTTTGTTATATTTGCGTGAGGCGGTCGTTACAACACCGTCTCCCTTTTTTAATTGCTGATCACTACCAAACAAACATAATGGCCTTACCCAACATCTTTACAAAACCCGTAGCCGATGGCGTTATCGAGCGCATTAACCGGCTTACCCCTACCACTCAACCACAATGGGGTAAAATGAGTGTTTCGCAAATGCTGGCACACTGTTGTGTTGCGTACGAAATGGTTTATGAGCCCGAAAAACATCCAAAACCCGGCGCTTTAATGAGGTTTATTATAAAGGCGATGGCAAAAAACATGGTGGTAAGCGAAACGCCCTACAAACGGAACAGAAAAACCGCGCCCGCGTTTGTAATTACCGGCTATGTAAACTTTGATAAAGAAAAGGCCCGCCTGATAGGCTATATCCAAAAAACACAGGAACTTGGCGAAAGCCATTTCGACGGCCGCGAATCGCATTCGTTCGGCCCATTGAGCATACAGGAATGGAACAATATGTTTTATAAGCATATCAACCACCACCTTACCCAGTTCGGGCAGTAATTATGGTTCGAAGATGGTAAGGCTCTCCGCACGCTTCCTATCTCAGCTGTTCGAAGTCAGGAGACTTGGAACAGCAATTGGGAGAATCTTTTAGCTTTGACAACTTTTAAAAAGTTGTCAAAGCTTTTCTTAGATTTTCTTACAACGAGTTCCTTAACGTAACCCTGAAAGGTATAGCGATATGTTCAGTAGAGCTATTAAGTACTAACTCGGCCGTCTTCTCACCCATTTGTTTAAAATCGGTGGAGATGGTGGTGATGCCGTTGAGGATGATCTTTTTAACCGGGGTTTCGTTGTAGGAGATTACGCCCACATCCACACCTACCTCCAGTTTGTCGTGCATTATCTTTTCTATCAGCTGCACCAAATGGTCTTCAATAAGGTTGATGTATACGTTGCCCTTGCTGATGGTTTCGTTTTCTAAGGAGTTGATCACTTCGTAATCGAACGCATAGCGGGTACAAAACTTCGTAAACCCGGTAAGTATCTCTTTTGAATAATAAGAATGCTCGGGGAAGATGATCTTGACGGTGCTGTACTTGCTCAACTGTGGCAGCAGTTCTTTAAGGGCGTTGTAAATATCCAGCTCAAAGTCTTCGTACACCGCGCCAAATTCACCGGTTACGCCTTTTTCAAGCTTATCCATCAGTATCAGTTTATCCTTCGGGAAGGCATTGATCACACTGTAGGCGTTCTCGGGCTTATCAATAAAATGGGGTATTACTACCAGCTTGTTGTAGTCGTTTATTTTATCCTGAATCAGCTTTTTAAACAGCAGCAGGTCGCTGTTATAAATGTAGAAATCGATAGCAGCGTTGTTGCCTAATGTAGATGCAAAAGCATCATACATGATCTTTTTATGGCTGCTTAACTTGTTAAATAATAGCAGCACTTTTATGGGCTGATTGAACTGTGTTTCGGCGATAAAGTACCCCTTGCCGGTTACCGATTTAACGATGTTCAGCTTTTTAAGTTCTTTATAAGCGCGCTCGATAGTATTGCGTGAGGTTTCTAAAGCGATGCTGAAATCATAGATGGACGGCAGTATCTCGTCCTTTTCTATTTTGCCCGCCTCAATAGCCCGCAGTATAGAATTTACAATCTGGATGTATTTAGGGGTAATAGAATTTTCGTCTATCGATACTATCTTTAAGTAATTCTTCATTCCTTTAATGCTACTGTTATTTTATCCCCCTCATTCGTCAAAGCCCAATTCCGTTAAGTTAAAGCTTCTGCAATAATTTACTCATCCGGTCGTAGCTTCGCCCGACCACCTTCTCTGCTACGCAAAGAAGGATTTTTGCTTTTTTTACCCTCTTTGCGTAGCAGAGAGGGTCGACCAACATAGCGTAGTCGGGGTGAGTTGATTAAATTAATGACATTACGCCAAACGATAAAGTTAAATTAATTTACAATAGCTCCGCTTGCTTTTTACCTTATTACTTTTACTTCTTTAGGTGCCTGTATATCGGTTTTGATGGTGCCGTTGGCCAGTTTGGTGTGTTTAATTTTCACCGCGCCATAAGGTGTCGGGAAAGTGCCCTCCACAAATTTCAGGTCGGCAAGGTGCGGCGTTATTTTGATCACCTTGCAACCCGGTGCCATTACCTGCACGCCCAAAACATGCTCGGTCAGCCACGAGGTTGGCCCCGACGACCAGCCATGCGACAGGCTATGTCTCAACTTGGTATAGCTAAAATTGCCATAACGGGCATGCACATCCACTTTTCCGGGGGGTACCAATTCATCTATACGGGCGGCGTTCTTCATCCAGTCGAGGTCAAAATCTTCCCAAAAGGCGGTAGCGCCTAAGTCGAGCATGGCTCCCCAGTAGTCACGTATATTATCCACCGCTCCCTGGTAATCGCCGGCTTTGGCTTTGGCCTGTAGCATGTAGTAGCCGTAAAAAGTAGAGAAACCTTTGGTACCGTCCACGGCTATTACTTCCTTGTTCGCTTTTTCGGCGGGCATTAAACCGGCCATGGCCAGCAAGGCCGCGGCCTCTTTATTACCGGCTGCATCAGGTACGCTTTGGCGAAGTTTGGCTACCGCGTCCAAACATTTTTTGGCGGTTTCGGTATCGTTCAGCACCTTGCAAAGTTCGGCGCCGTTGGTGAGGGCCATTACCATCATGGCCTGCAAACCGGCGTGTATGGCGGGTTTGTTACTGTAAGTCGGCCAGTCTAAAAAGCGCCAGCCGTCTAAATTTTCTTCGTTACCTTTTATTTTGCTGATCATTTGGTTAAGCAGCCCCACCAAATATGGTTTTTGCTGCTTTAAATAATCGAGGTTGCCATGGTAATAATACCAATCGCGCTGAATCATCACCCACCACATGGAGTACGAGCTGATACCGTTCATCCAATCGGGCAGCGGGGTTTCGCCTTTTACCAGGTCCAAGCTTTTTGGCACTACCTCGTTATAACCGAATACCGAATTAACGGTCATTACTTCAGGGTGCATATCCCCTATCCATACCAGCCTGTCGCGTTTTATACCGTCCCAAAGGTATTGCTGCATATTGAGGTGCACCGTGTAGGCACCTGTAGCCCATATTTTATTCAAGCGTTCGTCGCTGCTTTTAAATGAGCCAACATAGGGTATGTCGCGATAAATCAGTATCGCCCTTGCTTCCTTCAAAAACAGTTCGGTGTTGGGGTCAACCAGGTCTATACGCACGAAACGGAAACCGGTATTACCGTATTCCATCATACCGCCCCTTGCTATTTCTATCACAAAATCACGCACGGCGTGGTCGTTGGTTGCACCGGTAACGGTGTCAACATTAGCCATCGCCTCACTGGCCGATTCACCAAAACGTATACGCACCTTTACCCCGCCTTCGCGCGGCATCATGCCGGTTACCAGTTGAATCCCACCGTGCAGTTCCTTGCCATAGTCAAGCAGGATGCTGGATTGATTTGTACCATTATTCTTTAAAACCGTCATGTGGCTGTTCACCAGTTCGGCCTGCCCTATGCCCGGCAAGAGCAGGTTCTTGGCACTCGTTACCAATTTGCCGGTAGTATCCGATTGCCAAAGCACCCTTTGCGGGGTAAGATAAACACGCACACGGCTTTCCTTATCGGCCACACGATTGGGCTGATCGTTAAATACGGGCGGCAATTGTGCCATGGCGTTCAGGCCGGTTAATAAAACTGATAACAGTATATAAATATGTTTCATGCGCTTCATGCTGGGGCTAATTTAATAATTGATGGCAGTAACAGTAACCGGGCCTTTCAATCCGGATGGTTCTAAGTTACTATTTGGATTGTAAGGGTTATTGCTCGTCCACGTTTTGCGTTGCGCTTCGGGCAGTTTGCTATCACCTATGAGGCGGTTAACCCAGGTATTCACTACCGAAATTTCCACGGTGTTATCGCCATTCTTTATCGCGTTGCTAATATCCACGCGAAGCGGGTAAGTCCATACGCCGCCTACATCAACACCGTTAACTTTTATTTTGGCCATTACTTTTACATCGGTAAGGTTTAAGTAGATCCGTTCGCCCTTTTTAGGCCTTTTGATCTTAAAGCTATTTTTGTACACTGCCGTACCCGAATAATATTTAATGCTTTCGTCTGCCGATTCTGTCCAGTCGGTCAATGTTTTAAATTCAACCGTCTTTTCCGGGCCGCGCATTTTAGTATTAAAGGTAACCTGCCATGGGGTAGTAATTTCGGCCAGGGTTTGTTCCTGCGGGTAATTTACAGGATTAACGTTTAAAGCCTCTACCGGTTTACGGAACACGATGAACGCGCTTTGCAGCGACGCTAACTTTAGCGGTACCGTAATAGCATTATCGCTTTGCGAAAACTCGGGTAATACACGCGTGGTTCCGGTTACGGGATCCCAAAGTTCGGGTTGTTTGCCTGTAAGCCTGAATGCCGGGCTGATGCTGATCGTTTTTTCGCTTTGGTTGCTCACAAAATAAATTTCGCCATCGGCAGTGGTACGGTGAATGTACAGCACAGGCGGCTCGGCAGGTAAGTTAAAATCGGGAATGATCTTCAACATAGCCAAGGCGGCAGGCATATCCATACCGGCCATTACCAAACCCTTGCCCACCCTGCGCGATTTTACGGTAGTACCATTCACACTACCCCATAACGCGGCAGCTAATTTTTTCACCTGTTCATCGGCCTGCGGGTATCCCTGCAAACTCGGCGAACGCTCGGGTGCCGGGCCTAATATGTTAGCGCCTTCGTTTACCAGTTCGGTTATTTTGGCCAGCAGTTCTGGTCGCATGGTTTCCAGTTTTGGTAAAACCAGCAGGTTATAGGTCATGCCATCCGGCAGTACCATTTTGCCATCCACTATCTTAATACGGTTGTGTATCACTTCGGCGTTAATGTAATCGTAGGCGTAACCTATGGGCAGTTTAGGGTCGGTGATGCCTGTCATTTTAGGGGCATCTTCTCCCATAAAATAAGCTACATCGGCCACGTATTTGCCTTGCTGCAGCATCATGTTGCTGCGTTTAAGGTAACCCGTAAACAGATCGAGGTAGCTGAACCATACATTATGGCGGTTAAATTCGCTGCCAAAATTGGCGTTAATGCCGGGTACAATATCATCGGTAGGCTGCTCAATAAAAACGTGCAGCAGTGTATTATTAATACCCTCGGTAAAAAAGCGGTCGCCGCGTTGTTTCATCATGTACGGGTAACGCACATAAGCACGGCCACCGGCTGTAAATGATTCTGCCGAAACTTTGGTTTTGCCGTAGATGTGCGCCGCTGACGAAGCCGCCCTGTTCTCGATATTACCCAGTTCGCCCTCGCTCCAAAACTCGCCACCAATCTCGTCCGACTGCCCGCCGTATTGCAAAAACTCTCCCGGAAAACCCCAGTGACCATAGTTTTCCAACCAGGTATGCAAGCCGTATTTATGGCTTATATCGCGCAAGCCGCCTACATAATCATAGGCTACCCTATCGGCAATAAAGCGGCGTAAGTCCCACAAAAAGCGGTCGCTCTGATCCTGGCTGCCTACTACGTAACCTTTTATAACCGGCATGTACGGCATAGGGTCGTAACCGTAGTTCGCTTTAAACTTGCTGATCATCCCGTCGGTCCAATTTTGGCCACCGGTTTCGTAGCTGTCTTCTACCGTTACGCGCCATGTTTTGCGATCTTCTGCCGGTACACGTTTCATTATCTCGCCCAAAAAACCGTGGAAATGGCTTTCCACATGCTCCTTGCTCATTTTATCAACTTCCAAACCCGTACCTTCCGGCGATGCAGGACCATTTTTTACACCTGTAGGCAACATGCCCATGCGCAAAATTGTCCAGTCGCCTTGCGGGGCTTTCCACTTCAGGATACCATCGGCAGCCATAAACTGGCTCACATCAATTACCGAAGCAGGGTCGATAACTAGTGATTTATCCTGCACCACGGGCTGCACCGGCCATTGGTACTCGTTCCAGTAAGGCAGCGGGGTTTGAAACATTTTGCCCAGTGTTTTTTCAACAAAACGCTCAACCACCGGCGTTCCCGACAGTTGCAGTTCGGTAATGCCCAGGCCCGAATTGTTGTTAAGCACCAGCCTGAATTTCTTTGAGGTGGTAGCCGGAATTGATACAGCCACCGGGCCATAAGGATCAAAACCTACGTTAAGGCTTTCGTTACTACGATCGATCAAAAAGCTCTTGATGGTTTTATAGGTGCCATTTTCGTTAACCTGCAACTCGGCATCGGCCCGCATCCAGCGTTTGGCAAAGTTGATCACCAGGCTGCGGGCGGTAAAATCTTTCTTGGTTTCAAGATCTATCGTAAACGATTTTGATTCGGGGATGATGGCCGAACTGAATAAGTTGCCATCAACAATGTTGGCGATATCTTTTACCGGTACCGATGTAGTAACGATAGGTTTGAGTGCCGATATGCTATTATCTTTAATTGTTTTGAATGCTAAAACCTTCACATCCTGAAAATCACCTTCAGGCTTATTAAGCATTACGCTGATGCTTTTTCCGCCGATAGCGCGGGTTTCTGACGAAGTCAAATAACGCATAGCCTGGGTTGGTTTTATCCATGGCCCGCCCGACTGGCTCCAACCCGGACTATTGAAAATACCGATCTCGATATTCAGTTCTGTAGCGGTTTTTAAAGCCGTGTGCAAAATATCCCACCACTCGTCAGTAAATATTTTCACCTTACCGTAGGGCGTGGTTTCGTAACCTATGTTGCCGATAAACGCACGGTTGATCCCTACCGATTTCATGGCATGCAAATCTTTGATCACACCTTCTTTTGATAGATTGTCTGACATCCAGTACCAGTAAATACTGGTTTGGATAGAATCCGGAGGTGTTGCAAAGCCTTTTTCTAAGGGGGTATAAACCTTAGCGCCCCGAACCAAAACCTTCCTTTGCTGGCCTTTACAGACTATAGATACCGAAAAGATAGCCAATAGCAGGCAGATGCGTTTTGCCATAATTATAATTGTATAAGTGGTTAGTACCGGCGGCTATACGGTTACAGCTTTGCCCGGCGAATAATGTTTTAGTTCGATGATATCTCCGGGCAATGCCTTGGTATTCCAAGATGAATGGATGGCTAATGCCGCGCCAATGGCGGTAGCCTGCGCCATTGATGCCGCGAAAACTTCCACACCCGGAAAAACAGCCGACAGCAGGTTCATATAAACGGCATTCTTGCTAAAGCCGCCATCTACAAAAATGCGTTTTACGGCTGTGCCTTGTAGTACCAGGTTGGTAGAGTGTACCTGCTGATGCATAATATCCAGCATCAGCTGATGATAGGCTTCCGTTTCGTTCTCAAAAATATGGAGGTCGCGGGTTTTAAAGATGGATTCTTTTTGCAGCGGATCAGAAGCTTTGCTTTGCGGGATGTGATGTTGCAGTTTACCGATCACCTGCGGATCGTAAGGAATAGACCGGAACCGGATCACATCCGTACCGAAATGTTCGGCAATGCGCTTTACATGCTGCTCGTGCTCGTAACCGGCAAACAGGCGCGAAGCTTTTACGGGCTTGCCCTGGTATTGCAAATAGCACAGGCAATCGTCCTTCAGTTCATCACCGGTTAATGGCGACTGGTTAAAGGGATTCATGCTGATGCACCAGGTACCGGTGGAGATGAGTATAAACGGTTCACTAAAACTTACGAGGTACGGGATGAGCGCTGCCGAGCTATCGTGCAGGCCAATGCCCACCTTGTAATCATTACCGGGGAAGATGGCATTCAGCACTTCTTCTGTATCTTTTAATTGGGCCAGCTTTGGAGCGATGCCTTCCTTTTTTATCCATTGATGGTAATCGTTATCATCAAAATTCCATAAAGCGGTATGGCAGCCTATGCTGGTAATATCCGAATAATAACTACCTGACAGTAAAAAGCTCAAATACTGCGGCAAATGCAGCGCGTATTTTAACTGCGCGAACTTTTCGGGCTGCTCATTCTTCAGTCGGAATAACTGCAGCCCCGAATTAAGACTGCCCAAAACGGGCGAAGCGGTATCTGCCGCGAATTGGCTTTCGCCGCCATAAGTATCGTACAGGTATTTACTTAGGTGGTCGGGGTATTCTTTAAGGTAATTGTATAGCGGAGTTAGCGGTCGGCCGTTTTCATCTACATACACAAAACTGGCGCCATAGGTGCTGAAATTTACGGCCATCACCTTAAATTGCTTTAGCCTGAAAATTTCGCTCAACGAATCAAAAACCGATAAGCGCAGGCTTTCGAGGTTTTCGCAAGGGAAACCATCCTCATCAACAGTTTCTATAAAGCGTGCCGATTTTTCGTACACAATTCTATAATTCTCGTCGAAAAGGAACAGTTTCTTGTTCGTTTTACCTGCATCAAATATGGCTATAACCGGTGTTACCTGCATGCTATAGTCCCGTTGAAACCGCTTTTAAACCACGTTCCTGTATCAACTGATTACGTGCCGCCGTGCCGCGGAACAAGGCCAGTGGCTGTATAGCGCCGCCTGCACGTAAACGCGCTTCGGCCAGTATAGGGCGCACATCAGTGCGGTAGGCCTGTTGTAAAATCTCTTGTGCCTGCACTACATCATTATCCTGCTGGGCCTGCACCAAAGCAGGCTGATCAACCAGTAATGCCTGCGCGTAGGCAATCTTGATAGCTTCTACTGATTGCAACAAGTCTTCAATTGGATCTTTCACGTTGTGCGATGCATCTATCATCCAGCCGATGGCTGTAGCGTGGTTCATGCCGCGGGCATCCATACCTTCTACCAGTTCGTTGAAGATCAGGAAAAGTTGATATGGGTTAATGCTGCCTACGGTAAGGTCATCATCGCCATATTTTGAATCGTTAAAGTGGAAACCGGCCAGTTTGCCTTCCATCAGCAATAAGGAAACTATTTGCTCAATGTTGGTACTGCCTAAATGGTGACCCAAATCGACCAGTGTTTGTGCTTTTTCGCCCAGTTTTGACGATAGCAGGTACGATTGCCCCCAATCGCCAATGGTGGTTGAGTAAAAATTAGGTTCGTAAGGCTTGTACTCTACCCAAACTTTCCAATCGTTAGGCAGGGCTTCGTAAATATGTTGCAGGCTATCCAGCGTACGCTCAAAAGCACCACGCATATTCAGTTGGCCGGGGAAGTTTGAACCATCAGACAACCAAACCGAAAGTGCCTTTGAATCGAGCTCGGCACCGTATTTTATTACTTCGATATTGTGTTCGATAGCTTGCTGACGAACGGCTTTATCTACATGGTGCAGCGAGCCGTATTTATAGCTGTGTGCCTGTGAAGGCTGATCTTGAAAAGTATTTGAATTTACCGCGTCGAAATGTAAACCGAAGTGGCTTGCATAAGCTTTTATTTCAGTTGCATTCTCCGGGATATCCCACGGAATGTGCAGCGATATGGAATTGCTCGACTTGTTAAGCGCGTGGATCAGGCCAACATCGGCGATCTTCTCTTCCAGGCTACGCGGCTCACCGCCACCCGAAAAACGACCGAAACGTGTACCGCCCGTGCCTAATGCCCAGCTGGGTATAGCTATCTGAAAATCTATTAGTTTTTTAATTACACCCTCAACATCGCTTACACCTTCGGCCACAAAATCAAATTTGCGTTTGTGGGTATTTAATAATGATTGATTGTGTTCTTCTATTAAGTGCTTCCCTAATTCCATTTAAATTGTATTTATTGGTAAAGCAGCAGGCATCCCATCATTTACGCCTGCTGCTGTATTTTAATTATCGTACAAAGGCCATGGCCACGCCGCCATCAACATTGAGGGCGTTACCGGTTGATTTGCTTAGCAAACCGCCTACAAAAACGAAGCAGGCATTGGCAATATCTTCCGGCAGTATGATTTGGTTAAGCAGGGTGCGTTTAGCATAATATGCAGGCAGCTCCTCCACTGTAACACCGTAAGCCTTAGCACGACCTTCGGCCCAGCCACCGGCCCAAATATTACTGTCGCTGATCACCGCGTCGGGGTTTACCACGTTAACACGGATACCATCGGCACCCAGTTCGGCAGCGTTTAACCTGCTCAGGTGTAGCTGCGCGGCTTTGGCACTGCCGTAACCGGCATTGTTAGGCCCGCTAACTAAGGCATTTTTACTCACAATATTCAATACATCGCCACCAATAGCTTGTTTTTTAAGTATAGCTACGGCTGCCTGCGTTACAAAGAACTGGCCTTTCACCAATACATCATACAGCAAATCCCAATCTTTTTCGGTATGATCTAATATCGATTTTGATATAGACAGACCGGCGTTGTTCACCACAATATCCACCCCGCCAAAAGCCAGCGCGGCAGCACTCAAAGCATCTTCTATCTGATCTTGCTTGGTTACATCTAATATAGCGGTAGCATAAGCATCTTTGCCGTATAATTTTTTAAACTCTTCGCCGGCGCTTTCCAGTCGTTCAGCGTTCATATCGTTTAAAACCACTACAGCGCCTTCTTCCACAAACTTTTTAGCGATGGCTTTACCAATACCACCCGCGCTGCCTGTAATCAAAGCAATTTTACCTGATAAGGCTTTCGGCTTAGGCATGCGTTGCAGCTTGGCCTCTTCCAGCAACCAGTACTCAATGTTGAAAGCTTCCTGACGTGGCAATGAAGTATATTCAGAGATAGCCTCGGCACCCTTCATCACATTGATAGCATTGATGTAAAATTCGGCCGCTACCCTCGTTGTTTGTTTATCTTTTGAGAAAGAGAACAAGCCCACACCCGGGTAAAGTATAATTACCGGGTTGGTATCGCGTATGGCAGGGCTGTTTGGATGCTTGCAGGTTTCGTAATAATCGGTATACATTTTACGGTAAGCCTCAAAAGCAGGTGCCAGTCTTTCTTTGATAGATTGGATATCCGACAGGTCTTCGCCCGGCGCTAACTCCAATACCAGCGGACTGATCTTTGTCCTCAAAAAGTGATCGGGACAACTGGTACCCAGCGGTGCCAGGCGATCAAGATTGTTAGAGTTGATAAATTCCAATACACGGGTATCATCGGTAAAATGACCGATCATGTGTTTTTGGCTTGAGCAGAAACCGCGCAAAATTGGCGCTATAGCAGCAGCCTGCTTTTTACGATCGGCTTCGGGCAGGCTCTCTATTTTTTGTCCGCCAAAAACAGAACCTTTTTTACCGTAGTTCTCTTCGAGGTACTCGGCACAACGCTCAATTACTTCCAGCGTGTTGATATAGCTTTCATAAGCGGTATCGCCCCAGGTAAACAACCCGTGCGAACCCAGCATAATACCCCTGATACCCGGATTTTCATCCAGGCAATGGCGCAATTGTAAACCAAGATCAAAACCCGGTTTTTGCCACTCAACCCAGCCTATGGTACCGCCAAAAAGTTCCTGTGTTATTTTTTTACCGTCTTTTGCTGCCGCAATAGCAATTGCAGCATCAGGGTGCAGGTGATCAATATGTTTGAACGGAAGGAAACCATGCAAAGGTGTATCTATTGACGGTGCTTTTGAGTTAAGATCGTAAATGCAATGGTTAAACAGTTCAACCATTTCATCCTCATAATCAAGGCCCCGGTATACATTCTTCAGGCTACGCAGGCGATCGACATATAATGCCGCCAGTCCGCTTTTTTTAAGCGTGCCAATGTCACCACCCGAACCTTTGATCCACATTACCTCAACCTCCTGCCCGGTAAGCGGATCTTTAGTGATGGCCTTACAAGAGGTATTGCCACCGCCATAATTGGTAAGCCTTAAATCGGCCCCCAGCAAATTAGACCTGTAGATCAGCAGGCCTACTTCATCGCCCTTTAGTTTTTCGGCTTCAGCCTCATCCCAAAGGTAACTCACATATTTAAAATCGACGTTTGATTCCGGATTTGACATATTGTATTTTCAATTTTTATTTAAGGTTTTATAGAGTTACCATAACCTACTATCAACACCGATAGCACAATGGTAGCAATGCCTGCAATTACCGTTGCATAAGTTTTTTTGTTTACACCTTTCCACTCTTTTAGTATTATGCCCCATACATTGGCTATAAGCATAATAAAGGCCATGTGCAGTATCCACGAGCTTGGGCCATTGCCCAGCTTGCTTTCGCCCATGCCGTAAAAAAAGAACTGCAAAAACCACGTAGTACCCGCCAGTGCCGAAAACAGGTAATTAGCCAGCAGCGGCGTACTCTTGTCGGTGTAATTGCCAAAGGTTTTATTGCGCGCGTTCAATATCATACACCATATAAAGTTGGTGGTTAAACCGCCCCACAGTATTATTATATAGGTAACGTTATTTTGAAAAAGGAACTCACCCTCACCCGGATGCGATGCCTTCCATATAGCGTTTGCCTCGTTGGCCATATCCTTACCAGCATCAATACCGAAAGCGAAACAGGCGCTCAATATCCCCGATACTATAGCCACGATAATACCGAGCTTAAACTTGTATTCGGTATTACCCGGGCTCACTTCTTTATCCTGCGATAATTCTTTTTCTTTCATGGTACCCGCCTTACCGCAAATAACAATACCGATAACGCATACCAATATGCCCAGCAAAACCATTTGCCCCCAATGGGTGGTAAACAGTGTGTTAAGGCTATCCTTACCCTCTTTAGGGTAAATATTATAATATACCGATGGTATAAGCGCGCCAAAAACCGAGCATAAGCCCAAAATAATGGAGCTACCCAGCGCTACCCCGAGGTAACGCACTCCCAAACCATAAGTTAACCCGCCGATGCCCCAAAGCACACCGAAAAAGTAGGTCAATAAAATAATGCTGCCGTTGGTATGGCTAATAATTTCGGCAAAACCGGGTATGGTTAGCCAGGCAGCAAAAGGTGGCACAATAAGCCACGAAAATAATCCGCCTACAATCCAAAAGCTTTCCCAGGCCCATCCTTTAACTTTTTTGTAGGGGATATAAAAACTGCCGGAAGCAAAGCCGCCGACGAAATGAAAGATAACTCCCAAAATTACTTGCATCAGGTATATTTAATTGGTTTGTAAAATATATTCGCTAAAATATGTTCCCCCGTGTAATTAACCTTCCCTATCTGTCTTCGTTGATGTTTTTTCGCGGCAGATCTTGAATATTACAGGCAACACAAATTTGAGACAATGTACAACCTTCCCACGGTTCGACTACAAATACCCTCAATTAGGCTACAAGTAAAAAAGCGTTGCTGCTCACCTTTGGGGTATCATAAATTGAAAGATAAACATCATGGAACATCAACAGGAAAATTCATCAAATAAAGTTTGGTTCATTACAGGCGCGTCACGCGGCTTTGGCCGTGTTTGGGCCGATGCGGCACTTAAACGCGGCGACAAGGTAGCGGCCACCGCGCGCAACCTGGCAAGCATTGCCGAACTAAAAGAAAAGTACGGCGACAACGTGCTGACCTTAGAACTCGACGTAACTAACACCAACCAGGTACAAGCCGTGGTTACACAAGCGCATCAGTATTTCGGCAGGCTCGATATTGTACTCAACAATGCCGGTTATTCGCTGGTAGGCACTATTGAAGAGGCCAGCGCCGACGATGTTAAGGCTTTATATGATACCAATATTTTCGGCACGCTGGCTGTTATTAAAGCGGCATTGCCTTTATTGCGCCAGCAAGGCGGCGGCCACATACTGGGCACATCAAGCGGTTTGGGCCATGTAACCTTGCCGGTTATCGGTTATTACTGTTCGTCAAAATGGGCATTTGAGGCCATCCACGAAAGTTTGGCGGCAGAGGTTAAATCCTTCGGCATTAAGGTAACCATTATTGAACCGGGTGCATACGCAACCGAATTTGGCAGCCAGGACTCGTTAAAATTCGTGGCAGGGCTTGATATTTACGCCGATTTTAAAGCACAATTTGTTGACAGCTTAAAAGACATGGAAAGAGGCGATCCGGAAGCTACGCCGCAGGCGATCTTCCAGATAGTTGATAC
Source organism: Mucilaginibacter gynuensis (assembly GCF_039541195.1). NCBI lineage: Bacteria > Pseudomonadati > Bacteroidota > Sphingobacteriia > Sphingobacteriales > Sphingobacteriaceae > Mucilaginibacter > Mucilaginibacter gynuensis. The sequence goes on from NZ_BAABFT010000002.1 coordinate 520,128, forward strand.
CGAAAACCCACCGCTAAGGTTTAACCTGGGCAAACATAACCTGGCATGGGCACGCGCGGCTTATGCCGAACGACTGGCCACCTGGGAGGCCTGGCAGCAGGTTTCGGAGTCGGCACAAGGGCAGCCAAAGTAATTGGTTAGTAAACAATTGAATGATAGCCGGTAATTAAAAACATTATCGGCTATCATTGTATTTAATTTTCAGCATGAAAAAGGAAAACATCCATCATAAGTTCGATTCTTTGTCAGAAGCGCACCGGGCTTTGGGTTTACCACAGCCCAGGCACCCGCTCATCAGTTTGATCAACAATGCCACAACCCAAATTCAGGTAAGCCAGCCGCGGGGGGCGCATGTGCTTAAATTTTATAAAATATCCTATCGGCCAAGGCTTAGCGGCAAGATCAGATATGGCCAGGGTCATTATGATTTTGACGAAGGCGGTTTATTATTTGCTGCACCCAACCAGCTGATTGGCAGCAATAATGATGAAAATGCCAACGAATGTTCGCTGTACACCTTGCTCATCCACCCCGATTTTTTATGGAACTATCCTTTGGCTAAAAAGATCAAACAGTATGGCTTTTTTTCGTATGCCGCTAATGAGGGCTTGCACCTGTCCGAAGAGGAAAAGGCAACTATAATAGCTGTGTTCCGGATGATTGATGAAGAGCTGAACAGCCGGATGGACGATCTTAGCCAGGATGTGATCATCTCTCAGATAGAATTATTGCTCACCTATGCCGATCGTTTTTACAAACGCCAGTTCATTACCCGCAAAGCCGTAAGCAGCAATTTATTACAGCAACTGGAAAGTATCTTGGAAACATATTTTGCTGATGAAAGATCGTTAAGTGAGGGTATACCCACCGTGCAATACCTTGCCGACCAGGTAAACCTCTCGCCTAGCTATTTAAGCGACATGCTGCGTTCGCTCACCGGGCAAAACGCGCAGCAGCACATTCACGATAAACTGATAGAAAAAGCTAAAGAAAAGCTGTCCACAACCAGCTTATCAGTAAGTGAGGTGGCTTATGCTTTAGGTTTCGAGCATTCGCAATCGTTCAGTAAATTATTCAAAACAAAAACAAACCTTTCGCCATTGGAGTTTAGGCGATCTTTTAATTGAGGCAGATTTCAACAGGCAATTCGGCTACAGAATAAAGGCCTCGTTTTATATAACAAAAAAGCCCCGCGAAGAAGAATCTCAGCGGAGCTTTTTATGCTAATTTTTAAGTGGTGTTACAATCCGTAAGTGCTTATCTCCCCCATCACCATATAGCTTTGCGGGCCTTGCGTGCCTACAAACTTAAAGTACCTTGCTTTTGGTTTATTAGGAAGTGAATATCGTTGTTCGCCATTTATTAAACGGTTAAAATTGAATGAGCCCTGGTTTACCCATGTTACATTATCCGCACTGGTTAAAAAATCAAATTTATCAGGCCCACGGTCGTCTCCGCCTGTTTCAAATGTGGTGCGCCAAACGCCAAACTGGGTAATGGTTCGTTCTACCCCCATATCTATGGTTGCAAAGTGTGGGTAGCTTGAGCAGCCTGCGCATGTATGCCAGCGGGTTGCTTCGTTACCGTCAATAAAATTGATCACCGCGTTATCACCATCAGAGTGCTGGGTTGAGTAACTGATTATTTTCCAGCTTTTTTTGTTGAAGGAAAACAGGCCGCTGCCATCGGTATAGGAAGTGTAAAAATTATCGATACTCAACGTATCAGGCCTGAATATGGTTCTGAACTGGTAGTTGGTGTTGGGTTTCATGTCCGGTATTTCTGAAACCAAAGATTTTACCGAAAATATTTTGTGTTGTTCCTTTCCCGATACATCAGTGTATTTAACTTCTGAGGCATAAGCACCATTTGATTCATCTGCACCGCCCCAACCAATGGTAAGCGTTCCGTTAGCATTCAGTACGTTAGAGTTTACAGGCCTGGTTAGCAATTGAGCCTGGTACTTTTCGCCATACGATCCGCCTACTACTTCAACCGGTATTGATGAATTGCCTTTACCGTCGTAAGTACGAATTGTGAACGTGTACTTTTTTTCAAGCAGGTTTTCAATGGTAACACTTATGGTATCGCCCGATGGCGGAATATCAACAGACAGGGAATCAGCAAAATTGTTCCAGTAAACTTTAGCCTTTACTACAGATGGATCCGATCCCCTGAGCCAAGCTATCTTTACCCTGTTCAAGCCCGAATAGGCTTTAGGTGAAGTCGCTTTCCCGGCATAAGTTAACCCTCCCGGAACTACATATTGCTTGTAGCTTTCTTCCATTTTACGGCAAGCTGAAACAATGCACATCGTAACGATCAATATGACCACGACATAGAATATCCTTTTCATAATATTATTTTATGATAATTAATTAAATAGCTATTGTACAATTTGGCCAAAGAAAGCCATCTCCATTATTACCACCTGGCCGGGACTGCTATACGTTTCTAATGATTTTAAGCGGAGGTAACGTACGGCAGGCGGTTGAATGTCAAAGTTGAAATCGCAGCCCAGGTTGGTTGCATAGTTGACATCTTCACTCGTTTTTTGCCCCAGCGGCAAGCCTGATGGTTTTAATGTTTCGAATTTACCCAGCAAGGTCCATTGTGTCCAGCCTCCGTCGGGATCGGGTGAATTTGAGCCCCATAACTCGAAGATCTTTAAACCCGAACCTGTATAACAATGGTCGTTTGATTCCATCCATTGTTTAAAGCGGCTTAACAGCACCTTTTTACCCAAATCAATGGTGATCCATTGTGGAAGCGATGAAGCGTTTGATGAGGCGTAAAGCCTCCTGTCGGCCAGGCCATTCCATATATTCTCAATATTATAACCCGGATCGGCAAGTTGGGTCTGATCTGTAGGAAGCACCAGTTTGCTGAACGTATTTTTGGGGATCTCAATTTCAAACTTAGGTGTAAGTGTTTTGATCAACGTATCCGACTTATTATTCCAGCGGTCGCGGAAAAACACCGCGAACTTTTGGGGCTTCGATTCGAAACCACGGGCTGCAAAGTTGCCCGTAACAGCCGCTGTATAAAAAGTACGCACGGTTACCCAGTCATTGTTGCCGGTAGTATCGCGCAGTATAACCACGGAAAAATCGGCTTTGTTCGGGTTTTTGAAAGCGATGCTTACGCCGCCGAACGTTTCTTCAAAAACCGCTACCTTAAGTACCGACTTAACCGGCGGTGTTTTAGGGGTAACATTCACTAAAAGCGGCTCCGATTCCTTTTCGTTGCTGCCCACGCTGTATATCTTCACGGCATGTGTTAACGAATCGCCGAAGCCTACCAGTTTCAATGTATCTGTATACCTCGATGATTTCGCTTCCCTGAATACACCGGGCTGTATTTCATATATTGCCTTAACGTACGATAAGTTGGCATCTGCCGGGAGCTTATACGTTAATATACCACCACCTGGGGTTGCATTAACCTTTACGTCAACTACCTGGCCCGGAGCAGGCAAATCGGCATCGACAAAATCTAACCTGCCGTCTTTTGAACAACCGTACCATATCAGCGCGGCTATCAATCCTCCTATATAATATATCTTTTTCATTTTTAGCTCTTTAATTATTAATCAATTGAGATGAAGGGCTACCAGCCTAAGTTTTGAACCAGGTTTGTATTAGCTGTCATGTTATCTTCGGAAATTGGCCAGAAATAATCTTTTATCCCAAATGTTTGGTTGTAGAGTACCGTGATACGATAATAGGATTCGGGCGTGGTTTGCGACATATCCCAACCCCTGATCTGATCGTTTAATATATCCGATGATTTTTTCCATCGGCGAAGGTCCCACAAACGCTGCGATTCGAAAGCCAGCTCAATAAGGCGTTCCTGTTGAATGATATCGCGTAAACCATCCTGGTTAAGATATTTCACCGGATTGGTAGAAAAACTTGTCCATGATGACGCTACAGTGCCTAAACCGGCCCGTTTCCTAACCAGGTCGATATATTTATTTACTTCAGCCGACGGCCCTGCCGACTCGTTCAGCGCTTCGGCATATAACAGATAAAGATCAGCCAGACGCATTATTGGATAAGGATAGTCAACAACAGAGTAATCATTATTAGAGGTAATGGTATTCTGAAAATTGATCAGCTTTTTAAGATTATAGCCAGTTACAGTATTATAACCGTATTTACCTTTACCATTACGTTGTTTGAATTTACCTTCGAGGTAAAACAGGTCAAGGCTTTTGCTATCGTCAAACCGCCCTTGCCCGTAATAAACTGCGCCATCAAAGCCAAGATCAGCGTAAAACCTTGGTTCCCTGTCAAAATGAAGCTTTACGGTTGTATAACCTTTGCGCACATACAATTTGTCGGCATCTTCTGCTGTACGTAATGTATAACGCCCGCTATAATTCCAGGTTTTATCTTCGTTAATTGGTACGCCATGGTCAGTATAAAACATTTCGGCAATTTTCAGGGGCGGTGATAGTTCCCCCCTGGTGATAACACCATCAAGATACTTAGGGTCCCACCAATTGGAGATCAACCTTTGCAAACCGGCGGTGTTTGATTGGGTATTCGCCCAAATGATCTCACTGTTCCACTTTTCGGCAACTGCGTTTCTGATACTTAGCTGCGTATTAATGGTATCTGTAAGTTTATATTGCTGAAACGCAGGGTTATATACATAAAGTTTCATACCGGCTTCTTCACAAATAGCAATAGCCCTTTTACAAGCGACAGCTGCAGTATCCCATTTAGCTTTAGAAAAAGTGGTGTTAAACAACTGGGTTCCGTCGTGATTTTTCAAATTGCCCTGATCTGTATTTCCATTAAATAAAGGGCTGGCAGCTGTAACCAATACCTTAGCCCTTAATGATAAAGCTATAGGGCGGGTAATACGACCTGCTTCGGTAGCGGGGCTAATGATATTTAGTGGTAAGCCCGGCGCAGCCTCGTTAAGCAGTTGCGCTATATAGTGAAAGCATGAATCCACCGGATCGCGAACCACCTTTACCTGGTTAACATCGGCCGAAATAGGCAGGTTGGTCTTGATAACAGGAATAGGCCCGTACATCCTTACCAATATAAAATGATAGTAGGCTTTAAGAAATTTGACTTCAGAGATCCATCTTAGCTTTTCCTCTTCCTGCATATCAGGCACTTTCCCAATATTTTCGAGGAAAATATTACAATCCCTGATGCCCTGGTACATAGATTCAAACCTATCGCCCAAAGGGCCTACCTTGGTTTGAAAACCTTGAGCCATATCCAAATAGGCGCCCCTGTCCGGAACTTCCCACAACTCATCGCCGCCTACCATAGCCGGGTCATCTCCTAATTGTCCGTTACGGGGCATAAAGGAGTAGCAGGTAAACAAGAATTTCATGGCTTGGGTACGCATCGTAAAAGCGTTATCTATAGTAGCCACGTTATCAGGAACCACATCAAGAAACTTCCTGCAAGAAGTTAACACTGCCAGTAAGCAGCATAATGTAAAAGCTCCGATCTTAATATATTTTCTCATAATATGTATGTTTATGAATTTATCAGATATGAATTATTGCGTCTAACAATCAACTAATTACCTTATTGACAGATTTAAACCAAGGTTGAACACACGTTGAATAGGGTAACCCAGGCCATCGCCTCCCATTTCTACATCCCATAGCTTAAACTTGCTGAAATTGAGCAGGTTACTCGCGTTTACATAAATACGGAAGCTTGACAGGTGCAATGCCTTTTGCACAGCTTGCGGAATTCTGTAGCCCAGTTCAACTTGCTTCAACCGCAAAAAGGAACCATCGCGCATAAACCAGGTACTTATTTGGTTATTGTTATTATTGATATCCGGGCTTAGCCTTGGCCAAAGCGCGTATACATTACGCGAATCCTCTGACCAGTGACTATCGGCATAGGCCTTTAACAGTTGGGTTTGGTTATTAAATGGAGAGGTGCCGTTAGCATCAATCCAAAACGACTCATTGGCCAGCCCCTGGAAGAAAGCAGAAAAGTCAAAGTTTTTATAACCGCTTGAAAATCCAAACCCATAAACAATTTCTGGTAAGCGTGGATTACCAATAGGTACACGGTCTGCCGCGGTGATCTGTCCGTCGCGGTTTACATCGGTATATTTAATATCGCCTCCGCCGTAAAGTCCGAAATTCTGTCTTGGGGAGTTTGCTGCTTCGGCATCGTCAACAAATAGTCGCTCTGCAATATATCCATATTCCTGAAAAATAGGATTTCCTATACGGCTGCGGTATTGCTCATTATAAAAAGGTTCTTCGTAAACGGTATACTTGCTGCGGGCATAAGTAAAGTTACCGGTTGCCTGGAACCAAAAGTCTTTGTTGATATTTTGTTGGTACTCCATAGAAATATCCACCCCTTTACCTGATGCTTCACCCACATTTGACCTTGGTTTTGCCGTTAAACCCATGGTAACAGGGATTGACTCACGCGTCATCAAAATATTCTTGCGTTTTTCGGTATACACCTCGGCAGTCATCTTAAACTTGTTGAAAAGCCCTATCTCCAATGCCAGATTCGTTTTTGTGGACCTTTCCCAGGTAATATCTTCATTGGCATAACGCGTAATATCTACACCACTTAAATAAGTGCTTCCACCCTGGCCGTTTCCAAATGTGGCCCCCCTGTTATCTGCATTCATCTTGACATTGGAGAGGTAAAAGAACCTGTCGGCAGGTGATCCGATCGCGTCGTTACCGATAAAGCCGTAAGTAGCCCGTAACCGCAGATTATTAACAATTGGTTTCAGATCTGCAAAAAACTTCTCGTTAAATATGCTCCACGCGATACCGGCAGACGGGAAATAGCCGAAACGGTTTTTCTGAGCAAATCTTTCTGAACCATTGTAGCCAAAGTTGTACTCTACGTAGTAGCGGCTATCGTAATTGTACGTTGCTCTTCCTGATACGCCTATGTTTCTGAACGGAAGAGATTGCTGAAGATCGGTAGCCGTAGCATTGAGGTTATTTTGCATCATGTATACAAGCAAACCGCTAAATCCATGCTTTCCAAATTGGTTGCTATAGTTTAACATAGCCTGCGTGTAAAAAGTAGAATTCAACTGCCTGTTATTCGGGTCCTGATTATAATCAAGATATTCGGTTGCCGTTGCTTCGTTAATGTTTTTTATAAAATAGGCATTATCTTGTGGATCATATCCGGTAAGTGTATAATAGTAAGGGTTATAGGCTCGCTTTACATCAAAATACGAGGTACGGTTAACGTTCATCATGGCACTCAAATTAAGCCCCTTTACCAAACCCGACAAATCTTGCTTGGCCTCTAACTGCGCCAGCATCAGCGATCTGGAATAGTTCATATACCCCCGTGTCATATCGGCATAAGGGTTGGTATACTGGCCCTGGTCAAAATTGCCGTACATAATGTGTTTAACAAAAGCATGATTGGCATCTACCGGGTAAGCCTGCGGAAAGAGTACCGGGTTTGAGCGCATTACTTTGCGGTACATTTCGGCACCACCATCTAAAGGCCCGCTGTAATCGTCGAAATTTCCGCTTAAACGGACGATCATTTCTGTTGATTTGGTTAAGTTTACAGTAATGTTGGAGCGAAGAGAATAGCTTTTGAGATCGATATTGTTGTTGAAATTATTGCGGTGATCTACCTTTAGCATACCGTTATCCCGGTTGATAGCGCCCGATATAAAGTACTTTGCAACTTCACCACCCCCGCTTACATTTAAATTTGCACGCTGGTTCAGGGTATAATCCTTAAAAATTTGCTTCTTCCAGTTGTTCGCCGGGAAAATAATAGGATTTGCTCCTGCTGCGGTATTGGCAATCTTCTCATCGCTGTATAGCGTTTGCCCCAGCGGGTTACGGGTTAATATGGCTTCGTTTGATTGGCGCATGTAAGTAACCGGATCGGCCATTTCAATATCCCTTACCGGTGCCGATACCGAGTTTTCTAAACGCACTGAAATTTGCGCTTTGCCTACCTTACCTTGTTTGGTGGTTACCAATATTACGCCGTTCGCTCCCCGCGCGCCATACACCGCGGTTGAGGTGGCATCTTTCAGAATAGAAAAACTGGCGATATCGTCGGGCTGTAAACGGGCAAGGTCGGTGGTGCTTAGCTCCATACCATCGATCAATATGAGCGGGTTATTTTTGTAACCAAATGTGGTAACCCCGCGAATAAAAAAGTCGGCATTGTCACGCCCGGGTTCACCGCCACGTTGAAAAGCGATAAGCCCCGCGGCACGGCCCGCCAAAGCCGTTGTAAGGTTACTTGAAGGGATCTTCAGGTCGGATGTTTTAATAGAGGTTACCGAACCAACCAGGTCCGTACGCTTTTGTGTACCGAAACCAACAACAACCACCTCGGTTAAAACCTTGTTATCAGGTTTCAAAACCACATCTATAACAGTTCGTCCTTTTACAGGTACCTCCTGCGTAACATAGCTAAGAAAAGAAAACACCAGCACCGCGTTCTCATTGGGCACATCCAAAACGAACTTTCCGTTCTCATCGGTTTTTGTACCTATTACGGTACCTTTAATGACCACGCTCACACTTGGCAGCGTACCTATAGAATCTCGTACGGTACCGGTTATGGTAATTTTTTGAATGGGCGCCCTCAAATCTTTCGCCACTACAGGCGCGGGCTTCTTTTTAACAATAATGGTTTGTTCCTCAACAAGGTAAGTAACGGGCTGTCCCTCAAAACACTTTTGCAAAGCGTAATCAACCGACGCGTTTTTAATATCGAGACTGATGAGCTTAGCACCCTTCAGCGAATTTGGGTTGTAAAGAATATTAAAGCCGGTTTGCGCTTTAATTTCTTTCAAAATACTTTCGAGCTTCGCCTCCTTTACAGTAAGGCTCACCTTTTGCCCGTAACTGGCAGCGCTGGCCTGTAAAAGTGTAGCAATTAATAAAATAATGGTAAGCTTCATTATCTTGATTGATTTGAGCATTACGCGGGAATTTAGGCCACAACAAAATGCCGTATAAGTTTTATACATTTGAGTGTTTGGTTTATGAAGTGATAACTGTTGAAATAACGTGATGACTTGTGTAAGCCAGCATTGGCCAGGGGCGTCGCAACCGCTCCTGGTTTTGTTTTTACTGAAGCTGAGTAAGTAATATTTAAGCCATAAGCATCTCTCCTTTTTATTATTTAAAAGCAAGTATTATTTCGGTTCATATTATAAACAGAGCAACGGGCTACATTCATTTGCCATAGTTCAAGCATAGCAAACCATAGCCGGGCTCGTATTATTTAGGCACGGTTATTATAAAGACGGTTGACAGGAAAAAACGGGGGGAGTAATTGCCGAACTTTATTTAATATTTTTTAATAATGAGTAACCATACCATCATTTTATGGCATACTGCTGTAACACGATGGTATTTAGGGGCTAAAGCCAGCTTTGCAATACGAGTTGAAGGAAGTTTTTGCGATACCGATCGGGTGGTCGGTTGTTAATTCGGGCTCCGGATACAGCCGTTAGAATACGATGATCTTTCGGTCTTTTATGGTGAAGGAAACGCTACCGGTAAACTGGAGCATTTTTAACACATCATTTACATTTTTATATTTGGATATGGTGCCTGAAAACACTTTGCCGTCCATATTACCCTGGTAGGTTACTTCAACATCGTACCACCGCGCAATCTTTCGCATTACCGCTTTAATATCTTCATTATCAAATTGAAAAACTCCATTTTTCCAGGCCACGGCAAGTTCGGTGTTAACTGCTTTTACGTTTAAGCTATTGTCTGCCACTGTTGATTGCTGACCGGGTGATAACATTACAGGTGCATTTCCTTCCCGTTTTTCCCCTTGTTGTAAAACACTCACTTTTACCGCCCCTGTAAGCAAAGTTGTTTTAATATCCTCTTCATCGGTGTAAGCGTTTACATTAAACTTTGTGCCCACAACCTCAATCCGTTGGTGGTTATTCATCACTATAAAAGGCATCTTTTCTGCCTTGCCCGATTTGGTATTTAGCCGCTGAACAGACATGATTTCAAAGTAACCTTCGCCATTTAATTCAACTACGCGTTCATTACCGGTAAATTGCGCGGGATATTTAAGTGATGATGCCGCGTTGAGCCAAACCTTTGATCCATCGGGCAATACAAGTTCATATTGGCCGCCTTTAGGGGTTGTAATGGTATTAAGCAGCGGCCCGGCAGTATTAGCCGTTTTACTATCTGCTTTTGCTTTATCCTCATAAACAAGTACCCCGCTTTTTGTTTTTTTAATGGATATATCGGCTTGTTTGGCAATTTCACCGTTTGAGGCATCTGCCAGGTTTATCTGTACTCCGTTGCTTAAAGTTAAAATAGCCTTGTTGCTTCCGGGTACTATCAATTGCTTTTGGGGCCTGGCAGCGAGTGTTGGAATATGTTTTTGTTTTGTGAAATAATAAAACACCACCGAAATAAATACGAGCGTAACAGCAGCAGCATATAATATGCGTTTGGTGAATAATATATTGCGTTTGGGCGAAATTTGAGAAGGGTTTGACCTTAAGATTTCATCTAACCCTAAATCGAGCGATTTTTGCACATCATCGCTCACTGCGTTATTTAAATTTGCCGCAGGCGGTTGCTGTAACTGTGCTATAATTAAGGCTTTCAGATCGTTATCGAGATCCTTATCTGCAAAAAGGGCTAAAATACGGTCAGCTTCTTCTTCCGAACATTCGTTTTTTAACAGCTTTTCAAATAATGCAGATAGTTCCTGGTCGTTCATTCATCAATGCTTTACCTAAAGACGTACGGCTAAGCAATATGGGGGGATGCTTGTCCGTATCCATCATTTTTGTTACCTGGCCGGCATCGTTTTAGTTAATATAAATATAGAATGAAAACAATTAAACTGGCAACTGATTCCATCTTTTTCGACATGAAGGCTTTAACCAGATACTTTGCCTTGCAAAGATATTCTTTAACCGTGTAGGGAGATATGCCCAGTTGAGCCGCTGTTTCTTTATAACTGCAGCCATCAATTTTGCATAACTGGTAAACGTGTCGTTGTTGCGGCGATAAGCAAGCCATGGCCTGTTCTAAAAGGTCTTTACTTTCGCGGTAGTAAATTGATTCTTCAATATGCGAGTATTCTTCGGTAATGGTTGATTTAAAATGGGCACGCATTTTTTTATCGCTCTCCAGCTTCCGGTAAAAATCGCAAACCAAATTTGATGCCGCGCGGTAAAGGTAGGCCGAAAAATCAGTTTCATAAGAGATGGTTGCCCGTTGCTGCCAGATTCGCGAAAACAGAATCTGTATCATTTCTTCTACCACTTGCTCGTCTTTAACCATTTTAAACATATTGGCATACATTTTACCACTGTACTTTTTGTAAAGCAGGGTAAAAGCAAGCACATTGCCCTGCTTCATTAAGTCGGTCAGTTCAAAATCAGATTTGCTGTTACAAGAGATCATCATTGGCCAAACATTTAAATATGGTGAATTAGCTGATCTTGCTTACAAATTGCGGTGGTGGCAACTAATGGATCCATCTTTTGTTGATAGGTTAATTATTAATTGGTTAATGAAACTTAAATAAATGCTATAACAATATTTACCAATTAAAGCGCCTGCCATTACTTACGTAATGCCCGTATTTGCACAAAACTAAGAACCCCTTACAGGCTACAACTTCATATAGTTATTAATGAAGTTGTTCTTTACAATGGTTAATTTTAATTGGTTATTTCAAAAATCATTTTATTTTTTTTAACAACCCTCCTGAACCCTCTTGTTAACTTTGATGTTACAAAAACTCACAATATCTGATTGGTAAACATTATCAAAAGCATGCATATTTTATAAAAGACATCATGCTTTTAATTTTTTTTCAAAAAAAAGTCATTTATTTTCATCAATAAAACCGCCTCCATAACCCATTAGTTTCTAATTTTTTACTACTTATCGAATATAAAAATCATAAGCCTGTAATACTCTTTTCAAATATTATTTAACGTATAATTATTACTAAATTATTGACAAATTGATTCAAAATCCCTACATTTGTGCCACTCAACAAAAAGCCCGAAAAACAATCAGAATATCGGTCTTTAACCAAGCGAAAGTAGCTCAGTTGGTAGAGCACGACCTTGCCAAGGTCGGGGTCGCGAGTTCGAATCTCGTCTTTCGCTCTTAAATCCCTTTCTCTACGGAGAAGGGATTTTTTGTTTTATGGCCATTCCATCCTCTCTCCCGTACGACCGAACATTTTCAAGCCAAAACCGTTAATGGAAAATGAAACTACTTTTTCAGTTGTCTATCACCTTATTGCTAATTATACCCGTATCAGTAAAAGCTCAAAAAGCTTATAATGCCGTTGCTTATATAGCAAATGTAAAAGGCAAATCTGTAAAACTCATCTTAGCGGATGGTTATTTGGCCGCCTCGAAAATCACGATCAGCAAGGGTAAAATGCAGAAGACAATTGTATTTTTACCTGAAAGCGGCGTGCCGGATGAGGGTGGCAAGCTAAAGTTTATACAAGCGTCTTTACCTTCAGAATATTTTATTGCAGATGGCTTGAAAGAGTCTTTTGAAAATCTCCCTGTAATAATAAAAGCAAGTTACCACACGCAGGGCAGGGTTATAAGCGTTCAATTTAAAAAAAGAGAGCATTAATATGTGTGGCAAATTTGTTAGTCCATATTAAACTGTAGTGATTACCTTAGTGCATCATCATATTTTATGAAGTCTATTTTAAAGATCATATCAACTATTTTATTTTGTGCCCTTTCGCTGGGCGCTTTGGCGCAGGATGCAAATTCACTGGTAAAAGAAGGCATTGAGCTTAACAACGCGCGCAATTACACAGGTGCTATCGAAAAATATAAGGCAGCACTTACGCTCGAGCCTGCCAATATCAATGCTAATTATCAGATAGCTTTCAGTCTGAATGCATTGGGAAAAGGCAGCGATGCCCTGCCCTACCTGCAAAATGTTGTAGAGGGCAATGCATCGGCCAATATCATGGCTGCATCCTACGGCTTAATGGGGAGCATTTACGACAAGCTATCGCAGGCGCAAAAATCTGTTGACAGCTATAAACTGGCCATTAAAGCCGACTCAACTGATCATTCCATGTATTATAACCTCGGGTTGGCCTATTTCCGTAATCGCCAATATGCCGAAGCCGAGCAAAGTGCTATCGCGGCCATCGGCCTAAAACCCGATCACGCGGCCAGCATACGTTTATACGCGCTGGTTACTTTTCATCAAAACAAAAGGATGCCTGCCTTGCTTGCATTATGTCACTTTTTATGGCTCGAACCTACCGGAGCAAAAAACGATGAGGCTTATACCAACCTGCAAAGCATATTAAAAGGAGGTGAATTAAAAGCAGGCCAAACATCGGGCACAGTGAGTGCCGATACACGCGAACTTAACCAGGCCATAACCACTGTCGTAGCCGGTGCAAACAATAAGAAATACCCCACGCCTGCCACATTATTAAGTGAGCAGCTGAAAGCAATATTTGCAGCGGCAGGTAATTTGGCTAAAAAACAAACAGGGGGCAGCCTTTTATATAACAAATTGGTAAATCGCTACTACAAACTGGCGCAAACAGGCAATATGCCCGCGTTTGCCAATTACATTAGCCAGGCTAATGATAAGGGTGCCGCGGCCTTTGTTAAAACGAAATCCGCCTCTATTACCGCGCTTGATGCCTGGGTTAAAGAGCAAGGGGTTTTATAAAAAAATCGATTATTGTATAGCCTTGATCTTGGCTTTCAAAACAGTGGCAGCCCTGGTATAGCCGCCCTCCGCACCATCTACAAAATGGATATGGCCATCCTCCAGATCGCGCACGTAGCACGACATGATAGAGGCGCCGCTTACATGTAATCCATAATAAATGTCGCCTTGTTTTTCCATTCCATCGAGTATGGCCTGTAACCCGGCACGTTGCTCTTTAGTGCCCGATATTACGGTATTGATCTTACCATCTATCACCAGCGTGTCCGACATTTCAACCAGTCGGTTCAGGTAGTCCTTTCCTTTTTCGGTACGGAACCATATGTAACTATACAGGTTAATCGCCCATGTTTTAACCAGCTCGAAGAATTTTATTTCACCCAGGCGAGCACGCATTTCGCTCCCCAGCCTGTTAAAGGTCGATTTAAATTTGAGCTTACCTACCGATATAGGCTGCCGCTTTTTGGCGCTGCCGTAAATATCATCTATCTGCCGCATCACCTCGCAAAACACGGTAGACTGCGCCGCGCTGTTGCGGGCAATAACCAAGAGGGTAACCACTTCATCTTTATTTTCGGGCGGAGGTATTTTATCCCAGCGGCATTGCATGCCGGTAAGGTCGGGTTCTTCAGTAACATCACTATCAAGCCCAAGCATATAACCTTCGCCTTTAATTATACTTTCGGCATAGTTTAACCCATCGCCCAATACAATAGGGATCGGGAAGCTATCGGCCAGGCAAAACTTGCATATCTGAAGCGAATAACCGGCCTCGTATACATCGGCGACCCGCACAGTACCAATACGCAGGTTCAAGCCAAAGTTATCCATAGTTTGCTGCTTATATTGCAACAGCGCGGGCATGGCCTTGTCAACCAGTTCGGGCGGTAATATAAAGGTGGCGCCATCGCCCCCAAAAAAGAACGGAACAGCCATGCCGGCCTTGTAAGCAAGGTTAAGCACAGTGACAATGCTGCCGGTTGCAACCATATTCACGTTTTGGTGCAACCCATCCTGCACGGCAAGGGTTGAACTTTTAATATCAGTAATGATAATGCGCCAGTCGGCAGGTACCTAGTGAAATAGATCAGCCGTAACCAATAGCTCGGTAAGCGGCAATTTACTAACCGGTAGGGCTGCATAAAACTGATCGGTATGGGTTGGCATATAGTGGTATAAACGCTTTGCACCAAAATACTATTTTTATAGCAATATGGTTTTACTGAATGATAATTAACGCTTCCTTCGATGTTAATTCCGTCCCCTACTTTGCTACACCATAAATAGATGAGTGATCTATCAATTTTTAATGGTAAATAGCAATCTATGTTATTACCTAAAAAACCACAGATTAGCAATAAGCCGGTATTATCACATTCTTATCATTGGCAGCATCGGTATCGATATTACAGGTTGGTATTGCTGATTACGTTTGCTACGCTGTTAACGGCCTGTTCCAGCTTAAAAATACCTCACCGGGATGGATTGGTTGACTTGAAAGCGCCGAGGATATTGGGCAGCTACCCTGTGGTAACGCATCAGGAAAATGCCCTAAATCGCCCCTCAAACAATGTAATTTGGAATTACTTTTTGAAAGAACCAGATATTGATTCGACAGAAGTAAAACAGGCGACACATTTTACGCTGGAAATGGCAGACCCTAAAAATGTCAAAGCATCTTTATACAATGGCGAACATTTACTTAAAACACGGCTGGTGAAAGGCAAACTAAAAAACGGTTATTTCAGGTTAAAGCACCGGCTTAAATGGCAAGGCATCCCCATCATTTACTGGGGATTAAGCTCGGAGAAAATACAGTTTGGCATTGGCAGTGAACAGCAGCTATACATTGATCAATCTTCAACCCGTAACGGCGGCATATTAATTATTATTTCGGGCACACCTGATGTTATTGTCAGTTCAACTATACTGCCATACAAATTTTAGTTTAATTCAAAAGTTAAAAGTCAAAATTCAAAAAAAAATTAAAGTGGTGCAGTGATAACACCACGGGTGTTCGGAAGATCAATTTCATAATCCGTCATGCCGAATTTATTTCGGCATCTCATTAGAAAAGTATCTGACAAGCAAAGTGTTTACCTTGCCTGTGGGATGCTGAAACAAGTTCAGCATGACATTTATAAATCTTCCGAACACTTGTAGTGATAACACCGACCACAGGCTGTAATTCAAATATTTTTCGCTCTTTAATCCTGATTCTTAACTCCTGATTCTCCTTTTTAATTTTGAATTTTAACTTTTGAATTAAATTCCTTTGTGACATTTTAGTTATCCGTACGAATAATTGTGTATAAATTGATAAACGCATGTACAACAATGGATACGCTTAACCGAAACGAACTCTTTTTATCGGTAATTGAACAGCATAAGGGATTGATCTACAAGATTGCCAACTCCTTTAAAAAAGACGACGACGATAAAAAAGACCTGATACAGGAGATCATCCTTCAGCTATGGCGGAGCTTTGAGAGTTATGATGCCCGCAGCAAAATATCTACCTGGATGTATCGTGTAGCGCTCAATGTGGCTATCGACTCGTACCGGAAAGAGAAAAAGAAGAACGAGCACATACAGCCGCTCCCCGATAACATTATTGCTTTTAGCGATGCCGGGGATGATGACGACCAAACCAACGTTCAACTCAATCTTTTACAGCAGTTCATCAGCGAATTAAAGGAACTCGACCGTGCGTTGATGCTGCTTTATCTCGAAGAAAAAAGCGGGAAGGAAATAGCGGAAATCTTAGGTCTGTCTGAAACCAACATCCGCACCAAAATAAACCGCATCAAAGAACAACTAAAACAAAGATTTTCAAAAATTAAAGCTTAATACAATGGAAGAACTGGATATAAAACAACTTTGGCACGCGTATGATGCCAAACTGGAAAGATCGCTGCAACTCAATCATAAAATAATTAAGGATATGCAAACCCAAAAGGCCGAAAACAAGATCAACGCGTTCCGCAACCAGTTGATATTGGGGGTAGTGTTGGGTACACTTTGGCTGGTAATTTTAGGCCTCGCCGTGTTTGATCACCTGGGGAATATATACTTTGTTATTTCGGCAAGCTTTATCATCTTCTTTAACCTGTACGCGGTAATAAAATACGCGCAGCATGCAGGTCAGCTATATAATATCGACCTCAACGGTAACATTACCCAGGCACAGGAAAAGCTGGCCGCTATACAACTATCAGGTATTGATGTGGGGCGTATACTCATACTGCAAACGCCCTTTTATTGCACCTTTTGGTATAATGATACGCTTGTTGCCCATGCAGGCACCACCTTTTGGCTGATCCAATTGATAGTGGTATCCTTGTTTATAATACTATCTGTAGCCGCCTATCGCTTGCTCAATTACCGCAAGGCTCGCCGTACCTGGGTGAAAAACTTGATAAAAAGCTTTGGCGGTACGGAGTTAAGTAAGGCTATTGATTTTTTAGATGAAATAGAAGATTACAAGACGGGTATTTAATTCAAAAGTTAAAAATCAAAATTCAAAAATCGACCTCTTAACTACCTTTAAGCATTACGAAGAAAAAGCGGGGCATGTGCGATTCCCTCCCTTGGGAGGGTGGAGGGAGGGGTTTCGTAGCCGTTTATGTAATACTGTAGAAAACCCCTCCCTGCCACCACAGTTCCCAACGCACCCCTCCCCAAGGAGGGAAGTGAAAATTATCCTCAACACCTACGGTGTTATTAGCGACCACAAATTATAACCGCCACTTTTGAATTTTGACTTTTAACTTTTGAATTCCCCTCACCCCAAACCATTACCCTAAACACCTGTTACTTCAACAACCAATACATTGTTTATGAAGTACAGGTTATTGATCATCGCGTTTGTTATATTATTTAGTGCCTGCAAACAAGGCGGCACCGGCACTACTAATACCAAAGAAACACTTAAAAAAAGTTCGCCGCGGGAGCTTTTTCCGGAACTGTTTGAGGCGGTACAATCGTCGGGGATATTTCCGGATAGTAAAACGTTTACCGATTGCACACCTAAACGAAGCCCTGCCGATATAATTAAAGATTACAAGGCGCAAAAAGATAAACCCGGCTTTAAATTAAAGGCCTTTGTGGCGCATAATTTCGGTTTTCCTGCAACCGCTGCAAACAAATACAAAAGCGGAAAGGAAAGTGTTGAAGCACATATTGAACAGCTGTGGGATGTACTCGCCCGAAAGACCGATAAGTACGACGCTTCAAGTTCGCTGATTAGTTTGCCTAACCCGTACATAGTACCGGGCGGGCGTTTCAGGGAAGTATATTACTGGGATTCGTACTTCACCATGCTGGGTCTTAAACAAAGCGGCAGGGTGAGCATGATCGAGTATATGGTAAACAATTTTGCCTGGCTTATTCGTAATTATGGCTTCATTCCTAATGGTAACCGCACTTACTATCTTACGCGTTCGCAGCCACCCTATTTTTCGCTGATGGTGCAGTTGCTGATGCAAAGCAAGCCCAGCAAGGCCGATTCTGTTTTGACCGCCAATAAAGACGCGCTTGAAAAGGAATACCGTTTTTGGATGGACGATAAAAAAGCCAACGTAATGGTATCGGCACACGTAGTGCATTTGCCGGGCGGCGCGGTACTCAACCGCTTTTACGATAGCGGCGACTGGCCCCGTGAAGAAGCCTATACCGAAGATATTGCCACAGCTGCGGCAAGCGGCAGGGCAAAGCCCGAAGTTTACCGCCAGTTACGTTCAGGTGCCGAATCGGGCTGGGATTTTAGTAGCCGCTGGTTTGCCGATGAGGAAACGCTTAAAACCATCAGGACGACCGATATTGTACCTGTAGACCTCAACTGCCTGCTCTATAATCTCGAACTACTGTTAGCCCATGCCACTCAGCTCGATAACAATGAAAAAGCCTGCGGCGATTTTACAGCGAAAGCTGAAAAACGCAAACAGGCCATCATTAAATATTGCTGGGATGCCAAAACCGGCTGGTACCGCGATTATAACTGGAAACAAGCCAAACAAAGCACTCAATTAACACTGGCCGGTGTTTATCCGCTGTTTTTTAAGATTGCATCGCAGGAGCAGTCAGGATTGATGGCTAAAGTATTGCAGAAAAAGTTTTTAAAACCTGGTGGTCTGGTTACTACCCTTGCCTTCACTCATCAGCAATGGGACGCGCCTAATGGCTGGGCACCTTTGCAATGGGTAGCCATTGAAGGGTTAAAGAATTATCAGCAACAGGCTCTATCTAATGAAATTGCATCGCGCTGGAGCCGTACCAATATCAGGGTGTTTAAGCAAACCGGTAAATTGCTGGAAAAATATAACGTTATTGATACCACACTGATAGCGGGCGGCGGCGAATACCCTACACAAGATGGCTTCGGCTGGACGAATGGGGTGCTCATCAGCATACTTAAACAAAAGCCATAAAACAGAAAGCGCCACCGATATAATTACCGGCGGCGCTTTGTTTAAATTGTTAAATTACTTTTTAGCTGTTTGCTTATCGTACAGCATCTTCATAAAATAACCGCCGATAACGCTACGGGCCTGAAAGCCTGTTTGTTTACCGTTAGTAGTTTCGTGCCAGTCGCTTAGTGGTACGCGAGTGCTGGTTTCTAAAGCGTATTTGTATACAGGCTGAACCAATGCTTCAAACTCTTTTTGAGTTGGTGCAAAGGTAGCGGTCCACAATATCCAGTCAGATTTGGTGTATGTTTTGCGGCTATCCAAAGGCAAACCGTATTCGTTTTGCTTGCTCAGGTAGTACTTGGTTTCTGTATCATATACCGATTGCGGGAACAGGTTCAAGCCTAAAACTTTATCCCAAACCAAGTTGTATTTTTGGCTCCAGGTACCTTTATTTTCGAAAGTAAGGGTATAGTGGTCGCCATCGCCTGCCAGTTGCATCCATTTACCAACCATGCCTTTAGCAATTTCGCGGTATTTGGCAGCGGTTTGTTTTTCGCCAAGGGCATCGGCCAGTTGCGCGTAGCAGCCAATACCAACAATAGCTTTAACCGATAAGTTGGCATTACGCGCCAAGTGACCGGCAAAATCGTCGGTACATAACTGGTTAGCCGGGTCAAAACCTTCTTCGGTAAGGTAATTTACCCAGGTGCTCAGGGTTTTCCAGTGTTTGCGGGCATACTCAGGGTTTCCCTGCGCTTTGGCAATAGCCGCCACCAGGATGATCATATTACCCGATTCTTCAACCGGCATACCTTCGCCATAAGTTTGGCCGTTGGCATGCGGATAGGTACCTAAATCGTGTGCCGCGAAGTTCTTATCAAACTTACCACTCTCACTAAAGTAGAAGATACCGTTAAGCATCCCCTGCAACAATTCGGGATTGTAAACGAGGTATAACGGGGCAGACGGATAGGTAACATCAACTGTGTTGATGAAACCACCGCTGAAGTTCTCTTTTGATAACCAAAGAATTTCGCCCTGAGGACTTTTAACCAATTGGTGTGCCGCTATACTTTGACGGTAAGCCAATACGCACAATTCAGCATAATCTTTACCGCCCGATTTTAAAGCTTGGGCATACATGCTTGTGTTAAACGCAGCGCATTTTTGCAATACCGAAGCATAACCGGTAGCAGCTTTGGTAAGCTGGCCCCCAATGGTTTCTTTGCCAGATAAATTCCACCATGGCCTTAAGTTGGTTTTGAAGTATTGGATAGAATAAATATCATCGTACCCTAACTCAATAAATTTAGATACAGGTGCCGCGCCAACCTTTGTAAAAGGCACAACAGTGTTTAACGCCAGCTTTTTGCCTTGTGATGCAGTTGATACTACGCTGCCTTTACGGAAAGCGCCGATAGCCTCTTTCTCAGATGTGATGAACTGGGTAGCACCTGCCGATTTTGGCGCGGCTACATAAACATAACCCCAGTCGATCCGCATATCGTCGCCTTTCTTTTTTAAGATTGGCTGCTCAACACTGCCTGCTTTCAGGATAGAAAGATTGGCGGTAGCATATTTTTTAGCGGTAACCTCCTGCGATGATTTATTAACCGCGATATCAGTTGACGCGCTTAAGTACACCTTAACATTGTGCGTTTTACCATCGTTGGCTTTTACTTTATAGGCGATGTATGAAACCGGCCTTGACAATAAAGACAGGTCATTCATCAGCAATGGCGAAGTAAAAGTCACATCCAGATCAACCTTGCCTGCTTTAAAGCTGTAAATGGTTTGTGTAGCGTTTATGCTTACATTGGTTTCATCTGCTACAGATATTGGTTTATCGGCACTTGGCTTTTCTTTATCAACCAGGCCAATATCGGCACGTGCGCCGCCGCCTGTATTTACTACGTGCATAGCCAATACGTTTTGGCCTGCTTTCAGTTTGGTTTTATCAATCGGGATCAGGCCGTAATCGTTAGTTACACCTACTTTTGAGTAAAGTTCTTCGCCATTTAAAAACACCTCCACATCATCATCATGAGATAGTTTTAAAAGCAGCTTATTGATATCTTCAGTTTTGGCGATAGTGAATGTTCTGCGGAACCAGATATCTTTTGTTTTCCATAAGATCTTGTCCAGCCCTTCGGTATCCCCAATTGGTGATGCGCCTTGTTTCCAGCCTGTTGCCGGGTATTGCGCTGCTTTCCAGTCGCCTTCGGGCTTGGTTTCGGTATAAGTAACCTCGTACAATTTTTCGTCGGATGCAGACAAAATGGTTTTGTAATATTCGGGTTCTTTACCTAAAAAGCGGTAAATGGTGCCGTCAACATTAATTAAACCGATAAGCGATTGGTTTGAGCCTGTCCAGTGTGTAGTAGTAGCATCGGTAAGCTTGTTGGCGGTTGACCAGATACTGAAATACGGGTTGTGCGTAATTAAAGGATAGGCCGGTGCCTTGCGGTCCTGACCCGAGGCATAATGAAAACTTGTTAGGAATAATGCAATCCCGAATAGCAGGTTTTTTCTCATGAATGTGAAAATTTTAAATTTTGGTTAATTGTATTGTCGAATTATGGCATCAATGCACTATTGTTTTACACTGCACAGAATAATCCATTAAATAAACACAATTTAATGCTAAAAGCATTTATTATTTTCAATTATTATAGATGATGCCCGAAGATGCGAAGCCATTTCAACCTACAAAACAAAACCTTTATCTATACCTTTACCCAATATGATACGACAGGCAACACCTACCGACGCGCCTCACATAGCACGCTTAATTATACAGGCCATGGGCGAGCTGGCTGCTAAGTTTATCAATGCCAATGACCCAAACGAAGCTATCCCCGTGTTTGAACATTTCGCCGGGATAGCGGGCAATCAATATAGCTATGAGAATACATTGGTTTACGAAGATGCGGCAGGTGTACACGGCATCATCAATGGTTATAATGGCGCCGATCTGGAAGTATTACGCGCGCCTTTCCTGCAGCATATTCGTTCTGTTTACGGTTTTTCAGTCCAACCCGAAAATGAAACCGAAGCCGGTGAATTTTATATAGACTGCCTGAGTGTAGACCCAAACCAACAGGGAAAAGGCATAGGCAAACAGCTGATAGCCGCATTGGTACAACAACACCAAAACCTGCCCATCGGTTTACTGGTAAGCCACGACAATCCCTTAGCCGAAAAATTATACACCGGCCTCGGCTTTAAGGTAGTTGGCCAAAAGCCACTGTTAGGCGGCATGTATAAACACATGCAATACCGGCATGAGCACCAGCCTGTTTAGGCTATTTCTTTTAGGAAAATATTTTCAATAAGATCGGTTTGCTCGGTATAGATAGATTTTTTGCGGGTGGCGAAGTACAACATGTTCTCTATCTTTTTATCTCCTTCCCATAGTATTTTAATAGCCCCGGCATCAAGCTCCCGTTTGGACAGGAAATCGGGTACTACGGCTACTCCCTTGCCTGCGCTTAAGCACCTGATGATAGAGCACATATTGGGCACAATGAAGTTCGGCTTAAAATCGGGCCGTTTACCAAAGTTGGAGAACCAAAAATTGCGCAGGTGTTCCATATCGCCGGCGGTACCATACCAGCGTTGTTCCTTTAGCCAGGCTTGCATCCCGGCTATATCCTGCTGCTGGTGCAGCTTGTTAAACCCGGACACAGGCGTTTGCGAACCGGTAACAACCACTATTTTTTCTTTAAAAAACGGCTTGTACAGCAAATTCTTATAGTCGCCTTTTTGCGGTGTAATGATCAGATCGAGGATACCATTATCCAGATCGGCAAGCATTTCGGGGTATTCGCCAAATTTGATAATTACGTTGAAGGGCAGTGTTGGCAAATAGGATTCAAGCGTGAACTGAAAAGTTTCAAAGCACATGCCAATACTGATGGTCGGTACATCCTTCTCGGTGCTTTTATGGAAATGTTTTTCGGCATCTTCGAGGCGGCAAACCGCTTCCTGCACATAATTATACAGTATTTTACCTCGCTCGGTTGATACCATTTTGCGCGAAGCCCTGTCGAAAAGTTTATAACCCACATAGGCCTCCAGCGAACTTAAATGCAGGCTTACCCCCGGCTGCGATATAAACAGGCTTTCGGCCGCGCCGGTTAGCGAACCTGTTTCATATATCGCCTTAAACGTACGGAACCATTCAAAATTTACCATTTTCTTATCGTCATAATTATGATACAAATGTATAATTTATATTATTTTAATAATGCAATAAAGCGAAGTAATTTTGATGCACAATAAAAGAGAAACATATAATGAAAAAAATATTTGTAATAAACGGCGGCCAGGTGTTCGGGCATTCAGGTGGTAAATTCAATAAAACCTTGCTCGATATCACTACCAGTTTTTTTGCCGACAGACCGGAGTTTGAAGTGCGTGCAACAGACGTGAACGACGATTACGATCCGAAACAAGAGGTTGAAAATTATAAATGGGCCGATATGATCATTTACCATACGCCTATCTGGTGGTTCCAGGTGCCGCACGATTTTAAGAAATATATCGACGTGGTATTTACCGAAGGCCATCAAAACGGTATTTACCGCAGCGACGGCCGTTCATCAGCCAACCCGGCTATTAATTACGGTACAGGCGGTTTGCTGCATGGCAAAAAATACATGGTAACTTCATCGTGGAACGCGCCTAAAGAAGCATTTACCCTGCCGGGCGAGTTTTTTAAAGAAACTAACGTTGACGATGGCATACTGTTCGGTTTTCACCGCATGAATGCTTTTACCGGCATGCAGCCACTGCAAAGCATTCATTTTCATGATGTGATGAAAGCCAGCAACGTACCTGCCGAACTTGATCGTTACAAGGCACATTTAAACACTATATTTACTCCAAACAACATACATAATGAGCATTTACTTAACAGCGTTAGTGAAGTGTAAACCGGGTACCACAGCCCAAATGAAAGGTTATTTACAGCAATTGGTAGCCGCCTCAACACAAGAAGCCGCCTGCCTGCAATACGAGCTGTATCAATCTACCGAGGATGAAACACAATTCATTTTCCACGAAACATGGGCCGATCAGCCGGGCCTTGATCTTCATAACGGCCAGCCGCATTTGCAAACCTTTAAACAGCAAATTGCCGATATTATAGATGGTACCGTAACCGTTTATAAAACCGACAGAGCAGCTTAACTAAATATAAAATAACAAAGCCCGGTTACTCAAAGTACCGGGCTTTGTTATTAGCTTGCATTGGTTAACTTATATGGTTAAAATTGCTTAACACAAACCGAACTATTGGCATGGCTAACGATAAATCGTCGCACATACTCAACGCGTCATCAAACTTACTGGGATTATGCTTTGTGGTGCTTACTTCACTAAAATTTTTAAAGGTTGATCAACGCACCTTTATCGACGAAACGGTAACCTTCGCCCTCATTTTTTTTATGTTGAGCTGTATCCTGTCATTCCTTTCCATACGTGGTAGCCTCAAGCCCGGTGGCAGGCTCGAAGCCATTGCCGATTACCTGTTCCTGGCCGGCATGTGCGTGCTGTTTATTACCGCTATTTTAATATTATTCAACGTAATAGCGTAACCGGCAATCCATTAATTCAAGGCAGCATCACCCTCCAACAAAACAAACGACAATTCGCATATGAATACTTTGCAAAACGTCATGATACTGCCCCTTGCCGATGCTTCGCTTACACGGTTGGCAAACAGGGTTTGAAATTGCTGTAATATAGCGCACCTGTCTTCGGCGTTCATGCCTTTCCATATTTCGAGTGCCAGTTTAAGCCGTGCAAAGTCAACGCTGCCATCGTCTTCATCGGGCAAAATATTGGTGGTTAGCTGCATCTCGCATGCATTAGGCAAGGCATCCTGCGCTGCCATGTCAATATATTGAGTAATGTAATTACGGTTAAACAATTCGGTGAGCCTGCGGCGCAAACGCTCTTTAACACACAAACCCGGATAAAGCCCGCCTTTAACTGTATATAAATTGGTATTGTAAAATTGTGCCATCGGTAGGTATTAGTTTATCATGTTTTTGGATGTGGTATAAATAAAGTCGGCAAGTAGCAGCCCTTTTGAACCATCAGGGGTTTCAATGGTATGTATATATTTAAAGGTGCGGGTAAACTGGTCGTAAGCCTGATCTATAACGATAATGTTCAATTCGTCCATTCCAAATTTCTCCTTGTTTTGAATGCACAGAAAGCTTTGCCCGCGCAAGGGTAAAAAATCGTGTATGTAACCTTTGTCGTGCAGATCGATAACCCGCCGGGTTAAAATGCTGTTCAGCTTAATGATGTAGTCGCGTTTTGTTTTCATAATTGTGAAGTGCTTGATTAGCACACACATACCAAACAATAAGCCAAAATCACAACTATTTATATATCAAATAGTTAACACAAATAACGTTTTATAGCAGTAACGGTATTTCGTTAGATCACGGAAACCTGCACGAAATACAACAGAATTACATAACGCGCTAATTATTAATATGTTAAAAACACTTCTAAAAGCTAAAAATAACGTAAATGCTGATAATCAGCAGTTTCGATATATCGTCCATTTATTTCGTAGAACTACGAAATAAAGATACTTGCAAAAATGCCCAATGTTTTAATTTACTGACAGACAACCATTTAATCAATTGGCACGTGTTATGTCTATGGGATGACATAATCATATCAACAATAAAATCAAACTATCATGAAAGCAATCATCTCAACCAAAACAAGTAAGCATAGCACAGGCAATTGGCTAAATATAATAACAAGTAACATACTGAATGTGAGGCCGCAACTGAATACGGGCAATAGCATATCAACCATTAATAACAACGGGTTACCGGTTATTACCAAAGGCCAAACCGACTTTATAAAAGGCAAGCTGATGCTGGCTTACTTATATGCAATAGAAATACTTTATATCATTTACCGATAATTAACACCAACCCAATCAACCTCAAAACAATCACCCATTATGGAAATCTTAGTTTACACAATCACCCGCGCCGTACTGTTTTGCTGCTTATTAGTACTCATTTACGTAATTGTACCACAAAACGCCTCGCTTGATAAGCTTGATGAATGGGAATAATTGTGGCGAAATCTGCAGATCGATCATCTTGTATAGGCAATTTATATCGTAACATTTTGGGAATGACTATCGTATAACATGCGTTACCACACCTTTCCCTTATTTGTTTGCATAAGATATATTGTACCCCTATATAACCCATGAAAAGATCTGCCGGCGCGGATCTTTTTCTATTTGTAGGATATTTAGACCTGAATTAAAAAAATCGGTGTGGTGATAACACCAACGGTGGGCTATAAATACTCTTTGCTACTTTTTATCCAGGTAATCAGGTGGATAAAGCTTTTGACCATATTTTTCGGCTATTGCCTGTAGCTTTTTCATGGCTTCGGCATCCATTGGCGGCGGTGGCAAAATTTCACCATAGGTAATGGGCTGCCCAATTTCCAGAAAGAAATTCTCCAACCCCGCAGGTACTACGGTACATAATAATCGGGCGTTCTTGTCGGCCTTGTTTTTAAAACAATGCACCATGCCCCCGGTAGGGATATTTACATAAGCCCCGGTTTGGGCAGTATAAGTAAGTGTTTCTGTTTTCACCTCAACCTCCCCTTCCAGAATGTAGAACGCTTCCTGAAAACCGGCATGAGCATGTGGCGTTGGTCCGCCACCCGGCGGCACCAGCATTTCAATTACCGCGTAGGCACCCGCAGTTTGCTCACCACTAATAACAATGCGATAAGCGCCGCCGGCAATTGATACACTTTGCCCCTCATGTGCACCTACGGTAGTAAGCACGCTAATTGAATTTTCCATATCGGATGATTAATGTGATGTAAACTTAAGCCAGCCAGTGCGGTATAATTAGTCGGCACAGATTTTAAAACAGCCGGATTGGGCAAAAGTTTAACCTGTAAAAATAATTAGCCGGGTGTGGGATGATCTGCGGAGTTTTTGTAGACCCGTGTAAACCCTTAGTGCATAATTCAAAAAGACGATATAAAGTTGGGCGTATCCCTACAGGTCGGGCTATCCGCTCATACGGCACAGGCATTAGGCGCAAGGCCGGTATCCGCTATTATCCCTTACGCGGGGGAAGGAAGTCGTGATATTAAAGATGCGGTGTGGTGATAACACCAATCCCAAGCTGTAATTAAAAATATTACAGGTAATCTTTATATTTGTTTAGATGAAAAAAGTCAATAAAAAATTACCTGTTAGTGTCCTGAAAGAACTTAAAGAATTTGTTAATCCTAAACTTTCAGAAACCGACAAGTTATTTTGTGTTATTGATTCCGAAGATTATTTATTTAAAACAGTTGATATTGATCAGACATCTGATTTTTATTATACAATTGAAGAATACAGTACTCAAAATGGTTATTTGTTAAGCTACAAACCCATGAATCAGAATGAGGTGGGTGTAAATAGATTATATGTTAAAGCTGACAAACTATCATTCTATTTTAAAATTTGGCATGACTGCTTGATTGCTTATGCGGAATTGGAAGAAGATCAAGACCCTTTCTTAACAAATCTCGAAAATCAATTTTTGGATGGATTTAACTTAAGTGACGAATCAAAGAATGAACCTTTAAAGTTGAATCAAATTTATTATTTAGAAGAAAGTTTAACGAAAATTGAAAATGAAATAGGCCACTATGTAACTCCAGAAACCGCTCCTAACATAACAGAGATTATCGAAGATGTTGAACATTTAAAAAGTCAGTTAGGCAGAAAGAGTCAGGAGTGGGTTGCTAAAAAACTTGCCAATATTTTAGCCAAAATCACGAAAGAGGGGCCGGATATTTTGAAAGGAATTTTCAAAGAAACGGGTAAGCAGATCATGATACAAGGTATTAAGTTTTTGTTGGAAAATGGAAACATGTTAATTAATTAACTACTATAATAAGGTACATTTTATTCTTAATTCTTATCGCTTTTCGCGTTAAGGATTGAAGTGGGTACCGGCCTTAGCGCTTAAGGCCTGAAGGCGTATGAACGTAAAGCCTGACCCGACGAAGGAGGGTAACGCCCATCTATTAAATCAAAGATTAAAAAATTGCGGTATTGAAATTTCAAGTTAATAGCGCTGCCAACTACCGTAAAAATGGAACAACTTGGGGACTGTCAGAATTATTTTAACGCGTAGAGATTGCTTCGTTCCTCGCAATGACGAGTTTTCAAAAATGCTTACAAATGGGTTCATCCTGAGCCTGTCGAAGGATCGTGCGCAGAGGCTATCACCCACGTATCCTTCGACAAGCTACCCATGACATGTTTGTAAGTAATTGATTATCAAATATATTTTTCACATGTCATTGAACCCTTAGAGGCCACGGATTTTAAAACTCAGGCTGACAGTCCTACGTAAAAAACCCCAAACCTTCTCCCCTATGGAAAGAAAATTTGGGATCATATATTTTCTTAAATCCTGAATCTCTATTCTTGTATCTAAACCGACTACGCCGATGCTACCAGCTTGCTTACGCTGCGGTAAACGTAGTTGTTGAAGATATGCCTGCGGGCGAAACGGCCGGGTGAATCGGCGTTGATGAGCTTTACATAGATGGCTTTTGGCACGTCGAAATATTCATATTCGTTGCCATCGGCAAAGCTAACTTTAAGCACTTGTGATTTGTATTCAAAATCAACCATGGCCGATGCGGTTGTGGTCGCGGTGTATTCGGTGATAGACTGGGCACGGGTTTCGGGAGCAATACTCACCAAAAAGTGATAGGCTTCGATAATAGTCTTACTTTTTTCTTCGGCAGCTAACTTGCTTTCTTCGCTTTCCTGAAATTTATCGGGGTGCCAGGCTTTCATCAAACCACGGTATACCGATTTTAGTTCCTGTAGTTCGGCGGCTTCGTTAACGCCCAATAATTTCCTGTAGTCTACTATCTTTTTCATGCTTTCGTTCGTTTTATGTTATTACGTAAAAAGATGAAAGCCTTGATATTAAGCCCAATCTCCCCCCGAAAATAATTTTGCAAAGGTACGCTTTATACACCACAATTTTAAGCACCGGTTCACTATTATCAATTTGATAATATCCGCTTAAAATTTAGCGCCATTGGTAATTGCAATACACGGTGCAGATACAAAACTTTTATATGTATAAATACCTCAAGCTTTAAAACCTGCAATTTTTACACTATATAATTAACACAATAAAATATACTTGTAATACAATTAATTATACCACCATAAACCCAAACTGACAATAATCTGACAATAAAATATAATATCTATAGATTTAGTAGAATATATATTATATATTTGCAGCGTCAATCGTTCTTATACATCATTTAATTATCCAGAAAGACGGAGGGAAAGGCCCTGTGATGTCTTAGCAACCTGTACGCCATTGGTATAAAGGTGCTAATTCCTATCTGCCCCGTGGCAGAAAAGATAATGTTAACTCTGCAAACTGTTTGCGCTACAAGCAAGCATCTCAGCTTATCTCCGGCAATCTGTATAATTAATTAAAAATTTTATTTCTGTTCATCCATAATTGGGTGCGCCGCATTAGTTAATAATAACAAGCATATTCCCCACTATTAATATAACAAATAAGTAAATGAAAAAACGAAGTACTCACTTAAGTTTACCTACCTTAAAAACCACATCTAACGGTGCCTTAAGCACATACGTTTTCGCGCACATGGCTGTCATGTGTTGTTGCAGCTAACAGGCTGCCAGGTTATTTGCACCGGTCTTAATATACAGGCTACCACAGCGAGTAACGCCAAACAATAAATATTTAACACCCTAAAGTTGATACTGCTTTTAAGCGGACTGGCTTTGCTATGCGCTTGTTTCACGGCAACATCAATACAAACGGGAGAAACACAAACACTCACAAACAATTGTCATGTTGAAAACTTACAAATTATTAGTGGCCCTGCTTTTGCCACTCCTTTTTGCCCAAACGCTTTACGCGCAATCGGTAAAAATAAGCGGTACGGTAACCGCCAAAACCGATGGCCTGCCCCTACCCGGCGTTAGCATCTCCATAAAAGGCAGCACCAGCGGTACCCAAACCAATGTGGATGGTAAATTTACCCTTACCGCCAAACCGAAGGATATTATAAATGTATCATACATCGGTTACAAAACACAGGAAATTGTGATAAGCGAAACCGAAACTACCTTGCAAATTGTGCTTGATGAACAGGCCAATTCGCTTAACGAGGTGGTAGTAACAGCGCTCAACATATCTAAAGAGAAAAAATCACTGGGCTACGCTGTTCAGGGTTTAAAATCGAAAGATATATCAGAGGCTAAAGAAACCAATATTATCAATGCTTTATCGGGTAAAATAGCAGGTGTAAACGTTACCAGCAGCCAGGGCGATATGGGTTCGGCACGTATCATTATACGCGGCGAAACTTCTATTGCCGGTAACAACCAGCCGTTATTTGTGGTAGATGGTGTGCCTGTAGATAACGCCCAAAACCAGGGCACCAGCGGGTCAAGGGATTTCGCCAACGTACTGTCCGACTTAAATTCAGAAGATATTGAATCGTTAACTGTGCTGAAAGGTCCTAACGCGGCAGCATTATATGGTTCACGTGCGGCAGGTGGTGTTATACTCATCAAAACCAAATCGGGAAAGAATAGCAAAGGTTTAGGCATTACGCTTAACTCAAACACCAGCTTTTCGAGCCTGCTTACCTTGCCCGATTATCAAAACGCTTACGGACAAGGCTCTAACGGTAAATTCAGTTACGTGGATGGTAAAGGTGCTGGTATTAATGATGGTGTAGATGAAAGCTGGGGCCCTGCATTGGATGGCCGCCTGATCCCTCAATTCTTCTCGAATGGTAAAGCAGAGCCTTTTGTAGCCCACCCTAACAATGTTAAAGATTACTTTAACACCGGTTATACATACAACAACGGTGTGGCCGTTACCGGTTCTGATGAAAAGTTCGACTACCGTTTATCATACAATAACCTGCATCAAACAGGCGTAGTGCCCAATTCATCGCAAGGTAAAAACGCTTTCGCGCTCAATACTACCTATCGTGTAAACGATAAACTGACTATTAACGCGGTGGCCAACTACATTAAGGATGATGCCGATAACCTACCCGGCGCTTATGGCAAGCGCGCTACCAGCACCATGCTACAATTCACATGGTTCGGTCGCCAGGTTGATATTAACCAGTTAAGGAATTATCGTAATGCCGATGGCAGTACCTTTAACTGGAACAACAGCTATTACAGCAACCCATACTTTGTAGCCTACGAAAATACCGTTGCACAACACCGCAACCACTTTTTAGGCAATGTGGAATTAAACTACAAGATCATCGACGGACTGTCTGCCAACTTCCGTATAGGTACCGATCAATATACCGACAGGCGCAAGATCAAAGTTGCCTACGGTACAAACGGAACCCCATTTGGCTCGTACGAAGAAGATGCCTACAACTTTAACGAAACCAATGCCGAGGGGCGTTTACAATACACCAAAAAACTTAACGACGATTTCAGTATCGACCTGTTAGCGGGTGGTAACATAGCTACCTGGCAAAATGAGCGCAACGATCAGTTAGCGCCCAAATTAGCTGTAAGCGGTTTGTATACGCTAAGTAATTCGCGCGATCCGCTAATATCCTATAACGAATTTTATAAGTATAAAACTTACAGTTACTTCGCATCCGGTCAAATCGGTTTCCGCAATTACGCTTTTATTAACGTAACCGGCCGTAACGATTGGTCGTCAACACTACCGGCTTCCAGCCTGTCCTATTTTTATCCTTCAGTAAACGGAAGCTTAATACTTACCGAAGCTTTGGATATTAAGAGCGATGTTTTAAGCTATGCTAAACTACGTGGCGGATGGTCAAAAGTAGGTAAAGCGACCGACCCTTACAGGCTCATCAATTTTTACACATTTACAGCGCCTTTCGGCACCAGTCCGCAGCAGGCTATTACCAATACCGATCTTAACCCTAACTTGAAACCGGAAAGTACTACTTCATCAGAGGCCGGTTTTGAATTGGGTTTCTTTAAAGACCGCATCCGCTTAGATGTAAGCGTTTACAACACCAATAGTACCGACCAGATCTTTAATGTTGACGTGAGCCCTACCACGGGTTTCACTCAAAAACTGATCAACGGCGGTAAAATAAACAATAAGGGTTTAGAGGTTCAGTTGGGCTTAACACCTGTAAAAACTAAAGACTTCACCTGGGATATCACCACAAACTACTCGCTTAACCGTAGTAAAGTAGTTTCATTGTACCAGGATCTGCAAAGCTACGTATTGGGTACTAACCGTACCGTACAGGTATTAGCCACCGTTGGCAGGCCTTATGGCACACTATATGGCAACGCTTACCTGCGTAATGCCAATGGCGATATTATTGTAAGCGACGGCGGTACACCGGTTATTAACCCAACCAAACAAAACCTGGGTAAATTTACCCCTAACTGGCTGGGTAGCATTAACAACAGCTTTACCTACAAAGGCATTAACCTGAGTGTATTGGTTGACGCGCACGTTGGCGGTTCTATTTACTCCAATACAAACCGTACAGGTACTTATACCGGCGTACTGGCATCTACCCTGCCCGGTCGTGGTGCTGCTAACGGTGGTTTAAGCTATTACTATGCCAACAACACAACTACGGGTAAAGCGATAGCTATTAATGCCGGTACCGCTGCCCCTAACGGCGAAACAGTGTATGATGACGGTGTAATTTTTAATGGTGTAAAAGCTGATGGAAGCAAAAATACTACCATACTACCGGCACAATCATACTACAAAGGCTTTACCAATGTTGACGAGGCTTTTGTGTACGATGCCACTTATGTAAAACTACGCGAGATAAAATTAGGCTATACCCTGCCAACCAGCTGGATAAAAGGCCTTAAACTGCAAAGCGCAACGGTATCATTAGTAGGCCGCAACCTGTGGATCATCCACAAGAATGTACCTAACATCGATCCTGAAACCGCATTTAACACCGGTAACGGTCAGGGTTTAGAAGACCTTACCTTGCCTACCGTTCGTAATATTGGTTTTAACATTAACCTTAAATTCTAACACTCATGAAACTTAATCATATACCGCTAATATTATCAGGCCTTTCGTTGATCGCGCTTACATCGTGCAAAAAGAGCCTGGTAGAACTCAATACCAACCCCAACAATTCACCAACCGCGCAACCCGATTACCTGCTTACCGGTGCCATTAAAACAACTGCCGACAGCTATTGGGGAACCGACAATAATATGAACTCAAGCCTGCTGTTCGTACAGCACTGGGCCAAAATACAATACACCGATCCCGACAGGTATATTTATACCAATAACGATTTTCAAAGTTTATGGTCGTCGGGTTATGCCAAAAGTATTATCAACCTTAACGGAATAATTAAGCTCGCTGATGCACAGGCTACTCCTAACTATAAAGGCGTGGCGCTGGTATTACGCTCATGGGTGTTTACTCTGTTAACAGATGCTTATGGTGATATACCGTACAAATCGGCTGCCCATATTGAGGAAGACCTTACCCCGGCTTACGATCCGCAAAAAGATGTTTACTATGCCTTGCTGGATGACCTGAAAGCAGCGCAAACTTCGCTCGATCCATCGGGCAAAGCCATACTGGGCGATGTGATCTACAATAACAATATCGCCTCGTGGAAAAAGTTTGCCAATTCGTTACGCTTACGCATTGCCCTGCGCATTGCCGACCGTGAACCCGAAAAAGCTAAACAAACCATTGCAGAAATACAGGCTGAAGGTAGTGGCTACATCAGCACTAATACCGAAACCGCTCAACTGGTTTACCTGGCGTCGCCAAACCAAAACCCAATAAGCAACCTGTTTGATACCCGCGATGATTACCGTATCAGCAAAACTATTGTCGATCAGCTTTTCGCGCTGAATGATCCGCGCCTGCCGATATTTTCGGCTAAAACAAAGGATGCTACCCCGCAAACTTATGTTGGGATACCGAATGGTTTACTGGTAGGTGATGCAAGTAATCTTGGTTTTACCAAAACATCAAAACCGGGTACTTATTTCACCGCGCCAACCGCACCTGCTGTAATTATCAGCTATGCCGAAGTATTGTTTGACCGTGCTGAAGCAGCAGCACGCGGCTTCACTAATGAAGATGCCGCCGACCTGTACAATAAAGCGGTAACAGCATCCCTTAACCAATATGGTATAACCGATGCTCCCACTATCAGCAGCTACCTTGCCCAAGCTACTGTAAAGTATGATGCAACAAACTTCCGCAAATCAATAGGTAACCAAAAATGGATAGCCCTTTTTGGCCAGGGATTGGAAGCATTTGCCGAGTGGCGCCGCTTAGATTACCCTCAATTGCAACCTGCCGTAGCGGGTGTATTAAGCGGTAAGCTACCTGTACGTTTTATTTACCCGGGTACCGAACAAGCCATTAATGGCGCCAGCTACCGCGAAGCTGTAGCACGCCAGGGTGCCGATGTGCTCACCACCAAACTTTGGTTTGATGTGAACTAATCATTCGGAACGATACAAAAGGGAAAGGTCACGGTGTAAATCGTGACCTTTTCTTTTTTTGTATAAATGTGTAATACTTAATTAGAGGCGAAAGCAAATTGTAGTTAACTCACCCGGTCTACGCTTCGCTGGACCTGCCCTCTCTGTGCAAGCACAAAGAGGGCGGGAAAGGAACGAAAAACACATTGCCCCTCGTTCCGCTTGCGGAGAGAGGTGTGGCGAGCGAAGCAATGCCGGGGTCAGTCGACATAACGAACAATCCATCGAACACTTTTTAAGTTGATCAATATGCTGATCTACTTAGCCTTGGATGAGCTCCTTACAATCAACTCTGTTGACAGCGTTATTTTTTGAACCGGTGCTTTTGTTTTGGCATTGAGCCTGGCTAACAACAGGGTGATGATACTATCGGCAATGGCGGTGATGGGCTGCGCTACGGCGGTTACCGGACAGGTGTACAGTTCAAATACCGAATAATCATCAAACGATGCCACTGCCAGATCATTGGGTACCCTCAAACCGAGTTTATTGATCACCTTCAATCCGCAGGTACCAATATGGTCGGTACCGAAAAGTACGGCATCCAAATGTTTATTTTCTTGCAGAAAGTGTGTTAATGGTTCTATCACTTCGGCATCGTTGCGGTTAAAAACTATCTCTTTAACATTGGGCTTCAGCTTATGCTCGTCAATCGCTTTATGGTAGCCCAGCATACGGTCGGTCATTTGGGTTTGGGTGGATGCAAAAGTGATGTAGGCAATATTTTTATACCCTTGCTCGATAAGGTGGCGAGTGGCATTGTAAGTACCAAACTGATTATCAACAATTACATGGTCGGTATCTATCAAAGGCAAATAACGGTCGAACAGGATCACCGGCAAATCATTCTTCAGTAGTTCGGCAATATCGTTTTCAATTCCGGGCGGGGGAGCTATGATATAGCCATCAACATGCCTGTCTCGAAACATGCCTATCAGATCGTGCGTTTTGGCGGTATTGTTATCGGTACTGCAATAAATTATTTTGTAGCCATTTTCATAAGCCCGATCTTCAATGAGGCGGGCTATGCTGGCAAAAAACGGCCCCGAGATATCCTCCACCATTAACCCTATCGTATTTGATTTGCCTGTCCGCAGGCTTTTGGCTAATGAGTTTGGCCGGTAGCCTACCTCCTCCACATAAGCCAGCACACGTTTAACCACTTTATCGCTTATCCGCTTTTCTTCGGCGCGACCATTCAGTATGAATGATACGGTGGTTTTTGATAAATGCAACGCGCTGGCAATATCAGCAATAGATATATTCTTGCTCAAGGTTTGGTTATATCAGTTAATGGTAAATGTAATGATCAGCAAAATGTGTACAGTAACACATCGCTAATGCAATATAATAAAATACCGCCTCAATGGCAGGTTTAGTTCAATTTGTTAAAGAAACGGCTAAAAAACAAAGCCTGGTACTGCACCGAGTTACCCCAATATTCCCACGAATGCCCGCCGGGCCGAACCGTAAAATCGTGACCAATTTTGGCTTTTAACAGCAAATCGTGCAGTTGGTTATTGGCGTTCATAAAAAAATCGCTTGCGCCACAATCAATGGTCAATTTTAACACATCAGGCTTAAGCTGATCTATCATACCCACTATGCTGTGTTTGGCCCAGCTATCGGGGTTATCCTCGTACTTACCCAATATATTACTGATGCCGAAATCTTTAGCGAAAGGTTTAAGATCCACCCCGCCGCTCATTGATCCCGCAGCGCCATATACATCCTGATGAGTGATAGCGAGGTACAAAGCGCCATGCCCGCCCATGCTTAAACCGGTAATTGCCCGCCCGGCACGATCTTTAATTGTAGCATAATGCCCATCGATATACTTTACCAGTTCTGATGAAATGTAGGTATCATACATCCAATCCTTATTTACAGGGCTATCCATATACCAGCTGGAGAAACCACCATCAGGGCATACAATGATCATGTTATACACATCCGCCAGTTGCTTTATTGACGGTACTTTTGATACCCAGTCGGCATAGTTACCGCTAAAGCCGTGCATGAGGTACAGTACCGGGTAAGGCGTTTTCTTTTTATAGGTTTGAGGCGTTATCACAACCGCTTTAATATCCTTGTGCATAATATCACTGTGGGTAAGCACGGTATCAACCTTTGCAGCTTTAACGCCGACGCTTGCGGCAACTAAAAAAAGTATGGGTA
This sequence comes from Mucilaginibacter gynuensis, assembly GCF_039541195.1. NCBI lineage: Bacteria > Pseudomonadati > Bacteroidota > Sphingobacteriia > Sphingobacteriales > Sphingobacteriaceae > Mucilaginibacter > Mucilaginibacter gynuensis. The sequence continues at coordinate 557,017 of NZ_BAABFT010000002.1, forward strand.
GTAGTTTCTTAAGCATTATGTAAGTTTCATTTGAGGTGATGGTAATATGATTATTCAAATTTCACCCTGATAAACCTTGGGCGATAAAGGTTAGGATACTCTTGCAGGTCTTTTAAAAACTCTACCGAGTTGATGTTATAGCTGATCAGCAGTTCGCCGGGTTTTGAGAGTGTGGGATGCGCCTTGGCATTGTATACGGTATAGCTTTTTTTGGCCAAATCTTTACTGCAATCCCACAGTTTTATAATTGGCCCGAACGGACCAGTAAGGCTTTTGCCTATCCTCATACCCACAAAAGGGCTCATGCCGTTCACCTGGAAAACCAGTGCGAACCTGCCATCGGCAAGACGGGTAACGCTTAATTCGTTCGATACCTTATCGGTAATGTTCACCAGGCTGTTAATATCAGTTTGCCAGTTGCTGCCATCCCAATAGCGCCACTGCTTAAAATCGTCGAAACTTTTAGCCGGAACCCGTGCCAGTACAAGCTGCTTGGCCATGCCACGAACGCCGTAAACATAAATGTAACCATCGGCATCGGGTGCGCCCGCGCTTTTGGTATTGGCATAAATCCCCGCTCCGAACGATCCGATATCGCCCTTGTTATCTAAAAGATACAAAGGTGTGTCCTCCTGTTTTTGATTGGTAAACTTAGGCACATCGTTAGCGTTGAGCTTAATCAGCGTGTTGCCCACTTCCCTGAAACCAAATGCTTCTTCGCTAACGTTAAATATGCGGTAACCGAATATATACAGGCTGTTGTTCTGATCTTTATTTACAAAGCCATCGCCCAGCCAAAAGTATTCGCCTTTTTTAGTAGCCGGTGATGTGGGTACAAACAGCGGCTCGGCTTCGTTCTTTGCGTTCTTATCCCAGTAAAACTGTATGGCTTTTTCGTCGGGCACGTTTCCCTTTAATATAGCTGCCGAATTATGGATCATGCGACTACCAGGTGCAAGGGTATTATCGCGCACAGTGCCTATCATGGTATCGCTGAATATGAGCAGGGTCTTGTCATTTTTACCGGCCGGCTTCCCCTCCTGCCCATTCAGCGGAATAGTATAGATACCATCGGCACCAAACCAACCATCGCCACGGTTCAACAGCTTAGTCCATTCGGGGGCTTGGGCAACGGTAAATTTTACGGTTTGCCAGTCGTCGGCACTTTGCGCGTAGCCTTGTAAACTAATGGTTGCCGCTAATAGTAAGGCACAAATATGTTTTTTCATGGGTGATGGGATGTAGGGTTTACCGGTATTGCAAATAATTGGTTTAAAGTTTAATGCAATAGTAAAAAATAAGTTTATGATTTTGCTAAATCGAGTACAGAAAAAATTGACGTGTAACAGTATTGGCACAATCAACCCTTTAAGTTGGCATTTTATCCCCTGCGCGGCTGTTGTTTTTGCTTGTATGTTTGTAATGTAAATCAACAACAAATAAACAATCGTCCTCACTAACCAAAAAACTAATACCATGAAAAAGATCACACCGTTCCTGTGGTTTAACAACAACGCTGAAGAAGCCATAGATTTTTACACCGCCGTATTTAAAAACTCCGAAAAATTCAGCGTAACCCGCGCCGGCGGCAATGTGTTAACCGCTACTTTTAAACTGGAAGACCAGGAATTTATAGCCCTCAACGGCGGTCCGCATTTCACGTTTACCGAAGCCGTTTCATTTTCTATCGACTGCAAATCGCAGGAAGAAGTTGATCATTATTGGGAAAAACTTTCCGAAGGCGGCCAAAAATCAAGATGCGGCTGGCTGAAAGATCCATTCGGTTTATCGTGGCAGGTAGTACCCACCAGGCTGGTTGAGTTATTGCAAGACAAAGACGCCGCTAAAGCCCAGCGCGTAATGCAGGCCATGATGCAAATGGACAAAATTATCATCAGCGATTTAGAAGACGCCGCCAAAGGATAATGAATACCGATACACCCATACCGAAAACCATCGACGAATATATAGCGCAGCAACCCGAAGCTTTCCGCGAAACGCTGACCGAGTTGCGCGCTATTATCAAAGGTTTGGTACCGCAGGCTACGGAAACCATTAGTTACCGCGTGCCCTGCTTTAAGTACCTGTATATGCTGGTGGGTATGGGGGTAAATAAAAACTCGTGCAGTATGTATGTGATGAGTCCGCCGCTGCTAAAACAGATGCAAAGCGAACTTAAGCAGCACAAAAATATCAAGGTTGCCGGGTCAACTATTCACTTTACGCTCCGGTTACCTTTACCCCTTGAGCTTATACAGCAGATTGTATTGGCCCGGGTTGCCGAAAATGAGTTGTTATATAGGCAGAAAAGAAGGGTATGAGATTTAAAGATAACCTTAGAAATTAGATACGCTGAATAACTTCCATATAACCGAAGATAATGAAACAACCATTATAACCACGAGCCAAAACCTTGGCTTGTTCTGAAATTGTTCTTTAATAAGAAAATGCGACTCATAAAAAATTGCTATGGCCAATACACCGGAGATAACAAATACTAAAAGTACTGTTGCTATTAATCCTACTATGCCAACTATGCTGCTTAAACTTAAAACACTTGACCAATAAGGCCTTGCATTCACAAGCAAGAAGAGCACTATGGAGGCAGCTATCAATAAGTTCCTGTTTTTTAACATGATAAGATTAGGCTATTTTATTTTTCTTACTGTACTCTCTTCATCCTCGAAAATGGGTAACCGTTGCAACCCCTCTTCGGGTTTTGCCTGTCGGCATGGGCGGTAACTTCGGCTATTGAATCGTTTTGGGCATCGTACACACTCAGGCAATAGCCCCAAAGCCAGGGTTCCATCTTGCTGAACTGCATAAAATCGATGCGGGTGTACAAGCCTCCTTCACCGGGATTTTTGTCATCGTTACGGGCTATCAGGTACTGCTCCTTAATATTCCATTTAATAATGTGGAATTTTGAACGTGGCTTTTGCAGCCAAAGGGTATCATTAATGCTGTACTTTATGCCGTAATCATCTACAAAATCACCAATTAAAAAAGCAGGTATTTTTTCGGTTTGTTTGGCTTGATGATTGCCTAATTGCGCGCTGACCGTAAAGCCTGCCAATAGCAGTATAATGATAAAAAATCGTTGCATTGGTACGTGATGGATTTAAGGCAAGATAAAAAAAGAAAAGCACATACATGAGGTAAGATAAACAAGCATCCGGCCTGGCTCGCCCAAGCCGGATGCTCCGATTTATAGATTAGTATGAGAAAAATTAAAATTATAACCATAGCCCATTTACTGAAATAGACTATTACTTATATTTTGATGGATAATTCGTTGGGAAGAGAAATTGAGTTATCGTTGCTGTAAGAAGCGAAGTTATTCTTACTTAGGCTGGGCTTATGCTGTAATTAATGTCAGTCTGCTCATAGCCGCAGAGGCCTATTGCTTTTGAGCCCAAAAGCAACAAAAGGCTTGTCCAGCAAAAGGCTTCTTTGCCGCACAAGGCCATCCCCCTGCAAAACGTGCAGAACTTAGGGCTGGAACTTTTGCCCCGCCCCGCTATTCCTACTCACATGCAACAAGTTCGCTATGCCCGCCATTGCGCTCCCGGCCACCACAGTTCTGCCCGTTTTCGTCCGAAGCTGTTTGCTGACGGGAAGTCGCCTCTTAAAAATCGTCATTAATACCGCTTTTTTCGTACCGGTGCCTTTTGTGTTTTATTGATAATATAAGCCGCTATACCATCAATATCAGCTTTCCTGATAGCGCCGTTCCAGGCGGGCATGCCTTTTTCGGTAATGCCGTTGGTAATGTTGCGGATGATGGAAGCCCTGTCGGCACCGTATTGAAAGCCATTGATAAAGCCTTTTGTACGTTCGGTGCCTTGCAGTTTATCGCCGTGGCAGCTTGCGCATAGCTGCTGAAACATTAGCGCAGGAGTCATCTTTTTACCCTGGTTGGCAACATCGGTACTCGCGGCAAGCTTAGTTGACGACAATGGCGCGTTACTACTTCCCTCAGGGCGCATGCGCAGTATCATATCGTAATGTTCGCGGCCGTTACCTTCGGGTGGGTCGTTCAGTGAGGTAGAAAAATAGATATAACCATCCGGCCCGGTAACCAACGAGCGGATGCGGCCATATTGCTTTTTCAGCAACACTTCTTGACTGGCTACCTTATTATCAACCAACTGAATTTTGAGTATCGATTCGCCGCGTAAACAGGCTACCAGCAAACTGCCCTGTAATTGCGGAAAAGCCTTATTATTATAAAACAAAATCTCCGAAGGACCGATAGAAGGCGTGTACTCCGAAAGCGGCGATACCATGTCCTGCCTTGTATCCTGGTGATGAATTACCGGCCAGCCATAGTTGGCACCCTTTTCAATAATATTGATCTCGTCGCCACCTGTTGGTCCGTGTTCAGATTCATAGAGGATATTGGTACCGGGTTGAAATGCTAACCCCTGCGGATTGCGGTGGCCATAAGTCCAGATCTCTTTGCGCGCGGTATCATTTTTAGCGAACGGGTTATCAGCCGGGATGCTGCCATCATCATTCACCCTTAAAATTTTACCGTTGTAAGCTTTTAAATCCTGCGCCTGCATCGGCTGGTCGGCATCGCCGGTGGTGATGTACAGTTTCTTATCCGGCCCGAACACTAACCTGCATCCTGTATGGTTTTGATTGGCCGGGATATTTTCGAGAATAGTAAAGGGATTAGTCAGCGTATCATTACCAAACTGGTACCGCACTACCCGCAGCCGCATTTTACGGTTGCTGTCGGTATAATTATTGGCAAGGTAAACAAACTTGTTCCTGGCAAAGTCGGGGTGCAGGCACAGCCCAAGCAAGCCGGTTTTACGGTCGGCAAATACATCGCTTACCACAAACACGGGCCTAACAACCAACTTTCCGTTACGATAAATACGCACCCGGCCCGCCCGTTCGGTAAACAGCATGCTGTTATCGGGCAAAAAAGTAAGCTGCCAGGGTACTATCAGGTTTTCGGCAAGGGTATCAATTTTAAAACCATCAGGCGGCAGACTTTGCCCCACAGGCTGATTGCTATACACAAACGCGCTGGCTATGATACCTAATATACCAATAGCTATGATCCCCCTTTTTATCTTCATGATTAGCTGTAATAAAAATTACATGGTTGGGTTTTGCTTGTAAATCGTCCACAATTGCTCAGGCGCATCCTTCTTTTTGGCCAATATGATAGATGAATTTACAGTGCCCTCAACATCTGATGGTGTTACGTATAATTCAGTACCCTTTAACTTAATGAGGTAGTTGCCTTTTTTCACTTCCACAAACTCATATTGCTGGTTCGCGGCTTCGGCAACTAAAGGTTGTTCCTCAAAAGCCACATCAGCAGCTGCATCTGCCGAAGGCTGGAATGTTTTTTTGGTGAGCAGGTTTTGTAATTGGTAGGTACCTTTTCCGGTATTTTTAAAATCCCAGGTCATGCATTTCCAATTTTCGGGATAATACGCTACCAGCGGTGTGCCGTTTTTACCATTGGCATCTTTAATACGCAGCATCATGCCTGTTTTCACGTTTTTAATGGCGTAAGTCCCCTTAATATCCTGCGCAAAACTGCCCGAAACCACGAACAGCAAAGCGATTAGAACCAATTGTATTTTTCTCATTTTTAAGCAGATATAATTAACCGTATAACACACGGTTAATATAAATGGTTTTAGCGAGAAGAGCAAGAGGATTTTCAGTGACCAGGTTCGAGGTTTCAGGTTCGGGTGAGGATTGAGTTTCCAGCAATTTTTCTTTCGCCACTGAAACCTAAATCCCGCCACTCGAACCTGAAACCTCACACCGACACAGCCACTCGAACCCGGAACCTGAAACCCCTAAACAGCTACAGCACCTTTCTTCCTTTTCAAAATCAGGGCGCTTATTAATGTGACTATCAAACCTAGGGGCAGTATTTCTACATAGGTGATCAGCATATTGAAAAGCGGATTTTTGTACTTCTGGTTAAAGTTGGCCATGCTGATTCTTTGGGCGGCTATTTGGGCGGCGCTGCTGCCGTCATGCTGCATTTTCTTTATGGTGTATTCGGATAGCTTCTCGGCAAAATCAGGCACGAAAAAGAAAAACTCTACCTGCCAAACCAATACATACATGGTAGAAGCGATCAACGCAATAAAGAATCCTATTTTAAAAGCCTTGCCAAAACTTACTACTCCGCCATTATACTTATCGCGGTAATTTTTCACTGCCACAAATATCAGCGAGAAAGCCAGCAGCATAGATGCATAGCCCAGCACCATGCTGTTCCCCGGGTCGAACGTTTTACTGTCGTGGCAATTCAGTGTAGTTATAGCCATCCAAACCGATACGATCACACCGGCAATAAGGCCAAATACAATTACATTTTTTTTCATGTTGTTTTATGTTTTTGATGGCTCAAATGTCTTCTATCGGTTTGTAAATGGGCTCATACTTTAGGGTGATTTTGCTTAAAAACGCTCTGTTTAGTACTAAAGCATGATGCTTTTCAGCGAATCAAGCTTAGTTTTTTGGCCTTATCAACGGCTTGTGTACGGCGTTTCACGTCCAGCTTTTCAAATACTTTTGACGAATGGGTTTTAATGGTATTTAACGATACAAACAAACGTTCGGCAATTTCATCGTTACTCAGGCCTGTGGCCATCAGCTGCAATACTTCCAGTTCGCGCTTACTTAGGTTTAAGCGACTGAGCTCGTCCTCGTTCAGTACAAAATCGTTGTTTTGATTAATGTAGATTTCCTTCTCTACAATCACTGTTTGCACCTTGGGTTTCGTCAGCTTTAGCGCCAGCCAAATACCTAAAGCGGTAAAAATTATCGCGATAGCGCCAGCGTAAATTTCAAAGGCGTTATCGATAATAATAAACTTCAGCTCCAGCCACCGCAGCAAAAACAACAACAAAGCCAACGAGATACCATATAATATCAGTTGCTTGTTACGATTGAATATATTGAGTTTGGTTTGCATGTGTAGTTGAGTGGCTTATCTCAAAAATAAGAAATTTTATTGGTGTTCAGGTTCGAGGTTTCAGGTTCGGGGCTCCTGTAAAAGCTGAAAAGTTTAAAGTTTACATACGAACTAAAAGACCTCATCCCCCGAACCTGAAACCTCGAACCCGAAACCTCCCCTCACAAACCTTACATTGCCATAACCAAACAATTTCGGGCTTTGCGTATCTTTAGGTTACAATTTAAAAGTATACGATGAAGGTAGAAATATGGTCGGATGTGGTTTGTCCGTTTTGTTATATAGGTAAGCGCAAGTTTGAAAACGCTTTGAAGGATTTTGATCAGAAAGGTAAGGTTGAAATAGTTTGGCGAAGCTTTCAGTTAGATCCTGATATGGAGTACGTTGAAGGGCAATCGGTAAGCGAATATTTGGCGAAAAGAAAAGGCGTATCCGTAGATAAAGCCCGCGAAATGAACAATTACGTTAGCGGCGTAGCTAAAGAAGTTGGCCTGGAATACGATTTCGACAAAGCCATACTCAATAATACACTTGATGCTCACCGCTTATTGCATCTGGCAGCAGAGCATGGCGTACAAACTCAATTAAAAGAAGCGCTTTTTGCTGCTTATTACACGCAAGGCAAAAACATTGGCGATACCGAAACCCTTGTAGAAATTGGCACTTCATTCGGCCTAAACGCTGCCGAAATACGCACCATGCTGCAAAGCGATACTTATAAAAATGATGTGCGGCAAGACCAATACCAGGCAAACCAGGTAGGCGCGCAAGGCGTACCATTCTTTGTATTCAACAGCAAATACGCCGTATCAGGCGCTCAACCTACCGAAGTGTTCAAACAGGTACTGGACAAAGTTTGGGACGAAGAAAAACCGGTAGCAGAAGCTACCGATGGTGGCTTTTGCACGCCTGATGGTGTTTGTAACTAATACTTAATATTCTCCGCTTCTAAAAAAAGCCGGGTGCAAATGCATCCGGCTTTTTTGTGCCCATTATTTTCTTACAAAGAAACCTATTTATTTATCACTTGCTTCTCACGGATGTGCGAAAACTGTGAAAAGGGTGATTATCGCATATCCGCATAGCAGCATTTTCGCTACAATTACATTTAACGCATATATGTAATACTACCACATCGGGTATACATCATCCGCTTATATTAACTATTAATCCTCTATGACAAAAGATCACCCTACCTAAACCACACCACAAACCATTCTTCGCAAGGCCTTACGGCTATAATTTATTAACTGATAATTATTAACACTATGAAACTAAAATTACTTTCTATACTGTTTTGTCTGCTGGCATTTACGTCGGCATGGGCACAAAACAAAACCGTGAAGGGCACCATAACCGGTGCCGACGATGGCTTACCCCTGCCCGGTGTAACCGTTATTATTAAAGGCAGCTCAACCGGCACCCAAACCGATGCCAATGGCGCTTTCAGCATTTCAGTGCCGGAATCGGCAGTGCTGTTATTCACCTATATAGGCTACAAAACTACCGAAGTACCCGTTGGCGACAAAACGCAGATCAACCTTGCTTTGGTAAGTGATGCCCGCCAGCTCTCTGAGGTGGTAGTAACCGGTTATCAAACCAAAACCCGTTCAGATGTATCGTCGGCGGTATCGGTAGTTAACGGCCGCGAAATGGCCGACAAACCTGTACCAAGCATTGATAACCTGTTGCAAGGTAAAGCAGCCGGTGTGCAGATCACTACCGAAAACGGTCGCCCGGGTGCTAACGCCTTTATCCGCATACGTGGTGTGGGTTCGGTAAATGCTGGCCAGCAGCCGCTGTTGGTGGTTGATGGTGTTCAAATACCTGATGACGTAGCGCCGCAGGTTTATACCACCCTTAACGCTAACGACATTCAGAACATTTCGATACTGAAAGATGCCGCGGGTGTATCATTATATGGTGCACGTGGTTCAAACGGCGTTGTGGTGATCACCACTAAAACCGGTGTTGCAGGCAAAAGCCAGATCACTTATAGCTTTCAGTACGGCACCAATGCCAAAATAGCTGATAACTTTAAGCTGATGTCGCCTGCCGAAAAGCTGCAATACGAATACGATTTGGGTTACGAGAACGGCGATTTTACCACCTACCTTGCTGATAATAACTTCCCTACCACGGCTACCCTTTTCAATATTACCTCGGCACAAAGACAGGCCGGCTGGAATAGCCTGATCGGTCAATCGCACAACTGGCAAAACGACATTTTGCGCACCGGTAAAATAAGGCAGCATCAAATTGCCATCAGCGGCGCCGAAGGCAAAACCAGTTACTACGTATCTTTCCAAAAATATGATGCCGATGGTATTACCGTGGGGTCTGACTTTAGGAGGTATACCGGTAAGATCAACCTGAAAACCGACGTAAACAATTGGTTATCCTTAAGCAATAACCTAAGCCTTGGCCAAAGAGCTACGAACGAGTTGCGCGATATTTACAACGCGCAAAACCCGTTCTTCGCGGTATACGGTTATAATACTTACGAGCCTGTTTACGCCAGCGACGGCACCTTTAACTTAACCAACCAGGGCTTCCCGATTCTGGAGGCTATAAAGAACAACCCTGAAACGCAGAAATACATCAACGGTTATAATACCACCACTTTGGATGTTCATCCTATTAAAGGACTGAATGTATCTACCCAGTTTGGTATGACATACGATGATTACAAACGCGAAAATTACATTAAACCGGGCTCGATACTCGATCAATATATTGGTGACCCTACAGCTCCCGGTTCAAGGGTTGACAATGGCTCAACCGAGTTTTCGTACGACTGGGTGAACAAGGCTACCTACAAATTTGATGTAGAAAGCGACCACCATTTCAATATACTTGCTGTACAGGAGTTTCAAAAAGACATGTTCAGCAGCTATGGCTTACAGAAGAAAGGCTTTGTACTGAGCGATTATGTAGATACCCAAAGCGCAGGTGCTGCCAATACAGGTGTTAACACCACCAATAAAACCAACTGGACCATCAGCTCATTATTAGGCGAACTGGACTATAACTACAAGAACAGGTATTTTGTAACCGGTAGTTTACGCCGCGATGGTTCATCAAGGTTTGGCGAGAACAACAAATATGGTAACTTTTACTCAACCAGTTTATCGTGGCTGGTAAGTGAAGAGAGCTTTTTAAAATCAGTTGACTGGATCAACGTGTTGAAACTGCGCGGCTCTATCGGTACTGCCGGTAACTTCAGCGGTATCAGCAATTATCAATCGCTGGGTTTATTTACTTTCGGGCAGTACAACAACCTGCTTACCGCTTTCCCGTCGCAATTGCCTAACCCTGATCTTACCTGGGAGAAAAAGTTGAAACGTAACATCGGTATCGATTTTGAATTGTTTACTTCGAGGGTAACCGGTTCATTAGATTATTATAATGAGAATACCACTTCGTTGTTACTGGATGTACCGCTTTCACAAACCACAGGTTATAAATCGGTTATCAAAAACGTTGGTTCAATGAACAACAGCGGTATCGACGCGGCCATCAGCGTTGATGTAGTACGCAACAAAGAGGTAAAATGGACCGTGTATGGCAACATCAACTACAACCGCAACAAAATTACCGAACTTAACAACGGTTCTACCGAAATTGTAGATGCCAACAACCTTGGTGTGGTTAAACCGGGCTACGCTATCAATACCTTTAAGCTGGTGAGGTACGCGGGTGTAAATTCAGAAACAGGCGCGGCGCAGTATTATGACAAGGATGGCAACATCACTGAAGATTACTCAAGCGATGATGCCGTTATACTGAAAGGTAAAAGCCCTAACCCTAAATTCTTTGGTGGTTTTGGTAGTAATGTAAGCTATAAAGGCATTGATCTGTCTGCCGATTTCACTTACACTTTGGGTAACTATGTGTTTAATTACAATAAAGAAACCTTAGTAGCATGGGGCGACCAAGTATACATTAACCAGGCTAAAGAGGCTTTAAATTACTGGAAGAAACCGGGAGACAAAACCCTGTTGCCAAAAGCCGACCCAAACAATACCACTTACGATACCGACCTGTACTTGCAAAAAGCATCATTCATCAGGCTGCGTAACGTAACGCTGGCTTACACCATTCCGGCCGAGATCACCAAAAAATATAAAGTACAGGGTTTAAGGGTATTTGTTACAGGCCAAAACCTGCTTACCATTAACCCTAATCACTTTTTTGGCGACCCTGAAGTGGGTGTAGGCAGCGGTGAAAGCTTTACCACAACCATACCGGGCCAGGCAACCTTATTCGGTTACCCTAACACCCGCCAGTTCACCTTTGGAGTTAATTTAACCTTTTAACCATCCATTAACAGAGAAATAAAGATGAAAAAGATATATATATACGCATCGGCAGCGCTGCTTTTAATTGCAGGCGGATGTAAAAAAGAATTAGATCAGAAACCGCACAACGCTATACCTTACGAAAATACATTTAAAACCCCCGAAGATTATACCTACGCAATAAGTGGCGCTTATGTCGCTTTAAGAAGTTCGGTTTATTATGGCGGACAGGATAACGGCGGTATGATCAGCACGCCGGATATTTTGGCCGACAACCTGATACTTAACCAATCCGGACGTAAATCGCAATCGCGTTTCTTCAATTATAAATATGTAGCCAGCAATACCTGGGATATTTGGGGCGATGCCTACAAAACCATTTTACGCACCAATTTTGTACTTGAAAATTTAAACAAACTGCCCGAAGATGAATTCAGAGATAACATAGAGGCCGAAGCTTTAGCCATAAGGGCTTTGGCGCACTTTGATCTGTTACGGGTTTACGCGAAATCATACACATCAGCTACTGATGCCGATCCGGGTATACCATTTGTTACCTCAACAGATTATACGCTGCTGCCATCGCGCACACCACTCAAACAAACTTATAATTTGGTTTTAGCTGATTTGGTTAAGGCTGAAGGTTTAATTGCAGCGGATAATCCGGTGGGGCATTTTACAAAGCCTGCGATTGAGGGTTTGCTTTCGAGAATATATTTATATATGGGCGACTGGCAAAAATCAGCGGATGCAGCTAACCGCACCATTACCAATGTAGATGGAAAGAATGATTTAGCCGATACAACAAGCTTTGCTGATATATGGTTAGATAAGACCGAGAAAGATGTACTTCTTAAACTTAAAAACCTTGATGCTGATAACGACCCTATAGGCGTAGGCTACAAACAAGGCAGCCCTAACGGCGTAATACCTGAATACAGTGTTGACTTCGCTTTTTACAATTTGTTTCAGGATGAAGACGTACGTAAAGCCGCTTACATTGATAAATCGAACTATAACGAAACCGATTATTACTACGTATACAAGTACAATGGCCGCGAAGCAGGTGATGCCGATGTGGTGGATGTGAAGCTAATACGTATGGGCGAAGTTTATCTTAACCTTGCCGAAGCGGAGTATAACTTAGGCAAACAAGGCGACGCGCTTACCGCGCTTAACAAGCTGCGCAGCAACCGTTATACCAACTTCGATCCGGCTACGGCTAACGAAACCGGCACGGCTTTATATAACGCCATATTGTTACAACGCAGGCTTGAACTGGCATTTGAAGGCTCAAGGTTTTTTGATTTAAAACGTTTGAACCTGCCTGTACAACGCTCTAATTTTGGCGACGAGGCTGATGGCGCAGGTATACCTGCCAGCGTAAAAACCGTAGCCGCTAAGGATAAGTTGTTCCAGTTGCCTATACCACAGGCAGAAATTAACGCCAATAAAAACATTTCGCAAAATACAGGGTATTAATACAAGCACAATTAACGGTAGGGTTTAGGCCCTATCGTTATTATACCGTTGCGAATAGGTGATTTTCACATATAGCGCCGCATCGCATCTTAGTATGTTTGCTACCGAACCAGATAGTTATCGTTAAAACATTTGGTCAGTTAATAGTTAATTAAAGAAGTCAGTTACGCGAGGTGATTGACTTTTTTTTATGCCCGTGACTCTCATTTAAAAATGTGCGAAAATCACTTTTCGCACCCTTTGTGTAACATTTAATTTTTTTGTGCGTCTCTTTAAATAAATCAACCCTTACATGAAAAAGTTTATAATTATAGCTGCAGCCGGAAGTATGTTCGCATACTCGTACAGTCCGGATAGTTCAGAGCGCGACAATCCTAAACCACGTTGCAAATCGACAAAACACTACAAAAAATCAACAGCTGTTGTGGCACCTCATAAAACCACTGTTTATTGCTAAACGCTACAAAAGTTTATGGCATTGTATAAATAATGCACTACAAAGGTTGATCAGGCCGGCAGCAAACAGCCTGGTCAACTATTTTTCAGTTACCTCTACTCTCTTTATCCTTAGCCTAAAATTTCCTTAATATCCTCAGCAGACAGCGACTTGATGAAGCTCTCTTCGGTAGTAATGAGCGAACGCGCCACACTTAGCTTACGTTGTTGCAGGGCAAGTATCTTCTCTTCTACAGTATCTTTGGTGATAAACTTATAGATGAACACGTTTTTGGTTTGGCCAATGCGGTGTGTACGGTCAATAGCCTGTTGTTCCACAGCGGGGTTCCACCATGGGTCGAGGATGAACACGTAATCTGCCTGGGTTAGGTTGAGGCCTACCCCACCCGCTTTTATAGAGATGAGGAATACCCGTGTTTTTTCATCCTCCTGGAAACGTTTCACCACGTCGCCCCGATTTTGGGTGCTGCCATCGAGATATACGAACGGTGTCCCCTTTTCTTCCAGATAGGCACGGTAAATAGACAGCTGTTTCACAAACTGCGAGAAAATGAGCACCTTATGCCCGCCCTCCAGCACGTTAGCCAGTGTATGCACCACATCTTCAAACTTACCCGAATCGCCCTCGTAATCATCATCTATCATGATGGGGTGATTGGCTATCTGGCGCAGCTTGATAAGTCCTTGCAATACCTGTATCTGCTGTTTGGCGTAAGTACCATCCTCAATGCTTTTCAGCAACTCGTTGCGGTATTCTGATTTTATTTTTTCGTACACCTCGGCCTGCTCTTCGCTCATTTTGCTGTAGAAGAGGTTCTCGGTTTTTGGCGGCAGTTCGGTAGCTACCTGCTCCTTGGTACGGCGCATTACAAAAGGCTTTATCAGCGCCTGTAATCGGCGGGCTTTGTCTTCTTCCTTTTTGCGTTCTATAGGGTTTACAAATTCGTTTAAAAAGAACTGCTGCGAACCCAGTAAACCGGGGTTAATGAACGACATTTGCGTCCACAGGTCATTCACTGAATTTTCTACCGGGGTGCCGCTCAAGATCAGCTTAAAGCGTGAGCGCAGTTGCTTAACCGACTGGTACGATTTCGACGACGGATTTTTGATATTCTGGCTTTCATCCAGTATCACATAATCAAAAAAGTACTCCTTAAACAGTTCAATATCTATCCGGCTGATGCCATAGGTGGTAACAATTACATCGTAGTTTTTAAACACCTCCGGCGATTTATACCTGAACGTGCCTGTGTGCACCATCATACGAAGCTTAGGCGTGAACTTTTTAGCCTCGTTAAGCCAGTTATATATCAGTGAGGTAGGCATTATTAGCAGCGATGTACTTTTACCGCCAGTGGCCTCTATATCCTCTTTATTTTTTTGCAGCAGTGCCAGCGTTTGTATGGTTTTACCCAAACCCATGTCATCGGCAAGGCAACCGCCAAAATGGTATTGCTTTAAAAAGTGGAACCAGTTGTAACCCGCCTTTTGGTACGGGCGCAGTGTGCCTGCAAAATCAACCGGCATGGGTATTTCTTCCAGCTCTTCAAAATCGTTCAGCTTTTGCAGCTTACGGTTCATGGTAACGTGCGCCATTTCGCCTTCGGCAAGTTCGTTTACCAGGCCTATGTGATGGCGGCGCAATTTAAGTTCGTTAGTCCCCTCGGTAAAGTGCAGCAGGTTACCATATTGCGAAAACCATTTTTCGGGTATTATAGCGATCTCGCCCGATGGCAGGGTGAACTCCCGTTTATTGTTTAAAATATGGTTTTTAAGTTCGATGAACGGGATGCGGTACGGTCCGAAATAAACAACGGCGTTGATATCAAACCAGTCGTTATTTTCCTTTACCTCCAAATCAATTTTGGTATTACCGAAAACGTAACGTTTTTGCCCTTCGGGCTGCTCCAGTTCAAAGCCTTCTTCAATCAGCTGATCGTGGTAATGGTTCATCCACTCGAATACCGAAAACGACTGATCTGCCGACTCATCATCGGCCGCGGCCACCTCCAGGTTTTGGAACAGAGAAGAGGTTGTTTTAAGGCCTTTCTCCTCCAGTAGAGTCATTTTATTACGTTCCCAGGTTAAGGAACGCTTTATGCGATGAAAAAGGTACTCATCGCCATTACGCTCAATACGTACCGAAACATGCCTGCCATCCCCGTAAGGGAAAATATAACCGGCATATTTAAAATACAATTGCAGCTGCGAAGTACCGCCTTCAATATAAATAGGTTTAAGCACCGGCCTGGCATCGTACTTTTCGGTATTAATGGTAAATCCTTCGGCGTATACGTTGTGTTTTTCTATCAGCGGGGCAACAAAGCGCTCAAAGTACGATTGCTCTGACGAGCGCGGTATTGCGATGTAGCGTTTGTTAAGGAAAGGCACCAGCTTTTTGCCCTCAATCTCCTTATCAAAAAAGTAAAGGGTATCATCAAGCAGCATCCATGCCGGGTGGTTACATATAACTTCGGCATTCTTAAACATAAACTCAATACGCATTCCCTGGTATTTGATGGTAGGGAAATAACGGATCTCGGTATCATCGCGCCTGAAATGGAACAGCACCGAAGCCGCTTCTGCCGCAATGTGCAACTTGCGTTCGGCCGGGTAGCCCTCCTTGCTCATCAGGTAAATTTCTTTAGTGCCTAATAAGCCCAACGCTTCGGCCATACGCTTCTCCATTTTAGGGCGTATAACATCGTATAGTTGCTCGTTAAATATCTTAGAGAAAAACTCGAACGGACGGATAGGCTTTTTGTAATACTTTTTAATAACATTGCCCTGCTCCATCTCCTCAAGCACCTTAACCAGCTTAATATCAACCTCATCAATACAGTGTACAAACTCTTTGGCGGTATTACTGAATAAGCGCTGGTGGGTTAGCGAAAACTCGCCGTTGGGGTTTAGCTGAACAATATGCGGTTCAATAACATAGCCCAGGTATTCATGCTTTGCAATGGCATAAATTATTTGGCAGGGCTTGGTACTATCTACGCGTAACATCAATTTATATTAAAAATTAATGCAAGCTACATCAACAAAAAATTCAAACGTAAATAGAATTTATCTCAAAAAAAACTTTTGGCGTTAATATTTTTTAAACATTTCTCGGCCGTCTGTTTAAATTACTGAATGCAAGGCTGTAAATTTTTAACAAAATGATAATTATGCCTGTTATACACGCCATGGGTTAATAATTGATAAATCGTTTTTCTTAATTAGAAAAAGATAGTTTACAACTTTTGGCTATATTTCGGCCAACTATCTTATCATTGCTGAAAAACAAATTATGTCTGGTGCATTACGAATTAGCCTGATCTTTTTATTTATAGGTTTATTGTGGGTAACGCTAAGCGACGCGCTGGCTTTTTATTTTATAGACGATAAAACTACCCTGCAACAGGTAAATTTATACAAGGGGTATTTCTTTATGATAGTAATATCGGTATTGCTGCACTCCATGGTGAAAAGCAATAATAAGCTACTGTTAAAAAAGACAAAGTTTATAGCCGATGCCGAAGAGCTGGCCCATATTGGCGGCTGGGAATATTTCCCTACCGAACGCAGGATGGTGATATCAAAAGAACTGCGCCGTATACTTAAAATAGCAAACCACAAAAGCGATTTTGACGTTACCGACGTGGCTGATTATGTACACCCCGACGATATTAAACTGGTAAGGGACAAATTCAGCGCCGCCGTTACCAACCATACCAACCTGCGGCTGGTGCACCGTGCCATTACAGGCGATGAGCAAGTACTGTTTGTAGAACAAATTGCCAAAATTGAATATGCAGATGGCTTACCCTACCTCGTAAGAGGCACCGTACAGGACATTACACAAACTATTGAGCTTCGCGATACCCTTGCCAAAACGAGCCAGGAAAACCAGCACCTGCTGGATATTATGAGTAAAATAAAAAGCATGGTGATCATTACTGATAAGAATGGTTTGGTAACGTGGATAAACCCGGCTTTTACCAAACGCACGGGTTATACACTGGAAGATATGGCAGGCAAGCGCCCCAGCCAGATACTACACGGACCGGAAACTTCGGCAGAAGCATTTAATGCCATTCAGCAGGACATTATAAACGAGCGTTATACCAAGGTAGAGATATTGAACTACACCAAAACGGGTGAGAAATACTGGGTTGAAGTGAACATTACCCCTATTGTTACCGATAACAGGTTAAGTGGTTTTATTACTATACAGGTAGATATTACCGAGAAAAAGGCCTACCAGGAAAAGCTGCAACATCAAAACACCTTGTTAAATGAAGTAGCCTGGATGACATCGCACGAGATCAGGAAACCAGTAGCGTCTATACTCGCCCTTGCCGAACTCTCCAAACATGCCTCAAGTCGCGAAGAAAAAGATGAATATGTGGATGTATTGGTATCATGCGTGGAAGACCTCGACAATATAGTGCGGCATTTTACCGCCAAGATCAATACCATTGAGCAGAATAAACAGGCTGAATAGTTGGCCCGCTTATTCCTTAACCGTATACACTACCGAAAGATAACGTTCCTCTACCGTACGGTAGAACAATACCAGCAGCAATAACGCGGTAACGATAAAGAAGGTAACGATATGGTAATCGGCATTAAACAGCCAAAGAGCGCTACCTACTACCAGCATGCGTAAAAACTCCACCGCGAAGATCCATTGCTTTTGCTCCATTATAGCGCCGCAATTAATAAGCGTAAGTATGGTAAACGATGTAAACAGGAATTTGGCGCTGTAGCCAAACTGGTGTTCAAACAATATAAAGGCAAATAATGCCACCAGCATCACTATTACCTGCCACACCACATAATTGCTCAGGCGTTGCTGTAAAGGCTCGTGGTGCTCTTCAATACCGAATATTATTTCGGCCTTGCCACGCACTTCAGGGTCTATGAGGTTAGGGCTGCCGAATACTACTTTAAATTTATCCTTAAAGGTTTTTTGCTGTTTAACCGTAAGCCACAGCTCTACTAAAAAATGAAAGTGCTGCCATAAAAAGCTGTAGGTGTGCAGTTGCTTCGTTAAGCCGTAAACAGGTTTTTCATCTTCCTTTTCAAAAGTACCGAACAGTTTGTCCCAAATAATGAGTACATCGCCATAGTTTTTATCCAGATACTGATCGTTACAGGCGTGGTGTACACGATGGTGCGATGGGGTTACTAAAAAATACTCCAGTATACCCAGCTTACCAATTACCTGCGTATGCACAAAGAAAGGATATAAACCGTGGATCAGCAGCATTACAGTAATCATGGGTGCCGGGAAACCTATAATAGGCAGCACGCACCAAAAACCGGTACGTACAATAGCCTGAAACAGCGTGATACGTGCCGATACTGTATAATTAAAATCTTCACTTTGGTGGTGTACCACGTGTACTGCCCAAAACACATTCATCTCATGCGCCAGACGGTGGTACCAGTACCATATAAAATCGGTACCGAGCAAAAGCAGGATCCAAACGGCTACGCCGGGCTTTATGTCGAAAATACCGAAATTCTTTTGGAGATAATCGTATACAAAATAGAAGGTGCCTGCTGTAAGCACATCGGTAAGGCGCTCCATTATACCAATACTTACATTGGCAATTGAAGTGTGCAGATCAAATAACTGCATCTTTCGGCGACGCGCTACATAATACTCCAATAGCATAAATACTACGAAGAGCGGTACTGCAAAAGCGAGGATATTGAGCTTCATGATGTCAATTTTTCGTTTGTCATGGGCAATTTTGTGGCAAACAGTTCACCTAAAAAACCGTCAAATATAAATCAATACTTGTCAAATTTATAAAAAGTGTGATTTTTAATTGGACATCTTATTAACGCTCAGGGTTTAAAATTTATTATTGTTGATACGTTTAACTAACTTTGTTGTAGTATGGGGAAGTTTGAAGTGCCAGATAAGGTGTTATACGTTTGCACCGGGAGCAAGTGCGGTAAGCGCGGAGGGAAAGATCTTTATAAGATGGCCAGCAGCATGGTGAAACATGTGAAGGGAAAATACGAAGTAGAAGTGGTACGTATAGAATGCACAGACCGGTGCAAGTTTGCACCGGTCTGTAACATTCAACCAGATAATATCTGGTTAAAAGAATATTCTGAAAGGGAAGTGCTCAGGCTTTTAGCCGGCATTATGGAAAAGTAGCGGAGTATTAAGCTTCGCTGCTATAGTGAATTTTGCCAACGTGTTTGTCAATTTCCCAGTTGCCTGTACCTTGTTCGCCAATAATTTCGAACAGTTCCAGCGCGCGGCGGGCCTTGTACTCTTCTTCGCGTTGCTCTTTAAAGAACCAGTTTAAAAATTCAAGAGTTACAAAATCCTGCTCTTTGTAGCAACGGCCTGCAATGTTCTTGATTGATTCGGTTACGCTGATCTCCTGATCTAAAGCATCCTCAAATACTTCGCGGAAAGAGTTGTATTCAATTTTGATATTGGTTACTTCAGGTGATATAGCGGTACCGCCCATATCAAGTACGTATTTGTAAAATTTAAGCTGATGTTGTCTTTCTTCTTCAGCTTGTTTAAAAAAGTAGTCAGCTGAGTTATCAAAACCGTTACGATCGCACCATGAAGCCATGGCTAAATATATAGATGAAGAAGTTGCTTCTTTTTTAATTTGTTGATTTAAAACAGTTTCTATCTCGGTAGATAGTAAACTTTTTATTCTGATAATATCTTTCATGATCTGATTGTTTAATCATTTATAACAATACAAAAATAGTGCTATATACAATAAAGCAACCAAATATTAACAATATGGAAACAATCTAAGTATAGTTAAACGGCAACCCTATACAGTCTGTTGTAAATGATGTGATTCAGGTCCAGCATCACGAAAGTACCTTGCAATAACTCTTTAAATTTGATGATCTCGGTAAGGGTTAACACGTAGGTATCATCACAAGCGCAAATAAATATAATTTCCAGATCGGGCGATTTGGTATTATCTAAAAGAAGACCTTCAATATCGATGTTGTTAACTGCTTTGCGCAATTTCATGAGGCAGCGGTAATCAAACCTGGCTACTTTGCCTGCAAAATCAATATACCAGCAATTTTCTGCATCACATTGGTAAATAGCCCCCGCGTTGGTGGCGAATACATCTGTCCAATTTGTGCTTGCTACTACTTCTCTTACCTGCATTAACTTAAATGTGTAATGCAAAACTAACACTATTTAGATTAAATCCAAACACTATCGAGAATTAATCTAAAGAAATTATCAACATGCCTCCAATTGTTTTATACAACCGGAGGCATGCATAGCTAACTATTTGTTAAACAACACAAAGGCAATTACCAGTGTTACCACCACGTTAAAGCCCTGCGCTATCAGGAAAGCGTATAAAGGTTTCTTGTTCTCGCGGCTAAACAGGTCGGCAAAGTTGGTTTCTAAACCAATGCTGGTAAAGGCCAGCGCAAACCATAGGCCCTGCAAATTTTTCAGACTGCCTTTTACCTCGGCTATAGCGGTTTCGGGTAAAAAGAAAGAGAAGAGCAGTGATGCCGCGATAAAGCCTATCACAAATTTGGGGAAGCGTTCCCATATCACTTTAAGGGTTGGTTTCTTGTCGGCATCTTTTGCTGCAGGGTGCTTGGTATACGTCCAGTAAACAGAGATAGCAAAAGCAGCTAAACCCAATAGTACGTTCTGCGAGAACTTAACAATAGTACTGATCTTCAATGCCTCCTCGCCTACCAGCGTGCCTGATGCAACTACGGCACCGGTAGTATCAATACTACCACCCAGCCATGCCCCCGTTACCTGCTGCGGAAAATGGAAGTAAGCCGCGATAATGGGCATAAAAACCATCATAGGTATAGCGGTGATCAGCACCAGTGATATTACGTAAGATAACTTCTTAGGATCGCCTTTAATAGCTCCAGCAGTAGCAATGGCGGCCGATACACCGCAAATAGATACCGCACTGGAGATCATCATGGTTATCTCATCATCAACCTTTAGCTTTTTACATACCCAGTAGGCAAAATACCAAACCGAAGTAACCACCACCAGCGACTGGATAAGTCCCAATGAACCGGCCTTTAAAATATCTGAAAATATAACGCTGGTACCCAACAGCACCAGGCCTATCTTAACATATAATTCGGTAGCTAAAATAGATTTAAACCATTCGGGCAGCTTAAAAAAGTTACCGATGATAAGGCCCAAACCCAAACTGAAGATCACCCCTTCCAGGTTTAAAGCCTTGGCTTCTTTACTGCCTGCAATTATTAAAGCGATAATAGTAAGCACATACACCGCCGGAAAGCCCAACAGGTAGTTTTTTAAATTTTTACCGGTAAGCAAAGCGCCCAAACCGGCTATTAACAGTACAAATAAAAACTGCAAGCCGAATATTCGAAGGTTGGCTATACTGAACACCTTATCGGCCAGATCGGCACCGGTGGCCCAGCTAAAAACCGGAACGGGTAACAAAACGCCCGAAAGCGAGAGAATAATAACAAGCGCGCCAAGTATTACAACCGTCCAGTCTTCGTGCAGTGTAAACTTATTTTCATTAGTTGACATAAAAATTTAATATGTGGTAATTGTGATTAATTCAGTGGTTTTATTTTGATATCGAACACATCGGCCAGCGCTTTTTTAGCGGCATAATAACCGCACATACCATGCACGCCACCGCCCGGAGGAGTTGATGATGAACAGATATACAATCCTTTAGCCGATGTTTTATATGGCGACCAGCGCAATGCAGGCCGGGTAAACAACTGGCCAATATCTATAATGCCCCCGTTGATATCCCCGCCTATGTAGTTGGGGTTGTGCTCTTCTATCTGTTGGGTATTAAAGGTGTGTTTGGCCAGTATGGTATCCTTAAATCCGGGCGCGAAACGCTCTACCTGGTTTTCAATAATGGTGGTCATGTCCTTAGTTGAACCATTGGGTACATGGCAATAGGCCCATGCGGTGTGCTTACCCGCCGGTGCCCGTGTGGCATCAAACTGGCTTTGCTGCGCCAGTAACACGTAAGGTTTTTCGGCATGATGGCCGTTGGCCGATGTTTGCTCGGATAGTACCAATTCCTGAATGGTTCCGCCGATATGCACCGTGCCAGCCTTGCGTACTTCGGCAGCGGTAAACGGAATAGGCTCGTCAAGCGCCCAATCTACCTTAAACACGCCATCGCCATAGCGGTAACGTTCCAGCTGCCATTTGTATAGTGCCGAGAATTTGTGTCCGGCAATTTGCAGTAGTTGCTTAGGCGTTATATCAAACAGCACCGCATGTGATGAAGGCAGCTGGTTGAGCGACCTCACATAGGTATCTGTTTCTATCTCGCCCCCTAATGATACAAAATAAGCCGCCAAAGAATTGGCTATTTGCTGCGAACCTCCTTTTGGTACAGGCCAGCCTTTCAGGTGTCCGTTAGCCATCAGCACCAATGCAATGGCCGATGTAGCGATATTGGTTAATGGCTGAATGGAGTGTGCCGCCATCCCCGCGAACAGGCCTTTGGCTTCAACCGTTTTAAAGCGTTTGGCCAGAAGGGTAGCCGGTTGCAATGCCGATAAACCAAATTTTGCCAGGCCTATCGGGTTCTTCGGAAAATGCAGCGGCCCCAATACATCGGCTGCCAGCGAGGGCCAGTCTCGTACTATAGGGTTAAAAAGATCGAGGTAGTTTTGTTCATCCGCACCTAAAAGCCGGGCGGTATCTTCTACTGAACCTTTCAGCAAAGCTGCCGTACCATTATCAAACGGATGGGCTGCATCTACCTCGGGGTATAAAAACTCCAGGCCATACTGCTCCAGCGGCAGCGTTTTAAAAAATGGCGAACCCACCGCGAGCGGATGAACGGCCGAACAAATATCATGTTTAAAACCGGGCAGGGTGAGCTCGGCTGTGCGTAAGCCACCGCCTATGGTTGGTTTGGCTTCAAGTACCAGTACTGATAATCCGTTTTGCTGCAATAAGATAGCTGCCGCCAAACCGTTTGGCCCCGAACCCACTATTACCGCATCGTAATCACGTTTTTCAAGCTTCATTTATATCCGGTGGTAAAGATATATTCCTTTTTAAGTAAGGGGCTAATGTAATATTTACCCCTTACAGGTATATTTTGTTTAATAATTGAACAATTGTGCATTTAGTTTACTGCCACGCCGGCTTTTGTAGCCTCGGGCACTTCAATAAGGCTGCCGCTTTTAACATCATAAATGTAGCCATAAACGGGTATATCTTTCGCTACCAGCGGGTGATTCTTTATCCGTACCACATCGTCGGTAACACTGGTTTCTAAATTTTTAAAGGTAAGGAAAGATATATAACGCGCTTCGTCGGTACCGCCTTCTTCCTGTACGTTGCGCCAGCCATTTTCATCTACTGTAGCCGTTTTTAAACTGGTAGCTAACAAATCGCGGATAATATCATCAGTAAACAAGGCCATGCCGCAATCGGTATGGTGAATAACAAACCACTCTTTTGTACCCAATAACTTATGCGATATCACCAGCGAACGGATAGCATCATCGCTTGCGCGACCGCCAGCGTTACGGATCACGTGGGCATCGCCTTCGGCCAGTCCGGCATATTGGGCCGGGTCTAACCGGGCATCCATACAGGTTAAAATAGCAAACTGCCTTGCCGGCGGAATGGTCAGTTTTGACTTATCGCCAAAATGCTTAACATATTCACTATTGGCGCTTAGCACCTGCTGATGAACAACGCTGTTTTCTTTTTGGAGTAGGGATGCCATATTTGATGATTTAAGGGTTTATATGATTTTCTATGCAGATCGTTTATTATCGGCCAATACCGCCTGGTGCACCGCGTTGATGATATCCTTTTCGGGATAATTACCTTGCAAATCATGATCTATATGGTGATACACCACCTGCCTTGCAGCATTCAACACGTAAACCGCCGGTAAATGAATGTGCGGATCGATCACCGAAAGCCTGTTCCAGGCCGTGGTACCACCCGGGTAAACCCGGAATTTTTCGGCCATGCCACCATCGGTATCAAAATAAAAATTAAGACTAAGGCTATGTTCCCATGCCAGTTTTTCCAGTTTAATATCGCGCTCATCGGCAATTACCAGCAGGTTACCACCGTAAGCTTTTATTTCGTGCTGAATTTCGTTGAAGTGCTTTAACTGCTCTAAACTGCCCTTACCCCAATAGTTTGAGTAAAACGCGATTACCAGCGGCCGCGCGAAAAGATTTTTAGTAATAAATGGTCCGCGGATTTCGGCACCGTTATAAAAGTGCTGCCAGCGCGATAGATCGTTAAGCAGGTTAAAGGATACGAAATGCCCCTCCCGTACCGGACTAAAGGCATGATCATAAGTGTAAGCCGAAGCAGAAATTTCAGTTGGATGTTCAAAAACAGGATAATTGACAGATGCTAACATGGTAGTGTTACAGGTATAGATATAGGATAAATTTTAATTGGATGATTTGCCCGCAGGCAACGTATATAAATACAGCGTAGAAAGGCTTGTATTAGCAACAGTGACAACAACACATTATACCTTTAACAGTGTAAAGATATGTAAAGCTTAAATGGCTGATATTGCTATTGTAAAGTGACATTTGAGTATTGAATGGACAAATATACTATATTGTCTATATATTTAGTAGAATATTTAAAACTAAATTTTTAGATATGGATAAAATAACAATTAGTTATAGCGTTTGTTATTTAGGCGGATGCACAATAATCATGTTGATTTAACATCAAATTGATTAATTTGCGCCTATCAAAAACTAAAAAAACAACAGATAATGAGGGTAGACATTTTAGCGTTTGGTGTAGCTAAGGATATATTTGGCCAACCATCCATCAGTATGGAGATCACCAACGACGCTACCGTATATAATTTAAAATACCTGCTGGAAAATCAGTATCCGCGCCTGAAGCAATTATCATCATACATGATAGCCGTTAACAACGAATACGTATTACCCGGCGATACCATCCACGAACGCGACGAAATAGCCATCATCCCCCCCGTAAGCGGCGGATAGAACAGGAGCCCGATCAACCGGTTAAGCGTATTGACGATTGACCACTCACCACTAACCATTCACCACCAACTTACTACACACAACCCACAACTTACAACTCGCCACTTGTCCACGCAAATCAGTATATCGCCCTTGCCCTTAGATTCCCAGGCTTGTATTAACTGGGTGATCACTCCCGAAAGCGGCGGCATTGATGTATTTATTGGTACCGTGCGCAATGCTACCAAAGGTAAAACAGTATTAAGGCTGGAGTTTGAAGCATACGAAAGCATGGCTATCCTTGAGATGGAAAAGATAGCGCAACAAGCAATGGAGAAATGGCCGGTGCAGAAATTACTGATCCATCATCGTACGGGTGTTTTACAAGTTGGCGAAATACCGGTGATCATAGCCGTATCATGTGCGCACCGCGATGCCGCTTTTGAGGCTTGCCGCTACGTTATCGATACACTGAAACAAACTGTTCCCATCTGGAAAAAGGAAATATTTGAAGATGGCGAAGTTTGGGTGGCTGCGCACCCGTGAAGAAGTCATATTATATAAAATCTTGTCATTGAGAGAGTTTTAATTCTTTTGGGACTTGAAGTTAAAACGACAATGACTCACACCTACTCTCAACTATCATGCTGAGGAACGAAGCATCTATCGCAGATAAGCATAGAGAAGAAGATTCTTCACTGCGTTCAGAATGACAGTTTTTTAACACGTCATGGGTAACGTGAGAGAAATCTTCTGCTTAATGCTGGTCGCAAACTTACATAGCGAAGAAGATCTTTCACTATGTTCAAGATGACAGGTAGGAGAGAATAAATTTCATCCCTATCCTCTCCACGCCTTCAACCCGCCTTCTAAAGAAAACGCTTTAACTTCGGGGTATTTCAGTTTAAACAGGCGTACCGCTTCGGCGCTTCTTATGCCTGATGCACAGTAGAATACTTTCACTATATCGGTATTTAACTGATCGATATTATTTTCGAGTTCGTTTAAAGGGATATGCCTGCCGCCAATGTCAAACAGTTCGCGCTCGTCGGCATTGCGTACGTCTATCAGTTCAACCGAGTTAGCGGCGAGTGCCTGCTTTAGGTCGGCTACTGTAATTACCGGTTGCTCTATACTGATGGGCAGCGCCGTAATATAAGTTTGGGTAATATTGCCTATTTTAATAATGCGGCTGCGCATGCTTTGCGCGTCAAATATCAGCACCTTACCGGTAAGCAATTCGCCGTTTTGGCTGATGTATTTGATCACTTCGTTAGCCTGCATGCAGCCTATAATACCGGCCAGTGTCGGGATTACCCCACCCTCGGTACAATTTGGTATCTGTGATTCATTAACCTTCGGGAACAGATCGCGGTAATTAGGTGTATAATAGCCATTGCTGTTGCGTACATTCCATATAGCTACCTGCCCTTCAAACTGATAAATAGCGCCGTACACTACCGGTTTACCTGCCAGCACGGCGGCATCGTTCAATAAGTAACGGGTGGCGAAGTTATCGGTACAATCAACTACTATATCATATTCCGCAACCAATTGCAATACGTTTTCGTGGACGATCTTTTGGTTGTAGGGTACTATCGTTATCGCAGGGTTTTGCAGGCGTAACCTTTCGGCAGCCACCTCGGCTTTATTACGGCCCACATCCGCCGGACCGAACAATACCTGCCTGTGCAGGTTGCTTACCGATACATTATCATGATCGGCAATACCCAACGTGCCTATACCGGCCGCGGCTAAGTATTGAGCGGCGGGGCAGCCAAGTCCGCCTGCGCCTACTACCAGCACTTTGGCCTGTTGTAACAAACGTTGCGAAGTTTCGCTAAAGCCCGGCAGGGCTATCTGGCAACTATATCTTTCAAAACCGGTTTCCATTATTCAGCAGCTATTTGTTGATGAAGCCGGCGTTTTATATTGTCGAGTTCATCAGGTGTATTAACATTGGTAAGGGTATCGGGGTTGGGGGCATTAAGCAAGGTAGTGTCGCTATTGATGAGTACCTTACGCGGGCACGAATAGCCCTGCGCCAAAAAGGACAGCAAAACAGGATAACTTTTAGGCTCCCAAATGGTGATCAAAGGTTCGGGAAAGCCATCGAAAGCACTGTTAAAGGCCGTTGCCACAGATGCCGTATTCCGGTTTGCCGACAGGTACTGCAGCGTACCATCATCCAGCAAAGGCAAATCGCTTGCCACTACCAGCCAGGCCGCATCGGGCTGCGCCCTGAATGCCGACAGGATAGCGCCATAAGGCCCTAAACCTGTAAAGGTATCTTCCAGCGTTTGATAGCCGTAAATATCGTCCTTCTGCTCGCTGCGGATGGAGATGAAGATATCCTTGCAATAAGATTTCAGCATATCGGCAACATGGTAGCGCTGTTCGCGGCCATGCCATTTTACCGACCCTTTATCAAAACCCATCCTCAGACTTTGTCCGCCTGCAAGCACCAACCCGTTCAGTTTGGGTTTGGCCTCCTGCATTTGTCGCTCAAAAAAAGCGATGATCTTACCCGTTTCGTCTAAACTATATATCGGCAAATTTTTCCAGTAAGGGATAGCCTCCTGTATAAAATCAAAAACTTCGGTACTGTTGGCGGCCAGTAAAATCATCTTCACGTTAGTAAGCTCCGCAACACGTTTTTTTAGCGATGCACGCTTATTCTCGTCGATAACAACAATCTGCGCCGCAGCTTTATGATGGTTACCGTTGATGAGTACCACATCGGCCTGTGCCAGCTGTTGCTTCATCTCAAAACTGTTCAGCTGACCTGCAAAGTTGATCTGCCGGTAATCGATCTGATCGGTATATTCCATATTGGCACCGGCTGCAAGTCTGCCCGGCGGCAGTACAATATCATCGGTATGGGTGGTATCAATATAAGCGCATTTATAATTGGTTGATAGTGTCTTGATCACTTCATCGGCCAATAATTTAATCACCGTACATGGCGCGCCAACGATGGCCCACTCGTTGCGCCCATAGTTACCGATAGACGGTTTAACCAGCGCGGTATGTTTTTTATGCTCTTTTGAAGTCACGCTTCCCTCCTGTCTTTTCAATCAAACGGGTTTCTTTAATCACTATATCGTGGCTCATGGCCTTGCACATATCATAAATGGTAAGTGCCGCCATGCTTGCGCCAACCAAGGCTTCCATTTCTACCCCGGTTTTAGCGGTGATGGTGGTTGTACAATCAATTACCACCTCCTGCTGCTCGTTTAAACTAATGCTGATATTGCAGTTATCCAAACCCAGCGGGTGGCAAAGCGGAATCAGATCACCGGTTTTTTTTGCGGCCATTATACCTGCAATTACAGCTATCTGAAATACCGAACCCTTTTTAGTTTGCAACTCACCATCGGTTAACAGTGCCAACACTTCATTGGGTAATACCACTACACTACGTGCCACGGCCGTACGTAAGGAAACTTTCTTTTCGCTTACATCTACCATGTTTGGATTGCCGTTAGTATCGAGGTGGGTTAACATATTATTTTCTTTGGATTACACCGATTATCGTTTGGTGATTTCACTGATTTGTTTTTGTTGGATTACGCCGATTATACTTTTTTAATTACACCGATTCTTTTTTGATTGATTACAGTGATTCGGGGTGATCTTGCTTGTTTATTATGTGATGGACGATATGAGGTATACCCTGTAGACCTCGCCTTTTTTAAACAATGTTTTTTCGGCGGGAAGTTCCATAAAGGCATCCGCGTCGGCTAAATTAGAGAAATCTCCTGAACCATTTCCGTTTAACGGGATAGCTGTTACCTGCGCCTGCTCGTTCACCAGTAGTTTAACCTGCAAAAAGTATTGCAGATCGGGTTTAAACTCCAGATCGTTATCTAACATGGCGTACACAGGTGGTTTCTCGGGCATATCCATTGAGGTATGCAGCCATGGCAAAAAGTACCTTTGCATACACAAAAATACCGCTACCGGGTTACCGGGGAACGCGAAAACGAACGAACCGCCCTCGTGCCTGCCAAACCAAAACGGCTTGCCGGGGCGTTGCTGCACTTTATGAAAAAGCTGTTCTACCTCTAAATTTTTTAATACCTGAGGGATATAGTCAAACTTACCCATTGATATGCCGCCGGTTAAAATAATGGCATCGTACGCGTGCAGGCATTGCTGCAAGTGGCCGGTTATCTTCTCCACATCATCGGGTACATGCAATACATCGGCATTTACTCCCTGCAATTTCAGGGCGGCCTGTACAGTAAAACTGTTTGATTGCCTTACCTGGTATTCGGTAGGTGTTTTATCTACAGGCACCAATTCATCGCCCGATGAAATTACTACCACACGCGGCGTTTTCTTCACCCTTACTTCGGTTTCGCCAACAGAGGTGATCAAACTGATCACCGCCGGACTGATCACCTGGCCGGGTATTGCTACAACATCCCCTTCTTTCCTGTCGGCACCTTTATAATGGATACTTTCGCCCTGTGTAATATTATCAGTTAAAATGGTAGCGATACCATCTTTTATCTCGATGTCTTCGTAGCGTATCACCGTATCCAGCGTTGCCGGCAAAGCGGCGCCGGTCATCACCTCAATACATTCGTCGGGGGCTTCTGTATCCACAGGTTCATCACCCGCGGCCTGGGTAGCCTTTATCCTGAACGATCTTATTCCGCTTGCGAATGCCTGGTAGCTCACCGCTATACCATCCACAGTGATGCGGTTGTAAGGCGGCAGGTCGCGGTCGGTTTTAATGGTTTCGGCCAGTATACGGCCCGCGGCCTGGTTAAAGAGCACTATCTCTTTACCAAAATCGCCTTTGTTATCCTGTATTATTTCTTCAGCTTCTGCAACTGTTATCATAAGTATTAGCCTCCTATTGTGGCCATTGATTCGTGAACACCTGTTTTTTCTATTCGCGACCGCTCGGCTTCGTAGCCATCCTGCGGTCTGTGGTTAAAGGCATTGGTCAACACCTTTTCCAGTTCTTCATTTGTTATGCCCTTACGCATCACGTCCCTAATATTAAGCACGCCATCATCATACAAACAATTCTTCAATGTGCCCTGCGGGGTGATACGAATACGGTTACACGTGCCGCAAAAAGTGCGCGAGTAAGCTGCTATGATACCTACATCGCCTTTATGGCCGGGTACATGGTAATTGTATGATGTTGAATGTGCCGGATCGATCAGTTTTTGAATACCCGGAAACCCATCCCTGATCTCTTCCAGTATCCGAAGATGATCCCAGGGCAAACCCGTGTAAACATGGCTGTCGCCGTTAAACGGCATTTCTTCAATAAAACGCACACTCACCGGCAACTCTTTAGTCAGTTCAACCATCGGGATAATATCCTGTGTGTTTTGACCGGCCATAACCACCGCGTTTATCTTTACTTCTATATCTTGCTTTAACAACTGGTGCAGGGTATTCATCACCATATCAAATTCATCCCTGCGGGTAATGGAAAAAAATCTACCGGAATCCAAAGTATCTAAACTTAAATTTACCGACCTCACCCCTATCTTTTTCAACTCCGGAATAAAAGGTGCGGTAAGTACACCATTGGTGGTGATACTCAACTCATCCAGTCCATCCAATTTTGAAAGCGCGGTAAGCAGCTGCATAATATCCTTACGTACAAAAGGTTCGCCACCGGTGATACGGATCTTTTGAATGCCCATTTTTACCAGCAGGCTGCTTACACGCAGCATTTCCTCATAGCTCATCAGTTCGGCACGCGAAAGCCAATCCAAACCATGCTCGGGCATGCAGTAAAAACAGCGCAGGTTACACCTGTCTGTCACCGCGAGGCGAAGGTAATTTACTGGCCGACCGTGATTATCTGTTAGCAATGGGTATCTGTTTAAACGCTTTGTGTAAAAGTACAAAATACTGCCTTAGTAATTATTTTAAGGCCGTGTTTGTTTGTAAGGATTACGTATTTTTAACAAATAAGGCCCTGCTAATTGCTTAGCAGGGCCCTTTCTATAAGTGAATCAACCTATTACTTAACAAAGAATTTGTAAGTAGTGCTGGTTTTATAAGTTTCACCCGGTTTTAATACCGTGGTAGGAAATTGCGGTTGGTTAGGTGAATCAGGGAAGTGCTGAGTTTCTAACGCGAAGGCAGTACGCAGATCATCCTTTTTACCAAATTTAAGTGTGTTTTTGCTTTGCATAAAGTTACCGCTGTAAAATTGCAGGCCCGGCTCTTCAGTATAAACTTCCATAGTGATACCACTTAAATCGCCGGTGATAGCTGCTACCGGTTTGGTGGCATCGTGCTTGTTCAACACGTAGTTATGATCGTAACCTTTACCGTTTTTCAATTGCTCGTTATCGGTTTCAATACGTGCGCCAATTTCGGTTGATTTGTTAAAGTCGAACGGGGTACCGGCAACTTTTTCAATTTTACCTGTCGGGATCAAAGTTGAATCAACCGGGGTATAACCATCAGCATTGATGTATAAAGTATGTTTTAAGATCTCGCTGCTGCCTGAACCATTAAGGTTGTAGAAAGCGTGGTTGGTTAAGTTAACTACAGTAGTTTTATCGGTAGTAGCTTCGTAGCTTATTTTAACCGCGTTATCATCAGTCAACTGGTAAGTTACTTTCACTTTCAGGTTGCCCGGGAAACCTTCTTCCATATCTTTTGAAAGATAGGTAAGCTCTAAAGTAGTTGAATCTACCTGTTTGCCATCCCAAACTACATCCTGATAACCTTTTTTACCGCCGTGCAAGGTGTTAACACCATTGTTGGTGAATAGGGTATATTGCTTACCCTCTAAAGTGAATTTACCTTTAGCTATACGGTTACCATAACGACCAATGGTAGCTCCAAAATAAGGCTCGGTTGAGTTTTTGAAACCCTCAACGCTGTCAAAACCTACTATTACGTCGGTTAGTTTACCGTTTTTGTCGGGTATTAAAAGGCTAACTATACGGCCGCCATAATTGGTGATGGCAGCTTCGGCGCCTTTGCTGTTCTTTAATACGTACAGGTGAGTTTCTTTGCCATCTATTGTTTTTTCGAATGCAGATGCCGCTGGCAGGGCGGCAGCAGATGTTGAATCAGTCATATCAGAATTTTCTTTTTTTTTGCCGGATTGATCACAAGCCGATAGCATAATGGCCGGTATGATCACAGCCGACAAGCCTTTGATTAATTTGTTTCTCATAACTTTAAATCAGGTTTATTATTTGTTGTTTAGTTTCTTTATCAGGTCAACTTCTTCCTGGCTAAATACCTCGCCGTTTTTCCTGAATACATCATGAAACCAAACTTTAGGTTCGGCTCCGTCAGGCATTGGGGTATCCCAGGCGTACATGGTATTGGTTTTACCGGCAACAAGTCCCCAGTTAATAGCGCCAACATTTTCCTCTTTAAGCAAAGGTGCAGTATTGGCAAATGTGCTGTTGCGGGTACGGGCCATATATTCAGTACAAATCAGCGGGCGACCGTGCGATTTCAGCATTTTAACCACGCGTTTGTGCCAGTCTGGTGCTTCGTAATCGTGGTAAGTGATCACATCCGAATTGATGGCCTGTAAAGCGTTCAGGTCTGATGCATCCCATGTCCACAAACCGGCGCTGATAGGTTGCGACGGGTTAACCGCGCGTGCCCAGGTAAATACCTGTTTCAACAGATCGAACGATTTATTGCCTTTGTTTGAGTTACCCGGCTCGTTGTATAAATCCCATAAAAGGATGCGTTTGTCGTTTTTAAACGTGTTAAGCACATCGGTTACGTATTTTTGCAATGCAGGGTAATCTGCCGGTTTAGTTTCGATATTGGCAGGATCCTGTACCCAGCCCGAATTGTGCGTACCTGTTTTTGGCTCAGGCTGTTTACCCGCTTTAGGCGTAGCGTTCCAGCAATCATCAAAAAATACAAATATGGTTTGTATGTGGTGCTTATCGGCAATGGTAAGGTAATCGCCCACGCGTTTTTTAAATCCCTGCGGATCTTCTTTCCAAGCGATGCTGTGTAAGAACACACGCATGGTGTTAAAGCCAATGCCTTCGGCCCAGCCCAGTTCACGATCAATAGTGGTAGGATCAAAAGTATCGGCCTGCCACATTTCTAACTGGTTAATGGCGCTGCTTGGTATAAAGTTGGCGCCGTTGATCCATTTGTGCTGCGCATACCAGGTGTTTGCTTTTTCTATAGACCACCTTTTACCCGGTGCTACATCTTCTACTTTTTGCGCCCAAAGCGACGTTGTTGATACCAGTAAGGCACCCGCGATGGTTAGTTTTTTTAATAGGTTCATATAAATTTGATGTGTTATTTGCTCTTTTTAGTGCTCGACGGAAGCGCCAGCGCTGTACCCAACTTTACAGGCGTTCCAAAGTTTGGACTGCCATCTTTATTCCAGGTAAACTTTTGCGCCCTTGGCGATCTTTTGTTACCGCAGCCATCACCGGCATTAGCGTTGGCATGGTATAAGATCCAGTCTTCCTTACCATCCGGCGATTTAAAGAAGGAGTTGTGCCCCGGCGCGTAAACGCCATTCTCTGGTGATTGCTGAAACACCGGTTCTGCCGATTTTTTCCATGAGGCTACGTCTAACAGGTTGCTTTTTGTTGAAGCGGTAAGCATACCCAGGGCGTAAAAATCTGTCCAGCAGCCGCTGGCCGAGTAGATCAGGTAAAGCTTATCGCCGTGTGCAAGTATCTCGGGGCCTTCGTTCACCAAAACGCCTATACCGCTGTTGCTTTCCCATTTATAGGTTGGCGATGATAGTTTAACGCGTTTGCTGCTGATTGTCCATGGGTTGCTCATTTCGGCTATGTAAATACTTTGCATGCCGTTTTTATCGCCTTCCCAGCCCGACCATATCATGTAGAGTTTCCCTTTGTTTTCAAAAACAGAACCATCAATAGCCCATTTATTGGTATCGTCGGCCACTTTGCCTTTAAACGTCCATTCGCCTTTCATTGGGTCGAGAGATGGATTTTCGACCACGTACATGCGGTGATGGTTATTATCGCCATCATCGGCAGCGAAATACATATACCATTTTCCCCTGATGAAGTGTAACTCGGGAGCCCAAAGTTCTTTAGAATATT
Organism: Mucilaginibacter gynuensis; assembly: GCF_039541195.1. Taxonomy (NCBI): domain Bacteria; kingdom Pseudomonadati; phylum Bacteroidota; class Sphingobacteriia; order Sphingobacteriales; family Sphingobacteriaceae; genus Mucilaginibacter; species Mucilaginibacter gynuensis. The sequence continues at coordinate 591,282 of NZ_BAABFT010000002.1, forward strand.
CTTTACCGGTTGGCGGCACCCAAATTACTTTTTTCTCTGCCGATTTAAGGTCGGTCAGGTCTTTCGTTTTCCAGATAACCAGGTTACCCCCTGTAGAGTTGGTGTAATAGTAATAGCCATCCTTGTAAATATTCCACGGATCGGGCCCTGCCGGTAGCAAGGGATTAGTGAACGTATTTGAGGGTGCATTTTGTACAAAACCAAAAGAAGATAGCAATACAAGAAAGAGGAAAACGGTAGTTTTTTTCATATCAGGCTAAATCGGGTAGTGCAAATATATATTATTCGGGCAAAAACAAATGTAAATCATACATTTAATTTATATATAGTAGCCTAATTTTTTGCTACCGCCACGGCCTGCATGTAAATTGCTAAAACGGATTTGCTAAAATCCGAAGCCATCTGTCTCAACTACAGCGTTTTCGCAAATATAGGTAGGCACTATGCCCGTAGCATGTATGCTCGATTCAGCATCGCCCGGCAAGGTATTGCCCGATAATACCAGCACGGTATCCAACCCAAATTTGTTGCCGCCAATAATATCGGTAAACAGGGTATCCCCTACCATTACTATATTCTTTTTGTTGATCGGTCTGCGCTCGCGAATCAGATCATACGCGAACATGAACATCTGCGAATCGGGTTTACCAAAGCGGATAAACTCCTTACCCACTATGCTCTCCACCATGTTGGCAATACTGCCCACGGCTATTGATATATCATTTTTAGATAGCGGGTAAGCATAATCGGTATTGGCCACAATAGCTGGAATGGTGCGTTTACGCAGCAGGTTAACAGTTTTATTGATATCTTCAAACCAGTCGAAGCCCTCATCATCCATAAACACCAGCGCGTTCACTTTATCAATATTGGTGCTGTTCACCTCGCTTACGGGCAGGGTTTGCCTGCCCTCCGCGTCAATATAATGTGCCGATTCGGGCGTACCCAGGTAGGCAACAATACCGCCGTTAACTTTAAGGTCGAGGTACTCTTTGGTAAGCATTCCTGACGACACAATACGTTCCGGATCGATAATGTTTAAACCATATTTATGATACGACTGCGCCAATTGCAGCGGACTGCGCGAGGCATCATTAGTTACTATGTAGTACTCTTTGCCCTGCTGCTCCAGGTATTCAAACGTTTTTTCAATACCAGGCAGCAAACCTTTATAGGTTTTAAGTACACCAAAGGCATCAAAAAACACTATCTCGTAACGATCTATTATGGATTTAAAATTATCTATCCGCTTCATTTAATTATTTTAGTTTTAGGGCGCTTATTATCTTTTCGGCATCAAAATCCCTGTCAACAGATGGCAGGTAAATATCAAAGGCTTCGGCTTGCAGCTTTTTGGCATATTGCTCGTGGAAAAAGTGTTTACCATCTTTTATTACATAGTTCAATATAAAAAAGCGGTAGCTTTCTTTCAAAAACCTTATCTCATCCGCTTTTAGCGGGTTCACTTTATGGTACTCTTTCAGGAAGAGGATAAACCTGTCTTCCATCATGGTATCAATTACGTAGCTAAACACGGTGCGGTCGCCAATGGAGGATACCACGCGACTGAAAAAGTAAAAATCCAATATCCGGTAACTCATCCGGAACCAATCATAATCCCAGCGCGAATACAGTTCAAGATCGGGCGTTACCGAAAAATTGCCGATGTTCCAGTCGATAAATACGGGGATGATCTCGAACGAGTTCAGGTTATATTTCGACCTGTTTTTCAGGAACATTTCGCACTGGTATTTCAGGTAGTCGGCCTGCATGCGTGAGCCAAACTGCTTTTCATTGGTCGCCAGCTGATCAAGCAATATGTTGATATCGGTACGTAATGTTTTAGATGATTTGGGCAGCACATTCTTTACCCTTGAACAGGCTTTATGAAACTTACCTACCTGTTGCCCCAACTTGCGGATATGCTTTTCTTCCAGCTGGCGCGGCAACCTGTCGAGTATGCGGGTTGGGTTGTAGAACACCACCCAGGCATCGGTTTTGCCCTGTTTGTAACGGTAAATATACACCCTGTTATTTTTTAACAGCGATTTGGCAAGCAGGTTCTCGAACGGATAAAGCAGGTTATTTGATAAGGAGTGAATAAGGCGGTGGTCTTCTTTAAAATGCTCGTACTTACCAAAGTACGATAGCTTGGCGATGATGATATCGTCGTCGTCAAAGGTGATACGGTAAACATGATTGGTTGAAACCCTCGCGCTGATATCTTCTATAGTGCGAATGGTTTTCGAAGCGTCATATCCCTCCCAGGCCTTCTTAATAATAATTGAATAGTCCATTTAGAATTTATAATAGATTGCAAAGGAAAGCATTTTATAGTGTTTTTAACCACAAAGGATAGAGCTTTTAAAAGCTGGTTAGATTTTTCGAACGATTTGTTTTTTAACCACAGAGTAAGCAGAGGTTTCCACGGAGTTACACAGAGGTTATCTTTTTATGATGAGTGTTTTTGAGGTTTATTGAGGCATCTATATATTGAATTTTTCGAACGATTTGTTTTTTACCACAGAGTGAGCGGAGGTTTGCACGGAGTTACACGGAGCTGTTCTTTTTATGATGAGTGCTTTTGAGGTTTATTGAGATACTATATATTGTGTTAGAGAGATATTTTGCCATTTACCATTCTCTTTACACCATCCTTGAGCATCAGTACGTTGAAATTAATCAGCAGTCCTACCTTGTATTGGCCGAGTTTCATATACGTTAATATTTGAGCTGTGTGAACATCGTTCAACGCTTCAACACTTTTTATTTCGACAACCAATTTGTTTTCTATCAAAAGATCAATTCTATATCCGCAATCCAGTTTAACTTCTTCAAATACCAAAGGCATTGCTTTCTCTTTCTCAACATACAAACCCGATTGAGCAATTTTATAATAAAGGCATTCTTTGTAAGCACTCTCCAGCAACCCCGGCCCCAAAGCCTTATGCACTTCAATAGCCAACCCTATTACTGCCCCTGAAAGCTCATTTTCTCTCATCATAAAAATTCAATTATAACCATAAAAGCTCCGTGCAACTCCGTGCAAACCTCTGCGCACTCTGTGGTTAAAACACAAAACAATAATGCTCCCCAAAGCTCATTTTCTCTCATCACAAAAACTCAATTATAACTTATACAAGCTCCGTGTAACTCCGTGCAAACCTCCGCTCACTCTGTGGTTAAAACACACAACAAGTCTATATCACCTCAAAATACCTCTTCAACTCCCAATCGCTTACGCTTTTGGCAAATTGGCGGTGTTCCCACAGACGGGTGTTGGTAAAGTGGTCTACAAAGCCGGCACCGAAGAGTTCCTGGGCTATAGGGGAAGTTTTCATGGCGATGGATGAATCAAAGAGATTACTGTGCAGTTTGCCGTTGCGGGTATCCTGGTAACCATTGCCCTCGGTTGCAGATATATTTAACGGAAGTTTGTTTTTGATACCATATAAACCCGATGCCAGCGAGGCCGCTATGGCAAGGTATGGGTTAGTATCCGATCCCGGGATGCGGGTTTCGAGGCGGGTATATTTTTCGTTGGAATTAAGGATGCGGATAGCCGTAGTGCGATTATCAATACCCCAGGTAATGGTGGTTGGCGCCCAGGCACCTTCAACCAATCGTTTGTAGCTGTTGATGGTTGGCGCGTACATTGGCAATAAATGCGGAAAACAATATAGCTGACCTGCCAGATAATGTTTCAGCAGATCGCTCATATTATGTTCATCTTCGGGATTATAAAAGAGGTTGTTCTTTTTCTCCTTATCCCATAAGCTTTGGTGAATGTGGCCGCTGCATCCGGGAAGATCAGCGTTCCATTTAGCCATGAAGGTGGCGGTGATGCCATGTTTACTGGCAATTTCTTTAACGGCGGTTTTAAATAAAACGGCTTTATCGGCAGCGGCCAAGGTTTCATCGTGAATTATGGCGGCTTCATATACTCCCGGACCGGTTTCGGTATGCAAACCTTCTATCGGGATATTGAATTGCGTAAGCAGATCGAACAAATCATTATAAAACGCGCTCTGCTGTGAGGTACGTAATATAGAATAACCAAACATGCCCGGCGTTAGCGGCTCAAGGTTGGTAAAGTTTTTATCTTGCAGACTTTGCGGTGTTTCTTTAAAATTGAACCATTCAAACTCCTGCGCGAACTCGGCGTGGAAGCCCATTTCGCTACATTGCTTTACAATATGTTTCAGCAAACTCCGCGGACAAGCCGGCAGATCGTTTCCATCGGGCTTGCTGAAATCGGCCAGAAAGAACGGGATATTATCCTGCCATGGTATATTGCGCAGTGTTGACAGATCAATACGGCAATCCTTATCGGGATAACCGCTGTGCCAGCCGGTCAGTTTTACATTATCATAAGCGGCATCATTTACATCCCAGCCAAAAACAACATCGCAAAAGCCGTAACCATCCTGCAAACCTTCGGTAAACTTCTTAGGGTGGATCATTTTTCCGCGTAAAACGCCATCAATATCAGCGAAAGCGAATTTTATTTTTTGGATGTTATTTTCCTTAATATAAGTAAGGATCTGGTCTGTATTCATATAGTGTAAAGGTATATGCCCGGTTTAATTTAAGCAAGATAATTGTAAACGCGATGCAATAGTAATAAATTGTGGCTTCAAATCATGCTGATGCCGATAGCCACTCCATTTTTGTTTGTATACGGAACTTTACTGTTAAGCGATAACGATTTTGGAAGATATCTTAAAAATAACTGCACATTTTTTAGCCACGGCAGGTTCAAAGGTAAATTATTTGATATCGGTGAATACCCGGGAGCCATCATTGATCAATCCGGAAATCATTATGTACACGGCAGCATTTATAAACTGCATAATGCCGATAAAGTATTGAAAATTTTAGATGAATACGAAGGCGTAGGCGAAAACGAGATACAACCTAATTTATATACCCGGGGAATATTGCAAGTAGATACAACCGACGGCAGCTACCCTTGCTGGGTTTATTTATATAATTGGCCGTTGGATGCTAAGGTTTTTATTGAGGGTGGAGATTATTTGAAGTATAAACGTTAGGGGACTCACCCGATCTTCGCTTCGCTGGATCTTCCCTCTCTACTTCGTAAAGAGGGATTTGTAAGTTTTGAAGATACAATTCAACATAAGCCTAACCCTCTTTTCACTTGTGAAGAGAGGGACGTCGAGCGCAGCGATGACAGGGTGAGTCACTCCTGCTGCAAAGCCAGCTTCATAAACCCGATCACTTCATCATTAATATCATCAACCTGCAACATCCTAAAATGGTGATTATACTGATCATCGCCCGGTACCTGCGCAATTTTCTGAAAACAGGTGCTATCATCATACGGCTGCTTAAACGGGAACACCACGTGAATAAAGCTTTTGCCCAACTGTGTTACCCAGGCAATTCGCCGCTCGTCAGGTGCTGTAATACCTATCATGCTTTTTGTTGGGTAAATACCGACATCTCCTAAATCTTTGTATGAAGTAATAAAATGATCGAACAACATCAGCGTATGTTCCGATTTTCCTTGTAAAAAGGCGTTTAATTGTTCGTCGGTATTCATTTTATAGGTAATTGGTGCATTTAAAGATAGTGAATTGAGGTAATATGCCAGCACTATCGTCATTGCTGTAAGGGTTATGTAATTCGGTAACAGAATTAGGTTTTATTTTTTGTTGTTTAGGGAGACCATATCGATAGGTTTTTTACCGTTAATACCTTGATGCGGTCTTTCCCAATTATAATAAACAAGATACTTAAGGAGTTCATCTTCGAGTTCTTCCAGGCTGTCAAAGTCTGTTTCTTCGATGAGGTCTTCTTTGAGTGTTCTCCAAAAGCGTTCCACCTTTCCGTTTGTCTGTGGGCGGTAAGGCTTCATGTACGGCGCTTAATGCCGGTTTCCATTAACATCCGCTCAAAAGGATGGTTCTTTTTATTCAGGCTGGCAGAGGGGCCAAACTCCGGCCCGTTATCTGCAATGATTTCTTCAAACTGTATGCCGAACTCCCGCTTGAGTGTCTGCATGCAGTGCATGGCAGTAAACATCGTACTTAAGGCAGTAATATCTTCCATCACTTGCGCCCAGGCCAGGCGTGAGTAATCATCCAGTACGCAAAGCAGATAAAGTTTCCTGTGTTGTCCCCTGATGACACTTTTGCTTAAATGATGACAGTCGATATGCCCTAACTGGCCCATACGTTCCTTAATTATCTTAACCTTTACTTCCCGGTCGGCCGGTTTTAAGCGGTTCCTGTTATGCCGCTTCAGAATGTTGTATATTCCCGAAGGCGATGGCGTAAAGTTATTGGATTTCTGTTTAAGCTGACTGTTGATCTCAAACTTATTGCAGCCCCGGTCCCGTAACGCTAATACCTGCTGCTCGTCTGCCGGCGAAGGCCTGCGACTACCATATTTAGGGCCACGTTTACCGGGCAGCAAATCAAGTTCGTTACCTGACTGCTTGAAAAGGTTATAGTACTTCAGGAAAGCCCTTGCATCAGTATCATGTGCAGAATAAAAGTCCTTAGCGAACCTAAAGACGGCATGCTCGCCCCGCTTTACCTGCTCATACTCACTGATCAGGAATCGATATTTGCTAAGATAATTCCGCTTTAATGTAAGATCATTATTAATGTTTCGCATAACGTTTTAGCTTTATAACTTAAAGCTAACTCTGTTACCGAATTACTTGACCTTTACAATTGCGAAGATAGTGAAGCAATCCCCGACTTGCAGAGCCGCTCTGCATAGTTTAGATTGCTTCGTGCCTCGCAATGACGCGGGTTTAATTTATGTCAATCCCAAAAACAAAAAAACCCCTTCTCAATTAAGAGAAGAGGACTTTTAAGTATTGTAAAAGCGAATATTATAATTTCGCTGATTTTACAGTTTTGATGATTACTGCAGCTACTTTGTATGGATCAGCAGCAGAGTTAGGACGACGATCTTCCAGGTAACCACTCCAATCGTGATCTACAGTGTAAAGTGGGATACGGATAGAAGCACCACGGTCAGATACACCGTAGCTAAAGTCGGTGATAGAAGCAGTTTCGTGTTTACCGGTTAAGCGTTGATCGTTATCAGCACCGTAAACAGCGATACACTCAGCAACAGCCGGACGGAAAGACTCACAGATAGCTTCAAAAGTAGCTTTGCTGTTAGCAGTACGTAAAGTTGTGTTTGAGAAGTTAGCGTGCATACCAGAACCGTTCCAGTCTAATTGACCAAGCGGTTTGCAATGCCAGTTGATTGATACACCAAATTTTTCACCGATACGCTCTAACAGGTAACGAGCGATCCAGATTTGGTCACCGGCTTCTTTAGCGCCTTTAGCGAAAATTTGGAATTCCCACTGACCGGCAGCAACCTCAGCGTTGATACCTTCAACGTTTAAGCCTGCTTCTAAACATACATCTAAGTGCTCTTCAACAATTTCGCGACCGTAAGCATTGTTTGCGCCTACTGAACAGTAGTAAGGGCCTTGCGGAGCCGGGTAACCACCAGCCGGGAAACCAAGCGGTTTGTTGGTTGCAGGATCCCAAAGGAAGTACTCTTGCTCAAAACCAAACCAGAAATCGTTATCATCATCCTGGATCAAAGCACGGCCGTTTGATTCGTGTGCAGCACCGGTTGAATCCAATACTTCGCACATTACTAAATACCCGTCTTTTCTTTGCGGATCAGGTACTACGTAAACAGGTTTCAATACACAATCAGATGAACCACCCGGTGCCTGCTCGGTTGATGAACCATCAAAGCTCCAAAGTGGCAGATCTTCTAATTTACCACTAAAATCTTTTTCAATTTTTGTTTTGCTACGAAGGCTTTGTGTTGGTTTGTAGCCGTCAAGCCAGATGTACTCAAGTTTTGCCATTGTTTTTTGTCGTTTTTATTTATTGTTGTTGGGGTTTAATATAGCTTTTGCATTTCTGCAACTAATTATAGAGGCGAATTTAAATTATTTTTATAAAATTCATAACAAAATGTTAAATAAATTATATTTTTTTTGAAATTCTGACAATCAACCTTCACAAATACACAAAAGCCATTATTCTAATTACCAAAACATCATTAATAGTTAAAATATTGCCGACTAATCAAAATAATTTATCAAAAAGAATGATAACAACAAATAATGCACTGACTTATATATTATATTAATGTAAAGTCAATGCTTCTTATTAACAAAAAGTGCTATGCACAACTTTTTTATTCAAAACAATCCATTGCCTGCATAGTAAAAGGAGATAAATACATGGTATATTTTTACAAAATCAGGAAACATCTTTTATAAAATTTTCTTAAAATTGCCTGATTTAAATTTTCGGTTGCCTCAATACCCGGGGTTAGCATTTATTACATCTGCCCTCAAACCGTTCTTTCATAAATCAGTTTATTTTGAGCAGTCCTTTTACATAAGGCTTTTATATTTATAATGAATAACAGCACAGTTTCAAACAGTACGGCAGATGTGGTTTTAATAGGCGCCGGAATAATGAGCGCTACTTTGGGCGTAATGTTAAAAGAGCTTCAGCCCGATCTTACAATAGAGATTTTTGAACGACTGGATGTTATTGCTGCCGAAAGTTCGGATGCTATGAACAACGCAGGTACCGGTCACTCCGCGTTTTGCGAGCTTAACTACACTCCTCAACTACCCGATGGCAGCATCGAAATAAAAAAAGCTATCAATATTGCCGAGCAATTTGAAATAAGCAAGGAGTTTTGGTCGTACCTGATCGAAAGCGGATATATTACATCGCCTAAGGCATTTATTACCAAAGTACCACACATGAGCTTTGTTTGGGGTGCCGAAAATGTTGAATACCTTAAAAAACGCCAGCAAGCCTTAACCAAACACCACTTTTTTAGAGATATGCTGTACTCGGAAGATGCCGCGCAGTTAAAACAGTGGATCCCCTTGGTAATGGAAGGCCGTGCGGCCAACGAAAAGGTATCGGCTACTTATATGGATATTGGCACCGATGTAAACTTTGGCTCCCTTACCCGTGCCCTTTTTGATAAACTGAAACAATTACCGGGCGTTAGCCTGAGCCTCAATCACGAGGTTGATGATATAAAACGGACTGCCGATGGCAGCTGGCAGGTTAAAGTGACCGATAAAACCGGGGGCGCATCGCGCAAGCTGAACACTAAATTTATATTTGTGGGTGCAGGCGGCGGCGCTTTGCCGTTACTGCAAAAATCGGGCATACCGGAGAGCAAAGGCTTTGGCGGTTTCCCGGTGAGTGGGCAATGGCTGGTTTGTACCAATGAGACTGTTATAGCGCAGCATAATGCCAAGGTGTACGGCAAGGCATCGGTGGGTTCGCCGCCAATGTCGGTACCGCATTTGGATACCCGTACCGTTAATAACAAAAAGGAATTGCTGTTTGGCCCGTACGCGGGTTTCTCTACCCGTTTCCTTAAAAAAGGTTCGCTGCTTGATCTTTTCAAATCTATCAAGTTCAACAACATAAAACCGCTGCTATCAGTAGGTATGCACGAAATGAAGCTGACCAAATACCTCATCAGCCAGGTGCTGCAATCGCCTGCCGACAGGTTAAAGGCCCTGCAAGAGTATTTCCCTAACGCCAAACAAGGCGAGTGGGTACTTGAACATGCCGGTCAGCGTGTACAGATCATTAAAAAAGATGACAAACTGGGCGGCAAGCTGGAATTTGGTACCGAGGTGGTAACCTCTGCCGATGGCAGCATATCAGCACTACTGGGTGCATCACCGGGCGCGTCAACATCTGTACCTATCATGATACAACTGATAGAGCGCTGCTTTAAAGGCAAAGCAACGTCAGCGGCATGGCAGGCTAAACTGAAGCAAATGATACCGTCGTACGGCCTGTCAATGGTTAAGGACGAGCAACTGGCAGATGCCACACGTGCACGCACCAGCAAGGTATTGGAGTTGATTTAAAGCTCCCATAATAGCACAAAAAGAAAACCCGGATAACTAAGTTACCCGGGTTTTCTTTTTGTGTAATTCCTGATTTATTTAAAGGTATCGGCAGTGATATTGGTATTAATATCCGCAGATTTCACTTTAAACTCTATCGGGTAACCGGCCACACTTGTTTTTTCGGTATAAGGTACTTTTATACCTTTTACATCGGTATAATTACCCCACTCTATCGGCGCGGCATTAGGTACATCAAGCAATTGCCTAACTTTTAAGCCGGTTTGTATATCGTAGTAATTTTTCACAGGCACACCTTCAGGCGTAGTTACTGTAACCAAGTATGCCGGTTGTTTGTTCACTACTTTAGCGTTTGGCGATAGTTCCAGCTTGTAACCCGCTTTGCTGTAATCAAGTTCAGGATACTGTTTATTTTTAGTACGCACATTGGCACTGGTTGTTTTATCCATAGGCGATTTTTGGCCGAACTGTGTAATGGTGATACTATCACCTACAGATACAAAATGAAACACCTGCCTGCCGCCTGCCTGTGGCAGCGTAACATCCTGAAATACCGAGTTTGGCGCTTTGTACTTAGCTACCTTATTCACCTCTGTACCTTGTATACTGCCTATAGAGGTGATGGTCAAATCTTTCAGGTCTTTAATTTTATCGGCACCGCCAATGGCATCTAAGTATTTTTTAATAATGCTTTCGGCTGTAGTACCTTGCGGAACGGCTACCCCACTGAACGAGTTATTGTCCGGGTTAATATCCGGCAAGTTATGGTCGGGATCAATAATGGCGTAAACAATTTTTGAAGTTGATTTATGCGCAAATGTCCAGGTACCGCCACGTTGCCATATTTCTACAGGTAATTTAACGGTATCTGTTTTACCGTTCTCTTGTTTAATAGCTATGGTTACCGGTAGGGCCATTTCTTCCAGGTTCTCGATAGTGATGAGCGAGCCTTTAGCAGCATCATTATCAATATACTTAATATCTTTCACGCCCTGATCGAGCTTGAACGAGGTGAAGAACCACTCATTCCAAAACCAGCTCAGGTCTTCACCCGCCGCGTTATCCATTGAATGGAAAAAATCGTAAGGCGACGGATGTTTAAATGCCCACCTTTTAATATAAGTACGGAACGCATAATCAAAACGCTCATGGCCTAAGATCTGCTCGCGCAGGATGGTTAAGCCCAAGGCTGGTTTTTGATAAGCATCGATACCCAGGTTGTTAGGTTGTATTACGTCCGGCGTGTTCATAATAGGCTCTACCCCATCGCCAAACATATAACTCGCGGTCGCGTTTACATCTTCCTTTTCATAATATTCGCCTTTGTTGAAAATGCGGGTATCCACATCGTTAATAAAGGTGTTAAAACCTTCATCCATCCAGGCAAATTTGCGCTCGTTTGAACCAACGATCATCGGGAACCAGTTATGACCAAACTCGTGATTGGTTACGTTCCATAAACCGCCGCCGCTGCTGGTATAACCGCAAAATACGATACCCGGATACTCCATACCGCCAACAATGCCGGCTACGTTGGTAGCTACAGGGTATGAATATTCGAACCAGTTTTTTGAACATTGTTCAATAGTAGCTTTTACATACTCGGTTGAGCGGCCCCATTTGGTATTGCCTTTACTTTCAACCGGGTAAACTGATTGCGCCAGCGCTTTTTTACCGCTTGGCAGGTTAATACGCGCAGCATCCCATATAAACGCTTTTGAAGCAGCCCAGGCCACATCGCGCGAGTTTTTACAGAAGAAGTGCCAGGTTAACGATGGCTTTTTCAAATAAGCCGTGCTGCTTTTTACATCAACAGTATCTTTAATAAATACTGTTTTCTCGCTCGCTTTAGCGGTGGCCAAACGTGCAATAGCGGTTGGTGTAAGTACTTCGTTAGGGTTTAACAATTCGCCCGAACCTGCAATCAACAGGTCGGCAGGCGCGGTAATGGTATAATCGAAGTTACCATACTCCAGGTAAAACTCGGATGCACCCATGTACGGAATGGTGTTCCAGCCGGAAAGGTCATCATATACTTCCATACGCGGGTACCATTGGGCAATTTCATAGATCCAGCCGTTCTTGGTTTTTAAGCGGCCTAACCTGTCGGTACCGTATTCGGGCACATCAAAGGCGTAGTTAATTTGTATCTGCAATTTACCGCCGCCTGCTTTCAGGGTATCGGGCAGTTTAATTTGCATACGGGTATCGTTCACCAAGTAATTGGCTTTTACCGGCTTGCCGTTCTTAATAAGCGTTACCGAACTAATTTCGGCGCCTTTGGTATAAGCCTTAGTGGTGAAACGACCGCCTGTTACCGGCGTAACGGCAATAGCGCGCGAATCTTCGCGGTAAATGTTCTGATCTACCTGCAACCAAACAAATGGCAGCGGATCGGGGCTGTTATTGGTGTAGGTAATTACCGTTGAACCTGTAATGCGGTGTTTTGCCGTATCAAGGGTAACGTTAAGTTTGTAGTCGGCACGGTTTTGCCAGTATTTGGCACCCGGCGAACCACCGGCTGTGCGCACCTCGTTACCCCTGCCGGGATAAAAAAGCGGGTTAAACACTTTGTGCTGATCGTATTTCGATTCGTTTTTAGGCTTTTCGGCCTTTTGGGCATAGCTGCTGATGGCCCCGGCACAAAATAAAAGTGATAAAAGAGGTCGGATGAGTTTCATTTCGTTAATAATTTACGCCAAGATAAAAATATTTAGCGTCTGTTTAAGTTTAGTAGATGCAGATTTATATTAAGGTTTGCCAAAGCATTATTTGTTTTTTATATTTTTGCCAATTGTGGCGAAATAATAACAGCATCGCACAGTACATCCCTATAAATGGATATATCAGTAGTAGTACCTCTTTACAACGAAGTAGAATCATTGCCCGAGCTAACCTCATGGATAAGCAAGGTGATGGACGACAATAAGTTTTCGTACGAAATTTTATTGGTTGATGATGGCAGCAAGGATGGATCGTGGGAGATGATATGCAGGCTAAAAACCGGCAACCCACACATTAAGGGCATCAAATTCAGGCGCAACTACGGCAAATCGGCCGCACTGAACGTTGGTTTTGAAGCCACGCAGGGCGATGTAGTAATTACCATGGATGCCGATTTGCAGGACAGTCCCGACGAGATCCCCGAGCTTTACCGCCGCATTACCGAAGAAAATTACGACCTTATATCGGGCTGGAAAGCCAAGCGGTACGATCCGCCGAGCAAAACCATCCCTACCAAGCTATTCAATTCGGCCACCCGCAAAATGTCGGGCATTAATAACCTGCACGATTTTAACTGCGGCCTTAAGGCCTACAATAAAACCGTGGTGAAAAACATTGAGGTATACGGCGAAATGCACCGCTATATACCTGTATTGGCCAAATGGGCAGGCTTCACCAAAATTGGCGAACAAATTGTAGAACACCGCGCCCGTAAATACGGCACCACCAAATTCGGCATGAGCCGTTTTGTTAACGGCTTTTTGGATTTGCTTTCGATTTTTTTTGTGGGCAAGTTCGGCAAGCGCCCTATGCACTTTTTTGGAAGTATGGGCGTGCTTAGTTTTTTAACCGGGTCGATTATAGCGATATGGCTGATCAGTGAAAAGCTTTACCTGATTTCACGCAATGAGCATTATCGAGACATTATCGATAATCCATTGTTTTATATCGCCCTGGTAGCCATCATACTGGGTTCGCAATTGTTTTTAACCGGATTTGTTGCCGAGCTGGTATCGCGCAACTCACCCGAACGTAATAGCTACCAGATAGAAGAAGTTGTTTAAACCGTATGTGTTGATGTGCAAATATGCAGATGTGCAAATTGCACCATCGGCACAAAACGCATTATTCAAAATTAACAAGATCAATCATCTGCACATCAGCACATACGCATATTTGCACATCAAATAACTATGTTTTTTTCCATCATAATCCCTTTGTATAACCGCCCGCAGGAGATAAAAGAACTGCTGGAAACCTTGTTACTGCAAACTTATAAGCAGTTTGAGGTGCTGGTTATTGAAGATGGTTCTGTAAATGACGCGGCCGATATTGTGAAGACCTTTGCCGGTCAACTCGACCTGCGTTATTTTGTAAAACCCAACGAAGGCCAGGGCTTTACCCGCAACTTTGGGTTTGAGCGTGCCAAAGGTGATTACTTTATCATATTTGATTCGGACTGCCTCATACCGCCCGATTACCTGGAGATCGTTAACCGTTCGCTGAAGGCCAATCCGCTGGATATGTACGGCGGCCCTGATGCCTCGCACCCATCGTTCACCCCTATTCAAAAAGCCATCAGCTATTCCATGACCTCGCCTTTTACTACGGGTGGTATCCGTGGCAATAAAAAAAGCATCGGTCAGTTTCATCCGCGTAGCTTTAATATGGGCGTATCGCGCAAGGTATGGGAAAAGGTAGGCGGTTTTATCATTACCCGTTCGGGCGAGGATATTGAATACAGCATCCGTGTGCATACGGCAGGCTTCAGGATCGGGCTGATACCCGATGCCAAAGTTTTCCACAAACGCCGCACTAATTTTTTACAGTTCTATAAACAGATCCACTTTTTTGGCAGGGCACGTATCAATATTTACAAGTTCTTTCCCAACGAGTTAAAGGCGGTACACTTTTTTCCGAGTGTATTTACGCTGGGACTAATTTTTACCTTGCTGGCCAATATTGCAGGCTGGCCTATCGCGCTGTTTTGCAATGTAATGCTGCTGATATTAATTATGTTGATATTTTTTCACTCATTGATTAAAAATAGATCAGCAAAAATTGCATTTTTGAGCATAATAACTGCCTTCATTCAACTCACTGCTTATGGTTTAGGCTTTATGCAGGATATTTGGAGACGACTGATTTTAAAACAATTTTAAGAATTTCTAATGTACCATCCGTTTTCTGTAATAGAAACCATTAAAACTTCATGGGATATTCTCAGAAAAAACTTTATACCGCTTATAATTTATTCGGTAATAACCTTGCTGATCTATAAGGGGGTTAAAATTGTTACGTTTATTATATTTCCGGATGATGATGAACTACTGAACAATCTAACACAGATCTTTGCTCAGATGATCGTGCAAACCTACCTCACATTAAGCTTTTATAAATTGATATTAACGCTGATGGACAGGGCCTATTACGAATTTGAGTTTAAAGATATTTTGCCTTCCCTGCGTATGGCATTCAATTTCATCGTTATTTGTATAGGGTTCGGAATACTCATCGCATTTTTAATTTTCATTAACCTGGTATTGAGTCGCCAAAACATTGTCTTTTCTGAAGTATTTACAGTAATTGCTACTTTAGGTTTGTTGTATATGCTGCTAAGGTCGATATTTTGTGTTTGCTTCATCATTGATGACGATTCAAAGCCGCTCGAATCATTAAAGCAAAGCTTTGAGATTACTAAGGATAACTTTTTTAAAACTTTAGGTATCGCGTTAAGTATACTCGTTATAATGATCATCACGCTGATACCGATCAATATCATTATCACATTTTTACACCCCAGTGCCGATGCGGATGACTACGTATTTGTATTAGGATATTATGCATGGTTTGCCATTGCTTTCCCCGCAGTACAGGTTATTATTATGGTTACCTACCGAAAACTGGTTTACAGCCACTTAGATGTGGATGACGATATTGCCGAAACCAATTAAACTATGGGTTTAAAAGCCACATTAAGTAAAGTGTTTGCAGCTTTTGTAAATGTGCAGCTCAATAAGCTGCGCAAAAACGCTGTGCCGCTCCAGCAAAAAACATTCCTGCAATTAATTAAGCAGGCTAAGCATACCGAGTTTGGCAAAGCCCACAACTTCGCCCAGATAAAAACTTATGCCGATTTTAAAAAGCATGTCCCGGTACGCGATTACGAGGAACTGCGCGGTTATATAGAACGTGTTACCGCGGGCGAAGAGAATGTACTTTGGCCGGGCAAACCAACTTATCTTACCAAAACATCGGGCACTACATCGGGCGTTAAATACATCCCGATATCAAAAGAAAGCATGCCCGAGCACATCAAAGCCGCCCGTAACGCGCTGTTGAGCTACATCCACGAAACCGGCAATGCCGATTTTGTAGATGGCAAGATGATATTTTTGCAAGGCAGCCCCATACTCGCCAAAAAGAATGGGATAGATACCGGCAGGTTATCGGGTATTGTTGCCCACCACGTTCCCGGTTACCTGCAAACCAACAGGCTGCCAAGCTACGAGGTTAATTGCATTGAGGATTGGGAGCAAAAGGTTGATGCCATTGTAGAGGAAACCGCCAACGCCGATATGCGCCTCATTTCGGGCATACCGCCCTGGTGCCAAATGTATTTCGACAGGCTTTCTGCCAAGTTCGATGGTAAAAAGATCAAGGATATCTTCCCTAACTTTAAGTTGTATGTATATGGCGGCGTTAATTACGAGCCTTACCGCAGCCGTATGCAGGATAGCATTGGTTTCGCCATTGATACCATAGAAACCTACCCGGCATCGGAAGGTTTTATCGCTTTCCAGGATTCGCAAAAGGAAAAAGGATTGCTGCTGCTGGTTGATTCGGGGATATTTTATGAGTTTATCCCGGCAGATGAATACTTTAACGAAAACCCTACCCGCGTCAGTTTGGAGGATGTGGAGCTGAATAAGAACTACGCCCTCGTGATGAACACAAATGCGGGTCTTTGGGGTTATAGCATTGGCGATACGGTGAAGTTTGTATCTAAAGCCCCGTACCGGATTGTGGTGAGCGGCCGCATTAAGCATTACATATCCGCCTTTGGCGAACACGTTATTGGCGAAGAGGTAGAGCAGGCTTTATTAAGTGTAGCCAACCAGGAAGGACTGGACATTGTGGAGTTCACCGTTGCCCCACAGGTAAACCCGGATGCAGGCCAATTACCTTATCACGAATGGTTTATAGAGTTTGGCCAGCAACCAAAGGATATTGGCGACTTCGCACTCAAGGTTGATAAGGCGCTGCAAAAGAAAAATATTTACTATTTTGACTTAATAGAGGGTAACATTTTGCAACCTTTGATCGTCAAAGCTTTAAAAAAAGATACCTTTATTAACTATATGCGCTCGCAGGGTAAACTGGGCGGGCAAAATAAAGTACCAAGATTATCAAACGACAGGAAGATAGCCGAGGAATTAAAGGATTATATAATTTAACGTCGTGGCGCGTGAATAACAGGGCCAACGAACATATATGCACAATAGCACACACAACGATATAAAAATCATAGCCATACTTGGTTCTACCGGCAGTATAGGCACGCAAACACTGGAGGTGGTGAAGGAAAACCCTTCGCTGTTTAAGGTGGTGCTGCTTACCGGTAACGCCAACGCCGCCCTGCTTATTGAGCAGGCCATCGCCTTCAGGCCGCAGCACGTGGCCATTTGCGATGAAAGCCAGTACCCGGCAGTTAAGGAAGCGCTTGCAGGTTACGAGATCCGTGTACACGGCGGTCACCAGGCCATTACCGAACTGGTTACCCTGCCCGAGATCAATATCGTGCTTACCGCTATGGTTGGTTTCGCGGGTTTGGAGCCTACCATTGCCGCCATAAAAGCCGGTAAAACCATCGCGTTAGCAAATAAAGAAACATTAGTGGTTGCCGGTGATATTATTACCGAACTGGCACAGCAACACAACGTAAAAATATTACCGGTTGACTCTGAACATTCGGCTATTTTTCAATGCCTGGTGGGCGAAGAAAATAACCCGATAGAAAAGATCATTCTTACAGCCTCCGGTGGCCCTTTTCGTGGCAGAAATGCCGAGTTTTTGGCCAATGTAACCCGCGAAGACGCGCTGAAACACCCCAACTGGGTAATGGGCGCTAAAATAACTATCGACTCTGCTTCGTTAATGAATAAAGGGTTGGAAGTTATAGAGGCAAAATGGTTATTCGGTTTAACGGCCGATCAGATTGAGGTGATCGTTCACCCGCAGTCAATTGTGCATTCGCTGGTGCAGTTTCAGGATGGCTCCATAAAAGCACAAATGGGCCTGCCCGATATGAAGCTGCCTATACAGTATGCCCTGGCCTACCCCAACCGTGTACAAAACAATTTTAAACGATTTGATTTTACGGCCTACCCTAACTTAAGCTTTGAGCAGCCCGATACCAAAACCTTCCGTAACCTGGCTTTGGTATTTGATGCTTTGCATAAAGGTGGTAACATGCCCTGCATTGTTAACGCCGCCAATGAGGTAGCCGTAGCTGCTTTTCTGCACAAAAAAATAGGCTTTTTAGCCATGAGCGATGTTATTGAAGCCTGCATGCAGCAGGTATTTTTTATAGCCCGCCCTAACTTAACCGACTATTTGAATACTGACAGGGAAACACGCATATTTGCACATAATTTTATAAACAATATACCGCATAAGGTATTACAATTTGATACAAACAACTAAATGAATGTAATAATAATGGGTGGCCAGTTGCTGCTCGCCCTTTCAATATTGGTAATTTTGCACGAGATGGGCCACTTTTTGGCCGCACGTGCTTTTGGTATTAAGGTAGAGAAGTTCTACCTGTTTTTTGATGCCTGGAATTTTAGTCTGTTCAAATTCAACTACAAAGGTGTTGAATACGGTATTGGCTGGCTGCCATTGGGCGGTTATGTTAAAATTGCCGGCATGATAGATGAATCGATGGATACCGATCAAATGGCCGGTCCGCCGCAGCCATGGGAGTTTCGTTCGAAACCGGCCTGGCAGCGTCTTATTGTTATGCTTGGTGGTATCTTCGTAAACATTGTTGTAGGTATATTCATTTTTTGGATGATGACCGTTAAGTACGGCGAAAGCTATACCCCAAACAGCGCTATTAAATATGGTGTTGCCCCGGGTAAAATAGGTACTAAAATAGGTATTAAGGCCGGCGATAAAATCTACGGTATCAACGGCACCCCGGTTGAGCGTTTCGATGAAGTGATCAGCGCCAAAGTATTATTGAACAGCACCGTTTTAAACGTTGAACGCGACAACCAAAAGCTGGATATCCCTATCCCGAAAAGCATCCTGAACGATATATCCGACTATGGTATCAGCGAGTTTGTAATGCCACGCAGCAAATTCAGCGTGCAGCAGGTTACCCCAAAAAGCAACGCGCAAAAAGCAGGTTTGCTAAAAGGCGACAGTATACTGGCTGTAAATAGCACCCCTACTGTATTTTTTGATCAGTTACAGGGCGAGTTAACCAAGAACAAGAATAAACAGGTACAGCTTACCGTAAAGCGCCATAACGATGTATTGAACCTTAACGCGCAGGTGAACAACCTGGGTCAGCTTGGTTTTATGCGCACTTATGATCTGCCGGTTGAAAAAACCATCCGTTACAGCTTTTTCTCGTCGTTACCTGTTGGTGCCAACAAGGCGATGAACATGTTTAAGGATAACGCCAAAGGTTTAGGCAAACTGTTCACCGGCGATGTTAACCCTCGCAAAGCGGTATCAAGCCCGATAGGTATAGCCGTGTTATTTGGTGCCGAATGGGATTGGGTTCGTTTCTGGGGACTTACAGGCCTGCTATCAATGGTATTGGCGCTGATGAACCTCTTGCCTATCCCTGCATTGGATGGCGGCCACGCGCTGTTCCTGATCATTGAGATGATAAAAGGCAAACCATTAAGCGATAAGTTTTTGGAGCGTGCACAACTGGTAGGTTTTGTATTGCTGATCTCCCTGATGGTATTCGCCTTCGGTAATGATATATTAAAACACATTGTGCCTAAATAAGAACAGGCACAAAACATATTCAAAGCAAAAGCGGCGCTTCCTGATCAGGGAGCGCCGCTTTTCATTTATCTACTTGTGGTATTTTAAGTATTAATAACGTTGTGGCTCAGGGGCCTCGTCAAACTGCAAGGTGATAGGTGGCTCGCGTTTAAATATGGCTGCAAATATGAGTGCCAAAACAAACGTCATGATAATGGAAATAACCACACCTTGAATGTATTTGGCTACACCGGCATCTTTTTGAGCGTCAAAGCCTTTTTCTACCTCGGCTATCTTTTTATCAATTTCGGCCTGCTCAACGTTTTGATCCTCCATAAACTTGGTAGTAGCATTTACCATGGTGTTTTGCATCTTTTCAACCATTTGCGGCTCAATAACTTTGGCAAACAGCAAATCGCGGCCAATGGTACTTACTATGTTACCCACAATAAACAGGATAAATATGCCTGATGTGGCTTGTTTCAATGTCCAGAAACCACCAATTTTCTTGCGCAAATCGAGCACGAAGAATACCGCGATAACTAACGGAACAAGAATACCGAACAAAAGCGGCCCCGATACGATAAGCCAAAATGATGACGCGATACTTACTACAAAGTAAAACGAAAATATGCCTAATACCAGCAAAATTACGCCCAATAGCACGCCGCTTGGTATAGCCGCTTTTCTTATCGACTGCTGTAAAGCCTTATCCGCGGCTGCTTTGTTTTCTTCAATATCCATTGCGATAGTATTTAAGTTTATTTAAAGTTAGTTAATATCTCATATACCGCGCTGTCAAACTCCGTATCTACAGCGTTAGCTATCACTTCCTGTTTATCCTCTTCAGTTGGATCGGTATTGTAAAAGAAGCTCATCACCGGGTAAAATAATTCCTTAAGTTCTGATTCTTCAGGTAAGGCTTGCGCTACCTCGTTAATTTCGGCATAGCTGCCTTCCATCAGTATCTGATTGGCAATTATCGGCTCGTAAATGCGGTACTCATCCTGAAACTCATCTTCATCAACTAATAAAAACTCTTTCAGGTAATCATCCAGTTCGGGCTCGATACCTTCGTCGTCGCACTCGTTAAGGTACAGCAGCAGGTTCAACAGTTCGGTACCACGGTCTATGGTTTCTTCTTCAATGGCTTCCCATTCAGGTGTATCAAGGTAATCTTCTTCCAGTTTCTTTACATCAGCGCTAAAGAAATTGATCATCAATAAATCGAAGAATACCTCACGCAAACCTTCTATTTCAGGGTTCTCGTTAAACACATCATCCAACAGGTCAACCTTGGTTAAAAAGTCTTCATCTGATGAAAAAACTTCGTGAAAACCTTCCGTCAGCTCAACAGCGTTAAAATCACTGTTGTTACTGAAAGCCGCTAACGCCGCGTCAAGGGCTGCTTTAATTTTTGGATCTATCATGCTGATGGTAAATTAAAAGTTTGATTATTATTAATGGTTAACAGCACACGGCCTTTTAAACTGTGCCCTATGAACGGTGAATTATATGATTTTGATTGGTTGTTCTCTTTATTATATTCCCACTCCGCTTCGCTGTCGAACACAACCAGGTTAGCCTCTTGCCCTTCGGCAATGGCAGGCACCTCTACACCCAGTATACCACGCGGATTAACAGACAATTTCTGCACAATGGTGTCAACACTTAAACCAGCTTTTAAAGCCAGTGAAAGCACGGTTTGCAATCCGATGATACCGAACTCGGCCATCTCGAACTCCACATCCTTAAACTCAATTTCGTGCGGGGTATGCTGCGATACAATGGCATCAATTGTACCATCGTTAAGGCCTTCTATCAGCGCGTCAACATCACTTTGGATGCGTAACGGGGGTTTTACCTTGTATTGGCTGTCGAAGCCTGCTAAAGCGGCATCAGTAAGTACCAGGTGGTGCGCGGCTACATCGCAGGTTACATTGAGTCCTTTGCTTTTTGCTTCGCGGATCAAACTCACCGAACGGCCTGTTGATATGGTGCTGAAGTGAAGTTTTGAATCGGTGTATTCGGCAAGGTAAAGGTCGCGGGCTATCATCAGTTGCTCGGCCAGCGGCGGAATGCCCTTCATGCCCAGTAACGTGCTTACTTCACCCTCGTTCACTTTAGCTTTGCCTGCAATGGCGGTATCTTCAGGGTATGAAAACACGGTTGCGCCAAAACCATTGGCATACAACAACGCGCGCTCCATTAAACCGGCATCCTGCACCGGGCGGTTGGCATCGGTAAAGGCTTTTGCGCCGCTGCTGTACATATCGTACATTTCGGCAAGGTCTTTCCCCTCGCGCTTGTGCGATATAGTACCTAAAGGAAATACATCAACCAGGTTATTTTTCGCACGGTTAAGCAGGTATTCCACCTCGGTTTTTGAATGCACCGGCGGCTGGGTTGCAGGCATCAGGGCCAAGCCTGTAAAGCCACCGGCGGCAGCGGCCTGTGTGCCTGTTTTAATATCTTCTTTAGTTTCGAGGCCAAGCTCGCCTATGTTGCAGTTAAGGTCGAAAAAGCCGGGGGAAACGTATTTGCCTTGCGCGTCAAACACCTCAACATCAGCAGCATTAATAGATGCGGCTATTTGGGTGATGATACCATCTGTAATTAAAATATCGGCAATTTGTTGATTAAATGGAGAGTTGGGGTCAGTAATTTTTGCAGATCTGATAAGCAAATTCATTCGCTGTTGCTTTAATGAGTAGTTTGAGGTGATGATGTCCGGTTTGCCGCGACACTGTCGGTTTTATAGAACCTGATGAGCAGTATTTCGGCAGCCAGAAAAACCAATGCCAAAATTATACAAAGTTTCCATAATTGCATGCCATAATTTGTGTCATTAATTATGCTTTTTAACGACGCGTTGGTGGCAGGCAACAAAGTACCTGTTTGCGGCAATAAGGTTTTAAGCTCGGCTGCCGAAAGGTAACTCATATCCGATTCGCTGCGATTATCGTTAAAAGCCAATATAGCTGCGGTACTGTCTTGCTTTTTAAGTTCGTACAAGCCGGTTTCCTGGAGCTGGCCGGGCAGATATAAAACGGTGCCGCCATCCTGCTGCCTTACATCGGGTATTATTTTCTGCTGACCCTTTACCAGCGTAACAATTTGTTTTTCGGTGGTTTGCAGCGGCAAGGTTTCTATCCCCTCGTTACTGTCCAGCTTGTAAAACAAAGGCGTATCCTGTCCGCTCAATAAAGCAATGCGGAACATAATGGGCACAAACATGGCATGGCGTTGCAGGTTGCTAAAGTCATCGTTCAGCGGCACGGCAGCTACATATACATTTCCCTTACCGCTTTTATACCCTGCCCAAAAAGGCTGCCCATCGGCCAGTTTCATTATCGTTTCGGCATTGGCCGTGCTTAATGTAAAATACTGTTTTGCTACCGGCAGATCAGGATTTTGAGGAATAGCCTCGAATATATTTTTGAATACTTTATTCTGTAAATTAATGGCAGATACTTTCGCATCGGCTTTTACCAGCTTTTCGGGGTAAGCCGCGTTTACAGATTGCAATAATAAGCGGTAACTCGCCATATCCGCGTCGGCAGCCGGGAATACCGCAAGTGTGCCACCTTTATCTACATAGGTTTTTAATTGCTGCGCAAGGCCGGTAGAAATACTTT
Source organism: Mucilaginibacter gynuensis (assembly GCF_039541195.1). Classification (NCBI taxonomy): domain Bacteria; kingdom Pseudomonadati; phylum Bacteroidota; class Sphingobacteriia; order Sphingobacteriales; family Sphingobacteriaceae; genus Mucilaginibacter; species Mucilaginibacter gynuensis. The sequence goes on from NZ_BAABFT010000002.1 coordinate 614,589, forward strand.
TAACATCGCTCAATACGATCAGCGGGTAAGTGTTAAGGCCTGCATAGTTAACGTTTCCATCAGGTACCCGTGTAGCCTGAAAAAATTTATCCGATCCGAAAATGGCTTTCAGGTAATTATTCTCCGTACCGCCATCTATCAGTAAAACGGGCATTTGCTGTTTTACGTTAAAGCTGAAATAAAAACGGTTATCAAAAGTAATGGGGTTATCCTGCAATTCAATTTCGCCGCGCTGCCAGCCTGCCTCCAGGCCTGAAAAGCTAAGCGTATCGTTTTGTACCGATCGTGATTTTATGCTGTAACTGCCTAAGGCCTTTTGTTTCCCGTTGATCATCAGTTTCAGCGGAATGTTTTGCGCCTGTTCATCGGCATAATTATGCAGCCTTACCACCATTTTTTCGGCCTCGCCGGGGCGGTGAACCGCGCTCAGTAGCCAAACAGAATCAACCGCTACATTGGGCAATAAATTGGCTTTAAGCTGCACCAGATTAACGGTAATATTTTTATTTGCCGGGATAGGTTTTGTACCGATATTTTTTTGAAAATCAGATATGATATATGACAAAACTTCGGTATTGCCCTGCATATCCAGCAGATCTTGCTGGCGGCTGATGATCTGTTGTAAATTGCGGCTTTGCGCGCTGATCTTCACTTCATCAACCGCGCTGTTAAACTCATCGCGACTTAGCAAGCGCTGATGCCTGCCTTCAAAATCCTGCGTAAGCAACTGAAAACGATCGTTAATACCATAAGCAGATACAATTTCTTTGGCTTTTTGCTTAGCCTCGTCAAGCAGGCTCCCCTCACGGTTAAGGGTTTGCATGGAGTACGAATTATCTACAAATATGCTGATCAGGTTTTGCTTACCCGCCACGGCCGTGCTTTTGCCGGGGATAAAGGGCCGTGCAAATGCCAGCACCAAAAAGGTAAGCGCCAGTAAACGACTGGCCAGTATCAATCTTTCGCGCAGGTTACGGCGTGAGGCCTGCTGCTCCTGGATCTCTTTTAAAAACTGCACATTGCTGAAATACACCTTTTGATACCGCCTGAAATTGAACAGGTGTATCACCACCGGAATGGCTAAAGAAGCAAGCGCGAAAAGAAAAGCCGGATACAGAAACTGCATTTATAGATATAGGGTATTGATGTTATACAAATGTGCAAAATTCATTTGCAGCAGGCAACTTTAAAAAACTGTTAAACACTTCTTTTTAACCTGTTACGATACTCCTCCTATTCCAAGCTCCCGTCACATCAAACTCCCTTGCGCAAGCGAAAAAGAAAATAAAAAATCCCTCTTTGCGAAGCAGAGAGGGATGTCCGGCGAAGCGTCGATAGGGTGAATCCGCCTGTTAATTTCTATGCCTGCGTCTCTTTTTTGATGATCTTGAAGATGACGACGAAGAACGCTTCTTCTTTGACGAACTGCTGCGTACTTCTGATTTCTTCTCCGTTTTTTCTTCCTGCTTTGGCTGGTTGGCAACGGCTTGTTTAGGCTCATCTTTAGCGGTAGAATCTTTACTTAACTGATCAACCGTAAAACTATTATTGCGTAAACCATATTCAAACACACGTTTAGCGCCGCTCGGCTTGGCTTCGGCCCCTTCACCATCGTATATCGGGAACTCGCGCATCAGCTTGCCTTCTTTTATATAAAAGTTATCGTTACCACGATAGCCTTTGCGCTGTTTTTTGGTCAGCTTCGGAAAGTCGAGCTTGTTAGCCCTGTCGCCGTTAAACTCAAAAGCGTATACATTGGCGTAGTTGGTGCTATCCTTGGCCTTACCTTGTATTAGTAGCTCGGGGTTGCCATCGAGGTCCATATCCGAGTTGTACACATCAACAATACTGCCCTCCAGGTTACCGGTAGTGGTGGTATAATCCATACCTGCCGAATCAGAATGCAGTATCAGGAAACTGCCCACATCTGACGACCCACGGCCCCAGCTGAGCACATCAAAATCTTGCCCGGGCGCTACCTCTATCCTTTTATGAAAACGGAATGGTGCCTGTACCGTTGGCTTTTTTGGAGCCACGGCGTTGTTATTTACCGGCTTTTTATCGTCGTTGCCGCAACCTGCTGCCAGCACGCCTGCCGTTAATAAACCTAATATAAACCTTGCGTTCATGTTATTAAATTTCTTAGTTGAAAAGTGATTCGGGCGATACTTCGCCTTTCGGCTTGCCCGGTATGGTCATAAATACTTTAAGTATGCTTGATGAACCGATGTTGAAATAGCGTAACGTTAACTTATGAAATCCTTTTTGCAAAGGCACTGCCCCACCCTGTTCGTACAGATTATGGCGACCATCATTATCAACCACCGGCTGGTCGTCTATCAATAACACCGAACCGTCAGTTGATTGGGTTGAAAAACCGTAAACGCCATCGGTATCAATACGGATGTAGCCGTTATAAACTACACCGAAGTTTTTGGTTACTTTTTTAAATGCCAGCGGACTAAACGTTTTGGTAACGCCGCTATCCAGTAACGAAACCGACTCTATCCTGCTCGTATTACCAAAGGTGCCGGAATATACCTGGTATTTTACACCCGGAATAGTACCCTGAAAATTAGCTACAGGAGCCAGCGGTGTACGGTTATAAATAACAGCCTTAGTAACCAAACTGCGTTTTCCCGATGGCGTTACCACCATGGTTTGCAACATGCGGTACTGATCTGCCGGTACATTATAGGTAGCGGGCAGGTCATAGATCAGGTCTGTTTCGCGCGGACTGTAATCATCTATGGTATAATAAATTTTAGCGCCCGCAACCGGCGATTTCAAATCGACCGTAAACTGCGGCGCGAATATGATGGTATCCTTCGCGCCAATTGCAGGTGGCACACGGTAATTATAGTTGTTCCTGTCCAGCCAGGCAAAATGCTGCGGCAAACGTACTTCGCTAAAATCTTTAAAATTCTTGTTGGCCAATGGCGACCATGCTACCTCGGCAAGGGCCAGTATGCGTGGTAGTACCATGTACTCTACCTTGCCCTCGGTGGCAATGTACTCCGTCCACAGGTTGGCTTGTACGCCCTTAATATATTTTTGTTGTTCAGGAGTTAAAGCGCCCGGCGTTGGGTTATAGCTGTAGGTTTTCTCTAACGGAGAATAACCGCCAATGCCCACCGGTTCCTGGTAAAGCTTACCCTGCGCGTGGTCGAGGTAAAGACCGTTTGAGCCCGGTGTCATGATCACGTCGTGGTTTTGCTGTGCCGCGCTGATGCCGCCTGCTTCGCCTCTCCAGCTCATTACGGTAGCGTTGGGTGCCAGTCCGCCCTCTAATATCTCATCCCAACCTATAATACTACGGCCTTTGCTGTTCACAAACTTTTCCATACGCTGAATAAAATAGCTTTGCAGGCCATGTTCATCTTTCAGCTTCAGGCTTTTTATCAGTTTTTGGCAAAATGCCGATTTCTTCCACGCTTCCTTTGGTACTTCATCACCACCAATGTGGATGTATTTGCTCGGGAACAGATCGATCACTTCGGATAATACTTCCTGCAAAAAGGCAAAAGTTTTTTCTGAAGGGCAGTAAACATCATTGAAAACGCCCCATGTTTCGGCTACTTTATATGTTCTATCGGGTTCGCAGCTTAACTCCGGATAGGCGGCCAAGGCAGCCTGCGCATGGCCCGGCATTTCAATTTCGGGCACTATGGTGATATACCTGTCGGCCGCGTATTTTATAACATCCTTAATTTGCTCCTGCGTGTAAAAACCACCGTAAGGGGTATTATCATATTGCTGCGGAGTACGATCGTGATAGTTACCAACCACGGTTTGCGCGCGCTGACTGGCGATCTGGGTTAACTTAGGGTATTTCTTGATTTCGATGCGCCAGCCCTGGTCGTCGGTTAAGTGCCAGTGGAAGGTATTGATCTTGTAAGCGGCCAGTATATCGATATATTTTTTAACAAATTCTACCGAAAAGAAATGGCGGCATACATCCAGCATCGAGCCACGATAACCGAAACGCGGATAATCCTCAATTTCCACAGCAGGGAGCTTAGCAACTCCCGCCCTTTCAACCGGGAATAATTGAATGAGCGATTGAATACCGTAGAACAGGCCCGCGCCTTTACCCGCGATGGTAATACGCTGCGGGGTAATTGTTAAACGGTAACCTTCGGCGGGCAAATTATCAGTACCTGCCGATGTTAGATAAATGGTATTTACGCTGCTGCCGTTACCGGTAGTAACGGGTTTATTGTATGCCAGTTTATTGGCCAAAAATGATTTAAAAAAAACTACGGCCCGGTTATCAGGCGTGTCGGCTTGTATTACGGTTTGCTGGCTTAAAATGAATTCGCCAACGGCTTTTTTAACAGATACGGGGGCGGGTATAATGCCCATGTAGGGGTTGGTGTCCTGTGCCATTACGGTACTTGCAGAAAAAGCAGCCAAAGCACACAGCAGGGTGTAGATTTTTTTATGCATCAAAATAGAAACGATCAGTTTAATAATTTATGATTGGGTGAAGTTAGCAGATTTTGAATTTAATATGCAAGCTTACCGGCAAAAAACTCCCCTAAAAACAAAAGCCACCCTTTAAAAAGGTGGCTTTATGCAATCGTTTGCTAAAACGAACTATAATATTATAAAAAGGCTCCCGGTTAAGCGGTAACTACGTGCTCTTTAGCGGCAAGGTAACGCTCGGCGTCAATGGCGGCCATACAGCCCGAACCGGCAGCAGTTACTGCCTGGCGGTAAATATGATCCTGCGCATCGCCGCAGGCAAACACACCTTCTATATTGGTTTCTGACGAACCCGGCTTGGTAATGATATAACCTGTTTCATCCATATTGATCCATCCACGGAAGATCTCGGTATTAGGGTGGTGACCAATGGCCACAAAGAAACCGTTCACATCCAGTAACCTATCCTGGTTAGTTTGGTTGTTAAGTATTTTAACACCGGTCACCACTTGTCCGTCGCCTACTATTTCGGTAGTTTCTGAATTGTAGATCACCTCGATGTTCGGTGTATTCAACACCCTGTGTACCATCGCCTTTGAAGCGCGGAACTCATCGCGGCGAACGATCATGTATACTTTACGGCAAAGTTTTGCAAGGTAAGTAGCTTCCTCGGCAGCGGTATCACCGGCACCTACTATGGCAACATCCTGTCCGCGGAAAAAGAAACCATCGCACACGGCGCAGGCAGAAACACCAAAGCCGTTATACTTTTGTTCCGACTCCAAACCCAGCCATTTTGCCGATGCTCCGGTTGAAATGATCACGGTATCGGCCAGTATGGTTTTGGTTTCGTCAACCACTACTTTATGCGGCAGGCTTGCAAAATCAACTGAACTTACGTAGCCAAAGCGGATATCGGTACCCAGGCGTGATGCCTGTTTCTCGAAGTTCTGCATCATTTCGGGCCCTAAAATACCATCCGGGTAACCGGGATAGTTTTCAACCTCGGTAGTTTGGGTAAGCTGGCCTCCCGAAAGCATACCGGTATATAATACGGGCTTAAGATCGGCGCGTGCAGCATAAATAGCAGCTGTGTACCCGGCAGGACCCGAGCCTATGATAAGGCATTTAACGTGTTCAGTTTCTTGCGACATTAGTATTATTGAATTTGAATACAAATTTAAGCTTTATTGCTGATTAAGGCAACATACATCAGTCAGTATAGTGCCATTAGGTGGTTACGCAGTAATTACAAATCAGGCTACGCTCCGTTTGTTGTAAACGTTATAATTTTTTGCTGTGACAAATTTAAGCTTGCATTCCAAAAATAGTGCCCACCATCTTCAACAAGAACAATTTGGTTATACCAGGTCTTCTTTTTCAAAGGCGATTCTCTATTAGCACGTATATGAAAAAGATCTGGCTTCCAGGCTGCATTAATATAAATCATCTTTTCGCCCCTGTAATTTATATATCCCAAGTATTGGCGAGTATATTTACTTAGGTTGGCAACCACGAAATCATGACAATATTTAAAACTGTTTAAATCAGAAGCAAGTAACTTTTCAGTTGATAATATTTCTTTTATAGATGGGGTAAAGCGCTTATGACCTTTTAATTCGTATAAGTTTTCTACAGCATACTTTTCACTAAATATTACCCCATCAAAATTTTCTCCCTTAACATAAACGGAGTAGCTTGTTTCATTTTTAACTACTTTAATATTTTGCCCCTTTGTGATACAAAAAATAAATAAAGCAAGTATTGATAGCAGCAACCTTTTCATATCCTATCAATTTACATATTCCGTCAATCGCAAATCTACCCTAAACAAAAAAACATTATAAGGCTGCCATTGCGACATCAGGAAGTACAACTCATCGCCATCGTTTTTTTGCGGATGGATGAACGCGCCATATAGGCCGGGATAATCATCGCCGCTCACCAGTAGTTTGGCATCGCTCCATTTACCGTTTATGGTTACGGCATCCCGCAACATTATCTTTCTCCTGTGTTCATCCAGATAAGTTACCATCCATCGTTTATACTTAGTATTATATGCCAATGATAATTCCCCGGCAGGGCCATTAAATATGGGTGAAGCTTTCGCCTCGTTACCTTTTACCCAACCTGTTTTAGTATGGTATTCGTAATTGCTTTGCTTCGCGATGTTCTGCTCTTTAAAGCGGGCAAGGTACACATCGCCAAACCTGCCTGCTTTGGTACCCAGCATGTAAACGTAACCATCCATTTTACCATAAGCTGCCTGCGCGAAATTGCTGATAGCGGCAAAAGTTACACCGGGTACTTTAGCCCAGTTTTTGCCATCGTCGGTCGATCTGTACAGCCCTGAATAATTTGTTGACCATGTACCGGGAGCACCCCATTTTTTTACGGCCATGTAATGCAGGTAATCAGCCCCGTTAACACGGATGGCCGCGGTGGGGATGGTCGTCCAGTCGCCGTTACCGCTGGTATTATGGGCACTGGGTACAATTTCCCTGGCACTTTTCCCATCGGTACTCATGGCCATACCCGAAAATGTAAGACCATCATCAAGCTTATTATCGGCAGAAAAAGCTAACAGGTTTGAGCGCCAGTTAGCGCCATTACCGCCGCCTTCTTTAGTTTGCTTCCAATTTCGACCAAAACTATCGCCAAAGAAAATGCCGGTACGGCCTTTACCCATATCCCACATAATACCCAGATCGGTACCGCCCAAATCATATTTAACCGGAGTATTATTGGGGTTCGGCAATGTTTCGCCGGGAAGAGTAGCGCCGGTTACACGCGCTATACGCTTTAAGTTAACGGCTATTAAATTATTGGCCTTTTGCTTTTGCACATGCTTTTTTAATGCCCGCAGATCATCCTTTTTAAAGCAGATCATCATGATGGCAAAAGCGAGCACACCAACAATACACAGTATTCGTTTCATTTTTTTGGGTGAGATGGTTTATACAGTTGGTAAAAACAAGTATTGGAAAAAGGCACTGTCATCTCGACCGCAGGGAGAGATCTTCTTCGCTTTGTAAGTCTGCTACTTACTTGATGAAGAAGATTTCTCCTCGTTCCTCGTTCGAAATGACATCCTTTTTATCCCAACACATGTGGGTGAATCATACTGTGCAATATATAAAACCTTCTACTTAAGTCCGTTTTTATTATACCAAACTTCTTCGGGCTTTGAGCTGAAGTTTTCCATCTGCTCAAACAAATCGTCTATAGAAGCTGAACTTAATACCAATTTACGATTGGCCGGTTTTAAAAACTTTTGCTGTTCCATTACATCCAGTTGCTGTAATAGCAAATCGTAAAAACCATTGATGTTAAGCAAACCAACCGGGTTTTGATGCAGGCCTAATTGCAGCCAGGTAAGGGCTTCAAAGTATTCTTCGAGCGTGCCTAAGCCGCCGGGCAAGGTGATGATGCCATCACTTAATTCGCTCATGAGTTGCTTGCGTTCGTGCATGCTTTTCACAATGTGCAATTCGGTAAGGCCGGAGTGGGCAACTTCTTTATCAATCAAAAATTGTGGCATTATCCCGATAGCTTTGCCTCCCCTGCTTAAAACCGCATCGGCCAGCATCCCCATCACCCCTACTTTACCGCCACCAAATACCAGGCTAATATTACCGGCAACCATTTTTTTGGCCAGTTGCTCAATAGCCTGTGAAAGCACCTCGTCGCCATTAAAATTGGCTCCGCAAAAAACACAAATAGATTTCATTGAATATGGATTGAAAATTTCAGCTATAAACAAAAAGAAACGCTTTTGGGCGTTTCCTTTTTATTTGCATTTAATACTTATCTTGTATAGTTCGGCGCTTCCTTAGTGATCGTAATATCGTGCGGGTGCGACTCGCGGATACCTGAAGCGGTGATCCTCACAAATTTCGCTTTTTGTAATGTAGCAATGTCTTTTGAACCGCAGTAACCCATACTGGCGCGTAAACCGCCCACATATTGGTAAACTACTTCGGCCAAAGTACCTTTAAATGGTACACGGCCTACAATGCCTTCAGGTACCAGTTTTTTAATATCATCTTCCACATCCTGGAAGTAGCGGTCTTTTGAACCTTGCTCCATCGCCTCGATAGAACCCATGCCACGGTATGATTTAAAACGGCGGCCTTCGTAAATGATGCTTTCGCCCGGCGACTCTTCCACACCTGCAAATAACGAACCTGCCATGATAGAACCCGCGCCTGCCGCGATAGCCTTAGCGATATCGCCTGTATGTTTAATACCACCATCGGCAATTACCGGGATGCCTGTACCTTCAAGGGCTTTAGCACACTCGTAAACCGCGTATAACTGCGGTACACCAACACCGGCAATGATACGTGTGGTACAAATTGAACCCGGACCGATACCTACTTTTACAGCATCTGCACCGGCTTCGGCTAATGCCTTGGCGGCATCGCCAGTGGCTATATTACCTGCTATCACCTGCAAATCAGGATATTTAGCTTTTACTTCTTTCAGTTTATCAATAACTCCTTTTGAATGGCCGTGAGCGGTATCGATAGCGATAACGTCAACTCCTGCTTTAACCAAGGCGTCAACCCTGTCCATTGTATCAGGTGTAACACCAACGGCTGCACCTACACGCAGACGGCCATGCTCGTCTTTACAGGCATTAGGGAAGTTTTTGAATTTCTGGATATCTTTAAAAGTGATCAAACCGATCAGCACATTCTCGTTATCAACAACCGGTAATTTTTCAATTTTGTGGTTTTGAAGTATTTCTTCGGCTTGTGTAAGAGTGGTACCTTTTGGCGCGGTGATCAGGTTTTCTTTGGTCATTACATCCTGCACGCGTTTGGTTGGGTCTTTTTCAAAACGCAGGTCGCGGTTGGTAATAATGCCTTTCAGTTTGCCGGCATCATCAATAACCGGGATACCACCTATACGATACTCCTTCATTATTTTAAAGGCATCGGCCAGTAAACCATGCTGGTTAAGCGTAACCGGATCCTGGATCATACCGCTTTCCGATCTTTTCACTTTGCGAACCTCATCGGCCTGGCGTTGTATGCTCATGTTTTTGTGCAGCATACCCAAACCACCCGCCTGCGCCATAGCTATTGCCAATTGCGCTTCGGTAACGGTATCCATTGCTGCCGAAACCAAAGGAATGTTCAGCTTGATCTTTTTTGTAAGATACGAGCTGGTATCAACTTCGCGCGGTAAAATTTCTGAATAAGCCGGGAGTAGTAAAACGTCGTCGTAGGTTAATCCTTCGGCAACAAATTTAGAGGTATCAGGGTGCATAGCAAACAATTTTAGGAGTTATTATTTGCCGGGCAAAGATAGGAATTTATTTTGAAATAGAGAATGGATAGCAACTAATTGTTGTTATCAGGCAGATTATTGCCTTGGTGTGATAATTAGGATTGGTTTAGACTTTGGGATGATTATAGGTTTTAGTTTATTACCGCAGAGGGCGGGGAGCTTTCTTTTTTACCACAGAGGGCACAGAGGTTTGCATGGAGTTACACAGAGATTTTGTTTGAGGATTTAGTTTATTACCGCAGAGGGCGGAGAGCTTTCGTTTTTTACAACAGAGGGCACGGAGGTTTGCACGGAGTTACACAGAGATTTTGATTTTACCGCGAGTACAGGATTTGGTTTGAGGTTTTGAAACCCCTCTTTCCGTTTACGGAGAGAGGGGCGTCCAGCGAAGCGAAGACGGGGTGAGTCCCCCTCTTAATACTTTCCTACAATCACTTTATAAAACCTGTCGAAATCGAGGTATTGCTGTGCCAGTTGCTGTAAATACGGTGCAGTTACCGTTTTTATGGTTTGGCTGTAGCGGGTGTAGTAATCGTAATCTAAACCGGCGAAATAGATATTTTTGAACTTATCGGCATGCGAAAAGATATTCTCCAGGCTACCCAACAGCGAACCCAGCATGTAATTACGCACCAGGGCCAGTTCTTCGTCGGCTATCAATTCTGTTTTTAACAGGTCGATCTCTTTTTCTATTTCGGTAACGGCTGATTTGCATACATCCGCCCCTACTTCGGTAGCTATAAACCAAGCCGCAGCATTTTTTAGCGATGATATGCCCGAGCCTATGCCGTAAGTATAACCTTTATCCTCACGAATATTAGCCATTAACCTCGATCCAAAATAACCGCCCAAAACAGTGTTCAATACCTGCAAGGCAGGGAAATCGGCATGGGTGCGTTTAATTGCCGGTATACCCAGCCTAATAGCCGATTGCAGCGCTTCCGGTTTTTCTACATAGTAAAACAAATCTGCCGATGGCTCTACTTCCGGTTGTGTGGTATCTGCCGAGTTTAGGGCATTTTCCCAAGCCGCGCCGAAGGTATCGGTGATGATTTTCAGTGTTTCGGCATCGGTTTTACCGGCTACAATAAGCGTACAGTTTGATGGCTGGTACATTTGTTTAAAATGCGCAAGCAGATCCTCACGTTGCAGGTTCTTATAATCGTCGGCATCCGGTGCGAGGCCGTAGATAGTATCGCCGTTAATGGCTTTATTGAAAGTACGGCGTGCAACTACATCATTCTTTTGCAGGTTTACCTGTAGTTTTTGTTGCTGGTTGCGGATAAAGGTTTCTACCTCTTTTTGCGGAAAAATGGAATTAGTAAGCACATCCTTTACCACCGGCAAGGTACTTTGCAGGTGTTTATTAAGGCTGAACAAGGTTACCTGTGAGTGATCGAACCCGTAATCGGACTGGAAGAACGCGCCGTAAAAATCTATCTTGTCGGCAATTTGAGCAGCGGTTAAAGTTTCGGTACCGTCGGTAAGCATCGCGTTAACAGTAAGGTTAAGCAATGGCTTAGCCGGGTCAAAACGCAGGTTACCGAAGATCCACTCTATGCGCACCAATTCCTGGTCGCCGGAGTTGAATACGAAAACATTACAGCCATTATCAAGCTGAATATGCTCGGGCTTTATTAAATTTATATCGTTGATGGCCTTAAAATCAGGCGCTATAGTTCTGTCTATCATTCCTTTTTTGCTATTAGTCAGTGGTCATTATTTAGGTCACTGGTCATTTTGTCATTGGTCATTCTTATCTATTCGACAAACAATGACCAATGACCTACTGACGCAATGACCAAATGACTACTCGGCCAAATAAATTAACGTTGATGAATTATCCCGACGGAATATCGAGCGGGCAGTTTCCTGTATTTGTTCGGCGGTTACGGCGGTATACTTACCGGTTTCGCTGTTGATGGCTTCTGCATCGCCCAATAATTCAAAAAATGCCAGGTTCATCGCCTTTTCCAGTAACGACATTTCGGAAAACACCATGGTCGATTCCGTTTTGTTCTTTACCTTGGTCAGTTCATCGGCAGGCACCTGTTCATCGTTCAGCTTTTCCAATTGCTCCCAAATGGCAGCCTCGGCAGTTTCGGTAGTGATGTTTTGCAAAGGCTTACCTTCAATAACCATCATACCTTTATCAAGGCTACCTGTAATATAAGCATGTACATCGCTGAATATCTGCTTTTCTTTCACCAGGTTACGGTATAACCTTGATGAATTTCCGCGCGAAAGTATATCGGTGATCAGCTCGGTAATATAATAATTATCGTCGGTACGGGTACCGGTTTGCAGGGCTATGTACACATTGTTTAACGGCACTTTGGCGGTAACGGTTTCGCGGCGTTCATCATGCTGTTCGGGCTCCTGTGGCAGGTCGCGGTGATATTTTTCACCGGCAGGGATAGGCCCGAACCATTTTTCGGATAGCTGCTTTACCTGCTCAACAGTAACATCGCCCCCAACTACCATAATGGCGTTTTGCGGGTTGTAATGCTTTTTAAAGAATGCTTTTACATCCTCAATTTTAGCATCGCTGATGTGGCTGATCTCCTTACCAATAGTTGCCCAGCGGTACGAGTGGTTTTTATAAACCAACGGACGCAGTTTCAGCCAAACATCGCCGTAAGGCTGGTTGAGGTAACGCTGCTTAAACTCTTCTATTACCACATTGCGCTGTACTTCAAGGCTTTTTTCGCTAAAGGCAAGGCTAAGCATGCGATCGCTCTCCAGCCAAAAAGCCGTTTCAATATTTGCTGATGGCAGCGTGATATAGTAGTTGGTAATATCGTTGCTGGTGAAGGCGTTATTTTCGCCGCCTACACGTTGCAGGGGCTCATCATAATCGGGTATGTTGACTGATCCGCCGAACATGAGGTGCTCAAATAAATGCGCGAAACCGGTTTGTTCTGGATTTTCGTCGCGGGCGCCAACATCATATAAAATGTTAACTACCGCCATTGGTGTTGTATTATCTTCGTGAACAATAACCCTAAGGCCATTATCCAGTGTAAAACGGTTGAATTTAACCATGTAGCTTTATCAATATTTAAAAAGATAAAGGTATAATTTTTAGTTTTCGGCTCATTTTTTTGTTGTATTGATTTTGTAAAAATCCGCAATCAGCTATTTTACAGGCTCATACATTTACATTACATACACAATAAGCTGCCCCGCCAAAGCAAAAAACCGGAGCGCAATACCTTGCACCCCGGTTACATATACTAACTAACAGACTAAAATTTCATCAATCGGCCAGGTGATAGTACGCCTTAACAGATTCGTAATTGTTAAGATCTATCTTTTTGGCCGCGGCTACCGTTACCCCGCCCGGTATAATTACATACCTGTATTGCAACAGGGTTGATAATGCTACGCTATTGCTGTTATCATGCGCAAAACGGGTAATAACCAACCTTCTGAATAATGGCATAAAGTTGATGGTATTAGGTTTACCACCTGCATTGCTGGTGTATGGTAATGGCAAAACGCCGCCGCCATAAGTAAAGTAAACCAATATAGTACCCGAGTTTAATATGCTGGTTGTAAGGGCAGGCACGGTAATGTAACCCACTTTTAAAGCAGAGTTATCTACAGTAGTATCGCTAAAAGCTTTGGCGTACATCCAGCCTGAATATTGTACGTTGGCGGTTCCGGTAGCACCTGTCGCGCCATTATCACCTTTATCTCCTTTGTCGCCCTTATCGCCTTTGGCACCTTTTAAAGATATGGCTACGCCCCAGCCGCTATCAGTTCGCGGGCCGTATAGCAGGTAGGTAGTAGTATTCAGGTAAAAATCGCCCACTTTGCCTAAGTTGGCAGCAGGGATAACTGTACCTGTTAATATCTGGCTGCCGGCAGCGCCCTTGGCACCTGTAGCGCCGGTTGCACCTTTATCGCCTTGATCGCCTTTTTCACCCTGGTCGCCTGTGTTGCCTTTGGCACCTTGCGGGCCTTTAAGCGATAATGCAGTACCCCAATCACCTTGTGTTTTAGGGCCATATAGCGCACCATTAGTTGTGTTTAAATAATAATCGCCATTTTTACCTACGCTGGCAGCAGGCGCGCCTATACCACTGTAAATAACGCTACCGTCATCGCCGGCCGGACCAGCGATACCTTTCGCGCCGGTATCACCTTTAGCACCTGTTTCGCCTTGCGGACCAATGCCACCATCCTTACCACACGATGTTGCCAATGCCAGCAGGCCAATAATTAATAGGTTTTTAAATTGTTTCATAATGCTTAATGTTGTTTGTGTTAATTGATATTCCAAAACAACGGCATACACTAAAGGAAAAACCCCGTTAAAACACCCTATTTAATTGCTTTATTAACTTGAAAAACCTGCAACTTTCACAGTTATATAACAGGTTAACTAACATGACTATTTGTTACCTAAAACGGTAAAAACAACACGACTAATAACCCTTATAACCCCTTTTTTGAACTTGTCACAACCTGTATGTTTAACAACATTAAAAGCTATAATTGCCGCAGAAGCAAAAGGTATGTCCTCACTTGTGTGAATTTTTGAGAAACAAACTCTTCCCACTTTTCACATTCAGCCGAAAAAAATCAAAAAACGATGTTGAAAATAAAGGCGTTTTTTAATTTTCACTTTTGAATTTTGACTTTTGAATTAACAATGACCCAGCAGGAACTCATCAAAGAAATATCGGCCACCATGGGTAAATCCCGGGTGGTTGAATTGGTGGCTTTATTAAACAAGCACCGGTTCCCGCTGACCGATCTGATCGATATTACTTTTCACACCGATAAGAATATCGCCTTCCGGGCATCGTGGATGTTGGAGAACGCTTTGATAAAGGATGCCGGTAAATATGTTGAGGAACTGAATTATTTAATAGCCAAATTCCCGGAAGTAAGTTACCCAAGCTGCCAGCGACATTATGCCAACATCATGATACGGCTTACCGCCCGCAAAGCGTCGCCCCTTATTAAAGCCAAACTGGACGCGCTCGATTTGGAACCGGTTGTAGAAAAGCTATTCGACTGGATGATTGACCCTAAAGTATTGATAGCAGTAAAATGCTCGGCTGCAGAAGCTTTGCTACATTTAAGTCCCCGTTACAATTGGATTGCCGAAGAACTGGCCAACCAGCTTCAGTTTTTAATGCGTAATGGTTCGGCTGCTATACAAGCGAGGGGGAAGATGATATTGAAAAAGATCCCCCCGGCCCCCTGAAGGGGGAGTTTTTGATGATCTATTTTTAGCCTTAACGCCCGGGTAGGTTACACCAAGCTCCCCACTGTCATGCTGAGGAACGAAGCATCTGTCACGGGTAAGTAGCACAGAGAAGTCACTTAGCTATAAATAGTTCATTAATAGATGCTTCGTTCCTCAGCATGACAGTGGGAAGGGTATAAAAAAAAGCGACTGAATATTAATATCTGTCGCTTTTTCTAAGCTTACGTTTTTGGCGTCCCATTTTAAGACTTGTTAAGCTTTAGGTCTGTCTTCGCCATGCAGATGATCGCTTACCTGATTGTGGTGAAGTTTTGCTACCAGCGCGGCCGTAGCGTTATCGGCATATACGCCGTATGCGTTTACCAGCACGCCCTTTAAGTTATACTTATCCGAACTGATGGCGTATACTATTGATGTATCTGATGGGTTACTTGCCCCTTCAAAGCGGTAAAACTCATCAATTTCAAAATCATCAGGCAACATTTCAATGTTGTGCTCTTTATCGTTTACCGAGTCTTCATCTAAGCTCAGGTTTGCTGTATATCCTCTTTTTAAAAGATCGTTAGTGGCATCCACTAAGGTTTCATAATTTTCCATGGTGATGTTTTGTTTAGTGATAACATAAGCAGAGGTTGCTGCTGCTCTCTTCTGTTGTATTAACTTATAAACCGCACAGGTTGTTTTACTTTTTTTATGGATTGTTTGATGATGGGTGATAATGAATGGGTTGGAAGAGTATGTAAACGGAATGATCGATTAGATACCGGAAGGCTTTTAATTGGTGCGGTAACAATATTGATAATAGGGTAAATCATCTTCCACTGTCATGCTAAGGAACGAAGCATCTAATAGTCAACCTTTATGGTGAAGAAGATTCTTCGTTCCTCAGAATGACAGGTGATGAAAACCTTTACAGGGCCTTTACTCGCGCACCCTTCGACAAGCTCACGGTACCCCCCTTATACGCCAAAGAGCTGCCTTTTAGGGGCAGCTCTTTGGCTATATGATGGAGTTAATTATGTTCTTTTGAGAGGATTTACCAGCTTTGGTTTAACGGATAAAAAACTTTTTCCGTAAAACCTGTGGCTGGTTTAATCGCCTTATTGAACACTCTCTGCACTTGTATTTACAAATACGAACTGGTTATCGAACATATCCAACTTTATAGTGCTTTCTTTATCTACTTTGCCTGAAAGTATCTGTTTTGATAACTCGTTCAGGATCTTCTTTTGAATAACCCGTTTAAGCGGACGTGCACCAAATTGAGGGTCGTAACCCAGTTGTGCCAGCCAGTCGAGCGCTTCGTCGGTTGCATTTATCCTGATCCCCATTTCGGCAAGGGTATCCTGTACCTGCCTGAACTGGAGTTTCACGATATCGCCAATCTCGTTGCGGCTTAGTGGGGTGAACATGATGATCTCATCTATCCTGTTCAAAAACTCCGGCCTTATGGTAACACGCAGCAACTCGAACAGGTCGTTCTTGGTTTTAGCGATCACCTCATCGCGGTTATCATCTTCCAGTTTCTGGAAGTTCTCCTGTATCACGTTTGAACCGATGTTGGAAGTCATGATGATGATAGTGTTCTTAAAGTTTACCAAGCGGCCTTTATTATCAGTTAAGCGGCCATCATCAAGCACCTGCAGCAATATGTTAAATACATCGGGATGCGCTTTTTCAATTTCATCCAGCAATACTACACTGTATGGTTTACGGCGTACGGCTTCGGTTAATTGTCCGCCTTCATCATAACCCACATAGCCCGGAGGCGCTCCTATTAAGCGTGAAACCGAATGGCGTTCCTGGTATTCGCTCATATCTATCCGTACCAGCGCGCTTTCATCATTGAACAGAAACTCGGCTAATGCTTTTGCCAGCTCTGTTTTACCTACACCGGTGGTTCCTAAAAATATGAACGAGCCTATCGGTTTACGTTTGTCCTGCAAACCTGCACGACTACGGCGTATGGCATCGCTGATGGCTTCAATAGCTTCTTCCTGCCCGGCTACACGTTTGTGAAGCTCTTCTTCGAGGTGAAGCAGTTTTTCGCGTTCGCTTTGTATCATTTTAGAAACCGGGATACCTGTCCAGCGTGAAACCACACCTGCAATATCATCAGCGGTAACCTCTTCTTTGAGCATGCGGCTATCGTTTTGCATGGCCTGTAAAGAAACTTTCAGCTTCTCTATCTCGTCCTGCACTTCTTTAATACGGCCATAGCGTAATTCCGCTACTTTACCGTAATCACCGGCACGCTCTGCCTGGTCGGCTTCGAGTTTAAAGTTCTCTATTTGCTCGGTCTTTTGGTTCACAGCATCTACCAGGTCCTTCTCCCCTTTCCACTTCGCGTAAAGCGAATCACGATCAGCAGATAGATTGGCAATTTCAGCACTTAGCTCCTGTACCTTCTTTTCGTCCTTTTCGCGTTTGATGGCCTCGCGCTCAATTTCAAGCTGCATAATGCGGCGGTTCAGTTCATCTACCGCTTCAGGTACCGAATCCATCTCCAAACGTAGTTTAGAAGCGGCTTCATCCATTAAATCGATAGCTTTATCCGGTAAAAACCTGTCGGATATATAGCGTTGCGACATCTCTACCGCGGCTATAATGGCCTCATCTTTAATAATTACCTTGTGGTGTGCCTCGTAGCGTTCCTTCAACCCACGGAGGATAGAAATAGCATCGGCAGTATCCGGCTCATCAACTATTACCTTTTGAAAGCGGCGTTCCAGCGCTTTATCTTTCTCTACGTGTTTTTGATATTCGTTAAGGGTAGTGGCGCCAATGGCTCTTAGTTCGCCACGGGCAAGGGCTGGTTTCAGGATGTTGGCGGCATCCATAGCGCCTTCACCACCACCTGCACCTACCAGCGTGTGTATCTCATCAATAAACAGGATGATCTCACCATCGCTTTGGGTAACTTCTTTCAGTACGGCTTTCAGGCGTTCTTCAAATTCACCTTTGTATTTGGCACCGGCTATCAGCGCGCCCATATCCAGCGAGTAAACCACCTTGGTTTTCAGGCTTTCGGGCACATCACCTTTAATAATACGGAAGGCAATACCTTCGGCGATAGCTGTTTTACCTACACCGGGTTCACCTACCAGTACCGGGTTATTTTTAGTACGGCGGGATAATATTTGAATGGTACGGCGAATTTCTTCATCGCGACCGATCACCGGATCGAGCTTGCCCGATTCGGCGTATTCGTTAAGGTTGCGGGCGTACTTGTTAAGGGCGTTATAAGTGGCTTCGGCATTTTGGTCGGTCACTTTATTATCGCCGCGTAAGGCTATAATAGCCTTTTTAAGATCTTTTTCATTAACACCGGCATCTTTTAACGCGCCGGCGGTTTTATCATTAGATGCCAGGATACCCAAAAGAATATGTTCAACCGACACAAATTCATCCTTAAATTCCTTTAGGTCCCCCTGCGCTTTTTGCAAAGCAGCATTGGCATCCGACGATAAATATACATTGCTGCCGCTAACCTTCGGGAATGTACCGATCTGCTGATCGAGTGTTTCGTTCAACCGGTTAAGGTTAACGTTCAGTTTTTTTAGTAAGTAAGATATAACGTTTTCATCAACCAGTAACAAGCCTTTTAACAGGTGCGCATTTTCAATGGCCTGCTGCTGATTACCGGTGGCAATTTCGGAGGCCTTTTGTACGGCTTCCTGGGCTTTGATTGTAAAGTTGTTAAAGTTCATATATCCCTCTTGTTCAAATCTGTTGCCAATGTGTTTATACTGAAAAAATGTCGGTTTAAATCAATCAGCCGCGACTTTTTGACTGTTATTGATCAATAACCATTACAAAACGTATAGGAGTACCGCCAAATTAACAGATACCCGCGAAAGCTGTTTTACCTATTTGCCCCCGGCAATAAATAACCATTGACCAAATGACTAAATGACCGCATAGCGAAATGACCCAATGACTAATGACGGAATGCCTAAATAAAGAACCGCTCGTTAAAGTTTACTAAAAACAATTCGTTAGTGGCGCGGGTACAGGCAGTGTAAAACCAACGGAGAAAATCGAGGTTTACCATTTCTTCGGTTAAAAAACCCTGGTCAACAAATACGGCGGGCCATTGGCCGCCCTGCGCTTTGTGGCAGGTAATGGCGTAAGCAAATTTTATTTGCAGGGCATTATAATAAGGATTGAGCTTTAGCTCCGCATGCTGAGCACGGCGGTTAGGGATATGCTCGTAATCTTTCATTACTTCGAGGTAAAATCGCTTTTGATCTACCTGGCTCAAAGCAGGCGATTCGGAATCGAGCGTATCCAGCAATACTTTGCAATCAATAATAGGATCTTCCGAGTAATCGATCAGCTCCATTTGTACATTGGCGAATCTGAAACCGTACATCTCTTCAACTCCGCGCACTTTTCTTATACGGGCAATATCACCGTTGGCAATAAAACCGGTACTACCTTCCTCGTTCTCCTGTAGCCAAAAATAGTTATTGCGCACCACCATAATCTGATCGCCGCCGGTGAGTTCTTCTTCGCGCCATAGTATGCGTGCGCGGATTTGTTTGTTATACAGATTAGCGTTTTTGTTAGAGCGGCAGATGATCAGCGTACTCTCGTGCCCGTATTTGCTGTAGGCATAGTTAAGGCCCTCCTCCAGCTTATCGCTCCCCATCCGGAAAACATCTTTATAACCTTTGGTAGTAATACGCGGCATTTTAAGCGTTTGCAGCCTGATCATATCGCGCACATTGGTTACATTATATAGTATACCCGAGTTTTTTTGCTGCCGCAATACATCCGTCAGTTCAAAGCTGAACACCGAAACGCTGTAAGCCGAACGCACCAGCTCCACATCCAGTGCCGGGCTTTCATCCGACCCTACAGGCGGCAACTGTGCGGTATCGCCCACCAGCATCAGCTTACAGTTTTCGCCGTTGTAAACATAGCGCATCAAATCGTTCAGCAAGGTTTCGTTACTGTTACCGCTGATGGAATCGGCTATCATGGAGGCCTCATCCACAATAAAAATGGTATCGGTAGCCATATTGTCGGCCAGCAGAAAACTTTCGTCGATAGTTAAGGCCGATTTTTTACGGTAAATGCGTTTATGAATAGTGTAAGCTTTCCGCTGCGCATAACTGGTGATCACCTTGGCGGCACGACCGGTTGGCGCCAGCAGTACATATTTATAATTGTACGATCGCAAGGCCTTTACCAATGCACCCAGTACCGTGGTTTTACCCGTACCGGCATAGCCTTTCAGTATAAAACATTCGTCACCAGTACCGCTGGTTAAAAACTGATGCAACTTACCAAACAGCTCCAATTGCTGGGCGGTAGGCTCATGCGGGAATGCTTTACGAATAATATCTGTAGGTGCGGACACTATGCAAAGGTAGTGAGTTTTTTGGCCTCACCCAACCCTCGCCAAACGATAGGAATTTTGCTTGTTTTTGTAAAAACTGAATGGGGTTAGCAAGCAAGACTATTTTTCGTTACCACCCCAACCGCATAGCAAATTCATTAATAACTGGGCCGAATCCGGGTTCATATCGTTTTTAAAGGTGGTAGTAGTATTGCCAAAAATATCATTTACCGTTTTTATGGATGATACCTCGCGGCCCGTTCTATCTACAACGCTTCGTTCTTCATTGCCAAAAATATCTGTCGAAGTTTTTTATGGTCGAATTGATTTGCCCGTTGCTATTGCTGATCTCTATGATCTCGTTGCCAAAAATATCCTTTGATTTTTTAACCGAACCAATACGCTCATAGTTGGAGCCGGTCACTTCCTTTGTTTCGTTACCAAATATATCTGTTGAGGTTTTTATGGCTAAGGTTCTTTGTCCGTTTCCGTCAAGCATTTCGATGGTTTCATTGCCGAAAATATCTTTCGATTTTTTAACCGAACCAATGTTTTCATAGTTTGCCCCGGTTACACTTTTTGTTTCGTTGCCAAAAATATCTTTCGATGTTTTTATGGTTTTCGCGGGCCTGCCGTTGCCGTCGCTTATCTCAACAATATCATTGCCGAAAATATCCCTTGATTTTTTAACAGATCGTATTTCTTTGCCGCTGGCATCGGTAATGCTCTTTATTTTATTGCCGAATATATCGGTAGAGTTTTTTATAGTCGCCGCGGTGTGCCCTGTTCCGTCAGAAAGTTCAATGATCTCATTCCCGAAAATATCCTTAGATTTTTTTACTGATTTTATCTTTTCGCCATTGGGGCCGGTAACCGTTTTTATTTTATTGCCGAATATATCGGTAGAATTGGTGACTACTACGGCCTTATTGCCGTTTTGATCTTTATAGGTTTCAATACTATCCCCGGTGATGGTTACAGTTTTTGTAACGCTATACTCCTGGGCATTAACCGCTACGGTAGTTATTAATAAAAACAGTGATAGAAAAAATCGCGTTAGCATAGGTGTTCAATTGAAAATATTACTCTTAGGATAGTATTTTGGGTATAAGGTTTAATCATTAATTGCTGTTTACTGCGGGTTATAATTGCTCTACTCATACCCGAACCCCAAACCTGAAACCCCGAACCTCATAACAGAAGAAGTCAAATATTTGCCACAACAAAAAAAATACTACTTTTGCTTAGCTCATGAACGAACCTGACTATAATTATTACGATGACGACTTTAGCCTCGACCAGGCCGAAGGTTATGTATTGCTGTTGCAAATTGAGGCAGCTTCGTTCGCTTACGCGGTAACGCAAGGCAGTAGGCTATTGGCCTGGGGCAGCGGCCATCCGTTAGATGAGCTGACCAATCCTGATGAATTGCGCGACCTGTTGACCGCCAAGTACAAACAGGTAATTACCGGCGTGCCTGCACTTAGCTTCACCCTTGTACCCGAAGGCGTTTACAGCGACGCGCATATTGGTTTATTAGCCCGCTTGTTAAATGTACAAGCCGATGAAAAGGTATTTGTACAGGAACTTGATACCGAAAACCGTGTGGTATACAAAGTAAGCAACGGCACTGTTGCCGCCGCCGAAAAATTTGAGCTGAACAATTCTGTTTTTGGCTTAAAGGGCTGGATAAAGGCTATTGCCAACAACAACCCTAACGACGATACGCTATACCTCGAACTCAACGAGAACAAGGTTAACTTTTTATATTACAACCAGAGTAAGCTGCGTTTTTTTAACAGCTTTGAGTTTTACAACGCCGATGAGCTAACTTATTATACTGCCTTTGTAGCCGAGCAATTGAAGCTGCAACCCGGCAGTATACACCTGAACTTAAGCGGCAAAATAAATAACGATGATGCCAATTTTAAGCGACTGGCTGAATTTTTTAAACACGTTGAGCTGAACACCGTACAATTACTGCAATTGCCTGTTTCGGTTAAGGCGCAACATATCCTGTCACTTTCGGCATTAACGTTATGCGGATAATTGGGGGTACATTAAGGGGTTTAAGGATCAATCCGCCGCAAAATTTACCTGTACGCCCTACTACAGATCTGGCAAAGGAAGCCCTGTTCAACATCCTGCAAAATCAAATTGATCTTGATGGCATTAAGGTGCTCGACCTGTTTAGTGGCACGGGCAATATCTCGCTGGAGTTTGCTTCGCGGGGCGCGTCGTTAGTGCAGGCGGTTGACCGTAACCAGGGCGGCATCATATTTTTAAAAGATACCGCGCAAAAACATCGCCTCGAAAACATCAAAACCTTTAAGGCCGATGTATTCAAATACCTGGATATAGAAAGCGAAAAGTACGATCTCATATTCGCCGATCCGCCGTATGATCTGAACAAGATCCCTGAAATCCCTAAGATCGTTTTCGAGAAAGAATTACTTGTAACCGGCGGTTTACTTATTGTAGAGCATCAATCGCTGCAAAACCTAAGTGGCCACCCCAATTTTACCGATCAGCGTAAATACGGGCATTCATCCTTCTCCTTTTTTAAAGCACCTTAACCTCGTTCATACATAAAATGACAAACGAAAAAATAAGAAACATACACACAGAGGTTTTATCGAACAATTGGTACACCTTAAATAAAGTAACGTTTGATCATCAATTAAAAAACGGGGAGTGGGAAACCATATCGCGTGAGGCTTATGACCGCGGCAACGGCGCTACCATATTACTTTACAACAAGCATAGCAAAACGGTAGTTTTAACCAGTCAGTTCCGGATGCCTACTTATCTTAACGGCAATAGCCAGGGTTACCTTATTGAAACCTGCGCGGGTTTGCTGGATAAAGACAATCCGGAAGATTGCATAAAACGCGAAACCGAAGAAGAAACCGGCTACAAGGTATCATCAGTAAAAAAAGTATTTGAGGCTTATATGTCGCCGGGCTCGGTTACCGAACTTATCTATTTTTTTGTGGCAGAATACGATAAGGGCATGAAAGTGAGCGAGGGCGGTGGTATTGAAGAAGAAACAGAAAACATTGAAGTACTCGAAATTCCGTTTGCAGCTGCACTTGAAATGGTAAAAACAGGCGAAATACGCGATGGCAAAACGATAATGCTGTTGCAGTATGCTCAAATAAACCTTGACTTGCTGGGGTAAACAGGGACCTTGATTTTTCTTGATTAGGATTGATTGATGAGATTTTGACTTTGATTGGTTAGGAGTGAAAGTAAACCATGATTTTCTTGATTAGGATTGATTGATGGGATTTGACCTTGAATGTGATTTACTTGAATGTGATCAATCCAATTTTGATTAAAGGATTTACTGATGCTTTAATCATTATTCTTGAACATTAATAGCTACTTTTGGGCAAACAATTGCTGATACTATGAATATCGCTCTTTTTCCGGGTTCGTTTGATCCTGTTACCAAAGCTCACGTTGATATTGTTAAACGCTCGCTGGCCTTGTTTGATAAGGTTTATATAGGCATTGGGGCAAATAGTTTAAAATCGAGCTTTTTAAGTATTGAAACCCGCCAGCAAATGTTGCGTGCCGTTTTTGAGCACGAACCCAAAATTCACATCATCGCTTACGAAGGCCTAACAGTTGATTTTTGCAAAAGCATCGATGCCAACTTCATGATCCGTGGGATACGTACCGTATCAGATTTTGAATACGAAAAGGGTATAGCTCAAATGAACCATACCCTTGCGCCCGATATAGAGAGTATCTTTATTGTAAGCAAACCCGGTTACTCGGCCATCAGCTCAACCATTGTGCGCGAAATTTTGCGCCACAACGGCGATATCAGCCAGTTTATACCAAAGGAGGCACTGGCTTTTCTTTAACCAGTTCGGTTTTTACCAGCACATCCATAATTGACGGGAAGGTATTTTCAACAATGGTACCTACCTGGCCTTTTTTAAACCAGCGTACATCGGTAATGCCTTCTTCTTTTTGAGGCTTCAGCTTTTCCTGGCCTTTATATTTCATTTTGTACCAATGCGTTTTCTTTAATACCACTTCTTTTTTAATGGTATACACATGGTAGGTTTTGCATATTTTTTTGCCCAGTTTATTTACCGATATGCCGCATTCTTCCTCTACCTCGCGCACCGCGCCTTCTTTAATGCCTTCGCCCTTTTCTATCTTTCCCTTAGGCAAATCCCACTTATCGTTACGGTAAATGAATAAAAAATGCCCATCTTCATTCTTTACCAGGCCGCCGGCAGCTACTATGGTTGTGGTAGCGGCTTCTATTTTTTTAATAAAGGCCTTTGCATCTTCACATACCACATAAAAAACGGCTTTGCCCGATTTTAAAATTTTAGGGTAAATAGTTTTCAAACTAAAAGTTTGAGCATCAATCAATTGATCGGCTTCAACTTTTTCGGGTGCGGTTTCTGTTATAAGAATAACCGTTTGGTTGATATAAATTCTGTATTTTTGAGCCATGTTTAATAATACTGAAATAGAACAGCAGGTAGCTGAATTCCTGTTGCAAATTAAAGCAATTAAATTACAACCTAACAATCCTTTTACATGGGCATCGGGCTGGAAATCTCCAATTTATTGTGATAACCGTGTTACATTGTCCCATCCGTCAATCCGTACGTACATCAGGCAAAAATTAACCACTATAATTCAGGAGACTTTTGGTGCTGTAGGATGTATAGCGGGCGTAGCTACGGCGGGTATTCCGCAGGGCGCGCTTGTTGCGCAGGAGTTAGGGCTTCCTTTTATTTACGTACGCGCCAAGGCTAAAGAACATGGCCGCGGTAACCTTATTGAAGGCGAAATAATGAGCGGACAAAGGGTTGTAGTAATAGAAGACCTAATATCGACAGGTAAAAGCAGCCTGCAAGCTGTTGATGCTTTACGCGAAGCCGGTTACGATGTAGCAGGACTGGCAGCCATATTCAGCTATGGCTTTGATGTAGCTACCGAAAACTTTAAAAATGCTAAATGCCCTTTTGTTACGTTATCTAACTATAACGCGCTGTTAAAATATGCCGAAGAACAACAGTATATTTTACCTGCCGACGTTGAAGTACTTAAACAATGGCGTACCTCTCCGGATACCTGGGGACAATAAAACATTAGCATCTACCTATGACATTATTTGAAAGCACTGTAAATATAGCCCGTCCGGTTAGTGAGGTTTATCAGTTTTTGAACAACCTCAACAACCACCAGCAACTAATGCCCGAAAGCATACAGGACTGGCGCTCAACAGCCGACGAAGCAAGCTTTACCATAAAAAACATGGCGAAGCTTGCCTTAGTGGTTGAAAGCCGTATAGAAAATTCGGTAATAAGTATTGTTGCTGCTGATACACCTCCCTTTGAAATTAAACTGCAGTGGTTACTGGCGCAGGAGGCGGAGTACACATCAGTTCAGTTCACCATTGCGGCCGAACTGAACATGATGATGAAGATGCTTGCTTCGGGCCCGCTACAAAAGCTGGCGGACCACGAAACCCAAACCTTAGGCACCATACTGGGCTAAGCTTGTTATATGTGTTGGCGGCTTATTAATAAAGCCCTCTTGGTGATGATTTGCGGGCCAGTACCACTACTAAGTTGATAACTACAAGGCTTGCGATTAATGCGATCATAACTTTGCTTTTTAAATTGTTATTGAAATCTGTTCCTGTTATAAATAAGTCAAAGTTTGTTCCAAAATTTCCCGGTTTTAATTGGCATGCGTAATAATGTATGTATAACGCTGTAAATCAGCATTTAGTTTACATTTAAGCCGTCATAATTGTGTAAAACAGCATTTTACAACCAAGGGTTGTAAGTTTTGATTGCACAAATTGGGGAAATACGGGAAATGCCGACAATCGCGCTGTGTAAAAGTGTGTAATTAAAATACAAAAAGTGTCAGCATTTCTCATCAACTGACAAACACCCTGAACGTAGTACCCTCATCTACCTTACTTTCCACATCAATTTTACCGCCCATAGCCTCAACCTGGCTCTTGGTGATGAACAGGCCCACGCCCCGTGCTTCTTTATTACCATGAAAGGTTTTATACATACCGAACAGGTTTTTGCCATGCCTGGCCAAATCTATCCCCAAACCATTATCGGCAACGGTTAATACCCTGCCCCCTACCGTATCGGTAAGGTTAATAATTATTTCGGGCTGCCTTTCGGGGTGGCGGTAGCGAATGCTGTTGGTAACAAAGTTGAGCAGTATACTTTCGAGATAGGCCGGGTGATACAGCACCTCTGCCGCGGGGTCAACATTATTTTTAATGATCACCCTGTGTTTGCTTACATCGCCTGCCACTACATCAATGGTACGCTCTATATAGCTATTAAGATTGATACTGGCCTTTTTAAGGTTACTGGTTTGTATAGATACCACATCGTTAAGGTTAACGATGGTGTCGCTCAACTGGGTTGATACGTTTTGCAGTAATTTCAGTAAATGTGTTTTTTCGTCGGGTTCCGTTTCGGGGTCGTTCACCATATCAATCAGCGACTGAAAATTCCCCGAATGCGTACGCAGGTTATGCGACACAATATAAGCGAAGTTAAGCAGGCGCTCGTTCTGATGGTTCACCACGTCGAGCGTGGCCTTTATTTGCTCTTCCTGTAATTTTTTATCGGTAATATCCTGTATCTGCGATACAAAGTGTAAAGGATTGCCCCTTTCATCGCGCACTAATGATACACTAAGCAGCGCCCAAATAACACTGCCGTTTTTATGAAAATAGCGTTTCTCCATTTGGTAATGGTGTACTTCGCCTTTTATCAGCTTGTTCAGCAGGTCGAGGTCTTTCTCCAGATCTTCCGGGTGGGTAATATCCTGAAAGGTGATCTGGTTCAGTTCATCTTCGGTATACCCCAAACAACTGATCAGGTTTTGGTTTACCTTCAGCCATTTACCTTCCGGCGATACCAGCGCCATACCAATGGTTGAGTTTTCAAAAGCTCCCTTAAAGCGCGCTTCGCTGCTTTGCAGTTCGAGCTTTATCTTCATTTCCTCATCAATATTTTGCAGCGTACCGAATAGCCGTACACATTTACCATCTTCAAACTCGGCATTGCCAATGGTGCGTACCCAAACCTCGCGCCCGGTGGTGGTGATCAGTAGGGCTTCTGTATCGTAGCTCTTCCCGGTTGCCATAGCCCCCTCTACCCCTTTACGCAATGCCTCGCGCCCCAACCCTTCCTTATAAAAACCCAGGGCATCATCTACCGAAGGTTCGTAGTTAAACGGCACTTCGTGTATTTGCTTGGTTACACGTGTCCAGGCCAGTTTATTGTTGGCTACATCGAATTCCCAGCCGCCAAGGCTTACGCTAAGGTTGGTTTTATTTAAAAGATCTTTGGTTTTTTTAAGTTTTTGTTCAATTACCTTATACTTGGTAATATCAATATGCACACCCACCATGCGCAAAGGCTGGCCATTCTCACCCCACTCTATTACACGGCCGGTACAGGTAACCCAAACTATCGATCCGTTTTTGTGGTAATATCTCACATCGGGGCTGTAGGCTATTTCGCCTTTACTGTTAAAATGGGCTTTTAAGGCCTCATCTACTATGGCGATATCATCGGGGTGCATTATATCCCGCCAGGTGGCAAACTCAACGAGCTCATCTTCGCCATAACCTATCATGGCTTTAAGGGAAGGCGATACGTACAGGTAATTGGCTTTAATATCCCAATTCCATGTTCCGGCCAAAACATCGTTCACCAATGTTTTATAAAGCCGTTCATTATTATGAGGCTCAATAGAATAAACTGTCATCAATAGTTATTATAGGGGGATATAAATACTACTGCCAACAGAATACACGGCACCTATTAAATTTAACAAAGGGGGTAATATTAAATTGAATACAGGAATATTTAATATCCTAAAATTACAAAATAATACCGCCACAGCAACACTTAGCCCCAAAAAATCGTCAAAAACATAAATGAGATGCGCAAAAGTTAACAAAACCGATTTTGATGTTAATTTCTCAGTCGCTTTTATCTTGAATTAATTAACCGTATTTTTGCGCCAAATTACAGGTGCAGCATGATCACAGTATCAAATTTAACATTACGCTACGGCAAACGTACATTATTTGAAGACGTTAACTTAAAGTTTACCCACGGCAACTGCTACGGTATTATTGGCGCTAACGGCGCGGGTAAGTCAACGTTTTTAAAGATATTATCAAAAGAGATTGACCCAAGCAGCGGCTCGGTAAGCTTTACACCCGGCGAGCGTATGGCCGTGCTGAAGCAAAACCACCACGAGTTTGATGAGTATACTGTTATTGAAACCGTACTGATGGGCCACAGCGAAATGTACGCTGTAATGAAAGAGAAAGACGCTATTTACCTAAAGGAAGATTTTAGCGATGCCGATGGCGAACGTGCCGGCGAACTGGAAAATCTTTTTGCCGAAATGGATGGCTGGAATGCCGAAAGCAATGCCGCTACCCTATTAAGCAACTTAGGTATTAAAGAAGACCTGCACTACAAACAGGTAAAAGAAATTGATGGCAAGCAAAAAGTACGTGTGTTACTGGCACAGGCACTTTTTGGTAAACCCGAAATATTATTGCTAGATGAGCCTACCAACGATTTGGACATTAACACCGTAAGCTGGCTCGAAGACTTTTTGGCAAGCTACGAGGCTATTGTACTGGTAGTATCGCACGACAGGCACTTTTTAGATACCGTGTGTACCCACGTGGTTGATATTGACTTTGGCAAGATGACCATTTATACCGGTAACTACTCGTTCTGGTACGAATCGAGCCAGTTGGCATTGAAACAACGCAGCGACCAGAACAAGAAACTGGAAGACCGCGTGAAAGAATTACAGGATTTCATCCGTCGCTTTAGCGCGAACGCGTCGAAATCAAAACAGGCTACCAGCCGTAAAAAGGCATTGGACAAGATCAACCTTGACGAGATCCAGCCATCGAACCGTAAATACCCGGGAATTATATTCAACAATCTTGGCCGTGAGGCGGGCGACCAAATACTACAGGTTGAAAACCTGGGTAAAACTCAAAATGGCGAGGTAATGTTCGGCAATATATCGTTCATGGTGAACAAGGGAGATAAAATAGCCATCATTTCGCAAAACAGTTTGGCTACCAGTGCTTTTTACGAAGTATTGATGGGCCGCGACACCGACTTTAAAGGTCAGTTTAAATGGGGCGTTACTATTAATGCTGCCGATATTCCTATCGAAAACTCTGAATATTTTGCCGGTAAAGATCTTAACCTGATCGATTGGCTGCGCGAATACTCACCGGGCGAAAAGGACGACCAGTTTATCCGTGGCTTTTTAGGCCGTATGCTGTTTAGCGGCGAAGAGGTATTGAAGAAAAGCAATGTACTATCGGGCGGTGAAAAAATGCGCTGCATGTTTAGCCGTATGATGCTGCAACAAGCCAACGTACTGTTATTTGACGAACCTACCAACCACCTCGACCTGGAATCGATCACGGCATTAAACAATGGCATGAAAGATTTCCGCGGAACGGTATTGTTTACCTCACGAGATCATGAACTGGTAGAAACCGTTGCCAACCGTATTATTGAGATAACCCCTGCCGGTTATATTGATAAACTGATGAGCTACGATGAATACATTAACAGCGAAGCCGTTAAAAAACAACGTGAAGAACTTTATGCTTTAGCATAACAACATACTTCATTAAATAAGCAAAGCGCTCCTGTAAACTACAAGAGCGCTTTTTTTGTGATTGTGATTTAGATGGATTGGCTATTTCCAATATTTTAACGTACCGGCAAAATTTGATCAGGACTGC
Source organism: Mucilaginibacter gynuensis (assembly GCF_039541195.1). Classification (NCBI taxonomy): domain Bacteria; kingdom Pseudomonadati; phylum Bacteroidota; class Sphingobacteriia; order Sphingobacteriales; family Sphingobacteriaceae; genus Mucilaginibacter; species Mucilaginibacter gynuensis. The sequence goes on from NZ_BAABFT010000002.1 coordinate 644,712, forward strand.
TGTTTTTCCTTTGGTAGTGGTAAATGTAGGGTTGTCCTTATCAGTAAATCATCTTACCAATGGTGTAAAGATAGCACTGCATTATATTCCTGAAAGGGGTGAAAACACGGTATTATTTGTTGTTTTAACCCGGCAACAAAAAAAGGGTTATGCCGCAGCATAACCCTTCAAATCCGTTATAGTAACTAATGATCTATTTTACTGTTGCCGATGTAAAGTACAGGTCTTTATTTTTTAGGCCAGCGGCAGGAGCAGCATCGGGTACGGCGCTCGACATGCTGTACATTTTGCTGCCAATTAATATCATTTGCAGGTATAGCTTCGTTTTTTTAGCCGCGTTGTTGCCTGTTAAGCTATAAGTAGTATAACCTTTCCATTTGCCTATGGTAATATCGCTCAGTACTATACCTTGCAGGCTTTGCTCTAAACCAGCCTTAAGCTGACCGGCAAACTCTTCGGTATCTTTCATAGGCGCCAGCGCGGCCGAATCAAGATTGGCAACGGCTTGAAAGTCGACAATGTTCAGGGCATAGCCAACGCTATCTTTATCTTTCAGGCGATAAACGCCGTTTTCAACCTTTGGCGCCGATGGAAATTTCACCGATACCTTATCGTCTATTTTTTGTGTAACCCAGGCGGTTTGGGCATTAACTGCTGTAACTGCCAGTACAACAACTATAAATAATGAGAATACTTTTTTCATAGGAATTAATGTTTTTAACAAATATAACAGCCTCTTTTTAATATACAACCCTGCGGAATGTTATTATTCGGCGTGTGCATCTATCCCAAATAAATTTTTGAGAAATATTTTATCAAATAAATATAAATAAATCCTAAAAATCGGCCTCAGCCTAAAACACTTAATACAACGGCGGGTTGTATGTGCAACCAAATTTATAAATACCAATAATGCCAACCCACATTATAAACAGAATAACTGTTACCAATAATCATTTGATATCGACTGAAGCACACCCTCCGCTGATCAGTATTTAATAAGCATTATCAAAACCAGTTAAAATTCTTTACCCTAAATAAATCCGCCCAGTTATTTACTTCGTAGTTAATTTAATTACCTATAATTACTAATTTATTACTAATAAAATATGCACCCAAAAGCCAAGGCAGTGGCCAATAAAATAAGAAGGATGAGAGAAGACAGAAATTACAGCCAGGATTATCTTGCTGCAAAGCTGGGAATCTCGCAAAATGCTTACAGTAAAATTGAGCTGGGCTATTCGCAGGTAACTATTGAACGGCTATATCGTATTGCAGAGGTACTGGAGTATAACTTTGCCGATTTTTTTGATGAGGACGAGCTCCCCGGAAAGAACAACTTTCGCACTTTAGGATAATATGAACTACAGCTGCAATACGGCATTGCAACTGTAGTTCATCATCTATATTGTTATTTATCTTCTTTTATAGCCTTTAAGCCTTTTGCCCAACGTACCAGTTCGTGCAGTTGTACAGCGGCAGATTTTTCTGCGCTTTCGCTTGGGATAAATTGCCCGTCATCATTAATATATTGTGAGAAGAACGGAATATTAACCGCCTCATACAATGGCACTATCCTGAAGGTTGATAGATCGGCCTTTAAGCTGTTAGCCGCCCTTGTACCGCCCGATAAACCACCATAACTTACAATACCCGCCGGTTTATAACCCCACTCATGAAACAGGTATTCAAAAGCGTTGCGCAAGGCAGCAGGATAACCATAATCATACTCGGCGGTAACAAATATAAAAGCATCTGCCTCGCTAACAGTAGCGCTCCATTTTTGGGTATGCTCGTGCTCGTATTTTTGCATGGTTGGGTGATTGGCCTCGTTCATCAGCGGCAGGTTAAGCTCGCCCAAATCGATGTATTCCACATTGAAATTACCGGTTTGCTCGGCCAGGTTTTTGATCCAGTTAGCCACAATAGGGCCTTTACGGCCGGGCCTTACGCTCGAAGAGATGATTTTTAAGTTATACATACAGTTATTCTTTTTAAAATGGTGCAATTTGAAAACGGAATGCTAAACCCCGTTCGGTAAAGCTAAAATATAATAAGTATACATTTTAAAGGGCAAAAAAACATTACATTTTAATGGAAAGCCCAGCGATGTGTTGATAAACCGATGATCTACAATTGTCGTTATCAACCCCTTAAGCTGTCGCTTATTCACCCTGCCAATGCTTTTAGGGTACTGTAAATTTGTATTAGTTAAAGCAATCAACTCAATACAATTATGGAAACCACACTCAATAACTTCGAAAAAACCATTGGCGAATTCATCAATATCGTTTCATCGTTTGATGACCGGCAGATCAACACCGTACCATTTGCCGGTAGCTGGACACCCGGACAAGTCGCCCGCCACATCATCATGTCTAACTCAGGCTTCGCGGATATGCTAAGCGGCAGCGTTGCCAATACCACACGCGATGCCTCCGAATTTGCAGATCAGATCAAGGCCGATTTCCTGAACTTTAACATCAAGATGAAATCGCCGGATTTTGTAGTGCCCGAAGATACCGACTTTAAAAAGGCCGATCTTTTGAACGACCTGCAACATATTGAGCAAACTATTCAAAAGGATATAAAAACCATGGACCTCAGCAAAACCTGCACTTCTTTCGCGCTGCCGGTTTATGGCAACTTAACCCGACTGGAGGCTATTTACTTTGTAATATACCATACGCAAAGGCATATCCACCAATTAAAGAACATCCGTAATACGATGGTTAATTAAACCGCGCGCCTGCTTAATATGCTTGGGTAGTGTGTTCGTTTCCATACAAACATATAGGCGAGTGCCAATACGGAAATACCTGCTGAAAGATAAAATATGGCAGGCACCTTGCTGATCACGTCCTGGTACATCCAGCCTGCAATGAGCGCGCCGATGCCGATGCCTGCTTCCAGCGAGATATACATGGTAGCTACAGCCTTACCGCGCGATTTAGGGTCGCTCAGGTCAATCGTCCAGGCGTTAACGGCGGGCGATAATATGCCCGAGCCTATACCGTAAACTACGGCAGTAAGCATTAGTCCGCTTACCGTATCGGCATAACCGGCAATAAACAGCGATATCACGATGATGAGCAAACCTGCCTTGATCACCGAGATACGGCCATACCTGTCAGACACCTTACCGGCTATAAACCGGATGAGCAACGAAGCTATAGTAAACACCATGAAGAACAAACCTTTATTGCCGATGCCTAAATGCTGGCTCCAATCGGGTATTAGGGTAATGATAATGCCATAAGGCATGTACGATAAAAAGGTAACGATGCCTGCGGGAATCACCCGGATATCGATAATATCGTACTTCGATATTTTAAACAGCCTGAAACTGAACGGGTGTTTATGGCGTACGGTTTCTTTCATGTTCATCAATATAATAATGGACATGAGCGCGAATAACGATGAACAATAGAACAGTACATTGATAGAAAAGCTTGAAGTAATGGCACTGCCTATTGCCGGGCCAACCGCCATCCCTGTACTAAAGCAGAGGCCATGGATCCCCAAAGCCTCGCCCCAGCGTGACTGCGGAACAACATCGGCCACGTAAGCGGCGGTGGCGGTGGGTTTAAACCCTGTAGAAAAACCGTGGATCAACCTCAACAGCAAAAAGCCTGTAACATTAGCCAGCAATGGATACAAAAAGCCGCACACAAAACATACGATAGAGCCCACCGCCATCACGGGCACACGGCCTAATGTATCGGTAAGTTTACCACTGACCGGCGGGAGATACCGGCAGTTAAAGTGAACAGCGCGATGATAAGGCCCTTATATTCGGCACCGCCGAGGCCGCTTAAATAACCCGGCAACTCCGGAATAAGCATATTATAGCTTGCCGAAAACAGCAGCGAGCTTAAACATAACAGCGCGAATTGTAAATTATATATTGGCTGCGCGGCAGCCGTACCCGGTAATGCAGATGTAGCAGAGGAGCTACCCGGTCGATCTTCTGTTCCCATTGGCAAAGATAAAAATTATTGCTTTGTTTACCTTTAAAACGTAAGGTTTATTAGTAACGCTACAAAAGGTCGGGGCTAAATACATTCAAATATGATAAGCGGCTTTAAACAAATTTCATCCTGTTATTTTTCAACTGTTATAGTGGCAGATATGGCAATATCAGTGGTATAATTAAGTTTTTCAGCGCTTACCCATTTACCGCCAATTTCGCTTAATAACCAGGTAGTCGGCTTTTTATCTTTAGTACGGGGTTGTACTCCGTAAAGTATAGGATCATATTCGAGGGTATATTCAGCGTAGCCGCGTTTGCGGTGCTTTACTTCATCATCAAAATCTACATACCAGGTGCTCAATGTTTCATTGTAGGGTATAAGTAACCACTCTACCGCTAAAAAGAATTCCTTTTCGTTTATCAGTATATTTGATCTGCTCAAATCGATCTCTATAAACGTATTTCTTTTATTTTGCATTTCTATAATTTCCGTATTGATATCTTTTCCGGGGCCGCCGGTTATGGTGTCTACCCCGTAAATACGGATCCTGAAACGGGTATGCCCATTCTTGTAATTATAATAACCATAAAGCGTATCTTCAATTGGCATACGTATTAGTCGTGCAACGCGTACCGCGGTAAGCCTGGAAATATTCTTTGGAGATATAAATTTACGGGCGGCCTGAACATAATCCTGGTAATAGATGGGATTAGCTTCAAAACCGGGATCGTATACAGAAAACCCATTCAGCTTAATTTCTTTCCTTTTAACTTCTTTTGAGGATATTTTGACTTCATTCAATATTATTTCGTCCTCCTGCATTAAAATAACTCTCTTTTTAGCTAACGCGTTTGCCGCTATTTTAAGCGTTACATAACCAACAGAAGTAAATACGAGGCTATCATTCGGCAGTACTTTACTTGCATTGAGTCTAAATACTCCCTTGACATCGGTATTAGTAGCAATGTTCTCTTTGAGCAATGTTACGCTTACATAAGGTAATGGTTCCTCGTTTTTTTATCTATCACGTTACCAAAATAAACGTGTTGGGCAAACCCACTTAGCGGCAGCAGCAATACAAAGATTATTTTAAGGCAGATTGCTTTCATTTAATCATTATTATTTTTCAACCGCTATGACAGCCGATATCGCGGCATCAGCATTATACTGCAACTCAACAGCGCTCGTCCATTTACCATCGTGAGCTTCTAACAGCCATGTGGTTGGCAGCTTATCTTTGGTACGGGGTTTTACACCGTAAAGCACCGGGTCGTATTCGAGCGTGTATTCGGCATAGCCATCTTTGCGACCTTTTACTTCCTCTGCAAAATCAACATACCATGTACTAATGGTTTCGTTGTAAGGTATCATCAGCCACTCTACCGCTATAAAAAAATCCTTTTCGGTAATGCGGATGTTGTTTTTGGTGAGGTCTATCTCGATAAAGGTGTTCCGGTTATTTTGCAGTTCAATGGTATCGCGGCAAATGCTTTTGCCCGGACCGCCCGTTACAGGGTCGACCGCGTAAATGCGGATCCTGAAACGGGTTCGGCCATTCCTGTAATTGTAATAGCCCTCAACAGGGTCATCGATAGGGAAACGGATAAGCCTTGCCACCCGTACCGATCGGAGCCATGAAGTATTATTGGGCGAAATGAACTTGCGGGCAGCCTGTACATAATTACTATAATAGATGGGGCTTGCCCCAAAGCCCGGATCATACACCGAAAAGCTGCCCAACTTGATTTCTTTTCTTTTAACCTCCTTTGAAGTGATCTTTACTTCGTTCAATATCACCTCATCCTGCTGCATCATAATAACGCGGCTTTTGACCAAGGCACTTGCCGCTATCTTAACAGTAATGTAGCCTACCGAAGTAAAGGCGATACTATCATCACGAATAATTTTACGGGAGATAAGCCTGAACGCGCCTGTTGTGTCTGTACCGGTAACAATGTTTTCTTTTATTAAAGTAATGGTTACGTAGGCCAAAGGCTCTTTAGTGTTTTTATCAACTACGCTGCCAACATAAGTGCGTTGTGCCAGGCAGCTTAGCGGCAGCAGTAACATAAAGATTATTTTAAGGCAGATAGCTTTCATTAAAAAGTACTTATTTTTCAACCGCTATTACTGCCGAAATAGCGGCATCGGCATTGTATTGGTGACTTGCAGCGCTCATCCATTTACCATTAGGCACGGCCATAAACCAGGTACCCGGTATTTTATTTTTGCCGCGCGGCTGCACGCCATAAATTACCGGATCGTATTCGAGCGTATATCTCGCAAAACCTCTTTTGTGGTTTTTAACCTCATCATTATAAGCCTCATATGCTGTGGTAATGGTTTCATTATAGGGGATCAGCAGCCATTCTACAGCTATAAAAAACGCTTTATGGGTGATCAATATTTTTGACTCACTCAGGTCTACCTCGATAAAGGTGTTCCGGTTATTTTGCAGCTCAATGGTATCGCGGCATATATCTTTACCGGGGCCACCTGTTAGCGTATCAACATCATAAATACGGATCCTGAAACGGGTGCGCCCGTTCTTATAATTGTAACTGGCCATATCATTTGGGAAGCGAATGAGCCGCGCTACACGTACCGATTTGAGTATTGAAATATCATTAGGCGAAATAAACTTACGGGCCACCTGTACATAATTCAAATAAAAATCAGGCATTGCCGTAAACCCCGGATCATAAACCGAAAAGCTGTTCAGCTTCAGTTCTTTCTTTTTAACTTCTTTCGAGGTGATGTTTACCTGATTCAGTATCACCTCATCTTCTTCCATTATAATTGTCCGCTTTTTTGCCAAAGCCTCAGCGGCAATTTTTACAGGTATATACCCCACAAATGTAAATAACAGACTATCGTTAGCCTGCGCTTTGCGCGATGCAAGCCTGAAAGCGCCCTTCTCATCTGTGCTGGTAGCAATATTCTCCTTAATTAAAGTGACCGTTACATAAGCTAAAGGGGCTTTTGTTTTTTTATCGGTTACGTTACCAAAATAAGTTTGTGCAAACCCATTCAGCTGTATCAGCATAAAAGTCAAGAGTATGATACAGCCTTTTTTCATCAATAAACTATTTCGGCAGATATGGCCAGGTCAGTATAATCGGGCGAAAAGTAAGTGTAGGGCTTCCATATATTGTGGTAGGTTAAGGCCCACATATTCAGCTTTGTTCCCTTTTTGGGCTGGATACCGATGTACGGCGTATAGGTATCGTCATAAACAAAAGGATCATCATTTTTAAACGTCGGAATTTTAAGCTTACATACATTATACCCTATCCGCAACCACTCCACCGATACATAAAATGCCTTACCCGGAATTAAAACCGGTAATGGCGGTTTAACCGTTATCTCTTCCGACGATTTATTGGTTACCATTATCGTAGTATCCGACAGCTCCACTCCCGGTCCACCGGTATCCGGGTCAACATCGTATATGTGCACCAAAAATTTGGTCTGCTGTGCAAATTCAAGACTTTTGATGCGCATGCGCCCTATCCTGATACTTTTCAACTGCGTTTTTTCAACCGGAGCTTCCAACTTTTGCGCCACCTGTAAATAAGTAAAGCGTTCAACAGGTTTATCAAGACCGGTAAACTGTAAAACCTCATCGGTAATAGGGTTAAGTAATGCTTTTTCGGTTGTTTGCGTTTTTGCGGCAAGCGCAATTCGTTTAGGTTTTGGCCATGGATGCAATAATATGATCCAGTTGCTTACAAAATCGCCAACCGCCAATTTATGGGGCATGTAACCTGTACAGGTAATTAATAAGGAATCGGTAAGGTTTACATTGGTGCTGTACAGCATAAAAATGCCATCTTCTTCAGCGTTGCAAGATTTATCGGCGTTTAACAGCGCGACTGAAGCGTAAGGCACCGGCTGCATGGTTAAGTGATCTTTAATTTCGCCGCTCAGCAGTTTCATAGCCACCTTTGCGGGAGGCGGATGAAACCGGGGTTGCTGTTTTGACCTGGGCGATGACCATTGCGCCCATGCTAATAAAGGGCACAACCAAAGCACCAGTAAAATTTTAAGTTTCATGCTGATATGTGATCTCATGAATGTTTAGGTAAATGGTTACGTGCCTTTTCACAAAACACAAGGCCTGTGAAACGATGTTTAGACTGCCCAAAACTGCGAGGGTTTAACCGCGGGTAATATTTTCACCTGCTTATCAGCACAAGGTCATTTAAACCGTGAAACACTTTATTTTATTAATTAAATAAATTTGCTAATGAACAATCAGTTGCTTACCTTGTTGCAGGTTTAATGTTCACCATTTAATTTAAACATACCATGGGTTTAGGCACACCAGAGATTATCCTAATGATAATCACCTCAATATTTGTATTAGTACCGCTTTCTATTGTTTTCTTATTGTATAAGATATACAAACAAAAAGCTGAAGATGCCAGAAACCTTGTACCTGTAAGGGTAAAAGCTAACCGGAGATTTTAATTACAATACGGGTTTAGCACCCGTTACTATAAAAAGCCATACATTATGCTGATTTTTTTAGCATGGTGTATGGCTTTTGTTTTTAATTCAAAAGTTAAAATTCAAAATTCAAAAAATTTTCAGACTTAATTTAAAAAGACTTAAGGCTGCACGTCGCTCACTCCCTTTCCGCTCACAGCGCACTACTCACAACCTGTCTAATCCACTCAAACCCCGAACCTGAAACCTCGACCCTCATTCAAAAAACCTCAACATTTTCCCTATTTTATTGCGATTATTTTTCATCCGATTGTCTGCCGGTGCCATATTTGTCATCAAACTATAATAACAATGCCAAAAACCCTACTTGCCTTGTAAAACACTTGCAAGTAATACCAATACATTGTTACTTTTGCTAACACTGTTAGGATAAATAACACATGGGAATTTTAGAGCGCAAGTTAAGGCAGAAGGAAGAAGTGAAGAACGACATTATTTGTGCCGCCTGGAATATGGTTAAAACAGAAGGATGGCAATCACTTTCTATCCGTAAAATAGCTGACGCTATTGAATATAGCGTACCGGTTATTTACGATCATTTCGAAAACAAGGAAGCCATACTGCTTGAGTTTGCCAAAAAAGGCTTCAAAATGCTTACCACCCAAATGCTGGAAGCGAAAGACATGCACGTGGGCAACCCGGCAGCACAGATAAAAGCAATGGCTGATGCCTATTGGAACTTCGCCATTAACGATATAGAACACTACCAGCTGATGTTTGGTATAGGCATGGCCTGCTGCGAAATTGGTAAGGCAATGCCCGAGCAGGAATCATTCAGGGACCTGATGATGGAACCCATTGAAGACCTGATAGCGAAAAACAAACGTACTGATATCAACTCCTGCTTAAAGTACCACACATTCTGGTCGGTAATGCACGGACTTATTTCTATTAAAATAGTAGGTACCTCATCAATAATTAACGATGATGAGTTAAACAAAATGGTTTTGGATGACGCGATCAGCGGATTCATCAAAAATATGAGTTAGCGCCTTTAATTTTTTTTCAGTATATCTAACACTGTTAGGAAAATTAACAATGTTTAAACATCAATTCCTCAATATATATAAATTAACACACACCTCTTAAACAATTAACATAATGAACACGATCACAAAAGCAATCCTGAAAATCAGGCAAAACATACCACTCTTTTTAGCTATGGCGGGGATGGTATTGTACAGTAGCTGCGGCTCATCATCAGCTAACCAGGGCGCAGGCGCTCCACCACCACAAGAGTTACCGGTTGTAAGTATAGAAAGCAAACCGGTTACCACCTACAGCGAATTTACAGCAGCTATACAAGGTAGCCGCGATATTGAAATTCGTCCGCAAGTGGATGGTTACCTGCAATCAATACATGTTGATGAAGGCGCTTACGTACACAAAGGCCAGGCCCTGTTCACCATTGATGCAAGGCCATATACCGAGCAACTGAACAACGCTAAAGCACAACTGTTATCAGCTAAAGCAGCACTTGAAACCGCTTCAATTAACGTGGCTAAACTTGCTCCGCTGGTGGAGAACAATGTAATATCAGATGTTCAATTACGCTCGGCCAAAGCAGTGCAAGATGCCGCTAAAGCAAACGTAGCACAAGCGCAGGCGCAAGTACAATCGGCTAAAATAAATGTAGGTTACTCAACCGTTACTGCCCCGGCAGATGGTTATGTAGGCAGCATTCCTTTTAAAACAGGTAGTTTGGTTGGCAAAACACAAGTGGAAGCCTTAACCGTATTGTCAGAGAATCGCGAAATGCACGCTTACTTTACTATGAGTGAGGTTGATTTTATCAACTTTAAAGAGCAGTACGCAGGTGCTACCATACAGGACAAAATTGAAAAGTTGCCTGCTGTTGAACTGGTACTGGCCGACAATACTACTTACCCGCAAAAAGGTAAAGTTGAACTGGCACAAGGTCAGTTTGATAAAGTGAACGGCACTATCAGCTTCAGGGCTACTTTCCCTAATGCTAATGGCTTGTTAAGATCAGGCAACACCGGTAAAATTAAAATACCGAGCCTTAACTCTGGTTCGTTACTGGTACCGCAGGAAGCTACTTTTGAACTACAGGATAAAGTATTTGTTTACGCCCTTGCTGATAGCAATAAAGTTGTAGGCAAACCACTTACTGTAACCGGCACAAGCGGCCACTTCTACCTGGTATCGGCTGGTTTAAAAGCCGGCGACAAAATAGTTTACAAAGGTATTGACAGGCTGCGCGATGGTATGGTGATCACACCTAAACCAATATCGGCTGATAGCTTGCTGAAAACAGCTTCTTTATAATAAAGTAAGTCACCCTATATAACACCTTATTAACTGTACTCCTGAAACACTCAGGAGTACTTAATACCACAATCATGCTTAAAAAATTTATAGAAAGGCCCGTCCTTTCAACAGTAATCTCCATCCTGCTCCTGCTGCTGGGGATCATATCACTGGTGAGCCTGCCCATTACGCAGTTCCCGGATATTGCACCGCCTACCGTACAGGTTACCGCCTCGTACCCCGGTGCAAATGCCGAGGTGGTTGCCCGTTCGGTAGCTACCCCAATTGAAGAAGCCGTGAACGGTGTGGAGAACATGACCTACATGACATCCAACTCCAGTAACGACGGTTCAATGACCCTTAACGTTTACTTTAAACAAGGTACAGACCCCGATATTGCAGCCGTTAACGTACAAAACCGGGTATCAAAAGCATTAAGCCAAATACCACAGGAAGCTGTACAAACAGGGGTATCAACCCAAAAGGTTCAAAATAGTATCATTATGTTCGTGGCCCTGGCCAGTAAGGATACCTCATATAACGAAACCTTTTTACAAAACTTTATCAAGATCAACCTTATCCCGCAGTTACAACGTATCCCGGGTGTAGGTCAGGCACAGCCTTTCGGTACGCACGATTATTCTATGCGTATATGGTTAAAACCTGATAGGTTAACCTCATACAATCTTACTCCGCAGGATGTTACCAGCGCTATTAAAGATCAAAGCTTAGAAGCTGCTCCTGGTCGTTTTGGCGAAAGCAGCAAGGAAGTATTTGAGTACGTATTGAAATATAAAGGAAAACTGAATAAAGTAAAAGATTACGAAAACATCATTATCAAAGCCAACAGCGATGGATCGATCATTCACCTGAAAGATATAGCGCGTGTTGAATTCGGTTCTTATACTTATTCATCAAACAGTATATTAAATGGCGGCCCTACATCGGGTGTGGCTATTTTCCAAACCGCGGGTTCAAACGCTAACGACATCCTTACCGAAGCCGAACGCCAGATAAAAGAATTTGCTACTACCCTGCCAAAAGGTGTTGAACCTGTGGTAATGTATAACTCCAAAGAGTTTTTGGATGCGTCTATCGACCAGGTAAAACACACGCTGATAGAAGCCTTCGTACTTGTATTTATTGTGGTATTCATCTTCCTGCAAGATTTCCGTTCAACCCTCATCCCTGCTATTGCAGTACCGGTTGCTATTATCGGCACCTTCTTCTTCATGAACCTCTTTGGGTTCAGTATTAACCTGCTTACCCTGTTCGCGCTGGTACTGGCCATAGGTATTGTGGTGGATGATGCCATTGTGGTAGTAGAGGCGGTGCACTCCAAAATGGAGCGAACAACGCTTAATGCTAAAGATGCCACCGTTGAATCAATGAGTGAAATATCAGGTGCTATCATCTCTATTACATTAGTAATGGCGGCGGTGTTTGTACCGGTAGGCTTTATGCAAGGCCCGGCGGGTGTATTCTACAGGCAGTTTGCCTTTACGCTGGCCATCGCTATCTTAATATCTGCGGTTAACGCGTTAACGCTTAGTCCGGCACTGACAGCATTGTTCCTGAAAAACCCGCATGCACATGAGGGCGAAGAAGGACACGAAGCTAAGCCTAAAAACTTTGCCGCCCGTTTCTTTGCAGCGTTCAACATCGCGTTTAACGCCATGACTGATAAATACGTTAAATCCCTACAGTTTTTAATAAAACGCAAATGGGTAGGCATATCAGGTTTGGCATTGGTAGCAGCCATCACTTTCGTGATGATCAAGAAAACTCCTACAGGCTTTATCCCTACTGAAGATCAGGGCTTCCTGTTATACGCAGTGAATACTCCTCCGGGCAGTTCGTTAGATCAAACGCACAAAGCCATGAAGGAGATTGATAACATTGTGAAGAACAGCCCTATCAATAAAAACCACTACATGGTAGAAGGTTTGAACTTTATCTCTAACGCTAACGCTTCTCCTTACGGTGCCGGTTTTATCCGGATGAAAGCACAGGACGACCGTGGACCGATCAAAGATCTGGCAACCATCACCGCCAACATGACCGCCGAGGTAGCTACCAAAGTAAAAGGTGCAAGCGCGTTCTTCTTTACGTTCCCTACCGTACAAGGTTTTGGTAACGTGAGTGGTTTTGAGTTTATGCTGCAAGACAGGAACAACGGTACAATGGGCAAACTGGATTCAACCACACGTGCTTTCTTAGGTGCGCTGATGCAGAAAAAAGAGATTGCCTATGCCTTTACCACCTTTGCTGCCGGTAACCCGCAATACCAAATGGATATTGACAACGAGAAAGCCAGACAACTGGGCGTTAAAGTAGCCGACTTATTGCAAACCCTGCAAGTATACTACGGTAGTAGTTTCGTGAGCGATTTTAACCGCTTTGGTAAATACTACAGGGTAATGGTACAGGCCGATGCCGCTTACCGTGATAACCCTACCACACTTAACGATGTATTTGTTAAGAATGCCGAAGGTAAAATGGTACCGGCTAATGCCCTTGTAAAATTAAGAAGGGTATTCGGACCGGAGACTGTAACACGTAACAACTTGTTTAACGCCGTTACTATTAATGGTGTGCCAAAACCGGGTTATAGTACAGGTGATGCCATCAGGGCCATACAGGAAACCGCTAAAGAAACCCTGCCACGCGGCTTTGGTTACGAGTGGACCGGTATGACACGTGAGGAGATTCAGTCAGGTTCGCAAATACTATTGATATTTGCCATGAGTATGATCTTTGTATACTTCCTGTTATCGGCACAGTACGAAAGTTATATCCTGCCGCTGGCGGTTATCCTTACCATACCATTAGGGGTGTTCGGCGTAATGCTGTTCATCAACATGCTGGGTATCGATAATAACATTTATGTACAAGTCTGTCTCATCATGCTCATCGGTTTGCTGGCCAAGAACGCCATCCTGATCGTAGAGTACGCTGTACAACGCCGTAAAGCAGGTATGGATTTGGTTGAAGCAGCTTTAGAAGCATCAAAATTAAGGCTTCGCCCTATCCTGATGACCTCATTCGCATTCATCGTGGGTCTTATCCCGCTAATGAGGGCAAAAGGCGCATCAGCTTTGGGTAACCACTCTATTGGTGCAGGCGCTGTAGGCGGTATGCTTACCGGGGTTATTTTAGGTGTGTTCGTTATACCTGTATTGTTTGTAATATTCCAGGCATTGCAGGAAAAAGTTTCGGGCAAACCAAAACCAACTGTAGTAAAAAAAGAAGTTGAATTAGAAAATGCCTGAACAAAATAATATCATGAAAAAGAATAATATCATCATATATACGGGCCTTTTGCTCGCGCTGTTCATAAGCGCTTGTAAAGTGGGTAAAAACTACGAGCGCCCATCGGTGGATTTGCCGAAGCAATTTGGCACCACCGCCTTTGCCGATACCAGCAGCATTGCCGATATTGAGTGGAAGAAGTTTTTTACCGACACCACCCTGCAAAACCTAATTGATAAAGGCATTAAATACAATTACGACCTGCAAATTGCCGTAAAACGTATCGACATTGCCAATCAGCAATTAAAACAGGCTAAGTTGTTATTGCTGCCTAACCTTAACTTACAGGTTACCGGTTCATACAACCGCCCTTCAGATAACAGTTTGAACGGTTTAAGCACCAGTCAGTTTTTAGGTACCAGCCATATCGAAAACTACAATGCCAACCTTAACCTGCAATGGGAGCTGGATGTATGGGGTAAGCTGCGCCGCCAAAAAGAAGGCGTATTAGCTCAATACCTGCAAACTTACGAAGCTACCAAAGCGGTGCAAACCCAACTGGTGGCTGATATTGCCCAAGGTTATTATAACCTGCTGATGCTGGATAAACAATTGTTGATTGCCAAACGCAACTTAAGCTTAAACGACAGCACCCTGCAATTAACCCAACTGCTTAAAAATGCAGGTGAGGTTAACCTGTTAGCTGTACAACAAGCCGACGCGCAAAAGCAAACTACCGCCCTGCTTATTCCGCAACTGGAGCAGAGCATTGCTATACAGGAAACCGCTCTGCAACAATTAGCAGGTCAGTTACCATCGGCGGTGAACCGCAGCGCGAGTTTAGAGAGCCTGAACCTGCCTGTTACCCTGCCAACCGGTTTACCGGCAGCAGTAGTAAGCCGCAGGCCTGATATCCGTTCGGATGAAATGGCTTTGAAAGCGGCCAACGCGCAGGTTGGTGTAGCGCAAGGCAGCATGTATCCATCATTGACCATATCGGCACAAGGCGGTTTGGAAAGCTTTAAATCAAGCAATTGGTTTAATGTACCGGGTTCATTGTTCGGCCTGGCATCGGGTACTGTTTTGCAGCCTATATTTAACAGGCGCGCGCTTAAAACACAGTTCGAGGTAGCCAAAATAC
Organism: Mucilaginibacter gynuensis; assembly: GCF_039541195.1. NCBI lineage: Bacteria > Pseudomonadati > Bacteroidota > Sphingobacteriia > Sphingobacteriales > Sphingobacteriaceae > Mucilaginibacter > Mucilaginibacter gynuensis. The sequence continues at coordinate 659,862 of NZ_BAABFT010000002.1, forward strand.
AACGCGAACAAGCTGTGTTACGTTTCAGACAATCGGTATTGAATGCCGTTGGCGAAGTAAGCAACGCTTTGGTACAAAACGAAAAACTGGCGCAACAACGCCAGATAGCTACCGGACAGGTGAACACCTTACATACGGCTATTAAAAATGCTCAATTACTATTTAAAAGCGATATGGCCAATTACCTTGAGGTAATTACAGCCCAAAGCAACGCCCTGCAAGCCGAGCTTAACCTGGCATCAATACAACGCCAGCAAGCCGGTGCAACGGTAGAACTTTACCGCGCATTAGGCGGCGGCTGGAAATAAGCAGCCAAACACAACAACCGGAAGAAACACCGGAGGCACGAATTGTGGTTTAAAAGGATAGTGTGTAGTGCCCGAGGTTTACAAAAGCCCAGGATTACAGAACTCAGGTTCTGTTTTCCGGGCTTTTTTTGTTTTGATGAGATTTTCGGGGTTTAGTTTTAACCGCTGAGTAAATGAGTTTGCCGCGGAGGGCGGGGAGTTTTGATTTTACCACAAAGGACACAGAGTTTTTCACGGAGTTACACAGAGATTTTTGTTTTTGGGGTTGAACCGCTGAGTAAAGGAGTTTGCCGCGGAGGGTGGGGAGTTTTAGTTTTACCACAAAGTACACAGAGGTTTTCACGGAGTTACACAGAGATTTGGAGGGGTTGGTGATAAAAACTATCAAATCCCAGCGGTAAAATTTTATCATTATATTGCAGCATAATTAACTGATCTCATACATGAAAAAACTTTTACTTGCAGGGTTCATGGCTTTCAGTTCGTATGCTTTTGCGCAAACAAAGGCCGGCGATGTGAATACCTTCACCCTTAAGAACGGGATGAAATTCCTGGTGATGGAAGATGCTTCTATCCCGAATGCCAATATGTACCTTTTTTACAAGGTAGGTTCGCGCAATGAATACCCGGGTATTACCGGCCTCTCCCACTTTTTTGAGCACATGATGTTCAACGGCTCTAAAAAATTCGGTCCTAAGCAATTTGATAACGTAATGGAGTTTAACGGTGGCGCCAATAACGCGTATACCAACCAAAACGTTACCGTATATACCGACTGGTTCCCTACTTCGGCTATGGAAACTATTTTTGATCTTGAGGCCGACCGTATAGCTAACCTGAGCATCGACCCTAAAATGGTGCAGAGCGAGCGTGGCGTAGTAGCTTCGGAGAAAAGTACCGGTTTGGAGAATAGTCCGTGGAACAGGCTGAACGAAATGGTGAACGCCACTGCTTTTACCGAACACTCGTACCACTGGCCGGTTGTAGGTTACCAAACCGATATTGACAACTGGACCAAGGAAGACCTTGAACGCTATTTTAAAACTTATTACTCGCCAAACAACTGCGTGGTGGTAATAGTGGGCAACGTTAAAACTGCCGACGTTAAAAAGCTGGCCGATAAATATATGGCCCCTATCCCGGCGCAACCTACCCCGCCTGCCGTAAACCTGAAAGAGCCGCCGCAAGTTGGCGAGCGCCGCGTGCTGTTACAAAAGGAACTACCTGTGCCATACATGATCATGGGTTACCATACCCCCGACACGCAAAATTCCGATTATTACGCTTTAAGTATTTTGAGTGATATTTTGTCGAGCGGTAATTCATCTCGTTTATATACCGCCTTGGTTGATAACAAACAAGTAGCAACCGAAGTATCTACCGATTTTGGCGAAAACTTTGATCCAAACCTGTTCAGTATATATGCCGTGGTAGCCAAATCATCAAACGAGGCTGATGTTGAAAAAGCCATTGATGCCGAGATTGAAAAGGTGCAAAAAGAAAGCGTTACTGCTGTTGAACTACAAAAAATAAAAAACCAGAAACTGATACAGCTTTACAGGCAGTTAGAAACCATTAACGGTAAAGCTAACGCGCTGGGCACTTACGAAGTATTTTTCGGCGATTATAAGAAACTTTTCGACGCGCCCGAGGCCTTTAATAAAGTTACCGCTGCCGATGTGCAACGTGTAGCCAAAGAATACCTGAAGAAAACCAATCGCACTGTAGGTGTAGCAAAATCAAACGTTGAATAAATGAAGACCATCATCATAAAAAATATATTCCCGGTTGTTTTGGGCTTTATGCTTACAACCGCAGCCGCGGCACAGTCGGCCTTTAAAGTGCCCCCTTTCGAAAAATTCAGGCTCCCTAACGGACTTACAGTTTACCTGATGGAGCAGCACGAAGTTCCGTTGGTAAGTCTATCGGTAGTACTACCCGCCGGTGCCATTTACGATGGCGAAAAGCACGGCCTGGCCTCTTTAACCGCGCAGGGTTTACAATACGGCACTAAAAGTTATACCAAGGCTAAAATTGAGCAGGAGCTTGATTTTATCGGTGCCAACCTGAACACCTACTCATCAAAAGAATACGCTTCGGTTAGTGCCAAGTTTGCCGCTAAAGATGCAGACAAAGTGCTGCCCATACTTAACGAGGTACTAACCGCGCCTGTATTTCCGGCGATAGAGTTTGAGAAGGATAAAAAAAGGAACTTATCGTCGCTTGAGCAGGCCAAGAACAGCCCGAGGCAGGTAATTAACGCTTATTGGGATCACTTTATTTATGGCAATCACGTATATGGTAACAGCGTAACGGGTAGTCCGCTTACTATAGGTAAGTTAACAGCTGATGACCTGAAAGCCTTTTATAAAGCGAACTATGCACCTGATAATGCAGCCATCGCTGTAGTAGGTGATTTTAACGCCAAGGTGATGAAGCTGAAATTAAGCCGGCTTTTCAGCACATGGAAAAAGAGCGGTGTTGTGCAAAACAACCAGGCAGCACAAGCCATTGCCACACCTACCGGGGCAAGGGTTCTATTGGTTAACAAGGATGATGCCCGTGAAACCACCATGCTGATCGGCGGTATCGGCGTAAAACGTAACAATCCGGATTATGTAGCTATCGAAGTAGTGAACACGCTTTTTGGCGGCCGCTTCACTTCTATGCTGAATGATGAGCTACGTGTAAATTCAGGCTTAACCTATGGCGCGCGCAGCAGCTTCAACTCGTTAAAAAATTCGGGTACATTCAATATTTCTACCTTTACCGCTTTAAAAACTACCGAAGCTACCGTAGATAAAGCGCTGGAAGTATTGGCTAAATTGCATAAAGAGGGCATCGACGAAAAATCGCTGGCATCTGCTAAAAACTATGTTAAAGGTCAGTTTCCACCACGTTACGAAACATCGGGCCAGTTGGCTGATCTGCTTACGCAGATGTTCTGGTATGGCTTTAACGAATCATTTATCAATGATTTTCAGGCTAATGTGGATAAGCTTGATCTCGCCCAAGCGAAAGCAATCATCGCCAAATACTATCCGGCCAATAATCTACAGTTTGTACTGGTAGGCAAAGCCGCCGATATTAAAAAGATTGCCGAGAAATACGGTAAGGTTACTGAGAAACAGATAAAAGAGGACGGGTTTTAAGAAATATTAATTTGTGAGGAAAAGGGTCATGGTGAGCTTGTCATTAAGTTAGGAAGTACATATTTAAACCAACCGCGAGTTTAGTCAACTCACGCAAAGATCGTGAAAATTTGAGTCCCCTCTTTATGCGTAGCATAGAGAGGGTGGTCGAGCGAAGCTAAGACCGGGTGAGTTGAAATCGCCGAGCGCTTAACTTAATGACAAGCTCACCATGACACCCCGCTTTAATCACCTTCCAGCCTTACGAAGTTTTAAAAACTTCGTAAGGCTTTTTCTTTACCAGACATTTACTTCCCTTTGGCTTTACTTATCAGCCATTGCGCCAAATCATCGGCGGCTTTGTCGTTTTCGTATTCTTTGGGGAGGCGGCCATTTACATATTCATTATAAAGCCAGGGGTCGCTAACGACGAAAACAGTGCCTTTACCATATTTTAGGGCGATCGCTATGGCAGCAGTGCCATCGGCAGATTTGAGTACCGTTTTGGCTGATTTACCCGCTGTAATAGTACATACATCTTTTAAAAATACCTTTTGCGTGGTTTTAAATAAGGTACGGTCTGCTATTACCGCGCTGCCATCGTTAAAGTGGTTATCATCAACTACATGGTTCTGCATTTCATTATTAAAATGCAGCCCGAACTTTGCTGCCAGTATGTTAAAATTTTCAAGCTCAACATTGGCGCTGTCATTGGCCATTAACACCAACACACCGCCTGCTTTTACCCATTGCGCTATCTGTGCTGCATGCGCATCGCTCATATAATTGGGTGCCGGGCTTTCTTTGGCATTGTCGGGATCTACAATAATGTAGATGGATGTTCCTTTCAAATTATTAATAGTTGGTGCCACATCCAGCGAATTTAGCGCAGCGCCATGCTTTTTAAAGATCTCGCCCCAAATAGAAAAACCGGTATTATCGGCATCTTCCCACAGGTAATGGAAGCGTTGCTGCTGCCCGTTTTTACCGGCGTGGGTTTCGTGGTTAAAATAATAATCGAGCGTAACGGTTTGCGCATGTACCGTGCCCGTTATAAGCAATGCTAAAAGCACTGTCCACCAATGTTTCTTTATCATGTTATACTCCCCCATAAATTGAGAAACCGCCATCAACACAAATCATCGAGCCGGTTACAAATGCCGAAGCATCGCTTAGCAACCATACCAACGCGCCTATCAATTCATCGGGCTGCCCAAAACGTTTGAACGGCGTTTGGCGGATCACCGCCTCCCCTCTTGGCGTATAACCACCTTCGGGTTTAGTAAGCAGGTTCCGGTTTTGTTCGGTAAGGAAAAAGCCGGGTGCAAGGGCATTCATGCGGATAGCATCACCGTAACGATTAGCCAGTTCAACGGCAAACCACTGGTTATAACAATCAACCGCTGCTTTGCCCATGTTGTAGCCTAATACCTTGGTAATAGCCCGTTTGGAGTTCATGGATGAAATATTAACGATGCTCCCCCTGCCTGTTTCGGCAATAGCCTCACCAAAAATTTGCGTAGGGATGATGGTGCCCCAGAGGTTAAGATCGGCAACACGCTTCATACCTTCAATGCTCATATTAAAAATATCATCTTCGGGTTGCAAAACACCGTCGGGCATATTGCCGCCCGCCGCGTTCACAAGGCCATCCAACCGGCCAAACGTTAGCATCAGCTTTTCTTTGGCATCTGTAAGTTCGGCTTCGTTGAGTACATCGGCCACTAAAGCGACGGCCTTACCTCCGTTTTGGTTAATGGCATCGGCACGCTCGTGGGCAACATCCGCATTGCGGCCCAGTATCCCCACGGCACCACCGGCTGCTACAATACCATTCACAAATGAGTTGCCCAGTATGCCTGTGCCGCCCGTAACTACAATTACCTTGCCTTTTAAAGAATAGTTATTTTCCAATGTTGTGATATTAATGTTAGCGCAAATCTGTTATCGCAATGGCATCCATATCGGTATAGTCGAGGTTTTCGCCGGCCATGCCCCATATAAAACTATAGCTGGCCGTACCGCTGCCCGAGTGGATGCTCCACGGTGGCGACACTACCGCTTCGTGGTTATCTATGAGGATATGGCGGGTTTCATTACCCTCGCCCATGTAGTGGAATATCTTTTGTCCGACAGGCAGGCCGAAGTAAAAATAGGCTTCCATCCGCCTGTCGTGCACGTGCGCGGGCATGGTATTCCATACACTGCCGGTGTGCAAAATGGTTAAGCCCATCACCAACTGGCAGCTTTGTATTCCCTCGGCATGAATATATTTATTGATAGTACGATGATTCGCTGTTTCGGGCGCACCTGCTACTACCTTTACCGCTTCTTCGTGCGACATCAACCTGTTGGCATACACGGCATGCGCCGGTGCCGATAGCAGATAAAACACCGCAGGATTTGCAGCATCCCCGCTTGAAAACACAACACTTTTTACGCCTTTACCCAAGTAAAGGCAGTCGAGCTTATTTACCTCATAAATTTGCCCGTCGGCTGTTACCGTGCCATTGCCGCCTACATTGATAATACCTATCTCGCGGCGCTCCAGAAAATAATTGGCCCGGAGGTTTGGGTAATTGCCCAACTCCAGGGATTGATTAACCGGGTTGGCCGCCCCTACGATCATACGGTCGTAATGGGTATAGGTGCAATTGATCTGATCGGGCTGAACGATGCCGTCTATCAAAAACCGCTCCCTGATGGTATCGGTTTGGTAGCTCTTAAAATCGTGAGGATGAACGCTGTGTAGTACTTTCAAGGTAGTATGTTTTTTCAGGTTAACAGATAGATATTCGGTAAAGCAAGTGTACAATTTATAGCGGCTTATTCAAAGCCGGATATTGTTTTTATGCCTTGGTGATCAGTTTCAGTGCCTCCTGTATATAATGCAGTCCCTGATCGGAATAAGTTAAACCTAAAGCGAACTGATGCCCGTGACTATCCATTTTCAGTAAAGATTTACGCAGGATATTGATCACCTTATCGGCATCGTGCTTTTGGTAGAATTCTTCGTATTGGTATTGCAAAAACACCAGGCAAAGGGCGTTCTCCATGGTTTGTACTTCGGCATCTGCCTTAATTTTTTGTTTCAGGATGATTTGCCTCACCCGTGCTATCTGCTCATCACTGTAGCCCAAATTTTGTAATATAGCGGTTGCCGTTTCGGCATGGAAAAGACCAAGATCTTTACGCCATTTAAGGTAGGCTTCGCGGCCATCGGGGTAGGTATTGCGGGGTATTTCCCAGCGGCCAATATGCTGGCTGCGAGAGGCCAGCAGCAACTCTTCACTTGCATCAGGGGCGAGCTGTAAAACCCACTCGTACAATTTAACAGCTAAAAAATATTCCTGCGGATAGGTTTCGCCCTCCCAGGTAAAGGTGTGCGGGTCTTGCTTGTTATAGTTATCAAATTGTTCAAAAGCGGTTTCTGTACGGCTCATCATTAAATAAGGTATTAAAAAATTAAAGATACTTATTCAATATAAATATCTTTAATTTGATTGAGCCGTTAACGCAATTAAACCACGGCCAACTCTTCCAGCGAAAATTTAACGGCCGCCTGTGAGTGTATCAGCGTGGTATCAAAAACAGGAATGCTGCAATCTTCGGGCGATATCAAAATAGGCAATTCGGTGCAACCTAATATCACACCCTGCGCGCCTTCAGACACCATTTTATTAATTATAGTGATAATATGCTGCTTGGTACTATCGCTGAATATTCCATTGCAAAACTCATTTCTAATGGCATCATGCAAATAATCCCTGTCTGCATCGTTTGGTACTATGGTGTCAATGCCAAACTTTTGCAGGATGCGGCTCTTGAAAAAATCGCCTTCCATCGTAAACTTTGTACCCAACAGCGCTATTTTGGTTAAGCCTGCTTTTTGTATCGCTTCACCGGTTACATCGGCAATATGGATCAGCGGGATGCTGATCTTTTGCTCCACTTCATCGGCAATACGGTGTACAGTATTACAGCAGATCAGGATGCATTCCGCGCCTGAAGCTTCCAGTTTCACAGCGATATCTGTAGTAATATCGGCTACGCCCTGCCAGTTTCCAACACGGCCCATTTCAACAATCGGGTCGTAATCAACACTGTGCATTTGTATTTGTGCCGAATGGATGCCACCTAATTGCTGATGAACCATTTTATTGATATGCCTGTAATAAAGTGCTGAGCTCTCCCACGACATGCCACCTATTAATCCGATTATTTTCATTTTATGATGATCGTTATTTGTGATTAGATAATTACTTAATTCAAAAATCAGCAAAAACAAGCACCGAAAACAGATGCAGAATTTATATATTTGACCATAACAGATTTTCACAATGGAGCATAACAGGGTACAGCAGCACGATGAGTTTTTATACAACCAACTGGCCGAAAAGCTGGAAAGGAACATTACCGACGGTGTTTTAAAAACCGGCGACAAACTGTTATCGGTACGTGCGTTGAGTAAAGAGCAGGGTATTAGTTTAAGCACGGCCTTTAAGGCTTACACCCAACTGGAAATTCGCGGATTGATAGAAGCGCGTCCAAAATCGGGCTATTATGTGCGTTTTTATAATCAGCGTCACCGGGCTGTTCCGCAGGCATCCATCTATAAAAAAGAACCCGAAAATGTAAGCGTGGACGAAATGCTGGCCATGACCTACAAAAACATACGTACCGAGGGTGTAATAAAACTAACCAATGCCACACCCGCGCTTGAACTGCTGCCCGAAAGCAAGCTCAACAAAACCATGGCCGAGGCGATAAGGAGAAGTCCGCATAGCTGCATTAATTACGACGACGTGCAGGGGAATATTGAGTTACGCAAGCACATTGCCCGCAACGCCTTTAGCTGGGGTGGCAGCATCAGTGCCGACGATGTAGTAACTACCCAGGGCTGTATGGAAGCCATGGTATTTTGCCTGAAAGCAGTCGCCGAACCGGGCGACACCATCGCTATAGAGAGCCCCACCTACTTTGGTATTTTCAACACCATGAAAAGCCATGGGCTTAAAGTGCTCGAAATACCTACCGACCCCGAAACCGGTATCAGCCTCGAATACCTGGCCGATGCTATTGAGAAAGTGAATATTAAGGCCTGCCTTTTCGTGACCAATTTCACTAATCCACTGGGCTGCACCATGCCCGACGAAAAGAAGAAACAACTGGTTGAGCTACTGGCCGAAAAAGAGATCCCGTTGATTGAAGATGATATTTACGGCGAACTATATTTTGGTAAAACCCGCCCCCGTACCTGCAAAAGTTATGATAAAAAAGGCCTGGTGCTGCTATGCTCTTCAGTATCAAAAACATTGGCGCCGGGTTACCGTGTGGGCTGGTGCATACCGGGCCGGTTTACCGATAAGGTGATCAACAGCAAACTCATCCATACCGTAGCGGCCGCAACGCCAACACAGGCTGCCGTGGCGTTGTTTTTTGAAACAGGCAGGTTTGATCTACACATGCGTAACCTGCGCAAGGCGTTGCATACCCAATGCCTGCGTTATATACAGGCAGTCACCGAGCATTTCCCGGATGACACGAAGGTAAGCCAGCCCAAAGGCGGCTATGTTTTATGGATAGAGCTGCACAAAAACATTAACGCCTTTGAGGTTTTTAAAGCGGCTTTAAAGTACAATATCATATTTTACCCGGGCCATGTATTTAGTACCGATGCACGCTTCACGCATTGCATCCGTATCAGCTTTGGTTCGCCATTTACCAAGGAGATTGATCACTCGTTGAAAATTGTGGGGACGTTGGTGAAAAGTTTGTATAAAGCACAGTTGAATATTGGAAGTTAAAGGGTTGATTGAAAACCCGTATAAGCGACGAAACTGCTTTATTACATTTCCTAAAAGACGCAATCTATACGTTGGTGTGTTTGTGCTATTATTAATGTCAGCCTGCTCTTGGCCGCAGGGCCCATTACTTTTGAGGGCAAAAGTAACAAAACCCTTGTCCAGCAAAAGGCTTCTTTACCGCACAGGGCCTTTGCGCTGCAAAGCGTGCAGAACTTTGGGCTGGAACTTTTGCCCCACCACTCAATCCCTCACATGCAACAAGCTCCTATGCCCGCCTTTACGCTCCTGGCTGCCGCAGTTCTGCCCGCTTTCACCCGAAGCTGTTTGCTGACGAGAGAAGTGACAGACTCCCCTTGTCGTCATTACAGCGATGAAAAACCTAAATAATGAAAAGGCAGCTATTACACTGCCCTTTTTCATTATTGTAAACTCTTTTCGCGGATTGCTTTAAACTCCGAGCCTTCTTTCCAACCGGGGAAGGTGGTTTCGTTGCTTAGCTTTTCGCCTACATCAAACAGTAAGCGCAGATCTTCCACCATGCCTGAGAAATCCCATTTTTCGGGTTCAAAGTTATCTGCCGGGGCATGGTAACGGTTCTCGTTGTAGTCTTCCTGCTGTTTTTTGCCCCATTCTTTGCCATGAGCAATATTATCAATTCCGTTGCCTGTGAATATGGATGGTATACCCACCTTGGCGAAGTTAAAATGATCTGACCGGAAATATGAACCTGCCGATGGGTTAGGGTCTTTCACTACTACCCTGCCCTGCTTTTTAGCGGCTTCTTCGAGGTATGTTTCCAGTTCGGATTGGCCGTAGCCTATAGCCACAATATCTTTTGTTTTGCCCGATGCTTCCATGGCATCAATATTAATATCGGCCACGGTTTTATTTACCGAAACCAGCGGATGCGCCGAATAATACTCAGAGCCCAACAAGCCCTGTTCCTCCGCGGTTAACGCGATGAATAAGATAGAACGCTCGGGCGGAGTTGGTAATTTTTTGAAAGCGTGCGCCAGTACCAGTAACGCAGCAGTACCGGTAGCGTTATCAACCGCGCCGTTGTAAATAGAATCGCCGTTTACGGCTTCGCCTTTGCCTAAATGATCCCAGTGGCCTGAGTAAATGATGTATTCGTCGGCACGTTTGCTGCCCGGTAAAATGGCGGCTACGTTATTTGAGGTGGATCTTTTAATAGTATTGTTTAGGGTGATAGATAATTTCAAGCCCAGATCAATCGGTTTAAAATCCGGCTTACCGGCTTGCTGTAATAAATCGGCCGGTTTACCAGCCAGTTTGAATAGTTTTTTGGCTACATCTGAAGTGATCCACCCTTCTACCGGCACGCGTGAACTATTATTATCGGCGGCAGCCAAATACAGTTTCGATTTCGACCATCCACTGCGAATTACCGTCCACGGATAACTGGCCGGGGCGGTATCATGAATAATGATGATACCCGATGCACCCTGACGGGCGGCTTCTTCAAACTTGTAAGTCCAGCGGCCATAATAGGTCATGGTTTTGCCTTTAAACAAGGTAGTATCAGAAAAACCGGGATCGTTCACCATTACCACTACCGTTTTGCCTTTTACATTCAGTCCGGCATAATCATTCCATTTATATTCGGGCGCTACTATACCATAGCCAGCAAATACAATATCTGAGTTCTCCACCTTCACCTGCGGCTTTACATGGCGCGTAGCGGCTACAAAGTCGTCAAGGTATTTTAATGATAAACTGCCTGATGCCCCTTTTATCTGCATATCACCCGCCGGGGTCGACATAATATCAACCATAGGCACTTTTTGAAAATAGCTATCGCCGTTACCCGGTTTAAGACCCGCCTTTTTAAACTCGGCTTCGAGGTAATTAATGGTTTTGGTTTCGCCGGTGGTGAATGGCTTGCGGCCTTCAAAGTCATCAGAAGCCAGTACGCTGATATATTTAGAAAACGAAGTATCGTCAATAGCCTTCAGGGCTGTTGAATCGGTCATGGTATCGCCTTCTTTTTTGGCAGACGGGTTACATGCAGCCAAACCTATTGCAGCGGCAGCCAGTATTAAAAAATATCTTTTCATGTTATGTATTTCTAATGGTAGTTTAATATGGTATCGATCAAAAATAAAACTTCGGCCATTAAAACTGAAGTTAATATGAATAGCCTTATAATTGTTACACAAGCTTATACTATACTGTTTACCCGCCATGCAAACACTAATAAAATACAGCAATGTAAATTATTGTTTAACTTAGATAATGCCTTATCGTATAAAAGAATTATAAAACCGTATACGTGATCAACAATTTAAGCGCATCTACATGTTAAAAAAACTGTATTTATCGGTTTTATTGCTTGGCTTATGCTGTAGTGTTTCGCTTGCAAAACAGGCTATTATAAAACAGGACAGCTTAATTGACTACATAAAACTAACCGACAGGTATACCCGCGAAAAAAAGCTGGTCAACTACTTAAAAGTGCGCTTTCTTTTCGCGCCCGAAGCCGCGCTGGCAACCAGCAGAAAAAACCTCACCGATACCCTTTACCGCTTTAATATTGAAAATAAAGAAGCGCTTAAATACTTTATTGATTGTATTTACTACAAACGCTTTTTACAACTCAAAGAGGCTGAAAACGCTATACTAAAAGCCATTGAATATGCCCATAAAACCGACGACCATTATCTGCTTTACCTGTTTTACAGCAATATGGGTTTCTTACAAACCGATAAGGGCAATGCCAATAGCGCGGTATACAGCTACGGCCTCGCTAAAAAGGAAGCTATAAAACTGAACGACATCTACCTGCAAAACCTGCTGAATATCAATATATCAGATGTGTATTATAAAAATGGTTTCTACAGCCAGTCGTTATATTACCTGAACAAGGCGCAGGCGGCATATTACAAGTATAAGCTTGATTACCCTAATCTGTTTACCCTCATCAACTATAACAAGGCCGAAAACTTTTTCAGGATAAGGAATTACGATTCGTTGCTGCTTTATAACAAAAAGCTGAACGGTCCCGGTAATTCGAGCTATAAATTGGTTACTTACCAAAAACGTACCGCGTATTATTTATCCCTGCTAAAGCATGATTATAAAACGGCCATAGGGTTGATCAAGACCCTGCTTAAAGATAGTGTATACGTAAAAAGCGACCTCGAACCGCAACACCTCGCCAATGCGTATTACCACAATAAGCAGCCTGATTCGGCCCGACGTATCCTGGAACAAATGCTGAACGAAAAAACGCAGCTGCACCACCCGGAGGTTAAATACCAGCAGTACGAACTACTGGGTAAAATAGCCGGCGAGCATAACGATCACAAACAGGAAGCCGAACAATATAAAAACGCGCTTAACGAACTGAAAGGCTACGTTAACAACCTTACCGAGGTGGGCGATAATTCTTCGCAGCTGAGAATATCCGACATGGAATCAACCTATATTGCCAAGGCGGCCAAATACCGTAAGGAACGGATGATGCTGATATTTGTGATCATATTCATCTTTTTGGCAGTGGTGGTACTGGTGATGTTTTACCTCAACATTAAGCAAAAAAGAAAGTACGAGCAACTGCTGTTCACCAATAAAAAGGAAGAGATAGCATTTATTAATTCGCACGAGGTACGCAACCACCTTTCAAATATTATTGGCCTGTTGGATATTATGCGTGCAAGCGATAACCCCGAAGAGATCAGAAAAACAAAGGAATACCTTGGTTATTCGGCCGAGCAGTTGGATAATGCGATAAAGACGATATCGCATAAGTTGAGCGAAGAACATTGACCTTGATTGGACCTTGATTTATAGAATTTTTCTTGATTGACCTGATTTTGACCTTGATTCAACCCTGATTTATGGGATTAGGTCTGATAATTTTAATTTGGTCTTGATTCCTGGTTTATCTTAGGATGGTGATTGAGCCGGCCAGTCGGGGGCGGCCGTTTCTTTGGTCTATCATGTAATAGTATGTTCCCGAGGGGATTGCAGAGCCGCTCGATGTGCCGTCCCAGGGTTTTGAATAACCTGTTGACTGGTAAACTATGGTGCCATAACGGTTGTACACGTTAACAACACAGTTTGGTGCTTTGCTTAGGCCGGTGATTGTCCAGGTATCGTTATATCCGTCGGCATTTGGGGTGAAGGTATTCGGTATTTTAACTACGCATTCACTTTCGGGTAACACAGCTACAGTAATAGCGTTAGACACCGCGAAAGGATTAACAATACATAATCCGCCGGAATTTATGGTACAGGTAATAACATCACCATCCATTAAACCACTTGTAGTAAATGTAGCACTGTTACTACCGCTTGCATTACCGTTTATTTGCCATTGAAAAATAGGTATTTCCTGTGTGTTTTGCGCGGTAGCCCTGAATGTTACAGGTGTAGCCCCGCAAACCGGTCCTGTAATATTACTGCTTATAGTTACTGAGGTGGTTGTAAGCGGCTCAATAATGACAGTTATAGCATTTGATGGGTCGGAGGATAAAGGCACACATGTGCTATTATTAGTAACTACAGCGGTAACTTTATCCCCATTTTTTAAGGTATTAATGGTAAACGAGCCCCTTGTTTCGTTTGCCGCTACGTCATTAACATACCATTGATAGGTAGGATTATTACCCGCGCCAACAGGTACGGCAGTGTAGGTTACATCTCGCCCGTCGCATTGTAAATTTGCATTTGTGCCTATGGTTAGTGTCGGTTTATCAATACTGTTAACCGTTAGGGTTTGCTGTATTGGCGGCGGGTTACCATCGTTAGCTGTAATAATGGTAGTGCCCGGCCCGGTAATGTGTATTTTGCCCGCCACAATAGTAGCAACCAAAGGATTACTACTGGTATAAAATATTTGGTTTACGCTACTTGCGCCAGGTGCAAAATCAACATCGCAAATATTTTTCACCTGCAATGGCGGAAACGTTAGCGTCATGTTTGATTCTACACTTATAGTAAGTGTTGCCGCAGGGCCGTTACCCGCCGCGTTGATAGGAGTTATCTTGTATTCGGTTACCGGTGACGGCGTTGTTGGCTTGCCGCTTATTACCCCGGTTGTTGTGTTAAAGGTAAGCCCGGCCGGTAAAGTTTTATCTATAGCATAGGATGTGGCCGTACCACTGTTTTTAATAGGGGCCAAAGGTGAAATAGCTTCATCAACTATATAAACCTGTGGTGTTTGATAACTTATTTGAGGCAGATCTGCCGATGGTAAGACTACTTCAATGTTTACAACTGTACTTCCTGTACCATACGCATTGGTAGCCGTAACAAAGTAATCTGTTGGTGGCCATAATTGGGTTGGTGTGCCAGTAATATTACCGGTGGCAGTATCAAATATCAAACCGGGAGGTAACTCTTTATTAATTTTATAACTACCGAATGATATGTACCTGATGAGACGGTTATTGGTATCGCCAATGTACAGGTTGCCATACTTATCAATCAGTATGCCATTTGGCGAGTAAAAGGTAGCCTGAAGATTATTGCCATTCCTGGAGCCCTGCAGTCCCGTTCCGGCAACGGTACTTACAAAGCCATCGTACTCCACTCTTCTGATGAGGTTGTTTTTTTGGTCGGCTACGTACACACTATTGCTTGCATCAACTACAATACCAGACGGATAATTAAAACTGGCATTATTAGCCACCCCATTTTCTTTACCTGCCGCACCGCTTCCGGCAAGCCTTACCACATCACCGGCGGTGTTTATTTTGCGGATAAGATTATTGTCAGAATCGGCCACATACAAATAGCCATCGCGGTCAAACGCCAGTGCCGACGGACTAAAAAAGCGTGCGCCGGTACCATTACCGTCTGTATTACCCTGAGCCCCACCTGCAAATGTTGTCACTTTACGCGTAGCCACATCTATTTTACGAATGCGGTTATTATAAGTATCGGCAATAAACAAGTTACCAAACCTATCAATGGCGATGCCATAAGGTCTGAAAAATTGGGCTGTAGTGCCGTCGCCATCAGCAAAACCTGCTATACCTGTACCGGCAAACGAACTCACTGTACCATCGGGTTCAATTTTGCGAATCATATTATTGAAGGTATCCGCAACGTATAAATTACCTAAGTCATCGGCTACTACATTACAGGGCACGTTAAAGCTGGCTATGTTAGGTGATCCGTTATCTTTTCCGATCTCGCCGCTGCCTGCATATGTTTTTACCTGTCCCGCCGGGGTTATCTGCCTTATTTTATTATTCTGTTCATCGGCGATATACAAATTGCCCGCCTTATCTATTGTAATCCCCC
This sequence comes from Mucilaginibacter gynuensis, assembly GCF_039541195.1. NCBI lineage: Bacteria > Pseudomonadati > Bacteroidota > Sphingobacteriia > Sphingobacteriales > Sphingobacteriaceae > Mucilaginibacter > Mucilaginibacter gynuensis. Next base: position 675,381 of record NZ_BAABFT010000002.1, read on the forward strand.
CGGGGGCATCAAATGTTGCCGATTGCCGGTCGCCGTTATCGGCTCCTTTAGTACCTGTACCTGCGTAAGTAGTGGTACCGGCTGCTATACCCGGTATAGTTCCGCCACGACTTATATCGGGCGAAAGTGTTGGTATGGCATTGTTAATTACATATTTTTTAGGAGTTTCGTAACTGATATTCGGCGCATTTAGGTTTTGATTTGATGATCGTTTTATTTCTATAGATACACTGACGTAGCTTACACCCGTTGCGCTATACCCGGCTATAATGTAAGGTTTTTGCCCTATTACAGCGATTGGCGTACCGCTTATTACCCCCGTAACCGGATTAACGTTTAACCCGGGCGGTAATCCCGGAAAAAAGTCGCGAAAAGAACCGAAGGACACCAGCCTGATCTTGTTATTTCGTGTGTCTGAAACGTACAAATTGGTATACAGATCAAGCATAAGGCCACCCGGCGCGTTAAATGAGGCCGACAAATTTTCTCCGTTATCACTGCCTCTTATAGTAGTACCTGCAACTGTGGTTACGTTAGCAAGTGTAAGTTCTCTTATCGCATTATTTCCCTGATCGGCCACATAGATATGCCCATGCCTATCCTGCACAACCGCAGACGGATGATCAAAAGTAGCATTCGCTATTGGCCCGTTAGCATACCCCGCCCGTCCTGTACCGCCAACAGTACTCACCACACCTGATGGATCAACCAACCGGATAAGGTTATTATCTGTGTCGGCAACATATATTACTTGTCCCACGCCTATATAAATACCGGTTGGCCGGTTAAAACGGGCGGCCTGGCCTCTACCATCATCCCTGCCCTTTGCCGGGTCGCCTACTAGCGTGGTTACCTGCATATCCGGGGCTATTTTGCGGATGCAGTTATTATCTGAATCGCTTACATATAAATTCCCGCTTGCATCAAGCGCCATACCAAACGGGTGATTAAATTTCGCTGCCGTACCGTAATCGTTCTTATATCCCACTGTACCGTCGCCTGCTATGGTGGTTACATCACCATCTGGTGTTATTTTTCTGATCAGGTTATTCTCACTATCGGCCACGTACAAATTATTCTGTGCATCGATAGCTATTCCCCTTGGCTTATTAAAGCTCGCGGCTGTGCCTTTGCCGTCATTTTTACCTGCTGAACCGCTGCCTGCAAAAGTGGTAACATCACCCGAAGGTGTTATGCGTCTGATGAGGTTGTTATCTGCATCGGCCACAAATAAATTACCTGCCATATCTGTGGCACCACCGTCCGGAGCATTAAATGTGGCTGTGTTCTTATCACCATTAGTAGCTCCGCTGTTGCCGGTACCGGCGAGGGTAGTTGTCCCTTTAGGTATACCCGGTATTGTGCCATCTAAAACAGGAACAATGGGTGTAATAGGCGTGTTAACCTCAAAAGTATACGAGCCCGGATATTTAATATCAGGAACCTGCGCGAATACATTACCGCAGCAAAATACAGCTGCCATTATAAACAAAAAGACAATATTAAAACGGTGGTGGTTTACAGGCACGGTTATTTAATTGGTTTAGCACAAGTGCTTATCAACAAATTTAAAAAAACTTAGCACATGTTAAAGCTTTTATAGCATAAGGAAAATGCAGGGCTAAAATGAACGTAATGAATAAATAACAAAAGGTCGCGGATAATTATTTTTACTACAATAACATCCTATCTAACCATTATGTATTATGAAAAACCCGAACTGAAATGCCATAAATGCGGCTTTCCGTTTCATTTTCCGAAACCACCTGATTTTATCTGTCACTTGTTTTTCTTTTTACCTATCAAGGTTTTCTTTTGTGCCAAATGTTTAAAAACAAGGCACCTTCTTATCAGTACTAAAGAATATCGAAAATATAAACGGGTAGTGTAAAGCTGAACCATTAATGGTTTAGCAAACAGAATAAGGCTGGGCTTAACAACCCGGCCTTTTCTGTTATTTATGTTTTCCCATTTTCATCCTATCCTTCTTAATAGTACAACCGTATTACTACAATGGGGAAGCATAATCTTAAATATCAGCAAATCAAAATGTTTTGTTTATCACAATTATGTATTTACATAACTACATTTTATTTAAAAAATTAAAAAATCATGTAAATACGCCTCATACCTGTCTTCACCAATAGAATGGCAACATTCAACTAAATGACAAATATTTAAAATGTTATAACATATAATTATATGTAGATGTTTATTTCATATATCTACATAAATATTACTTATACTATATAACGTTATAAAAATCATTTAATCAGCTAAATCAATTTATTATTATCAAATAATCAGTTAGTTAAATTATTATTTACAAACATTTGTTTATTCAAATTTTAGAATGTATCTATGTACATACATTAATTTAACTCTATCGTTTAACACTTACTCTAAACCATTATGAACCAAAGAATTTATCCCTGCCACAGGGTAAAATTTCTGTGCTGCCTGTTCGCGTTACTGCTGTTCGGGATAGCCGCGCGGGCACAAACCCCATTTACCCTAAGCGGTAAAATTACCGACACCAAAGGTCAGCCCATGCCGGGGGTGAGCGTATCCATTAAAAATACCCCCACGGGTGTAGTGAGCGATACATCCGGCCGGTATTCCCTCCGGATATCTGACCCGGCAACTACCCTGGTATTTTCCTTTATAGGGTACGTTAAGCAGGAAATTGAAGTTAAGGGCCGTCGTACAATCGATGTAAAACTGATAGACGATGAAAACTCCCTTAACGAGGTAGTGATAGTAGCCTACGGCCAGCAAAAGAAGGAAAGTATGGTAAGCGCCATTACTACCATAAGCCCTAAAGAGCTTAAAGGCCCTACCAGTAACTTAACCACCATGCTTGCCGGGCGTATTTCGGGTATTATATCCTACCAGCGCAGCGGCGAACCGGGTGCAGATAACGCGCAGTTCTTTATCAGGGGTATCACCACGTTTGGTTCGGGTAAAATAGACCCACTGATACTGATAGACGGTATGGAATCGAGCAATACGGCACTTGCCCGTTTGCAACCCGATGATATTTCGGGCTTCTCGGTACTGAAAGATGCCGCGGCATCGTCGCTGTACGGTGCAAGGGGCGCGAACGGCGTTATCCTCGTGACTACCAAATCGGGCAAAAGCGGCGAAACAAGGTTTAACGCGCGCTTTGAAAACTCGGTATCAACCAATACCCAAAACTTTAAACTGGCCGATAACATTACCTATATGCAACTGGCTAACGAGGCTGCCTTAACCCGCAACCCTTTGGCGCCGCTACCTTACAGCCAAAATAAAATAGATCATACCATAGCCGGCGATAACCCGCTGCTGTACCCAAGTAACAATTGGATAGGCTCGCTGATTAAAGATTATACCTCAAACCAGCGCCTTAACCTTAACTTACAGGGCGGCGGTAAAGCGGCGCAATACTATCTGTCGGGTACGGTTAACCAGGACAATGGTGTACTTAAAGCAGACCAGGGCAACAATTTCAGCAACAACGTTAACCTGAAAAGTTACCAGGTACGCTCAAACGTGAACGTTAAATTCACCCCAACATCCGAAGCTATTATTAGAACTTCGGGCAGTTTTGATGATTATACCGGCCCTATCGGTGGTGGTGGCGCTATTTTTAACAGCGCGCTTACCTCAAATCCGGTACTTTTCCCAGCTACTTTCCCTGCATCTAAACTTCCTTTGGTAAAACACCCGCTGTTTGGTAACGCCCCGCGCGGACAAAATGGTGAGGTGTTCAGCAACCCTTACGCGCAAATGGTATCGGGTTTTCAGCAATATAATACATCAACGTTAAACGTACAGCTGGAGCTGAAGCAGGATTTCAGCTTTGTTACCCCCGGTCTTTCGGCTCGTGGTATGGTGTATACGCAACGTTACTCTTACTTTAACCTGTCGCGCCAGTACAACCCGTTCTTTTACTCGGCAAGCCCATCGCAGGATGACCCTAATGGTTATAACTTAAACCTGCTGAATGAAAAAACAGCTACCGAATACCTCAATTACAGCCAGGGCGATAAAATTGTAAACACCACTACCTATGCCGAGCTTGCCGTTAACTATAACCGCACCTTTAACGAAAAACACAACATCAGCGGTTTGCTTATCGGTATCCGCAGAAACTACCTGAATGGTAATGCCGGCGATTTGCAATCATCGCTGCCATTCCGTAACCAGGGGGTGTCGGGCAGGTTTACTTACGGATATGATAACCGTTACCTTTTTGAAACCAACTTTGGATATAACGGATCGGAACGTTTTGCCAAAAGCAGCCGTTACGGTTTTTTCCCATCAATAGGTGTAGCCTGGAATGTTAATTATGAGAAATTCTTTAAACCGTTTGAAAATGTAGTTACCAAACTGAAATTCAGGGGTACTTATGGACTGGTGGGTAACGACCAGATAGGTAACGCCAACGACAGGTTCTTTTACCTATCCAACGTAAACCTTAACGATGGTAACTACGGCGCTTCTTTCGGTGAAAACTATGGTTTTAACCGCCCGGGAGTTTCAATATCCCGTTATGCTAACGAGGGTATTACCTGGGAAAAAGCTACCAAAACCAACATCGGTATGGATTTGGGGTTGTTCAACAACTTTAACCTGATAGTAGATATATACAAAGAGCGCCGTAACAGCATTTTAATGCAACGGAGCTATATACCAACCACTTTGGGCCTTACCGCCCCTGTAAGCGCCAATGTAGGCGTGGCACAGGGCAAGGGCATCGACCTGAGTGCTGATTATAACAAAAACTTCAGCAGCAAATTTTCGGTACAGGCAAGGGGTACATTTACCTACGCCACCAGTAAGCTACTGGTTAACGAAGAGCCTGAATATCCTTCAAATATGTTCTACCTGTCGCGGGTTGGGCAATCGCTTACACAGGCTTACGGTTTAATAGCCGAAAGGTTGTTTGTGGATGATGAAGATGTGAAGAACTCTCCGCGCCAAAACTTTGGCGAAGTAAGGGGCGGCGATATCAAGTACCGCGATTTGAATGGCGACGGACAGATCACTGACCTGGATAATATTAACGGCTTAGGCTACCCTACCACTCCCGAAATTATTTACGGTTTCGGTCTATCTGCTATTTATGATGGATTTGAGTTCAATACATTTTTCCAGGGTTCGGCACGGTCGTCTTTTTTCATCGACCCGGCTTCCATTTCACCTTTTGTGGTTAATGGCGCCAACCAGAATGGCCTGCTTGATGTGATAGCGAAAGACCATTGGTCGGAAGATAACCGCAACTCCTACGCCTTTTGGCCGCGCTTAGGGCCAACTCAAAGTAACAATAACAACCAACGCTCAAACTGGTGGATGCGCAATGGCGGCTTTCTGCGATTAAAAACCGCGGAGGTAGCTTACAACTTCCGAAGCAGCTTTATCAAAAAGTTCCACGTACAGGGCTTGCGCTTATATGTAAACGGCACCAACCTGTTCCTGCTGAGCAACTTTAAACTTTGGGATCCTGAGCAGGGCGGTAACGGACTTGGCTACCCGGTGCAAAAGGTATTTAATATAGGGTTAAATGTTCAGTTATAAGCCCATTAAAAAGAATCAATTATGAAATTTACACATACTCAAAACAAATTTTCAAGGCTAAGCAGTCTGAAATTTATTGGATTAGGGTTACTGCTGATCACTATAGCGGGGATATCATCGTGCAAAAAAAGCTACCTTGATATTATACCCGACAACGTGGCCACGCTCGACAATGCCTTTGCCAACCGCAACGAGGCCGAAAAGTACCTGTTCACCTGTTATTCGTATTTGCCGCAGGAAGGGCATCCCGATAAAAATCCCGGTTTTAACGGCGGCGATGAGCTGTGGATCTACTGGCCTTTCCAAACCGATTACTTTTTCCTGGATCCCTACAATATTGCCCGTGGCTTGCAAAACAAGGCCAACCCGTACCTCAACTATTGGGATAGCTTTGATGGCCGTTCGTTATGGCAGGGCATCAGAACCTGTAATATATTTTTAGAGAATGTAGAAAAGGTGCCTGATCTGCAACCCTACGAAAAAGCACGCTGGATAGCGGAAGCTAAATTTTTGAAAGCTTATTTTCACTGGTATTTGTTCAGGATGTACGGGCCTATTCCTATCCAGGATAAAAACCTCGACATTACCGCGTCGCCGGAACAGGTAAAGGTTTCAAGACAACCGGTTGATTCGGTAGTGAACTATATTACCCGCCTTATTGATGATGCCGCTGCCGGCGATGACAATACCGGCCTACCCAGCAGAATTACCAGCGCCGCTACCGAACTTGGCCGCATTACTAAAGTAGCCGCGTTATCTATCAAAGCACGCGTATTGGTTACAGCTGCAAGCCCGCTGTTTAACGGCAATACCGAACTGGGTGGCATGAAGAATAAGAACGGCCAGGCATTATTCAATACCCAATATGATGCCGCCAAATGGACGCGCGCTGTAGATGCCTGTAAAGCCGCTATTGATTTGGCCGAGGCAAACGGCGTTATCCTTTACCATTTTAATCCGGGTGTAATTAATGTAGATGACGCTACCAAAACTCAAATGAACATACGCAATGCTGTTTGCGAAAAATGGAACAGCGAACTGATATGGGGATCAACCGCGAGCGCTAACCCTACCTTTTGGCTGCAATTGTTTGCCTGCCCGCAGCTTGATCAAAACAATATCAACCTCGATTTAAAAGGACAAATGGCACCTACCCTTAAAATGGCCGAGTTGTTTTATACCAAAAACGGCGTACCTATTGAAGAGGACAAAACCTGGGATTACGCCAACAGGTTCAAACTACGCCCCACTCCTTCCGGCGATCCTAACCTGCAAGCCGATTATCAAACCGTTGGCCTGCATGTTGACCGTGAGCCGCGCTTTTACGCCGATATCGCTTTTGATGGTGCCAAATTTTTTATGAAGAACGGCAACTTCAACATTCAAAGTAAGGCCGAGCAGTATTCGGGTAAAAAGCAAAGTCGCTTATACTCCATAACCGGTTACTATACCAAAAAACTCGTGAACTGGAACTTAGTAGCCACATCAACCAACGTAACGGTTGAATCGTACCCGTGGCCTATTATACGCCTTACCGATCTTTACCTGCTTTATGCCGAGGCATTAAACGAAAGCGGCAGAAGCGCCGAGGCTTTACCCTACCTGAACCAGATCCGCGATCGTGCCGGTTTAAAATCGATAGAAAGCTCATGGTCTACCTATTCAAAAAATCCGGGCAAGTATACTTCGGTTAGTGGCTTGCGGGAAATTATACAACAGGAACGCGGTATAGAACTGGCCTTTGAGGCAAGCCGTTTCTATGACCTTCGCCGCTGGAAAACAGCACCGCAGGTAATGAGTACGCCTATTTACGGCTGGGATATTAACCAAACCAGTTTTGAAGATTTCAACAAGCGGGTGTTGCTGTTCAGTCCGAAGTTTACCGGTCCGAGAGATTACTTCTGGCCTATTAAAGAGTACGATTTGCAGATCAACCCTAACCTGGTACAAAACCCAGGCTGGTAAGTACGCAGTTGAGTTAAACACAATTTATATATAAATATAAAACGATGAAAAAGATACTATATATATGCTGTACCGGCTTGATGATGCTACTGATCATCAACTCGTGCAAGCAGGGGGTATTAGCACCTGTAGAAAACGACGGCAAAGCACCGGGACCGATAACCAACGCGGTGATCACCAATCTGAATGGCGCGGCAACCATAAGCTTTAACGTACCGTCGGACCCGGACCTGTTGTACATCAGAGCCGTGTATACCACCAAACAGGGCGTAGTGCGCGAAACCAAAGTGAGCCGTTATAACAGCCAGCTTACTGTAGAGGGCTTTGCAGATACATCGGCCTACCAGGTTACTTTATATGCGGTCGATAAGGGCGAAAACGCTTCGGCACCGTTAATGGTTACTGTGCACCCAAAACGTCCACCATTTCAACTGGTACGCGACAGCCTTGCCATAACACCGGATTTTGGCGGGTTAACCGTTAATTTCAAAAATCAAACAGGCAATAGCCTGGCCGTGGTGATATTATCAAACGATAGCCTTGGCGAATTTGTACCCATCAACACCTTTTACACGAAGCTTAAAAAAGGCGATTTCGCTACCCGCGGGCTGCAATCTGTAGAAACCAAATTCGGCATTTACGTGCGCGACAGGTTCGGCAATTTGTCGGATACCTTACTGTTTAACCTTACCCCATTGTTTGAAGAAAGGCTGGACAGAACGAGAATGAAAGGCCTTGTTTTACCTACCGACGCACCGCTGGGCTATAGCGGTAATATAGCCGGTTTGTTTGATGGCAATCTCGGTAACGACCTCATGTACCATACAGGCGATGCCGCGCGTATGCCACAATGGTTCACTTATGATATGGGCGTATCGGCCAAATTGAGCCGTATGAGCTACTTTATGCGGATGGGTTTCTATTTCAACCTGCACACACCGCGTGTGGTTGAAATTTGGGGAACCGAAAACCCTAACCCCGATGGCAGCTATACCGGCTGGACACTGCTGGCCACCCATACACAGGTTAAGCCATCAGGCTTACCGAACGGACAGCTATCGCAGGATGATATTGACGCGGCCAATGCAGGTGAAACCATCACCTTCTCTATCGATGCGCCTAAAGTGCGTTACATCAGGTTCAAAACGCTCAAAAACTGGTCGAACGGCTCGTACGTGAACTTTAACGAAATAATGATGTGGGGCGACACAAAATAGGTAACAATTAAAATATTAAGTTTATGAAACCAATAAAATATTTAGTGCCGCTATACCTGCTCATTATGGGCATGCTATTAGCCGCATGTACAAAAGAAGACGCATACAAAAGTTTTGAAAAGGGCGGCGAAATTACCTATCCCGGCCGGGCAGACTCGGTGATCGTGCAACCGGGTTATAAAAAATTGAGGCTGGCGGTAGTGCTGGGCAACGATCCGCTGGTAACCAAAATAAAAGTTTACTGGAACGATGGACAAGATTCTACCGAACTTGCCGTAACACGCACCACAGGTAAAGATACCGCCAATATCGATATCAGCGATCTTAGCGAGGGCAATTACAATTTCAACATCTACACCTTTGATAAAGAGAACCACAGATCGGTAGTGGTAAACGTGGCGGGTATTGTTTACGGCGATAGCTACCTTACCTCCTTAGAGAATCGCACGCTTAAATCGGTTGGTTTTTCGGCCGATGGCAAGGCGCAATTACTTTGGGGCGATGCCGCAGGTGGCGAGGTAGGGATAGAATTAAAATATTTTGACAGTAATGGCGCTGCCAAAACCATCATCATCCCGCCATCGGAAACCGATACCCGCTTAAGCGACTATAAAGATGAAAGTTCATTAACTTACAGGTCATTATTTAAGCCTGATTCGCTGGCGTTTGAAACATTTTCACCGCCAGTCGCGGTAACTAAACTGCCGTTTTTTGAACGTATGCTTGATAAATCAAAATTTGTGGCGATGCTATTGCCGGGTGATGTGGACGAAGGCGGCTATGGCTGGCTGCTACCCTATCTTTGGGATGAGCGTTACAGCACACCTGGTTTTGCCAGTAAATCAACCAAACCGGTTCCGTTTACTTTTGATACCGGGGTAACCACCAAACTAAGCCGCTTTAAAATGTGGCAGGCTAACGACAGGCTGTACAACCTCGAAAGCGCCAAAACATTTGAAGTATACGGCAGCAATAACCCAAACCCTAACGGAAGCTGGGATAGCTGGACCAAATTACTTGATTGTGAATCTATCAAACCATCAGGCTTACCACTCGGCCAAAACAGTGCCGCCGATGTGGCCTACGCCCTTGCGGGAGAGGAATTCAAATTCCCTGCCAATATTGGTAAATACCGGTACTTGAGGTTTAAACTGCTGACCAACTGGGGTAATGGCAGCTTCATGACCATGGAAGAACTAACCTTTTACACACAAGATCATTAGTAGTTACGAGTCATATATAATTAATGATGATAGAGGGAGCCTTCGGGTTCCCTTTTTTATAGCACCTGTATACCGGCTTCTACGTATACTTTCAACTCCTCACTTTCGGGCGATACATCGGTGATCACCGTATCCAGGTCAGTAATAGGGCAAACGTAAAAGGCTTCGGCAGTATTGGTTTTGGTAATGGTAGATAGCGCGATGATGTGTTTTGAGGTGGCAACCATGGTCTTTTTCAGCTGCGCATCTTCGTAATCCATTGTGGTGAGGCCGGTTTCGGCATCAATACTGCATACACCTAAAAAACAAATATCGGCCCTTACGTTCTTAAATGCCTGCACGGTTTCGTAGCCTGTAGTGGTAAAAGACGATTTGCTAAGCCTGCCGCCCGCAAATATCACATCGGTAGCAGGGTGATCTTCCAGTACGCTCGCTATCGGAAAACTGTTGGTCACCACCGTAATTTTCAGGTCGTCGGGCAGGTTTTCGGCGATAGCTAAGGCCGATGTACCACCGTCAAAGATTACCACTTGCCCATCTTTTAAAAAACTTAGCGCTTTACTTGCAATAATTTTCTTTTGGCTGATGTCCTGCTTCTCCCTGTCCCTAAAATTGTGCGGCACCGGCGAATGCGCCATAGCTCCTCCCCTTACCGACTTAAGTAATCCCCTGTCTGACAACTCCTTAATATCACGGCGAACAGTATCTTCAGATACATTGAGGTGCTGGCTCAAATTACCCAACAGTACTTTTCCGTCTTTAGATACCTGCCCGAGTATCAATTGTAAGCGCTCTTCTTTGATCATGATTGCAATGTTAAGCAAATATAAATATTAATTTTGCAATATATTGCAATTATTTAGATATTTGTTGCAAAATATTGCATATCGAAATGAATGCTATTATTTGTTTAATCTTTTTTATCTTACATATATAAATGGTTTACGCACCAAAAATTATCCGCACCGCAGTAGCTGCCATGTTCTTTGTAGCCGGTTTATGTTTCGCCAGCTGGGCTTCGCGCATTGCAACTATACAACAAAAGCTTAATCTTTCAGACGCCGCGCTGGGCGGTGTGCTGTTTGCCCTGCCGGTTGGCCTGATGATCTCCCTGCCCCTATCAGGCTGGGCCGTTACAAAAATTGGCAGCCGCAAGGTATTGGCAGCGGCCATTAGCACTTATGGCTTAATGCTGGTTACCCTCGGCGCGGTAACAGAAGTTTACCAGTTAGTTTTATGTTTAATATTGTTCGGTATCAGCAGTAATGCCGCCAACATATCGGTTAATACCCAGGCCGTTGCCACCGAAGGCTTGTATAGCAAACCCATTATGGCTTCATTTCACGGCGTGTGGAGTTTGGCGGGTTTTGTGGGTGCCAGTATAGGTACATTTATGATAGGCAAGGGCGTATTGCCTGCGCCGCACTTCGCCATTATAGCCGCCATTACCATTATAACGGTGATAGTTAGCTGGCGTTACCTGCATAACGACCACACCCCGGCAAGTACAGGCCCTGCATTTGTAATGCCCGATAAATCATTGATCACCCTCGGCCTGATCGCCTTTTGTTCGATGGTGGTTGAAGGTGCCATGTTTGATTGGAGCGTAATCTACTTTAAAAAGATAATACTGGCCGAAAAAGGCTGGATAGGCGCAGGCTACACGGCCTGTATGTGCACCATGGCATCCGGCCGTTTCGTTGCCGATCGTTTTGCCGCACGTTTTGGTCTTAGGCGTACCTTGCAGGTAAGCGGCACGCTTAGCGCCATCGGTCTGCTTATAGCGGTATTGTTCCCGAGCCTGTTAACGGCTATCATCGGTTTTATGTTTGTAGGCGCGGGTATCTCATCGGTAGTGCCAATGGTATACAGCGCGGCAGGTAAATCAACAACCATGCAACCAGGCGCGGCAATTGCGGCGGTATCTACCATCGCGTTTATCGGCTTTTTGATCGGTCCGCCGGTTATTGGCTTTTTAGCCGGGGCATTTACGCTGCGTGCATCGTTCAGCTTTTTGGCTGTAATGGCGGTGGCCGTAGTGGTATTATCTACCAAAGCAAAGGTTTAGCGCCTTCGCTTTGGCGTGTTACATACCTGCCAGTTTTATCCCCGAATCTTTAATATCCTGCAAAATAGTTTCCTGCAAAGCCAGCTTGGTGTCGTAAAACCCATGGGCATTCACCCAAACGTTCACACCTATTTTGTAACCATCGCTCTCTAAAACGGCAACGCCTATACGGCGTTCCGGCTTTTCGAGGATATTTTGCGAACGGTTGATAGATTCGTTAATTACCGATTTTACTTCTTTAATATCAATAGCATTGCTGAATTTCAGTTCGATATCGAGCCTGCGGTTTCCCTCGCGGCTGATGTTGATGATCACCTCGTTAGAGAGCTTGCTGTTGGGCACAATTACCGAACGGTTATCAAACGTACGCACCAGCGTATAAAATATCTGGATGGATACTACCGTACCTTCCAGTCCCTGGGTAATAATGTTATCGCCTACTACAAAGGGTTTAAGCAGCAGGATGAGGATACCGCTTGCAAAATTTTGCAAAGTTCCGGATAAAGCCAGTCCCGCTGCTACGCCAATGGCGCCTACAACTGCCGTAAATAAGGTTAGTTGTATCCCGATGATCTGCATTACGGATAGCACCAATATCACCCGCAGTACCACACCTACCAAACTCATCAGGAAGGGCTTAACCGTTGGGTCGACTCCCTTTTTATGCAAGCCCGATTGCGACCGGTTGAGTATCAGTTTAATGAGCCAAAGCCCTGCAAATAAGATCACCATACCCAGTATGAAACGAGGACCGTAATCGATAAGCCAGTTAACAGCGTGATTATAAATCTTGTTAATATCCATAGTTAAAAGATCCGCTAATAATAAATCAGCCCCATCTCAAACAGCCTCTAAACACCTGCGGGACTTCCTTTACAACTTAAATTAATACTGTTTGGTTTTAATCAGGCCATAACGATGCAATTATGGCGATGGTAACAGCACGTCAATCCGCCCTAAATAAATATTGATGAGTAAGCCTAAAAGCTTATTTTTATATTCCTAATAAACCAATTATGAAAAACCATAAATACATCGTGGCTCTGCTTATTGTCTGTGCTGTTTGCTTTACTCATTTGCAAAGTATAGCGCAAAAACCCGTTGCTAAAAATGGCTGGCTACAGGTAAAGAACGGGCAGGTAGTTAACCAGCATGGCAAAGCGCCGCAATTAAGGGGCATCAGTATGTCCTGGAGTATTTGGGAAGGGCAAAAGTACTACAACAGCAATGTGGTCAACTGGCTTTGTACCGATTTTAAGGCGACCATCATTAGGGCTTCTATGGCTATTGAGCATGAAGGCGGGTATTTGCAGGATTCTGTTAAGCAGGTAAAGCTGATCAGCACCATTATAGATCAGTGTATTAAAAACGGCGTATATGTATTGATAGACTGGCACGATCATAACGCGCATCAGCACCTTGGGCAGGCCAAACGCTTTTTCGCGACTATGGCACAAAAATACAAGGGCGTACCCAACGTAATTTACGAGATATGGAATGAGCCCGAAGACATCAGCTGGCTGGTTATAAAAAAGTATGCGAATGAAGTAATACCGGTGATACGCAAATACGATAGTAAGAACCTGATCATTGTGGGCAGTCCGCGTTGGGATCAGGATGTAAACATTGCCGCGCTCGATCCTATCAAGGATTACAATAACATCGCCTATTCCTTCCATTTCTACGCATCCGACCCATACCATCAGGAAAATTTGCGGGCAAAAGCAGACAAAGCGATCAAGGCAAGGCTACCGCTATTTGTTACCGAATGGGGTGTGGGTGAATCAAACGGCGATGGTGTATTCGACAAAGCTAAAACCGAAGCATGGCTTAAGTGGCTTGAATACAACCAACTCAGCTGGGCCGACTGGAACCTTACCGACAAAGCCGAAACCACCGGTATATTAATTGGCGGCGCCAATGTAAACGGCAACTGGAAACCGGCAGAACTAAGCCCGGCAGGAGCCTATATTAGGGATAAGCTGCGGTTGTACAATAAGTAACTAAGCATTTACACTGATGTAGCCATCATTTACCATCACGTAACAATAGCTTAACTTTAATAAGGTTATTTGCCTGCTATGAGAAAGTCACTTTCAGTTATCACCGTTTTGTGTACGTTTCTGCATATTAGCGCAATAGCGCAGCAACGGCCGGGCAAGGTTAAGCAAAGCAACCAGATCATGCTGCCCAATGGCTGGAAGATCAGTCCGGCGGGGCGGACGTTAACGCTGGGCGATTTGCCGTTGAATATGCAGTTAAGCGCGTCGGGCAAGTTATTGGCAGTAACTAATAACGGCCAAAGCACTCAATCGGTACAGCTTATAGACCCTAAAACGGAACAACTGCTCGATCAAAAGGAGCTTGGCAAATCGTGGTATGGTTTGGCCTTCAGCCGGGATGAAAAACAACTGTATGTATCGGGTGGTAACGATAACTGGATATTGAACTTCAGCACGAAAAACAATAAACTGGGGCAGGCTGATACTATAACACTGGGCCAGCCATGGCCAAAGGGTAAAATTTGCCCGACAGGTATGGTGGTAAACAAAAGCAATAACCGTTTATACGCCGTAACTAAAGAGGACAGCTCGCTATATGTAATTGATCCGGCAGCACATAACATCTTAAAAAAGGTAAAACTGGCTAACATTGCTTACAGCTGCGTTCTATCTCCCGACGAAAAAACGCTATATATTTCACTTTGGGGAAGCGATAAGGTGGCCGTTTATAATATCGCTGCGGGCAACATCACAACTACCATTATCACAGGCAATCACCCCAACGAATTATTGCTCAACAAAAAAGGCAATACGCTTTTTGTGGCTAATGCCAGCGATAATACGGTATCCATCATAAATACGCTTAACAACAAGGTGGTTGAAACCATATCCACCTCGTTATACCCTACCATGCTCACCGGGTCAACCACCAACGGGCTGGCACTGTCATCAAACGAAAAAACACTTTATATTGCTAACGCCGATAATAATTGCCTGGCCGTTTTTGATTTAACCAAACCCGGTTACAGCAAAAGCATGGGTTTTATCCCCGTGGGCTGGTACCCTACCAACGTAAAAACACTGGGGCGCAAAATACTGGTGGCCAATGGCAAAGGTTTAACATCAATGGCTAACCCACAAGGGCCGCAACCTGTTTCAAAGGCCGATAACAGCGGTTACCATACAGGCAGTACACCCAACAGCAAACTGCAATATATAGCAGGCTTATTCAAGGGATCGTTGTTATTTATTGATGCGCCTAAACCTGAAGTGCTAAAAACCTATACCCGAGAAGTTTATGCCAATACGCCCTTTACCAACAAAAAAGTAGCACAGGCCGAGGGCGAAGCCAATAACCCGGTTCCGCGTAAGCCAGGCGAAAAATCGCCCATTAAGCATATTTTTTATATTATAAAAGAAAACCGCACGTACGACCAGGTGCTGGGCGATATGCCTGAAGGCAATGGCGATACTACGCTTTGTTTGTTTGGCCAAAAGGTTACTCCAAACCACCATGCCCTCGCCAAAGATTTTGTATTGCTTGATAATTTTTACGTGGATGCAGAAGTAAGCGCCGACGGCCATAACTGGAGCATGGCCGCATATGCTACCGACATAGTTGAAAAAACATGGCCTACCAGTTATGGTAACCGTGGCGGCAGTACCTCTTTTGAGGGCGGCCGACCGGCCACCTACCCGCGCGACGGCTTTATATGGGATTATTGTAAACGAGCCGGCATCAGCTACCGCAGCTATGGCGAATTCAGCGACAATGGTAAGGCCAACATTAAAGCACTGGAAGGGCATATTTCACCTAAATCGCCGGGCTTTAATATGGATATTAAAGATCAGGTGCGTGTTGATGCCTGGCAACAAGATTTTGATTCGTTGCTTACTATTAACGCCGTTCCGCAGTTTAATACCATCCGCATTTCAAACGACCATACCAGCGGACAGCGTTTAGGCAAAATTTCGCCTGCCGCGGCTGTGGCTGATAATGACCTGGCTATAGGCCGCTTTATAGAACATTTATCAAACAGCCCGATATGGAAGGAATCGGTAGTGTTTATACTGGAAGATGATGCCCAAAACGGCCCCGACCACGTGGATGCGCACCGTTCGCCTGCTTTTGTGGTTGGTCCTTATGTAAAACGCAACGCCGTGGTACATACCATGTACTCCACCTCCGGCTTTTTGCGTACTATGGAACTCATATTAGGCCTGCCGCCGATGAGCCAATACGATGCTGCCGCTATCCCGCTATACGAATGCTTTACCAGCAAAGCAGATTTTACGCCTTACAAAGTAAAACCAGCGTTGATAGACCTCGACAGGCGCAATGTTGCCGTAAACGAAAGCAGCAAAAGATCGGCCTTGTTCAACTTCGCCAAAGAAGATGCCGCCCCCGATCTGGATTTGAACGAAGTGGTTTGGAAATCTGTGAAAGGAGAAGACTCCGTAATGCCATCACCTAAACGGAGCGCCTTTGTAATACTGGAAATCAAAAAAGATGACGATGATGATTAGTAAGAAATCCGTTTAATTAACAATTGGCGTAAATTGTTGATTTGTGTGATGATAAAATAGTTCGTTATCTTGTAATATGGTATCCATCTTAAAACAACAATATGCCTTATTATGCGGTTCAAGGGCTTTCGTACTCAATTTTGTGGCGAATGAAGTAAAGCACGACTGCCGTTAAACCCATACCCGAGTTTAACGGCAGCGATGTACGGTACCTACTGGTACACAATGCCAATGTGTATACGCACTGGCTGGCAAACTTCGCCATGAATAAAGGAGTAGCGATCATTGAAGAAAGCGACGTAATCACCATTGATGCTGTAAAACAATTATTTGCTAACGCGGATGCTTATGTGGATGAATTCCTGAATCGATTCGCGCAAACATTAAATGATCCCATCAGCGCTGTACTCCCGCGTAACCGACCCGTTACCGCTACTCCGCTGGAAATTTACACGCACGCGTTCGCCCATGAGTTTCATCATAAAGGGCAGATCATGACCATGTGCCGATTGCTTGGCCATACACCTCCCGATACGGATATTATCAGGTTTTAATTGTTATATATATTGCCATAAATACCCCGCAATTTGGCACAATTACACCTTTTTAAAGCAGGCAGCTTCTCCTATCTTTATCTTATTAAAATTCAACAAAATCACTAACCAATATTACTATGGAAACCACAAGCAAAGCAATTACTGTAGAAACTATTGTTAACGCACCTATTGAAAAGGTTTGGGATAGCTGGAGCCAACCCGAACATATCACTAAATGGTGCCAGGCATCCGACGACTGGCATGCCCCTCATGCCGAAAATGATTTGCGTACAGGCGGTAACTTTTCGACCACTATGGCCGCAAAAGATGGCAGTTTCAGTTTTGATTTTGGCGGTACTTATACCGATGTGCAGCCCTACAGCCTTATTGCTTACGGCCTTGGCGATGGCAGAAAAGTAAGCATCACCTTCACTAAAGAAATTGAGGGCACCAAAGTAACAGAAACCTTCGACCCGGAAGAAACCAACCCCATCGAAATGCAACGCGGCGGCTGGCAGGCTATCCTGGATAACTTTAAAAAATATACTGAAGCTTTGTAATAACAAGTTTTAAATAGTGGAGCCCGGTTGTAACAGCAGCCGGGCTTTTTGCAAAAATCCTATTTATTAAAAACCAGATTCAGGGAAATATCAATATTCTCGGTGATCATTTCATCTTTTATAGCGGCAAACAGGTTCCAGTCACCTTTTTTAGGCTGAAAATCGATACGCCATTTTACGCGGTTTATCTGGGTTGCTGCCGTCGCGGTAAGTGTATTTCCTGTGCCTTTTATAAGGGCAGTAAACGTAATTGGGTTGGTGATTCCTTTGATGGTTAGGTCGCCCGTTACTTTGTAATTATTTGCTTGCTCTGTATGGATAATCTGTTTAACCGCCATGGTGGCGGTTGGATACTGGGCCACATCAAAAAAGCCGGGGGTACGCAACTCGTCATCTACTTTTTTATTTTTACCCTCTTTAGTATGATCGGTGGCGCGCATCGTGTTCATATCAATGGTGAAAGTGCCATCTTTACGCTCACCTTCGGACGTATAGTTCAGGGTACCTGCATTAAAAAGGATGTAACCGAAATGGCCACCCATCGTTTTCTGCCCGTTCCATAAAAGTTTGCTTTTTTTGATATCCAAACGGTATGTTTGCTGGCCATAAGCAGTAAGTTGAAACATGGCGAACAGCAGGATAATGGTAAGTTTGTTTAGCATGGTTTAATATATTTTGATGCAGCAAACCTACTTACACGCAATACTTTAGCTATGATGATTATTGTAAATAAAATTGTAAACTTTGTAAAATCAATCCGTATAGATATGGCCGGTTATAAAGTACTCCTGAAAACCAAAACAAAATACCTGCTGGGGCTCACCGTTTTGTTGTTTTTAACGTTATTGTGCGCTGCTTTTAGCAGGGCCGGTACCGATGATTTTGATACAGCCAGGAAAGAATTATTGTTCCGAAAAATAGGCCATGAGGTGCTCCTGCAATCGGGCGACAGTACATCGAGGGTATTGCCGGTAAAAAAAATAGCCGAAAATGAGTACCAGATAAGGTTTGAAAACGATTTTTCTTTTCAGCCCGATTCGCTGGAAAAGATAATAAGCCGCACACTGGCCAAAGAGAAGATTGCCAACGATTACATTGTTAACGTATTAAATTGCACCGGCAAGGAAGTAATATATGGCTATGCCATATTCAAAAACTCGAAGGACAATATTGTAGCCTGCACCGGCCGTAACCAGCCTAAAAACTGTTATCTTATTGAATTAAAATTTAAAAGCAGTGGTATACCCCTACCTCAAAAAGGATATTTGTTAGGTGGTATTCCTTTACTGGCCTTTATTGGGCTGATCATCTCGAAATCGGTTAAATCGCGGAAAGAGGTAGCTGAATCAAATAATACCGGTATTGACCATTATAAACTTGGCGATGATACGATATTCTATCACGAGAAAAAACAACTCCTAAATAACCAAACCATAACAAAACTCACCGCTAAAGAAAATAAACTGTTACTGATCTTTGCTCAATCGCCAAACGAAATTGTTGAACGAAGCCGCCTGCAAAAGGAGCTATGGGAAGATGAAGGCGTAATTGTAGGCCGTAGCCTGGATATGTTTATATCAAAATTGCGCAAGAAGCTCGAAAATAACCCATCGATACAATTGATCAACATACACGGCAAAGGTTATAAACTGGAGATCAAATAGCTGATAAAATCACTATCATCATAAAAAAAGCAGGGCTTTTACACCCTGCTTTTTCTGTATTATTTAAGTTGTATTTTTTGCGGTGCCGAATAGGCCAGCTCATTTGCGCCTACCGTTTTTACACCTACACGCACATATACCGCATCGGCGCCGGTTAAGGCTGCCGGTATAGTTACGGTGGCGTTAAATGGCGTACCCGGTGTTACCGCAGCACCGTTAACTACGCCAATAGCGCTGTTATTATCCTGATCAAGCAGTGTAGTTCTGAAAACATACAACCGTACCTGCTCAAGCTGACTGCCCTGATCGCCCCGTGCGATTGTTACAGATGCGGTAATGTCATTCCCGCTCCTGGTATAAGCAGCATTGGTTACAGCGAAATAGGGTGTTACCGGTACATCAACAATGGTGTTGCCGCTAACATGCACGTCAATGGAGTCTGTTTGCGTTACCCACGGACCGGATCCGGGCAGGCGGGTAAGTTTGTAATCGCCATCGAAAACCAAGGCAGAAAACGAACCGTTCTGGTCAACAAATATCTGTATCTTATTAAAAAAATCGTAGCCGTGCTGCCAAAGCTCCAGCTGAACTTGGTTTGACCTTACTCCTATAGGTTGGCCATTAAAAACAACCCGGCCTGATAGTTTTGATTTTGGCGCTTCATAGTTGTCTTTTTTGCAACTGCTTGCCCCTGCTATTACCAGCAATAATAACAGGCTATATATATATGATCTGACTTTCATGATGCTCATAATTAGTTAAATGGATTTTGAACAATTTTAGGGTTACGGTTAAGGATGGATTGATCAAACCGTGAGTAATAATTGAAATTTTGGAAGAACCTTGGTGATTTAAAACGTGGCGCTACCATTTTTACATATATGTATTTACCATCGCGGGCAGCATCACCGGGGCGTATAACCCTGTACGGATATAAGCTGTATACTACCGCGTCCGGATTGCCAGCACTGCCATTCCAAACTTTATCGGCTATTCTCCAGCGTTTTAAATCCCATACACGGTGATCTTCAAAGGCAAATTCAGATCTGAACTCGGCCCTTATTTTATCACGGGTAATTGTTGCTGTAGTGTACAAATTAGCACCGGTAAAGCCTGCGCGCTGGCGTATCGGGTTAATATAGGTTACTGCCTGCCCTGTTTCGCCCAGTTCAAAGGCGGCTTCGGCGGCGTTAAGGTACATTTCGCTTAAGCGGAACCAAACCCACCACACATCGCTTTGTATACCACGGGTACTGGTACCACCACCCTGATCGATATATTTACGCAGGTAAAAACCTGTATTTGACACCTCGGCAATACTGCGGTGCGGGCCCGAAGCCGATACCAGCAGCTTACCATCGGTGTAATTTGTACCTAAATCTGCACCTTCCTGAAAAGTGTATGAGCCTGAGCCTGCATTCCAAACGGCAACGCCGGCCTGCATATCAACACTGGTGCCTTTAAACGGAGCACCCGGATAGATCACTGTTCCGTACATACGGGCATCTTTACCGGCAAAAACATCTGACACGTTATTGTAATACAAATAATCAGTATTACCGGCATTACGCAATTTCAGTTCACCGCTGGTACCATCGAGGTTCTGGTAACTTTCAACCAGGTTTAGCGATGGCGTAACGCTTGATGAGCTTAGGTTATCTTCACGTAAGCCACGGGCTATATTATCATAAGTAAACCCGTGTTTTTTTGCTTTTGAGGTTAAAAAATCACGTACAAACAGCACCTCTTTATTACCGGTTTTGTTACGGATGGCCTCATAAAAATTCTCGCCTGCATCAGGGTTGCTGTTGTACAATTCATAAGAGCCGCTATTGATCACCTCTTTTGACGCATCAAGCGCTTTTTGATAATATTCATTGGCACGGCTTGCCGGTATACCTACCTCACCACCCGGTAAAGTTATTGATGGAGTAAGCAAGGCATTGTATTTGGCAATACTTGCAGCGTACAACATCGCGCGGCTTTTAAGCGCGAGGCAGGTGTATTTATTGGCACGACTTACACTGGTACCATTAGCTATATCATCTTTTATAGCATCCATCTCGCTGCCTATAAAATCATATACTTCGGCCTCTTTGTTACGCGGTTGCTGCAAAGGTGTTGGGTCGCCGCTGAAATCGTAAATGAGTTGTTTGGTAACCAATGGCACCCCGCCTTCGCGCTTTACCATTTCAAAATACTGGTAGGCTCTTATAAACCTGAATTCGGCTTTCAGTTGCGTACGCTGTGCTTCTGTTAAGGTTGATGCACCGTACTTATCAACGTTTTCAATTGCCAGGTTCAAATCGCGAATAAAAAAGTAATCATACAAGAACCAACGACTGGCGCTGTAATTCGTGATATTATTACGTGCTTCGAGATCGGCATTAGTTTGGCCCGACCACATGGCATCATCATAAGCTGCCATATCGCGCCATTGCGAACCGGCCTGATCGGTAAGCCCCATATCTGTAGGCATACGGTTATAGTAATTGGCTAAGAGGCCAATGATCAATTTTTGGTCTTTCCATAAATCTTCGTCGGTAACTATACTAACGGGTTGCAATTCCAGGAAATTTTTTCTGCAGCTTGTTGCCGCCACCAGCACCAGGGCAAGGCTAAACATCAAGCATCTATATAAAATCTTTTTCATGATCTAACGTTTACAAGGTTAAATTAAAGCCAAATGTGTATATCTTTTGTTGCGGGTATGCCAATCCGTTTATAGCTGATATTTCCGGATCGATCTGGTATCCTTTCACATTATCAAATGAGAAAAGATTGGTACCTGTAACATATACCCTAAGGGCGCTTAAACCCATTTTTTTAATAATATTTTGCGGAAAAGTATAACCTAACTGCAAGTTTTTAAGCCTGAAGTAATTGATGTTTGTGGTCCAAAAATCATTTCTGAAGTTAGGTGCGTCATTTTCATTACGCCCGGGCAAAAACACCTTATTTGATAAAGCATTAGGCACCCTGAAAATAGATAAGTTATTGTTATCTTTTCTCAATGCCGGATAGGTACCCGGTAACCATGCGCTATTCGGGTCATAAAGATCGGCCCTGTGCCAGGCGTCAGTTAACATATAGGTAGGTGAGTTACCATTGTTTTGAAAAGGGTACTTCAACTCATAATCCCTATAAAATGTTTGCATAGTAGCACCGGCAAAATCAAAGGCCAGTGATATGCCTTTATAGCTAACGCGACCATTAACACCGTAATTAAAGTATGGCAATGCACCTTCGGCATATCCAATTGGCCGTTCGTCATATTGGTTTATTACACCGTCGCCATTCAAATCTTCGTATATCAAATCGCCGGGTAATAATGTTGTATTAGCGGCACCATCAATATTTACCGGGTAATCATTTATTTGTTGCTGCGACTCAAAACGACCTATAATGTGATGGCCAAAGTTAACGCCTGTCCACCGGCCTGCTTGCCCCAGCCTGTATTGTTCATAAGAGTTACCAAAACGTTCCCTGTACACATAATCTGTTTTGTTACGGCCTAAACTCGCGTTGCCACCTATAGAGAAATCAACCTGCCCCACTTTGTTTGTGTAAACTATTGATCCGTCTAAACCCTGTGTTATATCGGAGTTTAAGTTTTCGGGAGGCAGATCATATCCTATTTCTCCGGGTAAAACCACCTCATTTCTTATTGCCGGGAAGCCGGCCCTGGTACGGCGGAATACATCAAACTGCCCACTGAAGTGAGTAAACACAGTAAAATCAAAACCCACGTTCAGCATTTTGTTGCGCAACCACGATATAGTTGTAGTAGGTATACCTCGTGGCACTACGCCGTTGTAAAATGTACCGTCAAGCACCGCGCTGCCTGCATTAGTATTATAACCACCCAAATAAGCAAATGGGCCCGGCGCATAATAATTTCCGGCGCCGTCTTGCAGCGAGGTACCTGTTTCACCATACGAGAAACGCAGTTTCAAATCATTTATAGTGTTTGCAAAACGCTTCATAAAACCCTCTTGTGTTATGCGCCAGCCTGCCGTAACACCGGGAAAGAAACCAAACCGGCTACCATTACGGTACAAAAACGAACCATCATAACGGGCCACACCTTCTATGAGGTATTTATTTTTATAGCTGTAATTTATCCTTGATGCAACACCTTCAAATGCCTCCTGGTAACGGGAATCGCCCAAATAATCAACATCTGGAAACAACTGTGTTACAATAATATTATTAGGAGGTACCGAGTGCAGCGCCTGGTATTTGTTTTCGCTTTCGCGCCTTTCATACGCCACTACGGCCGATATATCATGATCACCAAACTTTTTGGCATAGTTCAATTGTAACTGCGAAAATTTTGAAATAACGTTTCTTTTATGTGTTTCGCGCCATGGGTTTTGGTTACCGTACAAGGCTCCGTTGGCAGCACGATCATTGTATTGGCCGGTAGTTTCATCGTAGATATAAGCCGGATAGGTATACTCAAAGCCTTCAAAATCTTCGTTCAGGAAATCATAAGAATATAAACCTTTAATTGACAGACCGAATTTAAAATCGTACTGCGCGTTAAACTTGGCGCTCATGGCACGGGTTATATTGTCAATATAACCGGTCACATCGTTTTTGTAAGTTGCCGGATTAACGTTTACATTGTGTGTTTGATTGATGTACAGTGGGTTATCATTGGCATAAGCCTTTTCGGTAGGCCACATACTGCCTATACTTAGCAAGGGGTTAAAAAAATCGTCCAAACCCGGTACACCTACGTTGTGCCTGTCTTCTAAACGTCCGCTCAATTGGGCGCCTACGGTAAATCCTTTAGCTATTGTGCTGCTGATATTACTTTGCAGGTTTGTACGTTTAAATTTAAAATCCTTAATTATGGCATCCTGGCTTACATGGTTAACCGCCAAATAGTAAGTAGATGTTGCCGAACCGCCTGCAACATTGGCGCTTACATTATACTGCGGCACATTAGGGCGAGTAACAAATTCATAATAATCATTGTTCAGGTGGGCTTTATCTGCCTGGGTTTCCCATTTCATCAATTCATCAGCCGGATACAATGTTGATGGGTCGCCGCCAAGATTTTGAATAGATTGCGCAAGTCCCCTTATGTACTGTCCCGCATTTGCCGGGCGTGGGAAACGTGTGAAGTTTTGCAAACCATAATAGCCGGATAAGTTGATCTTGGCATCCTCACCTTTTTTACCGCGTTTGGTGGTTACCAATATAACACCGTTACCGGCCGCCAAACCATATATGGATGCCGACGCATCTTTTAATACAGTAATACTCTCAATATCATCCAAACCCAACTGGTTAAAAGCATTTTCACCAGAGATACCTGTATTATAACCAAACCCATCAGTACCGTTTGAGGTGCTGTAGGTTACCCCATCAATTACATACAAAGGGTTACCGAGGTTACGGATCTGGATGCTGGTACCATTACCCGGCCTTGAATCGGTAGTACGTGAGTTGATACCCGGTACCTTACCTACCAACGCGCTGGTTGCCGCTATTGATGGCGTGCGAACCAGGTCGGCAGATTTAACGGTGCTTATCGCGCCGGTTACGCTGGCTTTCTTTTGCGTACCATAAGCTACCACCACTACCTCTTCCAAATCGTTATTGGTGGGGATAAGCTGCACCGTAATGTTTTGGCCGGGCTGCACGGCTACATCTTTAGTGGTATAACCAATGTATTTTACCTCTAAAGTGGTGTTGGCGCTTATATTAAGCGAAAACTTACCGTCAATATCGGTGGCTACACCCGCTTTGCTCGTTTTATCTAACAAGGTAACGCCGGGCAATGGCACTCCCTTTTCATCAGTTACCACACCCGTAACCTTGGTTTGCGCAAAGGCGGTGGTGAGGGTTACACAAGATAAAATCAGCGCAATGATCAGCCTCCTGCTGCCATTCCGCAACCATCTGCCGGGAAACCGCGACAGATACCCGCGCACAAACGCAGGTTCGTGTTGTAAATCTTTTCTCATAAAATTTAATTGGTTTGTTTGATTTGTTGGTTTGTTGTTGATTTTGTTAGTTGAACTGCATCATATTTATTAATTGGCATTATTATCTGTAAAAGCAAATTCACAGAATTATATATTGTACTTATAACACTTATTAAAATGAACAAAAAAAATATCGTTTGATATTTTAAAGTTGTCAATAAACTTATAATCCCGTATCAGTTATAGCTGATGTAATGTAAAATATTCAGTATATTTTTATATAGTTATATTAAGAGAACAGGAGGCAGTTTCATATCTATAAATTTGATTATCAAATATATAATTGAACATAAGAAATGCCGTAAGCAAAAAATGCGTATACAGCCGACCATTGGCGAGCCCTGTATTTTTCATAAAAAGAGGTATTAACGGTTTCTGTTAATTGATTATAATATCAAATGTAAAATAAAAATCTGAAGTGTCAATAAGATAATGGTAAAAAGTGTTAAAAAAACACTTAAGATAGTTTAACATAGCTTTTAATTGGGTTTAAAGCCACATTTTCGCCTCAGTTAATGCCACTTTAAAATGAAAATAGTTTGCAAATTTTCATTTTAGGGCTGCGCAGATGAACTTTTCAACAAAGCAAATTGAACTTCTCAACAAAACTACCGTTCGTCATTAGCCATATCTTTACCTCAAAATGAGGCAATAGCGCGGCTAATTGCTTTACTTTAGTATTTACGTTATCATAAAACAAACAATGAAGATCATATTAACGGGCGCCACCGGTATGGCGGGCGAAGGTGTATTGTTAGAATGCCTGCAAAACAACGCCGTAACAGCTATACTCATGGTAAACAGGCGGCCATCGCCTATTACACACCCTAAACTTAAAGAATTGCTGGTGACCGACTTTTTAAAGATAGAGGAACACAGCGATGCGCTGCAAAGTTATGATGCCTGCTTTTACTGCGCGGGTATCAGCTCGGTAGGCTTGAACGAGGAAAAGTACACCGTTATCACTTACGATACTACCCTGCACTTTGCTAAAACCCTGCTGGCTATTAACCCCCGTATAGTATTTAACTACATAACAGGCGCGCATACCGATAGCTCGGAAAAAGGCCGTTCCATGTGGGCAAGGGTAAAAGGTCGTACCGAGAATGATTTGATGAAACTACCTTTCAGGGCGCAATACAATTTCAGACCCGGAGGTATGGCACCTGTTGAAGGGCAAAAGAACGCGAAGCCCCTGTACGTGGTTATTATCAATATAATCAAGATCTTTTCTGCCAAAAGCATTATCAGTTTAAACGAGCTTGGGCAGGCTATGATCAACGCGGTATTAAAAGGATATACAACACAAGTATTAGAAATTAAGGACATTAAAGCCTTAGCCGCGCAATAGCATGAAAAAATTGCTAAAAATACTGAAGTATACCCTATTGGGCTTTATGAGCTTGGTTATAGTGCTGGCGGTGATCACATTCTTTTATATGCGCCAGCCGCAGTTTGGCAAAACGCCATCGGGCGAAAGACTGACGCGGGTTGAAAGATCACCGCATTATAAAGACGGGCACTTTGTGAACAAGGTAGAGAAGCCCATTATTACCGAAGGCTATAGTGTTATCGGCGAAAGCTATAAAACAATCTTCGCTAAAAACCCAAGGGTAGCACCTAAAGATTCCCTGCCATCGGTACAAACCGACCTGAAACACCTCCCGCCGGATAGTAACGTACTGGTTTGGTTCGGGCATTCATCTGTATTTATACAGGTGGCGGGCAAGCGAATACTGATCGATCCTATTTTTAGCGGCAATGCCTCCCCCATTCCCGGTTCGTTGAAAGCTTATAAGGGTAGCAATACTTATCATGCAGCCGATATGCCCGAGATCGACTACCTGCTTATCTCGCACGATCATTACGATCACCTGGATTATGAGACGGTTGTAGCGCTACAACAAAAAGTAAAACATGTAATATGCGGCTTAGGCGTTGGCGCCGATTTTGAATATTGGGGCTATAAACCAAGCCAGATTATTGAGCAGGATTGGGATAAGGACGTAAACGTAGCACCCGGTTTTGTTATCCATACGGTATCATCACAGCATGACAGCGGCCGGGGATTTGTCCGCGCTAAAAGCCTGTGGATGTCGTACCTCGTGATAGCGCCTAACATGAAAATATACATCAGCGGCGATGGCGGGCACGACGATCGTTTTAAGCAATTGGGAAAACAATACGGCCCTATCGATTGGGCGATATTAGAATGCGGACAGTATAATAAAGCGTGGCAATCGGTACATCAATTGCCCGAAGAGGTAATGCAATCGGCTTTGGAGATGCACGCCCGGAACCTGTTACCTATCCACCATTCCAAATTCACACTGGCGCAGCACGATTGGGATGAGCCACTGATAAAAATTTCCGAGCTTTCTAAAAATCAACCTTACCGCTTGGCAACACCGTTAATTGGCGAGGTGGTACAATTGAACAGCACCAAACAAACATTTACACAATGGTGGAAAGGTATAAAATAAGTAAGCATCTATAATCGATATATGCTTACTTATTATAATGTACAGCGGCGGCTATTTTTTCGTTGATGGAATGCACTATGGTATCCATTTCGCGGGCGGTTTGGCCTATCAGTCCCAGCATTTCGTCCTTTTCTTCTATGGTACCGGCAGTTTCGGTAAGGTTCATTAAGCCCAATATGGTAGCAACCGGCCGGCGTATCTCGTGCGAACTCATCCAGGCTACCTCCCTTAAAAATTCGTTTTGGCGTTTTACCTCGTCTTCCTTTTCCTTACGCGAATTGATATTTTGATACACTGCTATATATCCCTGGTACTCGCCTTTGCTATTAAATGATGGTGTAAACTCGGCAGCCACCCACACCGGAATATTGTCAATAGTGTAAATGATGAGGTCAAGCACGAAAGCTTCGTGTGCTTTAATATGGGTGAGTAATTTTTCAACCGTTTCCGGTGCCATACTTGGCCCGGTTAAAAATTCGAACGGTGTTTTACCTGCTATTTCAGGCAATTTAAAACCTGTATTCTCTTCAAAAGCACGGTTTACCCATTCTACCCGGTTTTGGCAATCGGTAACGATAATCATGTTGTTTACCCGGGTAATTAAATCGGCCAGTCGTTTATTTTCATTTATGGAGCGCTTCAGCTCGTCAATATCTCTTATGGCGCCTATCAACCTTACAGGTTCTTTTTGATCGTTATACACAAAATAACCCTGATCCATTACATATTTATACTCGCCGCCACCAATATCAATACGGTATTCGCATTCCCAATTGGTTTTGCCCTCGCTGCTGATCTTGTGCTGACTCGCGGCTACATTAGCCACATCATCCTGATGAATGAGCGAACGCCACCATTGCAGGTCGTAACCTACCTGGTCTATCGGTATCTTCACCAGTTGCGTAAGGCTGGTATTGTAAACCAGTTGATTATTCACCATGTCCAAATCGTAGATCACATCGCGTGTGGCCTGCGCTACCAGTTCGTAACGCTCAATGGCTTCCTTCAACTGGCTGTCTTTCAGCTTATGTTCGGTGATGTCTGAAAAATAAACAGCCACACCTTCATCGGTTGGGTATGCCGCCAGCCTGATCCATTTTTCCAGGTTGGTTGAATATTCATCCAACTTAACTATCACCTTCTCATGCAGCGCTTTTTCATAAGCCGGATAAAGTTTATTTCTCTCTCTGGGGAAAACGTTAAAGATATTCATACCGATCACCTCTTCACCGGGTTTACCTATAATACTCAGAAAAACCTGGTTACATCGTATAATATCCATCTTTGCATCCAGCGCGAAAAAGGCATCGCTCATGCTGTTGAGTGTATTTTCGAGGCTGTAAAAATATTTGTTCCGCTCCTCTTCAAGCTGCTTTATCTCGGTGATATCCTGCATAGAACCGATAATCTTAGGTCCTGCTTCGGGCGAGGTTTCCAACTTAGCGAGTTGCCTTATGTAACGGATCTCGCCGTCTAAACCTATTATCCTGTGCGTAACATCCAGGTGGCGGCCTTCTTTCAGCAGACTTTGCAAACCGGCAACCATTTGCGGGCGATCTTCGGGATGAATGTGCTTTATATAAATATCAAACGCCGGCCGTGTATCGTCCGCGCTGATCCCTGTTATTTCATATACCTCGGCAGACCATACCAGGTTATTATTCTCGGGGTAAAACTCCCAGCCGCCAACCCTTGATATACGCTGCGTTTCACGAAGCTTGGTTCTTTCAGCTTGTAAATCCTGATTAACCTTTTGCAAGGCATCCTGAAAAGTAACACGCTCGGTTATGTCGCGCGCCATAACTACTACGGCGGCATGCTCATTAAACCTTATTTTGTGCGATATGATAATTACGGTGATTAGCGAACCATCTTTTTTCAGATGCCTCCATTTGCCACTCTTGTTAGGCTCGGCCTGTACTTTTTTGGTGGCTTCTTTTACCTTTTCCACATCTTGGGCAGGCCTGATATCGAGGATAGATTTACTTAAAAACTCCGCACGAGAATAACCATAGGCAGCAATGGCCGCGTCATTTACCGATAATATCTTCAGCGTAGCCTCGTCGTAGATCCACATCGGTTCGGGATTGGCCTCGTACATGCTGCGGTATTGGGCTTCGCTATTACTTAGTTTTTTTTCGTTGCTGTTAATGAGCAGGTAAAGCGCCAAACCTGTACCACTTACAAAAAAACATCCCTTTACCGATCCGATCAACAGCAATTGGTTCTCGCTGAGCTGCTGAAAAAAATAAAACAATAACTTGTCACTACAAGTGATCCAAATTAAACTGATAATTATATAAATAACCGCGATGCGCAATGCTCCGGACTTCATGCTCATGTTTATAATTTACCCCTCACTAAACGCTTTTACGTGGGTACCGCCAATAAGTTATTGTTGGGTTGACATTTATATGAATGAACACGTTGTTTTATACACATTGCTTCATTTTAAAGCTAATAATAGTGTGCTTTATTGCTCAATATTTCCCGTTTTTCATCAAGTGTGTACTTTTCACACCAACTACACCCCACATTTCACACTATTTAGCCAATCAATTTACTGGCACATCAATTGTCATGATGTAAACAATATTATAAACCATTTTTTGATATGTGTAAAGCGATTGTGATTGACGATAACCCCATGGAACATATGATTATTCAGCGAATGTTTGAAAGCTATGATGTGTTCCCTGATGCTGTTCACAGCACCGATGGGGCTATGGTTATTTCTTTTATGGAAGAGTATTATAACGAAACCGATATTCTGCCCGATCTTATTTTTCTCGATCTGAACATGCCATACACCGGCTGGGATTTTTTGGTTCACCTGGAAAACTTGTTACCTTCATTACATAAACAACCTGATGTTTTTGTGGTTACCTCATCAATTGATATTAATGATAAGCTGAAAGCCGCGCAATACGCGTGTGTTAAAGGTTATATCAGCAAACCGCTGAAAAGAGAAACCCTTACCGAGCTTGCCGCTACATATTTGCCTGAAAAACGTATTGCGAGTTAATGATGTAAAAAATATGTCATTGCGAGGCACGAAGCAATCTCTACTTAGGTTAGGCTTGTGCTTTCACTAACGTTAGTCTGCTCTTGGGCGCAGGGCCCCATTACTTTTGAGGGCAAAAGTAACAAAATCCTTGTCCAGCAAAAAGCTTCTTTGCCGCACAAGGCCATGCCCTGCAAAGCGAACAGAACTTTGGGCTGGAACTTTTGCCCCGCCGCTCATTCCTCCCCACATGCAACAAGTTCGCTATGCCCGCCTTTGCGCTCCCGGCCACTAAAGTTCTCCCGCTTTCGCCCGAAGCTGTTTGCTGACGGGAAGAGAATAGCAATAACGTAAACCTGCTTCTTCGTTCCTCCTACACCTGTGCGTCGCTGTGGCAATTTCTATTATTTTCCAATACTTATACCCTATCCTTCATTAGCACTTTTTTTATAGGTTTGCTGTAAATGGAATATGTATTGAACAACCCGGCCTGGTATGCTTTGGGTACCGGCAACCAGCACCTCGGCAGCGGCAATGATGTGGCGAAGTATTTCGACAGGGAGGTTTCGCCTTTTGTTGGCTTGCGCGATAATTCTGTGGAAAACCTGCTGCATCTGTTCGAAATATTATCGCACAACAACCCAATCTTGTTACTCTCCTTAAACGAAATGGAAATCCCGGCGGTGCTCAATACGCTTTTTTATATAAAAGGTCTGCAAATGGTTTGCGATGCGGAAGTACAAGTACAATCCATTGATGCCGAAATCACTAATTTAACCGAAGAGCATATCCCGCAAATGATAGCGCTTACCAAGCTCACTAATCCCGGACCATTTTCGTTACGTACCATTGAGTTTGGGCATTATACCGGTATCTTTCATAATGATGAACTGGTGGCTATGGCCGGTCAGCGTATGCATGCACCGCCTTATGCCGAGATAAGCGCTGTTTGCACCCACCCCGATCATTTAGGTAAAGGCTACGCACGGCAGTTGGTTCAATACCAGGTGCAACGCATTAAAGCATCAGGCGGCATTCCATTTCTGCATGTTAGGCATGATAATGACCGGGCTATTAAGGTTTATCAAAACCTCGGCTTTACCGGGCGTACCACAGTGCATTTTTATCTGCTGCAAAAAGCAAGTCAGTAGGTTTTATATTTCCTCCACCTCCAGATCGCGCCAGGTTTGTTTTTTGTACGAACGGAACATAAGCCAGTTGATTAGCAACGCCGGGATAATGGCTATCCATACAACCATTTCCCATCGCATTAAAAGGTAATGCCCGAAACCGATGCCGCCTGTAAAAATGAGGATCACCAAAGACGTAATTAACTTGCCCCCACCCTGGCTGGCTACTACAGGCTTTGAAAAAGGCAAACCCTTCACCATAAAAAGCGCCAGTAATATACCGTAAATGAGGCTCACCAGTAAGGCCAGCAAAATATCGTTAATGGCTTGCGGTCCCCAAACGGCAATAATACCTGCACTTAGTACCAAACAATAAGGTAAAAAATACAGCGTAATAATTGCCTTGTACATGCCCGATAGTATTTTACCCGGTTTATCAACAGGCAAGGCATAATAAACCCAGGCCGATTTATATTTTTCTGTCATGGAGATATTCATCAATATGCTCGACAGCAGGAAAGTACACAGGTAGATCAGGAACACGTAATTGTGCCCGCTTTGTAACGTTTCCCAACGCTCGTTAAGATCGTTCCCTTTACCGTTTAACGCGAAGTACAAGAAGTAAATAGGCACATAAGCAAAGGCAGGATAAACCTTCATTTTAAATTCGCGGGTACGGGCGGCAAGCTTCCAGGTGATTCTGAAACCGGCATTCTCTAACGGTTCGGGCGCTACAAAATTGGCCAGTTTTTCTATAAAGCTGGACTTTCCTGCTTTTTTAACTACAGGCTCTTTACTATTGTTGGCATCCGAAGTAGCAATAACGGCCAGGCGCTTATTAAAACCGGGCGCCAAAACCTTAGCCACAAACCATAAACCGCCAAGCGGAACCGTTATGCCTGCAATAGCCAGTAGGCTGGTAACAAGGTTTGATCGTGAGGGATGTATCAATACCTCGTTGAGCGCGGCTATCCATACCGGTGGCAAAGGGTACGCCCACCAATGCGAAAGCAAGGCTATTTTACCCAGAACCGATACATTGATAAGCCTCGGTACCAGGTAATACGCCGCGAAGATGATCACCGAAAAACCGATCTGGAAATAGCTGATCACATCCTTAAACCGCTGCGGACTTACCGACCGCATCAGCAGCAGGTATATGATGTTCACGAAAAATATGCTTAAAAAAGTGGCTTCCAGTATCTGCACAAAAAATATGGGTACAGCCCAAATACCATCGAGCACACCAACAATAATTAACGCGGGCAAGCCTTGCAGCAATGCCAGCCTGAGCACGTAAATACTGATATGCAATATGCGCGATACCGCTATGGTACGATCATTAACCGGCTTGGGCAGCAGGATAAACTGATCGCGGCTGTCAATTAATACCGTGGTAAAATCTGATATCAGCGTGAGCGACATCAGCACCATAAATATGATGAAGTAGTACGTTTGCCCCACAAAAGGCATGTCATTTAAAAACAGCACCATACCTATAAAAACGCCCATTAGCATGGTAAAAAAGTTAACCAGCCACTGCGGCGATTGCTGCGCGTTCTTTTTGGCATCCTTACGGGTAGCAAACATGGCTTTCGGCCTGCGGGTATCCATCATTAATTTGATGCGCAGTATTTCGGCAAGCTGCGCGGTATCAACACCCGTTTTAGCTAAGACGGGGTAAAAGCCGGATACAAAATAGAGGAACAGCTTATCTATCGAGAACTTTTGTAGAAATGATTTCATGCAGAGGAACGATGAACAGGTTAATCAAAGGCATTGATAATGGCATCTGTTTCGGTTGACGAATCTTCGCGGCCGGTAAGTTTTGAAAAGATGCGTTCCAGCGTATCGCTATGGTTTTGCTTTAACGATTCGAAAGTGCCGTCGGCAATAATTTCGCCTTTGTTGATGAGCAAGATCCTGTCGGATACTTTCTCTACCACATCCATCATGTGCGAACAGTAGAAGATGGTTTTCCCCTCCTGCGACAAGCGCATGATGAGCTCCTTGATCATGATCACCGCGTTGGCATCCAATCCCGACAAGGGTTCATCCAATATAATAATCCGCGGGTTGTGGATAATGCCCGATATCAGCAGCACCTTTTGTTTCATTCCCTTGGAGAAGGTATCCATGCGGTCGTCGCCATTAGTGCCCAAACCAAATGCAACCAGCAGTTTTCGGGCTCTGTCGTGCAAAACAGATTCCTCCATACCATACAGCTTACCTATAAAATCAAGGTATTCCATAGGGGTGAGCACATCGTAGATCTCGGCATTTTCGGGCACATAGCCTATCAGCTTCTTAATTTCGAGCGGAGCCGTAGCCATGTTGATGCCATCTACAATTACCTCGCCCTCAAACTCGGGAATAAGCCCCGTAAGTATCTTAACCGTGGTTGACTTACCCGCGCCGTTTGGCCCTATGTAACCAATTACCTGCCCCGGGTAAATATCCAGCGAAAGGCCTTTTAGCACGTGCTTATCGCCGTAATGTTTTGAAAGATCGCGTATTTGAATAAGAGGAGTATCAGCCATAGTATGTAAGGTAATAGAGCTGTAAGTTATAAAACTTAGGTGGCTTTTGGTGGATAAACGCAGTATTACTTTCTCACAAGGCCATTACTTACTCTTCAGTATAGCTGCAACTTCTTTAAGCAGCAACGGAAATGCCGGTACGGCCATGCCACCATGATCGTATCCCTGCAATTGCAGCAACCGGGTTTTGGTATGGCCTGCCAGTTTCATCATGCGTAACATGTAGGCGTTTTCTTCGTAGCGGCCAAGCAGTTCCATCTCCGCGTCGCCGGTTATGAGTAGCGTGGGCGGGGCATCGGCACGTACAAAGTAAAGCGGTGCGTATTCATCAATAATAGGTTGGGTATCTTTTATACCCCGCTCCTGCCGTACGGTAAAATGGGTAATGCACTGTCCGCTAAAGGGAATCAATCCGGCTACGTTGTTGGCATCAACCTGGTACTTGTTCAGGTATTTTTTATTGAGCGTGATCATCATGGCCAGGTAGCCACCGGCAGAGTGTCCCGACAAAAAGATCTGCTTATCGTTACCGCCGTAGCTGCCTATGTGTTTAAACGCCCAGGCAACTGCCGCCGCGGCATCTTCAATGTAAGCAGGTGCTTTTACCTTCGGCGATAACCTGTAACCTACGCCGATCACCGCGTAACCTTTGTTCATGAGTTCTTTTGGCAACTCTCGGCCACCGCCGGTTAACCCGCCGCCGTGGAACCAAACAATGGTAGCGAAGTTCTTTACGCCTTTAGGGTAGTATATATCCAGCACACATTGCGAAGCGATGTAAGCATCGGTTTTATTTACCGCGTCGTCATAATAGTGTATCGCTTTTTCGGTTACGTATTCCTGCTGCGCGAAGGTGACAACAGAGGGGATCAGCAGAAGCAGGAAGATAAGTTTTTTCATGGTTTATTACAGGTAAAGATGAGCACAACTAAACTATACAATATGCGGCAATTATTGAAGCCATCAATGTAACTGCTTTATGACAATTACGAAGCAGGACGACAAAAAACATGTCATTTCGAACGAGGTACGAGGAGAAATCTTCTTCATTGAGCAAGTAGCAGACATGCTTGATGAAGAAGATTTCTCACTGCGTTTCGAGATAACACGTAGTTTTCTAACACTTATAATTTAACACCGACCTTTACCTTACCACCGGGAACTGCGAAATGCGCAATTGGGTACAACCATAAGGCACCAGCGTTACTTCTTCTTCCTTTTGGTTTTCCATGCCTTCGTTGTAAATAATACTGTAAGGCACAGGCCCGGCCATTTCGTTGTACAGTTGCCATTGGGGTATCCGCTTAGCTTTGGCCTTTATAGTTACCGGCGAATTAGCTAAAGTCCATGGGAAAAGGGCCACTGTAGCTGCTTTTTCAACCTTGTAGGTTTCGTTCAGCTTATTGTTGGGCACTTCAACCAAACCATAGTTCCACGGTGTTGTAGGGCGAACTTCGTAGTACGAGCTGCCATAAGCAATTGGATCTTTATCGTTGATTACCTTCTTTGTTTCTTCGCCCATTTTAAGGGCGTAAACTATCGGTCCGCGTTCTACTGAAGCTGAATTTTCGTACCAGGTATTTTTAAAGATGTGCATAGGCAAGGTCAGTTCAAGCACATCGCCGCTTTTCCATTCGCGGTTTATCTTTACAATTTGGTTGCCGGTAACTTGTTGCAGCTCTTGTCCGTTCACTTTAATTACAGCGTTTTTGCACCAGGCCGGTATCCGCAGGTGAAAAGGGAACGTAACCGTTTTCGTTTTTTTACCGGTGCTTAGCGTAAACTTAATGGTTTCATCAAAAGGATAACTGGTTTCTTCCTTAAAAGTTACAGGCACGCCATCAGCCACCGAAGCGCTTACCTCGCTTGGCGAATAAACCAGCGCGGCAATACCCTTATCGGCAGTAG
Organism: Mucilaginibacter gynuensis; assembly: GCF_039541195.1. NCBI lineage: Bacteria > Pseudomonadati > Bacteroidota > Sphingobacteriia > Sphingobacteriales > Sphingobacteriaceae > Mucilaginibacter > Mucilaginibacter gynuensis. Next base: position 711,772 of record NZ_BAABFT010000002.1, read on the forward strand.
CGTACCAAAGGTTTTGCACAAATTTAGGCCAGCCCTGGTGCATGTTTGATGTGCAGCAAGGGTAGCCGGTAAGCAGACCGTAGCATACATCGGTACCGGCATGGTTCACATCAAAATTATGCGGCTGCCTGGTAAGCATCACCTGATTAGCCTGCTGAAAGTACTGGCGGTTCATATAATCGGGCGTGGTTTGCGTTGGCAGGGCGTTGAAGGCTATCTTCTCTAACTGATCGGCATAATTCACATCACCAGTGATCTCCAGTGTACTTTCCAGCGTAAACATCATCTCCACAGCACTACATAGCTCCGAACCCTGGGTTGGGTTATTACCGTGCAGCGCTTCATCGCCACCATACAGGCCATGCGCCATACCGTTAAACTTGCGTAGGTCGGCATAGCCTTTTTTAGTGGCATCTACATACTGCGCTTCGGGGTGTTGCTGGTAGTAGATGATAGGCTCTTTCATGCCCTGTGCCAAATTTACCCCGTGGATACTGCCTGCACTGGCCAGCATATCGGTATTCAAAAAGGCGTTGGTAAAATCAAAACCTTGCTTGTGAAGCAGATCGGCCAGATCAAGCAGGTATTTATCGCCAGTAATATTATACAACCAGTACACTACTTGCAAATTATCGCCCTCACGGTATTTAGCCCAAAACGACCAATGATCAAGCGGTTTCTGCGGTAATTCTTTCAGTTGGTATTTGAAATAATTAGTCATGAGGGTGATCACTCTTTTATCGCCCGTGGCGGAATAATACTGCTTTAATATTTTCAGCATCACCATTTTTGGCCACCAGTCGCGGCTGTTATTGCGCTGCAAACCGGGTTCGCTACTATAATCTTTCGATGGGCCGAAGTAACCATCGGGCTGCTGGCTTTTTATCGACCACTCTACCCATGGCTTCACCTTCGCTATCAGCTCCTTATCATTTAATATATAGGCCAAAGGCAACAACCCGTCAATCCAGTACGGACCGCGCTCCCATTGATCGCCATCGCCACCCAGCCAGCCATTGCGCTGGTTCATTACCAGCGGATACAGCTTATCGAGGTTACCGGTAGCGCCGTTCTTTTGCCTAACAAGCATTTCGCGTAGCCAGCCCTGCGGCCTTATGGCACCCAGCGGAAGTTCGACATAAGGGTTTTGGCGCAAAGGCGCGCGGCTCATGGTATAAGCCGCCGGTACAAGGTTGCTTTTTGCCGACTGGGCCGCGCCGTTTAAAGCAGCCCCCATCAACACGATTTGCAGTAGATACTTGATTCTCATTTAAGTTTTCAGTGGTTTATGATGTATTTCGAAGTATGGTTTATAAATCGCACTAAAAATAGCATTTTAAGTTACAAAAACGATTTATGTGGGTGCGTAATTTGGATTGGTGAGGACTTAATTTCAGGTCAACTATCCAGTCTTTCGTTGATTTAATATATTGACTGTCTGTTATTTTACATTTTATTTAAACAAAAATCGATTCAAATTTGTATATTAAACCAAACTTAAAACTTATGGCAGCGGTATTAGTAATTTCAACAATTGCAGGAGTAGTTATCTATATCACTCGTTTTAGAACTCAATAGACTCACTTCATAAAAAAGTGTACCGGCACCACAAAAAGGTGCCAAAAAAAACCTCACTTTCGTGAAAGGCTCTTTTTTCAGCCTGTGGTCGGTGTTATCACCGCACCACAGTTTATGTTCCTTATCCACATCTAAAAAATGGTGCGGTTATAACACCGACCATAAGCTGAATTCTTTATTAGCGTTCATTTTTATTATTTTAGCTATACTCAAACCTATTATTATGCACATAAGGGTAATAGCACCTGTACATTACTTAGAAATACCTCAAAGTATTACCATAAACCAAACAATACTAACAAACGATGTTGGCATATTACAATTACTCAGTCAAAGTGAAACCTTTATAAATGCCATTGGATATATTCGTTTTGAAACAATATCAAAATCATTATTTCTTCTTCGAAGGTGATTCATCTGAAATAGATTTTTTGGGAGATACTGAATCAGGACGTGAAATAGCATTCAAAATGAATAATTTCTTTGCAATGTTTGTACATTCTATTTGGTTCGTCAAAGACAATAGTGCGTATGTGAATTATTGTGTAGTAGAAGATTTGGACAATGAAAAAGTTTTCACAAACACTAAAGATATCCTTGCCACAAATAGCACTGGTGAATATGCCAACACTAACTTAAGTATCGATGAAGTGGAAACATTTTACAATCTTCTACCTTATTTTTTCAAACTTAATGTGGTTGATAATCAATCTGAGATTAACCTTTTTGGTCCAGACGAAATGATACACAACGCTATTCCAAGTGAGTTTAATTATATACGTTATGATTATAATAGGGTTAAGCGTGCTGCATATTTTTTACAGCTTATAAGACACAATTCAAACCTTATAATAAAAATTACATTTTTTGTCGCAATTTATGAGTGTTTATTTACTTCTAACCCGAGTGAAGTTACACATCAAGTTTCAGAAAGAGCAGCTCTGTATATTGGAGGCGATAATTTAATTAAAAGAGTCAACTATGATTTGATTAGAGAGGCATATACAATTAGGTCAAAATATATCCATGGAAGTGTTGTTAAAAACTCCCGTGAAGAACTATTAAGAATTTGTATGTCGATTGATGCCCTAACAAGACAGTTATTTTTAAAAATAAGGGGTAACGATGAAATATTTTTACTATCCGATTCTGAAGGCGATAAGAAGAAATTTGAAAACTATTTTAAGAACTTACTATTCGAATAACTATCTAAAGAACATTTTATCAAACAACAAGACTCAAACTTAAAATATGGATTAATCGCACAGAAACAAAATATCTGAAACACAAAAAAAGCCCCTAAAACTAAATTTAGAGGCTAATCAAAAGTGACCCCGCTGAGGCTCGAACTCAGGACCCACAGATTAAGAGTCTGTTGCTCTACCAACTGAGCTACGGAGTCGGGTGCTTTATTTTTTGGTGCGACAAAGAAACAATTATTTCCGAATAGTAACAAGTCATGTGTTTGTATAATTAACGTTGGGGTTACGTTATTATAATAACGCTATATTGTTCAAAATGTATATCGCCTCGTTCTGCTGTCCCCATCAATATCATATTCAATCAATAAGAACTTACTATCCAGCTTTTTAATCTTCATTCTACCCAAAATCATGGGTTCACCAAAAATATCAGCCGGAAATGCGAAGTATTTCTTTTGCCTGGTTCGTATATTATATAATATCATCTTGTCGTTTGGCGTGGGTACACCCTTATCGCAGTATAGTAATGTTTCCTTTTTAACGTCGGCATCAATCCAACATGCAGCGGGACTGATTATGTTTTTTCCGGTTGATTTTGCAATAAGCTCAATCTGATTAGGGTTACCCGAACCGAAGGAATGCACTAACACGAAATAGTCTTTAAAATCAGCCCCTACATAGCCAAGGTTTTTATGCGGCATTCCTTTAGATATAGAAGATAATTCGGAAATAATTTTTCCTTTTTTTGTCAGGTATAGGTATTCTGTATCATCATCTACCTTAAACAGAATTTTGTAAGCACCCACTAAATTAGTTTGATAATCGTAGGATTCTACATCATCTGAATCGTCGTCAGGCAACGTTGATTGCTGGGCATTAACAGTAAAGCTCAAAAGAAATGATAAAATAAAAAAAGATAAGATAGCTCGCACAGTGATAAGTTTAATGCTAATTTAATTAAACTTTTTTTCTTATCAGTCATTATACTTCTTGGTATCTGCAACAAGTTAACACTATCTGCGGTATCCATTTAAACAAAAAAGACCATCCTATGAACACCAATAAAACAATACTCGAAAAAGCCAATGCAGCCGTTACCCAAGGTGATAATGAGGGCTTCCTCGCCTACTGTACCGACGATACGGAATGGACATTTATAGGCGAGCAAATCCTGCAAGGCAAGGAAGCTGTTCGGCAATACATGGCTAAGGCTTATGTAGAACCGCCAAAGTTTGAGGTAGAGCACTTAATAGCCGAGGGCGACTTTGTTACGGCGATCGGCAAGATCAGCATGAAAAACGACGATGGGAAATTGATCCACTACTCCTATTGCGACATATGGCGATTTCGCGATGGCAAAATGGCCGAATTAAAGGCTTTCGTTATAGAAACTGAAGCGAAATGATAAAAGCAAAAAGCCTTTCAGTAGTAACTGAAAGGCTTTCTTATTAGAATATTTTACAGCTTACAAATCTGCCAGTACACCACTACGGCGTGCGTTAACAGGTGTGGCTACCACTACCGGCACGGGTACTATTCCGTTCTTGCTTTCAAGGTATGGCAGGTAATATTTTTCGTAGAAGTTTTTCTTAGAGTCTTTATAAGAGCTTATGGCGCCTAAGGTGTGCATAAACTTAATATAATACCAGGCCATATCAACCTGGTGCGGTTTAAAGCCGCTACGCGCGCTTTTAGGGTACAGGTGGTGGTTGTTATGCCATTCGCCGGCTACAATGCCAGGCCAAAGCTGGTTAACCGATTTGTCGTTCACGTTATGGTCAACACCTTCGCGTTGTTTGTCTTCACCTTTGCCGTGGCCTTCGTAGTTGAAGGTACGTACACCTACAGCCCAAAATCCGGCAGCGCCGAATAAGCTGCATGCCAGCGCGTGACCACCAATAAAGTAAAATGCCGCATACCAAAAGCCCCAGTTAAGCACCCAGGCCAAAACGGCACGGGCCGGGTTTACATACGAACCCCATTTTTGGTATTGCTTATAGTTATTTGCCTGCACACCGGTATGGCGCATCAGTTGTTTTACGCGGTTATAATCCGACTCATTAAGGTCTTTAGCGATAGATTGATGGTTAACATCGGCCAAAAAGCAATAGAAGAAACCCGCCTGCGCGTTGTAAGGATCGCCGGGCTGATCAGATTTCGCGTGGTGCACATGGTGCGATATCACGTAGATCTCTTCCGGAATTACGCTGATGGTTAAGTTTTGGGTTACAAAACGCCAAAAATTATTGCGGAACTTATAAGCCCCATGTGTACAATAGCGATGGTGCCAAATGGTACCATGCGTACCCATGATGATCATGCTGTACAGAAAAGCTGCACCCACGGTCCATACAGAAAGATAATTGAACAGGAATAAAAAGAAGAAAGGGATAAGGCACAATACCTTAAACCAGCTAAAGAAAGGCAGCCAGTTCTTGCGATCGGCAAATACATTGAGGCGCGAGAAAAACTCACCAAACAACTGCTTTACCGTGGGTTTAATCAAATTCCCCTGTTCGTCTTGCCAACCATAGGCAGGGCGTTGTAGTACATGGTCTAAAAATGCCATTAGTTTAAATTAAAATTTAAAGTGCTATTGAATAATGTGTGAGTGTAAAGGGGACTTTCTAAAGATAGTTTTTTAATATGAAGGTCATATTATTAAATGAGAATTATTTTAAACAAGATATTCAGAGTTAATAATACAGCCTTACGATTAATAAATTATCGTTATTGGTTATATACGAGAAAAAGTTAGAATAGGTTTTCTATGTATTCGTCCCTAAAGTCGGCAGTAAAGCGCAAAATATTATGCTGACCGGCAAATTCAGAGGGCTCATGAGTAGTAGTAAGGATGATGGCCTGCATGCCCGCGTTGGCCGCGGCTTCCGCGCCTTTTGGCACGTCTTCAAAAACAAGGCAATCGGCAGGTTCAACATTTAACAGTTGGGCCGCCTTCAAAAAGGTTTCGGGGTGGGGTTTGCTTATCGCCACGTCATCGGCGCTTACCACCACCTGTATATATTTACGGATGTTCAGGCCATCCAGCACAAAATCAATATTAAACGGAATAGCCGCCGAACCAATAGCCATCGGGATTCCTTTTTGGTAGGCTTTCTCTAAAAACTCGGGCAGGCCGGGCAGCAGGCTTAGTTCGGGTAAAAAGGCTTTTTGGTAACGCTTTTCTTTTTCAAGCGATAGCCTGTCCATTTCTTCGAGGGTGAAGTGACCTTCGCCAAACATGCGTACCAGCAGTTCGTGGTTTTTGCCGTACATGTTCTGCTTCACCTCTTCGCGGGTGAACGAGCCGCCTAAATCTTCGTTTAGTATGCCTTCCCATGCCAGTGTATGATACCACATATCATTGATCATGGTGCCGTTTAAATCGAAAATTATAGCCTTCATTCGTAGCAATTCCTTTTTCACAAACATAACATAATCAATATGCTTTAAATGTTAAATATTGTTATTTAAAGCATACAGGCACTATTTTGTTACAACAGGCCAGCCATCTGCCCAATTTAATTTTTCCATACGCAGTTTCGGTATGCCTCTGTCGGCCGCATCATAAGCGTGAAATACCAGGTAATCAGCCCCTTCAAAATTAGCTACCGCGTTGTGCCCCACGCCATACCAATCTTTATCGCCCTCTAAAACCAAAGTACCACCGCCGCTTTGCATAGGCGTACCGGTTTTGTCCAGGTATGGCCCCTGTAATTTTTTGGCACGGCCCACTATCATTTTGTATGTACTCTTCGGCCCTTTGCAACAATAATCAATAGAAGTGAACAGGTAGTAGTATTTATCTTTTTTGTAGATGAACGGCGCTTCAATAGCATTGCCGCCCGCGTCGGCAGGGTTGCCATCCACCGCAGGTGGATTGGCGGCGTTAGCATTTTTCTTGCGCGATGCAATGGTAGGTATCTTAGCTGGATCTTCGGCCAAGCTCAACCTGTCTTTCTTAAGCTTCACCAGCTTTATACCATCCCAAAACGAACCGAATACCATGTATGGTGTTCCGCTTTTATCGGTGGCAATGTTTGGGTCGATGGCGTTCCAGTTGGTTTTACCGGGATACGATTGAATTACCCGGCCATGATCAACCCATTTATAAGCCGCGTTATTAGTATGCAGTGTAGTATTAGTGGCTACGCCGATGGCGGATGTGTTTTTCCCGAAGGCAGATACCGAATAGAACAGGTAATACGTGCCCTTATAATAGGAAATATCGGGTGCCCATATATGGCCTTTAAAACCGGGGATGGTATCAACAGCCCATTTTGGCGGGGTATCAAATACAGGCTTTTCCTGTTTCCAGTGCACCCTATCGGCAGATGACCACATGGCGATGCCATTGCCCGTACAAAAGATGTAGTACAGGCTATCCTGTTTCATCATCACCGGATCATGTACCGATATATTGGTTTTAAGATCCTGTGCGCTGCACCAGCTGTGCAGCGAAAGGATCATCACCCACGAGAAAAAAAGCTTTTTCATATTATTTTGCCGGCTGTACGCCTTCGGTGGTCATTACTACCTTTTTAATAGAACCATCTTTATTATAGTACAAATAATCAATACAAACCGACCGCCTGAAACTGCCGCCATTGGTTTGCATAGCACCGTTATGATAAACGATATATGATTTTCCTTTAAAATCAATAATAGCCTGGTGGTTGGTATTGGAGTTACCGGCCACCTCGTTAAGCAAACCTTTAAATTCCCACGGTCCGTTTATACTCTTGCTCATGGCATAGGCCAGTTTCTCGGGGAATTGGTAAGCGTACGAGAGGTAGTACCAGTCGCCATGCTTATGGATCCACGGAGCTTCGGTATAATGCGGCAGGCCGTTTATTTTAGTGATAGGGCCGTCGAGCTCTGTCATATTGGCTTTTAACTTGGCGTAGTAGCAAACGGTATTACCCCAAAACAAGTAAGCCTGCCCGTCATCGTCAATAATTACCGATGGATCGATATCGTCCCAGCTGATCTTGGTGTCGGTGGTCATATCGTTAGTGATAATAGCCGAACCACGGGCATCCTTAAACGGCCCTGTCGGACTATCAGACACCGCCACCCCAATGGCCTTGCCATGTATGGTAGCGTGCTCAACCGCTACGTACCAGTAAAATTTACCATTATGCTCTATCACCTGCGATGCCCAGGCATCATCACGTGCCCATTTAAATTCTTTTACATTAAGGGGCGATGGATGCTCCGTCCAGTTCACCATATCCGACGACGAGAAGCATAGCCATTCGTGCATTTCGTAAAAATTCTTTTCGGGCGGGGCTACATCATGGCCGGTATACAGGTACACCTTATCCTTGTAAACCATAGCGGCCGGGTCGGCAGTGTATTTGTTTTTGATGACCGGGTTACGCTGCAAGGTATCGTGCACACCGGCGGTATTGTGCGTGGCTTTTACCGATGAACAGGCATTAAATGCCAGCGATGCAAAACCTAAACCGGCAATAGCCACAGCGGTTACAGAATATGATCTCTTGGTAAACAACATACTTATTTAGCTTTTAATTTGATCACTGTAAATGAATACGGCTCAACAGTTACAATTAAGTTTTTACCCGCTATTTTCAGCTGACTAACCACAGGCGCTATCACCACTGGATTGGCCAGTGAATTTTCGGCATCAAGCTTATTGCTTTGCAGGGTTGTTATGGTAGCCGTTGGCTGATACTTTGCAAGCCCCTTAACATCAAATGCGGCAGTTTGCTTAGCATCAGTTGTATTTACAAATTTGATAAGCAGTTCGTTGGTCTTTTTATCGATACTGGCGGTAGCAAAAATGCCGTTCTGCCCGGTTACGGCTTCGTCATTCAATAGCAGCGGTACCACATCTGTACCTTTATTAAGCGAGTAAAGCTTTTGTACATAATAGTTAGGTGTACCATAGCTGTGCTCATTATCAAACCAGATCAGGTCGGGTGTCCATTGCCAGGCATCCACATGGGCGAAAAGCGGCGCATACGATGCCATGGCCACTACATCGGCATTACGCTCAAGGCCAGTCATAAACGCGGCTTCAGATAACGCGCATTCCCAGTTGTTCTTGTTCTGCGGACTCGCGATAGCCACACTCTGCGCGGCATACTCACCCGCGAATATCTTCGGACCATTACGATCATATTTATCATACCTTTTGGCATTACCCCTGAACCATTTTGGCGCGCGGTAATAATGCTCGTCCAAAATATCGGCACCTAATGCACGGAAAGCCGTATTCAGCGTATCAAACCTTGCACCATCCGGGTCGGTACCGGTACTGGTTACTATTTTAACATCAGGGTATTTTGCCTTAATGGCTTTGTGGAAGATCTTCCAGCGGTCAATATAGTTTGGCCCCCAGTTTTCGTTACCCACACCCAGCATTTTAAGGTTAAATTTAGCCGGGTGACCTAATTGCGCGCGCAGCTTTCCCCATTCTGTTTCAGGGCCGCCGTTGGCAAACTCAATCAGATCTAAGGCATCCTGCACGTAAGGGTCAAGCTGACCAAGTTCGGTAAGCTCGCCGCTGTTGAACTGGCAGGCCATACCGCAATTTAAAATTGGCAGCGGTTCGGCGCCAATATCTTCGCTCAACATAAAGTACTCCATAAAACCAAGGCCGAAGCTTTGGTAATAATCAGGCGTTAAGCGGTGCTTGAACTCGGTATTCCAGCGGTTAATCACATTCTCACGTGTATCAATATCGCCAATGGTTTTTTTCCATTGATAACGGGTTTTCAACTCGCGGCCTTCAACAATACATCCTCCCGGAAAACGCAGGAAACCCGGTTTCATATCGGCCAGCTTTTGTACTAAATCGGCACGCAGGCCATTGGCACGGTTCTTCCAGGTATGTTGTGGAAACAGCGATATCATATCCATATCAACCGAACCTTTACCCTTAAAGCTGATGTACAATTTTGCCTTATTGGCCGATGCCGTTGCCACCAGTTTAGCGCTGTGCTTAGCCCATGTGGTACCGTTAGGCAGTAGATCCGTGGTAGCTATAACCTTACCGGCCTCGTCGCGCAGTTCAATGGTAAGCTTCACTTTACTATCCGCGGCTTGTTTGCTCAAAACCGAAAAGTTATACCCCTCCCCTTTTTTGATCCCCATACCACGAAAACCCTCGTTAATTAACGAAAAAGCACCGCTATTTGAGGTGATATCTACATTGATCACATGCGGGTTATCGGCACGTTCGCTGCTGCGGTCAACCACTTTTACAATGCCATTGCCGCCTTCGGTTTTCCAACCCTGCAAGGCATCGCCAAACTCAAACGAGCGGTTTTTTACCAGTTCGGCATACAGGCCGCCATCGGCACCCATATTAATATCTTCAAAAAATATACCGTACATGGTAGGCTGTATATGCGCCGTTATCTGCGCCGGATCAATGGTGTACACCTTACCCGTTTGGCAAAACGCCGTTACCGACAGCCCTAACGCGCTTATCAGCAAGCCTATTTTTTTTGTTCCTTTAAAAATCATATTCAAATGCTACTATATGTAATAGTTGTTTATTTTTTTGCCGTTCAATTATTTCAACTCCAGTACCACCACCGATATCGGCGATAGCTTCACCTGTAATTTACCGCCTTTTAATGACGCGCCTTTAAAAGCAACCGGTTGTATCGCATTCGGCTGATCGAAGGTGTTGCGGTCTTGCAGGTTTTTTGAGGTAAGCGCCCTGCCTGTTACGGTTTTGTAAGCGCCGCCGTCAAGGGTCAACTCAATATCCTGAGCGTTTTTTGGGTCGATGTTAGCGAGGGTGATATGTGTTACCCCGCTCTTATCAACCGATGCCGAAGCAGATACGGCTGGTAGTTTATCGGTGCCGAAAGTATAATCGTTACTGGTAACTTTTATAGGCAGCAAGGTAGCATCCTGGTGTACGCTGTACATTTCCATAACGTGGTATGTAGGCGTAAGTATCATTTTCTCTTTATCGGTAAGTATAACCGCCTGCAATACGTTTACTGTTTGGGCAAGGTTGGCCATGCGTACCCTTTCGGCATGGTTATTAAATATGTTAAGGGTAACACCGGCAATCAGCGCGTCGCGGATGGTGTTTTGCTGATACAGGAAACCAGGGTTGGTACCATCTTCCACCTCGTACCAGCCGCCCCATTCGTCAACCACTAAAGCTACCTTCTTTTCCGGATCATACTTATCCATAATGGCCGAATGCTTGGTTACCAGTTCTTCCATGCGCAAGGCCGATTTGATGGTTTTGAAGTAAGTATCCTCGTTAAATTTAGTTGCCGATCCTTTTTTGTTCCATTCCACAATTGAGTAATGGTGCAGGGCCACACCTTCTACCATTTGTTTCGGGATGCCTTTCATCAGGGTTTCCGTCCAGTTGTAATCATCAACGTTGGCGCCCGATGCTACACGGAAGATATGCCCGGTATTTGTCCAGTCGGACATGAACGTAGCATATTTTCTAAACTCGTTGGCATAATAATCCGGTGTCATGTTACCACCGCAACCCCAGGCCTCGTTACCCACACCCCAAAAACGTACGCTCCATGGTTTCTCACGTCCGTTCTTTTTCCGCAAGTCCGACATCGGGTTCTTGGTATCTGAATTTACATACTGTACCCAATCGGCCAGTTCCTGCACTGTACCGCTGCCAATGTTACCGGCCAGGTATGGCTCGGTACCTAAAGCTTCGCACATGTTCAAAAAGTCGTGTGTACCAAAGCTGTTATCTTCGGTAACGCCGCCCCACCAGCGGTTCACTATCGATGGGCGTTCGGCTTTAGGGCCTACGCCATCGCGCCAGTGGTAGGTATCGGCAAAACAACCGCCCGGCCAGCGCAGGGCAGGAATCTTCATTTTTTTTAACGCCGCCACAATATCATTACGCACCCCATTGGTATTCGGAATTTTTGAGGTATCGCCTACATAAAAGCCACCATATATACACCTACCTAAATGCTCGGCAAAATGACTGTATATATATTTACTAATTTGCGTTTTACCCTGCTTGGTTTCAACAACAATGGTATTTTTTTGCTGCGCGAAAGCGTAGTTTGTAACAAGCAATCCCGTTAGCGCGATCTTTGATAACAGTGAAGAAATTCTCATGGTTTACAGTATGGTTTGTAATATCAGTTGTTAACTGCTGCGTTGGTTCTTAGTTGGTTAAAAATTTATAGGTGGTTTCGGTATGGTAAACCTGTCCCGGTTTTAACTCGGTAGATGGGAATTTTGGTTGATTTGGTGAATCGGGAAAGTGTTGTGTTTCCAAACAAAACGCCGAACGCAAGCCATAGGCCTTACCGCCCTTACCATCATGATCGGCACCGGTTAAAAAGTTACCGCTGTAAAACTGCACACCCGGTTCGGTAGTGTACACTTCCATTTTAATACCGGTTTGCGGGCTACTTACAATAGCGATGGGCTGCTTGCCATCATTTTTGTTAATTACAAAGTTGTGATCGTAGCCTTTACCGTTCTTCAGTTGCTCATCTGTAACGTCAATATCTTTGCCTATAGCCTTGGCCGTAGTAAAATCAAAAGGCGTACCTTTTACCGGTTGCAGTACGCCGGTTGGTATCAGCGTAGTATCAACAGGGTTAAATGTATCGGCATTTATTTGCAATATGTTATCGGTAATGGTTGGGCTGCCCGCGCCGTTCAGGTTAAAATAAGCATGGTTGGTAAGGTTTACCACCGTTGCTTTATCAGTAGTAGCATGGTAAGCTATCTTTAGGGCATTATCATCAGTTAAGGTATAAGTTACCTTAACGGTTAACGTGCCCGGGTAACCGCCTTGGCCGTCATCAGATATATAAGTAAGTTCGAGGTTTTGATCGTCAACCTGTTTAGCATCAAAAACTTGCGCGTAAAAACCTTTGAGGCCGCCATGCAGGGTATTTACACCATCGTTAATATCTAACTGGTATGTTTTGCCGTCAAGCGTGAATTTGCCTTTGGCAATACGGTTACCGTAACGCCCTATTATAGCACCGAAGAAAGGCTCTTTCGGTTTTTGATAGCTCTTTAAACTATCGTACCCTAAAACTACATCGGTTAATACGCCCTTATTATCGGGTACTAACAAACTCACCAGCCTGCCGCCGTAATTGGTAATGGCTGCCTCGGCGCCGCTTTTGTTCTTTAACACGTAAAGCTCAACTTGCTTATCGTTGATGGTTGCTTCAAAGTTTTTCTTTTCGGGGATCATTTTGTTTGTAGATACTGAATCCTGCCCGCCGCTTTGCTTGCCAGCCTGGTTATTGCAGGCAATAAATAGTGTTGCCGCGCAGCAGCTTGTAATAAATAGGTTAATAAAATTTCTTTTCATAAGATATTAATACTAAAAGTGACAGCAACAGGCTTTAACCTTTATATGGCGCGGCTTGTTGTATTGTTATATAATTGGTTGCTTATAATTTATTAAGGGCTACAAGAGCCTTTTAATTAAAATCGAAGATATAATAAAATATTTAATTGTAAAAAAAACACTTAAAATATTTTTCACAAATGCAGTGTATTTGTTACACTAATTACTAACTAAAAGCGAAGCTAAAATGTAACAATACATAAAAATGGGTACACGTTTTATTTTGAAAAAAAATTTAATTCTTATAAGTACATTTGTTTTTTTTAGAAAAATCACATAACGTTATAAAATGCAGAAATATTCGAAACAGACCAGGCTCTTACTTGCAGTTGATTGTATCATATTTGGTTTTGACGGAGAAACTTTAAAACTCTTGCTAATAAAAAGAGGTTTTCAGCCCGAAAAGAACAACTGGAGTTTAATGGGTGGTTTTGTTCAGCCTGATGAAAGCTTAGACCAGGCATCCAACCGAATATTAAAGCAACTAACTGGATTAGAGGGTGTTTACTTAGAACAACTGCATACTTTCGGTAACCCGCTGCGCGATCCTATTGAGCGTACCATATCAGTAGCATACTTCGCGCTGGTTGATATACATAAATACGAAAAGCAGATCAGCGCTGATTACCACGCCGAGTGGTTTTCGTTGAAACGTGCGCCAAAAATCATCTTCGACCAGCAGGAGATGGTAGAATTGGCCAAACAACGCATCCGCTACAAAGCGGCTTTACACCCTATTTTATTTGAATTACTACCCGGAAAGTTCACTTTACCGCAATTACAGAACCTTTATGAATGCGTTTTCAATACAACCATTGATAAGCGTAACTTTAGCAAAAGGGTACTGGCTACAGGCCTGCTGATAAAGCTGAACGAGAAAGACAAAGCAGGTTCAAAGCGCGGCGCGTACTATTACCAGCTGAACATGCAAAACTACTATGCTAAATTTCAGGCGTTTATGAACTTCATTCCTAACCCGGATTCTATCGGTCTGTAAGCCCATCCTAAGCTCTTTCTTCTTTGCAATAACCGGTGTAAACATGCCCATGTTTTTACACTAAGCCTCCCTTGTGAATTTATTTTTAAATGTTTTTTTGTAAAAATTTCTTTTTGTCAAAAAATAAGTGTTATTTCGACAACAATTATTAATCTTTATGAGTAAGAACCAATATGTAATTGGAGTTGACTATGGGTCTGATTCCGTTCGATCTGTGATTGTTGATGCCGCTAACGGCGAAGAGATCGCATCATCAGTATACTACTATCCGCGCTGGCAAAAGGGGCAGTATTGCAACCCGGCCGCCAACCAGTTCAGGCAGCATCCGCTGGATTATATTGAAGGTTTAGAATTTACGATAAAGGATTGCATACGCTTAGCCGGCGGCGATGAAGTGGCCAAAGCAGTTAAAGGCTTATCGGTTGACACCACAGGCTCAACCCCCGTGGCGGTTGACAGCACCGGCACACCGCTTGCGCTTACCCCGGGTTTTGAAGAAAATCCTAACGCGATGTTCATCCTTTGGAAAGACCATACCGCGGTTAACGAAGCCGCCCAGATCAACGAGCATGCTACAAAGTTTGATACCAATTATCTTAAATATGTAGGCGGAATTTACTCGTCGGAGTGGTTTTGGGCCAAATTGCTGCGTATTGTAAGGGTTGATAAAGGCGTAGCCGAAGCGCTGCACTCATGGGTAGAGCATTGCGACTGGATCCCTTTCTTACTTACCGGCGGTACCGATGTAAAAGAAATTAAACGCAGCCGTTGCGCCGCAGGCCATAAAGCCCTTTGGGCCGAAGAATTTGACGGGCTGCCGCCAGATGAGTTCTTCTCGTCGTTAGACCCGATTTTGGGTGGCATTACCGCTAAATTATTTAAAGATACCTATACATCTGACATCGCCGCAGGCAACTTAAGCCGGGAATGGGCCGACAGGTTAGGCCTATCTACCGATGTGGTGGTAGGCGTTGGCGCTTTTGATGCCCACATGGGTGCAGTAGGCGGGCAAATTGAGCCTTACCATTTAAGTAAGGTAATGGGTACTTCCACCTGCGATATACTGGTTGCGCCAAGCGCCGATGTAGAAGGCAAACTGGTACGCGGCATTTGCGGACAGGTGAACGGCTCGGTTATTCCCGGTATGGCCGGTTTAGAGGCGGGGCAATCTGCCTTTGGCGATACGTATGCCTGGTTCAAAAATATCCTGTCGTGGCCATTAAATAACTTGCTGGCACAATCAACCGTATTGGATGCGCAAACCGCGGCCGCTTTAAAAGAAGAACTGGCAGAAGCGATCATCCCCGAGTTAAGTCGCCAAGCCGCTTTATTACCTATAGAAACCAGCAACGAACTGGCCATAGACTGGTTTAACGGCCGCCGTACCCCGGATGCCGATCAATCTTTAAAAGGCGCTATCACCGGGTTAAACCTGGGTACTGATGCACCGCGCGTGTTCCGTGCGCTGGCCGAGGCTACCTGTTTTGGTGCCAAGAGTATTGTTGACCGCTTTGTACAGGAAGGTATCCCGGTTAAGGGAATCATCGGTATAGGTGGTGTGGCTAAAAAGTCGCCGTTTGTAATGCAAATGATGGCCGATGTATTGGGTATGCCTATCCGCATCCACCAATTTAAACATACCTGTGCTTTGGGCGCGGCCATGTTCGCGGCAGTTGTAGCAGGCATTTACGCTACGGTAGAAGAAGCCATGGAAGGTATGGGCCGTGGTTTTGATGTAGAATATCAACCAAACAAAGAAAACGAAGCGGTTTACCAAAACCGTTACGAGCAATATAAACGCCTGGGCGAGTTTACCGCTAAAGAAATTGCCGCTAAAGCCGCCGTAAGTGAATCATCTAATTCGGTATTGGCATGAGCAAGTATCAGCATATAAAACAAAGCGCTTACGAAGCCAACATGAAACTGCCCAAACTGGGTTTAGTATTATTCACCTTCGGTAACGTAAGTGCCGCCGACCGTGAACTGGGTGTATTCGCCATAAAACCGAGCGGTGTGCCTTATGAAGACCTCTCGCCCGAAAAGATGGTAATCGTTGATTTTGATGGTAAAACTATTGAAGGCGATCTGCGCCCCTCATCAGATACCCTTACCCATGCCGTATTGTATAAGCATTGGGATCATATCAACGGCATCGTGCACACACACTCTACTTATGCCACCGCCTGGGCACAAACCCAAAGGGATATACCTATTTTCGGTACCACACATGCCGATCATATTACGGTTGACGTGCCCTGCGCCCCACCCATGAGTGATGAAATGATTGCCGGTGATTACGAATATCAAACCGGTTTCCAGATAATGGATTGCTTTAAGGAAAAAGGCTTGAGTTATGAAGAAGTAGAAATGGTACTGGTAGGCAACCACGCACCCTTTACCTGGGGCAAAACTGCCGACAAAGCCGTTTACAACAGCGCCGTTTTAGAAACCGTTGCGCAAATGGCCTACCTCACCGAGCAGATCAATCCGCAAGCCCCGCGCCTGAAGGATGCCCTGATCAAAAAACATTTCGAGCGTAAACATGGCCCTAATTCATATTACGGCCAATAACCAACCATAAATTATAAAGCCAACATGGTATATAAATATATTCTGTCTTTACTGCTCGTAAGCGCGTTGATTACGTCGGCATCGGCGCAAAGCGTTTACAGTCCGGATAAAAAAATAGTGGTGGCATTTAAACTGAAGGCAGGCAAGCCTGTGTATACGGTAGCGTATAACAAGCAACCGGTTATCAACGAGTCGGCTTTAGGTATAGCGCAAAGCAATGCCAACCTGTACAGTGAATTAACGCTCAAAAGCACATCGGCAGTAAAACCGGTGAAGGATAGCTACACTATGCTGAATGCAAAGAAGAGCCAGATCAGCTACACGGCTAACCAGGTTACTTTTAGTTTAGCTAACGCTGATAAAAAAGCGGTGCAGATCATCTTCAATGTATCAAACGATGGGGTTGCTTTTCGTTACCATTTCCCGGGGCAAGCAGACACAGCCGTTACCATAACAAAAGAGTATACGGCCTTCAACTTTGCGCCAAGTACCAAAGCATGGCTGCAACCCAAGGCCGAAGCCCAAAGCGGCTGGGAACATACCAACCCATCGTACGAGGAATATTACGAGCAGGATATCCCCGTAGGGAAAACAGCCAAAAACGGTTGGGTATACCCCGCCCTGTTTAAAAGCGGCAATGCATGGCTGCTGATCACCGAAGCCAATATGGATGGTACTTATTGCGCTACCCATTTGGTTAACGATTCGGCAAGTACTGTTTATCATACCGGTTTCCCGGATGCACGCGAGCTTTTTACCGGCAAAGGTTTATTACCTAAAGGCGCCGCTTATTCGCCATGGCGTGTAATTACTATTGGCGGGTTAAAAACCATTGTTGAATCAACCTTAGGTACCGATTTGGCTAAACCCGCGCAACAATCGCCAAAGGCTGATTATATAAAACCGGGTAAAGCGGCCTGGAGCTGGATCATGAGCAAGGATGATTCCATCACCTATACCGAAACTATTCGTTACATTGATTTGGCCGCCAAAATGAAATGGCAATACTGCCTGGTAGATGTTGACTGGGACACCAAAATTGGCTATGATAAAATAAAGACGCTTGTTGATTACGGCGCGCAAAAAAATGTGGGCCTGCTGCTTTGGTACAATTCTGCCGGACCATGGAATACCGTTAAATATCACCCTAAAGATAAATTACTCACTCACGAAGGCCGCGAAAAAGAGTTTGCCCGCTTACAGCAAATGGGTATTAAGGGTGTTAAGATAGACTTTTTTAATGGCGATGGCCAAAGCATGATACAGTATTACATTGATATACTGAACGATGCGGCCAAATACAAACTATTGGTAAACTTTCACGGCGCAACCTTGCCGCGTGGCTGGGCACGTACCTATCCGCACCTGATGAGTACCGAAGCAGTGAAAGGTTTTGAGATGGTAACCTTTGAGCAACGCGGTGCCGATATGCAGGCCAACCATTGCGCCATGCTGCCCTTTACCCGCAACGCTTTCGACCCGATGGATTTTACCCCGGTGAACCTGTATAAAATACCTACGCAGGTTATCCGAAAAACCAGCAGCGGTTTCGAGCTGGCTTTGAGCGTGCTGTTCCTGTCGGGCATCCAGCACTATGCCGAATCGCCGGAAGGCATGACCCACGTACCCGATTTTGTAACCGATATGCTGAAAACATTACCTGATAACTGGGACGATGTAAAGTTTATTGACGGCTACCCCGGCAAATACGTGGTAATAGCCCGCAAAAGCGGCAACACCTGGTATGTAGCCGGCATCAATGGCGAGGGTGCTGCTAAAACACTGAATCTTGACCTATCGACCCTAAACAAAACAACCGGCACCATAATTACCGATGGTAAAGAACCTTTATCCTTTAGTAAAAACAGTATCAGTTTACCGGCAAATAAAAAGATAAACGTAACCATGCAGGCCAATGGCGGTTTCACCATGGTACTTAACTAAGCTTATAAATTTAAACACAGCTATATAAATAACACACAATGATAGATTTAAAAACATTTGAAGTTTGGTTTATAACCGGCAGCCAGCACCTATACGGCGAAGAAACTTTGAACCTGGTTGCAGAGCATTCAAAAGAAATTGCAGCCGGATTAAACAGCGCGCAGGAAATACCGGTACGCGTGGTATTTAAACCAACCGTAAAAACCACCGAAGAAATATACGACACCCTGCTTGCAGCCAACAGCGCCGAAAACGTAATTGGCGTGATCACCTGGATGCATACCTTCTCCCCTGCTAAAATGTGGATCCGTGGTTTAAACATCCTTAAAAAACCATTGCTGCACCTGCATACTCAATACAACCGCGATATTCCGTGGAGTTCTATCGATATGGATTTCATGAACCTTAACCAAAGCGCGCATGGCGACAGGGAGTTTGGTTTTATGGTATCGCGCATGCGTAAAAACCGCAAGGTAGTGGTTGGTCACTGGCAAGATAGCGAAGCATTGGCCGAAATAGGTGCCTGGACACGTGCAGCAGCCGGTTGGTACGATTGGCAGGGCGCTAAGTTTGCCCGCTTTGGCGATAACATGCGCTATGTTGCCGTTACCGATGGCGATAAAGTAGAAGCCGAACTGAAATTTGGCTTCGCTGTAAATACTTATGGCATTGGAGATTTGGTTGCATTGATCAATAATGTAAGCGAAGAAGATATTCAAAACCTGATCAACGAGTATGAAGCAACTTATACCATGGATGCCGCTCTGTTAAAAGGCGGTGAAAAACATGCATCGGTATATGAGGCTGCAAAAATTGAAATAGGCTTACGTAAGTTTTTGGTAGATGGCGGCTTTAAAGGCTTTTCAGATACGTTTGAAGACCTGCACGGCATGATCCAATTACCGGGCCTTGCCGTACAGCGCCTGTTGGCCGATGGCTATGGCTTTGCCGGTGAAGGCGACTGGAAAACAGCGGCATTGGTACGCGCGTTCAAGGTGATGGGGGCAGGTTTGCAGGGCGGTAATGCATTTATGGAAGATTACACTTATCATTTCGACCCCAATAATGCCCTGGTATTAGGCTCACATATGCTGGAAGTTGACGCCTCTTTAGCCAACGGCAAAGCAAGTTTAGAGGTACACCCATTGGGTATTGGCGGCAAAGCCGATCCTGCACGTTTGGTATTTAACGTATCGGGCGGCGCAGCGCTTAACGCTTCTATTGTGGATATGGGCAACCGTTTCCGTTTGTTAATTAACGAAGTTGAAGCTGTTGAACCACAGAACGACCTGCCTAACCTGCCTGTAGCACGCGTGCTTTGGAAACCACTACCTGATATGAAAACAGGTTGCGCGGCATGGATTTACGGCGGCGGCGCTCACCATACAGCATACAGCCAAAATTTAACAGCCGAACATTTACAGGATTTTGCCGACATGGCCGATCTTGAGTTCTTAGTGATCGGTAAAGACACCAAACTGGCACAGTTCCGCAACGAGATCCGTTGGAACGATATTGCTTACAAATAGTATTTCCTACTCCCCTAATTAAAGATACCGGCGGCCGCATTTATATAATAATGGGCTATCGTGGCCACCGGTATCTTCCATATCAAAACTAATTAAACCGAATTATGAGTAAATTTTCAACCATTGATTACGTCATCTTCGTGATCTACTTTATTGCGGTATCCAGCTATGGTTACTGGGTATACAGCCGCAAAAAAGTTAAAGGCGTATCAGATAGTAAAGACTTTTTCCTTGCCGAAGGATCGCTCACCTGGTGGGCTATCGGCGCTTCGCTTATCGCGTCCAACATATCTGCTGAGCAGTTTATAGGTGCCAGCGGGCAGGGTTTCGCCGTGGGTTTGGCCGTTGCCGCCTACGAATGGGTTGCGGCTATAGCCCTCATTATTGTAGCCGTTTGGTTTGTACCGGTGTATCTTAAAAATAAGATATTCACTATGCCGCAGTTTCTGCATACCCGCTACAACGAAACCGTGAGCTTTGTAATGGCCATCTTCTGGCTGTTTCTTTATGTGTTCGTTAACCTTACCTCCATACTTTACCTCGGCGCACTGGCACTCAACAATTTAGCAGGCGGCAGTCCGGATATGATGCATGGCATCATCATCGCGCTGGCTATTTTCGCATTGTTTATTACCCTTGGTGGTATGAAGGTGATCGGCTTTACCGATGTGATACAGGTTTTAGTGCTGGTAATTGGTGGTTTGGCAACAACCTACATCGCTCTTACTTTGGTGAGCGAGAAATTTGGCTTAGGTAAAGATGCCATGGCCGGACTTGATGCCATGCTTACCGACGCGCCCGACCACTTTAAAATGATGTTATCCAAACCAAAACCGGGTGCATCGCAAGGCGAGATCAATAAATACCTGGCCCTGCCCGGTATTGCCATGTATTTTGCAGGCCAGTGGATAGTGAACCTTAACTATTGGGGCTGTAACCAATACATTACCCAACGTGCCCTTGGTGCCGATTTAAAAACTGCCCGTACCGGGATCCTCTTTGCCGGTTTAATGAAACTGGCTATGCCCGTAATTGTAATTGTACCGGGTATTGCCGCTTATGTATTGTACAAAAACGGCAGCTTACAACAGGAAATGTTATCGGGTGGGCACTTCAATTCGGATAATGCTTATTCGGCTGTGCTTGGCTTTTTACCAACAGGTTTAAAAGGCCTTGCGGTAGCGGCGCTTACAGCGGCTATTGTGGCTTCACTTGCGGGTAAAGCCAACAGTATCTCCACCATTTTCACTTTAGATATTTACAAAAAGCACATCAGCAAAGATGCCAGCGAGAAAAAGCTGGTAGTAGTAGGCCGCTTAACCATTTTCGCGGCTATGGTGTTTTCCATATTATTAACCTGGAAAGATTTGCTGGGTATTGGCGGCGAGGGTGGTTTTACCTTTATTCAAAAGTATACAGGCTTTATCAGCCCCGGTATATTTGCCATATTCATTTTAGGTTTCTTTTGGAAACGTACTACAGGCGCGGCAGCTATCGCGGGTATTTTAACCGGTTTTGGCATGTCGGTATTGTTTAACAACTACGCCCCGGCTTTATTCGGACACGAAACCTTCCTGTATACAGCGTTCCCTAACGGTAAGGGCGGATATGAGATCCCGTTCCTGATATGTATGGGCTTATCGTTCCTGTTCACCATCATCGTAATGGTGGCCATCAGCTTCGCCGGACCGAAGATCAATCCAAAAGCACTGCATTTGGATAAGGGCATGTTTAAAGTTGAATCATCAACCCTTGCCTTAATTATATTAACCCTTTTATTACTTACCGCCTTGTACGTAAGGTTTTGGTAACATCACACTAAATCAAACAATTACACCATGAAATTTTTTATTGATACAGCAAATCTTGCACAAATTAAAGAAGCACACGAATTAGGCGTTTTAGATGGCGTTACCACCAACCCTACCCTGATGGCCAAAGAAGGCATCACCGGTCAGGATAATGTGATTGCCCACTACAAAGCCATTTGCGAAATTACCGATGGCGATGTAAGCGCCGAAGTAATTGCGACTACTTATGACGAGATCATTGTTGAAGGTGAAGCTTTGGCTAAACTGCACGAGCGCATCGTGGTAAAAGTGCCGATGATTAAAGATGGCGTTCGCGCTATTAAATACTTTACTTCAAAAGGTATCAAAACCAACTGTACCCTGGTATTCTCTGCCGGTCAGGCTTTGTTAGCTGCTAAAGCAGGCGCTACTTATGTATCTCCGTTCATTGGCCGTTTAGATGATATTTCAACCGATGGTTTGCAACTGATTGAAGATATCCGTTTGATCTATGATAACTACGGTTACGAAACTCAGATCCTGGCTGCTTCGGTTCGTCATGCTATGCACATCATCAATTGCGCTAAATTAGGTTCTGATGTAATCACAGGTCCGTTAAGCGCTATCACCGCTTTATTGAAACACCCTTTAACTGATAATGGTTTAGCCCAGTTTTTGGCCGACCATGCTAAAGCGGCAGGTAAATAATTATAAAAACGATCACGATATGAAACAAGACATAGCACAATTAGAGCAGACCGCCTCGCAGGTAAGGCGCGATATCGTCCGCATGGTACATGCCTGCCAGTCGGGGCACCCCGGCGGTTCTTTAGGCTGCGCCGATTTCCTGGTGGCACTCTATTTCAACGCCATGAACCATAACCCGGCTTTCAGCATGGAAGGCAAAGGCGAAGATCTTTTCTTCCTTTCTAACGGCCACATTTCCCCTGTTTTTTACAGCGTACTGGCTCATGCCGGTTATTTTGATAAAGCCGAACTGGCTACTTTCCGTAAACTGAACTCACGTTTACAAGGTCACCCTACTACTCATGAGCATTTACCGGGCGTGCGTATCGCTTCGGGTTCTTTGGGCCAGGGTTTATCGGTAGCTATCGGCACCGCTTTAGCTAAAAAGCTGGATGGCGATCCGTCTATCGTATATACCTTACATGGTGACGGTGAGTTACAGGAAGGTCAGATCTGGGAAGCGGCCATGTTCGCCCCGCACAACAAGGTAGATAACCTGATCGCTACTATTGACTATAATGGTCAGCAGATCGATGGTCCTACCAGTTTGGTACTTTCTTTAGGCGACCTGAAAGCCAAGTTTGAGGCTTTTGGCTGGGATGTTTTGGATGAGCCTAAAGGTAATGATATGGCCAGCGTAGTTGCCGTGCTTGAAAAAGCCAAGAGCCATACCGGCAAAGGTAAGCCTGTAGCCATTTTGCTGCATACTGGCATGGGTTACGGTGTCGATTACATGATGGGCACCCACAAATGGCATGGTACCGCGCCTAACGATGAGCAATTAACACTTGCCTTAGCGCAATTAGAGGAAACTTTAGGGGATTATTAATATCAGGTTCCGGTGGCGGGGTTTCTGTGGCGGGTGAAAAGCCCTGCTATGGTTTTACCGGCCACAGGCCACTCACAACAGACAACTCATAATGAAGAAATATACTTTCACAGAAAAAAAAGATACCCGCTCGGGTTTTGGCGATGGCTTGCTTGAGGCAGGTAAACGCAACCCCGAAGTGGTGGCACTTTGTGCCGACCTGATCGGTTCACTCAAAATGAACGATTTTATCAAGGCTTTCCCTGAACGCTTTTTCCAGATCGGCATCGCTGAAGCCAACATGATCGGCATCGCGGCAGGTTTAAGCATCAGTGGTAAAATACCTTTTACAGGTACTTTCGCTAACTTTTCTACCGGCCGTGTGTATGATCAGATCCGCCAGTCGGTTGCTTACTCTGATAAGAACGTAAAGATCTGTGCTTCGCACGCGGGTTTAACCTTGGGGGAAGATGGTGCTACACACCAGATCCTGGAAGATATCGGCTTAATGAAAATGCTGCCGGGCATGACCGTGATCAATACTTGCGACTATAACCAGACCAAGGCGGCTACCATCGCTATCGCCGAGCATCATGGCCCGGTTTACCTGCGTTTCGGTCGTCCTGTGGTGCCTATCTTTACTGATGCTGATCAAAAGTTCGAGATCGGTAAGGCATGGATGGTGAACGAGGGTGCCGATGTATCTATCTTCGCTACCGGTCACCTCGTATGGGAGGCTATCCTTGCCGGTGAAAAACTGGCCGACGAAGGTATCGATGCCGAGATCATCAATATCCACACCATTAAACCTTTGGATGCGGAAGCCGTACTAAAATCGGTTGCCAAAACCGGTTGTGTGGTTACTGCCGAAGAGCATAACCGTTTAGGTGGTTTGGGTGACAGCATCGCGCAGCTTTTAGCGACCAATACCCCTGCCCCGCAGGAATATGTGGCCGTAAACGACAGCTTTGGCGAAAGTGGTACACCAGCGCAACTCATGACCAAATATGGCCTCGATGCCGAGCATATCATCGCTGCTGTGAAAAAAGTCATCAGTAGAAAAAAACAAAACGGATAATTTCCTTATAAACTATAAACAAATCGTCATTGCGAGGCACGAAGCAATCCCCTACTTACAGAGCGGTTCTGTATAGCTTGGAGATTGCTTCGTACCTCGCAATGACGATATACTCTTAAGAACTTACGTTCAAAATTATGCCGTAACGGTTAAAGTAGTGTTAGTTACCTTAACTGTGTATTGCTTAAGCGCGGTGGCTGCCGGTCCTAATAAAACAGCTCCGGTTTTACTGAATTCGCTGCCGTGGTTAGGGCAAATGAATTTACCTTGTGAGTTGTTGTAGTTGATAGATGTGCCCTGGTGTGTGCAAGCAACCTGTACCGCGGTGAAGGCATCGGCAGTGTTGCCGGTTGCAATACGTACCACTATCACCCCTTTTGCAACCTTAGATGCGCCAACTGACGTTAATTCAGAACTTAGGTTAGCTGTAACAAGGTCATTGTTACCACCGTTATTTCCCCCGTTGTTACCTCCGTTGTTGTTATTGTTGTCATCGGGTGTAGGGTCGTTTTTGGGCGAGCTTCCGCATGATGCAACGCCGCAACCCAGGCATACGGCGGCGAGGCCGATGCCAAATTTTGATAAAAATTCGTGTCTTTCCATAATGAGTTAGTTTTAGTGCTGATTATTTATAAGTGCCTTTGTGTTTCTTGTTTAAATCAAATACCCTTGTTATGGTAAAGCCAATACGGTATTGCCCCTTACCCCATTTAGATTCGGTATCGGCCAGGTAATTCATCTCGGATATGGCCTTGGCATTGCTGAAATTGAGCGTAAATACGTGGCCGCCGGTTTCCATCTCAATGCCCACGCCCGATGCATCGTAGAAATACGGGCTGGTGCTATTTTTGCGGAACGAGGAGAAAGGATGCGCGTAATCAAATACGATCCCCATGCGCTTGGTCACCTTTAAACGGCCTGCCGCAGCAAGCGAGAAAATATTTTGCTCGTTACCCTGTATGTAAGGGAAAGGCAGGTTGTTACGTAAAAATATCGGCGAGATCTGTAACGATAATTTCGACGAGAACTTACGGGCTATTACCGCCTGTGCTAAATAAGAAAAGCGGTTAGTGTAATCGTCAAACACATTGGTTTCTACACTGTAAGGCTTTAAACCCATGCGGCCTATCAGGGTAACGGCAACCGGTACGTGATCATCTGATGTTTGGTGCAAGATGTTGTATTTGAGACCAAGCTCTATCAGCTGCTCAAACTTGCTGCGGCCGAAATCGATATCGAGGTTATCGGTAACGCCGTATTCAAAGCCGATATAAATGTCGGATGAGTTATCTAAACCCCACAGCGTTTTGCCGCCGCCATCGGTACCGCCAATATCACCGAAACGGTGAACTACCAAAAAGTTGAGGTTGTTCTTTTTAACGGTTTCGGTAGTTTGCGACAGGATGAGCCGCGTTGACTTGAAGGTAGCAATGACAGGCTCGCTCTTTTCGGAGCCGCCAAGCGAGTTAAGCAATGAATCGGTAGATGCAGAGTCGGTTTTTGTTTGGGCAAAGGCTACGCCCGCCGTCACGGTGAGTAACAGTATTAACAGGGATTTTTTCATGTGTGATATATTTGTGGTGAGCTATTTCTTATAGGCTTCGTAGGTAGCGGCAACCTTAATTTGTATACTTTCGGCTATCTTTTTAAATACTATTTGAGGTATCTCTATGTTGTGGTCTTTACACAGCACCATAAACTCTGACGACAGACTTACCACACCTTTGCTTACCGTTATTTTACCGGGAATGGTACGGTTTTGCTTTACGCCATGTACTTCCAGTACGCCTGTTACGTTCACGGCGAAGGTGCCATCCTGTGTTCCGCTTATTTTTTGCGATACCTTGCCCTTGAATGTGGCGTTAGGATATTTATCGCTTTCCATATAGTTTTCGTTAAAATGCTCCTGCATCAGCGCCTTTTGGAACTGCAACGAGCGGATAGGTAAGCTAAAGCTCAAGTCGCCGGTGGTGGCATTAAATACTGATACGGCCTTTGCCGAAGAAGCATCGATATTCTCCAGCGGAGCTTCAGAATACAGGCTGATCTTAGCATTTTTACAAACATAGATCTCCTGCCCCACCTGGTTTGTGCTAAACCAGGTAAGTAAAATTAAAGCGATATATTTCATAGATTATTTGGGTTTGCCTGTGTTGAAATTCCAGCCTACGCCTACTGCCACCCCTGTAGTTTTCAGATCGGCCTGCGAAAACCCGATCTCCGTTAACGGCAGTTTGAGGTAAGGTTGTACAATTAAATTGAACTTTGAATTTATTTGTCGTTGATAGCTCACGTTAATATTAGCCACACCAAAAATGTGCTGATTTTGGTTGGTGACCGTCATTTTGCGCACATCGGTTGTGTTGGCATAGGTATAAGTATACTTTTCGCTCAGCATAAAGTATGATGATAAGCCCGTACCCGCGCTAAAACTATTTTTGCCTTTACTGTAAATTTGGTAATTGATATTTAGCGGAACATCAAGCACATTACAATTGGCAGCCACCGTTGCCGGCATGTAAGCCCATTGCCTTTTATATTGATCGCCATTGGCTGCATAAGGTTTTACAGCGTACGATACACCGGTAGTAACACTCCATTTGTTGGAGATGCGGTAGGATAACATTACCCCTGCGGATGTACCCACACGGCCATTATTAAACGAACCAACACCATTTACATCCGGCGCAGCCAAAATACTAAGGGCGAAACGAGGCTTGCTTACACCTGTTAAACATATTAGACGCCCACCAATGTCATTTATTAAAGTAGTTTGATTGATTTTTACCGGACCATCTGATATATCCACCTTATTATTAGCGGATGCAATCAAGTTTGAATCAGCATTTCGATCACGAGTATTGGTGTTCGTATTAGCTGATGCAATCAGATCCGAATCTTTTTTGTCACCATTGCTGATGCCTGTTTCCGGTTTGCTTTTAGGATGGTTAGCTGTATAAATAGCATCCTTATTAACATTACTGCCCGCTTGTTTTTTACTCTTTCCTTTTGCGGCAGTTTCGGCAAGCAAAGGTTCTTCGTTTTTCATCCTCGCATTATCTGTCTCCAAACCCTTGCTGCCTTGTAACTGCACACCCCTGTTAGTTGTTGTATCGTCAGTTTTACTTCGCGTTGCCTGTTGCTGTCCGGTTTTAGTGATCAGGTCGGGCTTTTTATTGTTTTTAGTGCCCTTATCATTATTCCCTAAGTAAAACCAGCCTAAAGCCAATATCAACATGGCAGCAATACTGCCTGCAATAATGGTAAGCCTGCGCACAACTCCCCTCCTCGCCGGACGCTCGTCCAGCATTTTTTCCATCGCATCCCAATCCGCATCATGAAAAGCAATATGATTTTCCGCATCGGATAGCCCGTCGCTAAAAATCTTATCTATTTTATTACTGTCTTGCTTTTTCATCTTATAATTCCGTTACCTAAAAAGGTAACTTTTAAATTCGCTGTACTAATGGCTACTATCGGGGTATAGGCTGTGCCCGAATACTGCCCCGGTAAATTATCTGCATCGGCTATCATCTTCTTTAACTTATCGCGCGCCTTAAAAAGGTTTGATTTTGATGTGCCGCTGGTTATTCCCAGCAATTCGCCAATCTCATCATGCGTATATCCTTCAATGGCGTATAAGTTAAACACGGTTCGGTAGGCATGGGGCAGCTGCTGTATCATGGCCAGCAGGTCATCATACCTCAATTTTCTATCGGGCATATCATCATTAGCTACCTCGGCCGCCTCGTCAATATCATCGTTATACATCATTTTAAGATTGTTACGATAATAATCGATACTCGTATTCATCATGATACGGCCCAGCCATGCCTTAAAGGGCTTGCCATTATCAAACTTATCCAGGTGACTGAACACTTTGAAAAAGCCCTGGTTCATGATTTCGGCAGCCTCATAGCGATTGCCGGCATATCGTAAACATATACCCATAGCAAAACCATAAAATGTTTTGTACAACATTTTTTGATCGAGCCTTTGCTGTTTTATACAACCGGCGATTAAATTTTGTAGTTCTGCTTCTCCCATACAGGCGGTACCGCTTTCATTTTAAAATTACGCCTTTTTACACATAACACGAAGATACTTTAGCAATGGTTGCCTCAACTATTATATTTTTTTGAAAAAAGTAATATTCAGACTGGCCATTGCTTCGACATAGCCACATATCACTGTATATCAATAAATTAAAAACAACCAAGAGTTGTAATAATATTGTGGGCAGGTTTTACAAATTAATAATATTGATTTACAGCCACATAAATACTTTCTGAAAATTCTTTTACAGACACAGGCAACCCATCCTGATTTGAGGGCGTACTCACTTTATAAAATTTAATTTTTAATCACATTTTCTCAACTAAAATGAAATCAACACATCACAAACTGATGATAGCAGCCATTGCGGCGGTTATTATCTCATTCGCTTCGGCCTGCAAAAAAGATTCAAACAATACCGACAATACCAAGCCCGATGAACCTACAACAGTAACCGGCGTAAAGCTTACGCAGAACGCCACTTTCGGTAATATCATTACGGATAGTAAAGGCCGCTCGCTTTACTTTTTCGCTATTGATGCCGATGGAAACTCCAACTGTAACGGCCAATGCGCCGTGGTATGGCCTGTTTTTTACAAAGAAAACCCTGAAATGGGCACCGGCCTTAACGCTGCCGATTTTGCCGTTATTACCCGTACCGATGGCAGCAAGCAAACCACTTACAAAGGCTGGCCGCTTTACTACTACCAAAGCGATAGCCAGGCCAATGATGTAAAGGGCGATAAGGTTGGCAACACCTGGTTTGTAGCCAAGGCAGATTATACCGTAATGCTGGCCAATAAACAATTGGTTGGGCACGATGGCGTTAACTACAACGGCCAAAGCCAGCCTGCTACCGAAGTAACCCAATACATTACCGATGCAAACGGCCAAACGCTATATGATTTCGCGCCTGATAAATTCAAGAAGAACAACTTCACCAAACCCGATTTTTCAAACAACGCGGTATGGCCTATTTACGAGGTAGCCACTGTAGGCAGCATTCCATCGATATTGGATAAAACACAGTTTGACGTGATAGATGTATTCGGCAAATCGCAATTGGTTTATAAAGGTCACCCACTGTACCATTTTGGTACCGATGCTGGTGTGCGCGGCAACACTAAGGGCGTAAGTTTCCCTACCCCGGGTGTATGGAAAATAACTAATTCAACCACTGTTGATGCTCCTGCAAACTAATCAATTATATCCCTTACCAACAGGCGCAGTAATTGCGCCTGTTGGTATTTTTTTACTGCGAATAGATTTAAACCGACAAAATATCTCCATTAACTGCCACACAATAAGTAAACAGTACCATAAATAATTGCGGGCACTTACATAGCTTTACTTTTATTATGGAACAAAAACTCCCTTTACCACCGTTCACTTTTGAAACGGCTACCCAAAAGGTTCAACTGGCCGAAGATGCCTGGAACAGCCAGGACCCGCACCGGGTCTCATTAGCGTATACCATTGATACCGAATGGCGCAACCGCGATAAATTTATCAACGGCCGTGCGGAAGTAGTGCAATTTTTAACCTCCAAGTGGCAAAAAGAACAATCGTACAAACTCAAAAAAGAGCTGTGGACTTATACCGGAAACCGCATTGCCGTACGTTTTGAATACGAATACCATGATCATACCGGGCAATGGTACCGAGCCTACGGCAACGAAAACTGGGAATTTGACGAGAACGGCCTGATGCAAAAACGCTACGCAAGCATCAATGATCTGGCTATAGGTGAGGAAGACCGCAGACTTTAATACCACAGTTTAGCGGTATATTTACCCCCGTTGTAAAGCCTTTTTTACTATGAACCGGAAGAATGAAGTTACCCAACTGTTTAATGTTGAATACCCTATAATTCAGGCGCCTATGCTTGGCGTTACTACGCCCGAAATGGTGGCGGCCGTATCAAACAATGGCGGACTGGGTTCATTACCTGTAGGTGGTTTATCGGTAGACAGAACTCGTGCGCTCATCCATCAAACCAAGGCATTAACTCAAAAACCTTTTGCTGTTAATTTATTTGCTAACGCGAATGCCATGCCCAACAAAGAGCAGGTAAAACCGATACAAAATTTTATAAAGCAACTTGCCGCTAAACATGGTTTGGATTTTGAAGAACAATCCGTAAACAGTTTTGAATATTATACCTATCAAGATCAGATTGCGATACTAATACAAGAGCAGATCCCTGTAGTTAGTTTCACCTTCGGGATAATTGACAACGATAGCATTGAGGCTTTAAAAAGGGCAGGCACCATACTTATAGGTACGGCAACCTCAAGTAAGGAAGCGGAACTGATAGCAGCCAAAAATATTGACATGATCACAGCGCAAGGCATTGAGGCGGGTGGGCACAGGGGCACATTTTTAGATGATGAACCGCTGCCGATGGTTGGCTCGATGTCGCTGATACCGCAAATTGTTAGCAGGGTTACTAAACCTGTAATTGCCGCGGGCGGTATTATGGATGGCGGCAGTATTAAAGCAGCCTTCGCCTTAGGTGCAAAAGCCGTGCAGGTAGGTACCACGTTTATAGCAAGTGATGAAAGTATGGCCATTGCGGCATATAAAACAGCCTTACAAAACAGCGTGGAAACGGATAGCATGATCACACGATCTATCTCGGGCAGATGGGCCCGCGGTTTACGAAATACGTTAATTACTGAATTGGAAGCATCGGGCATTGAAGCAGCACCATACCCCGTTCAGTATAGCCTGGTTATGGCTTTACGTAATTTAGCCCTTGCCACAGGTAATATTGAATTTATTAATATGTGGGCCGGGCAATCGGGCTATAAAGCACAGGCCAAACCCAGTGCCGAAATATTGCTGGATTTGGTTAAACAGGCAGAGATGTTGGATGTTTTTTGAAATATAGCCGTATAATTTTTACGCGCTGTCATCTCGAAACGCAGTGAGAGATCTTCTTCACCCTGCAAATCTGCTACTTGTTTGATGAAGAAGATTTCTCCTCGTTCCTCGTCGAAATGACAATCATACTTTAATAATTCTCAGCAATTTAAAAAACCTAAACCGTAGTATACCGTATTTAAAAATACAACTGCACCATGTGCCGCCAGTACTTAGGCCTGTGGGCTTCTTCGTTCCAGATATAGAGGGAATTGTTGATGCCTTTTTTCGATAGCTCGCTGCTGAGGTAACGGTTATCATCCAAAAACGCATCCTCTTCGCCTACGGCTATAATAATATCCAGCTTACGGATCTGGTTGATCAAGGCCTCATCGTACAGATTGCTGATGTACTGGTTAGGCATGTTGAAGTAAATATCTTCGTTATGATAACCATCCAACAAGTCGCGGAACATTTTGATAGGCTGCGATACATCATACCTGCCGCTCATGCCCACTACTTTGCAAAACAGTTGCGGATGTTTAAAGGCGAGGTTTACCGCGTGGTACGCCCCCATGCTGCAACCGGCAGATATTACCGACGAGCCCGTATTAATTTCATCAATAAAGGGGATCACCTCGTTAACGATATAACCTTCGTATTGTATATGCCTGCGGATACGTTCGCGGGGAGGGATATTGAGGTTATAAAAGCTTTCCTGATCTATACTGTCAACACAGTATACCTGCAATTCGCCGGCCTCAATGCGGGGCCGCAGGGCTTCTATCACCTTCCAGTTTTCGTAATCGTAAAACCGGGCCATGCGTGTTGGAAAAAACAGTACAGAAACACCGCCGTGCCCGAATATCAATAACTCCATGTTCTTACGAAGCGAGGTACTGAACCACTTATGATATTCTCTTTTCATCCTTTATATTAATGTTGAAAGATGCTCACTGTTTATAACATTATTGTTAAATAATCCTGATGCTTTCCGCAAGTTTTGGGTAGAGGGCGTTTTTCCATAACTCATACCCCTTAGCGTTTAAATGCAGCCCATCATTACTGTAATACTCATATTTCGGAAAGCCCTTGGCATCAATCATCTGGTTATATACGTTAACAAATTGCCAGTTATGAAAATGATGCACTATCAGGCTCTCGATAATGCGGTTGCTGTATTTAAACTTCTCTATCAAATGCCAGCGGGCAATACTCGGTTTAAGCGATATAAAAAAGCAGGGAATGCTACCAAACGTGCGGTGCACATCGGCCGCGAACTGCTTAAAAAATATAAACACCTCTTCGGGGTTGCGCCCGTCGCCAAGGTCGTTATCGCCTGCATACAGCACAATAGCCTCGGGTTTGTATGGAGCTACCACACGCTCGTAAAACCAAACGCAACCTGCCAGGGTAGATCCGCCAAAACCTAAATTTACCGGACTAAACGGCTCGAAATCTTTTTGCAGCGTACTCCACATACGCATGGACGAGCTGCCATAAAAAAGCACTTTAGGGTTGTACCCTAATTTGCTTCGTTCACTTTCTAACCGTCTAACCTCGTCTTCGTACCAATACATATTGTGTTACATCCAAATATAAAAAAGCTTTATCGCATTCAGCGGATAAAACCGTCAAAATAACATTTAAAATAATGCGCTATTTAAACTTCACTCCCTGTGCTTCGGGCGGCAGCGGAATAAATTCCGTTTCGCCGGGTACAGGTGCAAAGTTTTGCTCGCGCCAGTTTTGTTTAGCCTGCTCAATCAATTCGCGGCTGGTGGCTACAAAATTCCAGTATATAAAGCGTTCTTCGGGGAACGCGTCGCCGCCAAAAAAGTAAATGGTGGTATTTTCGGCCATGGTAAACTCGCACAGGCTGCTGTTTTTAGCTACCAGTAGTTCTTTAGGGGCATAGCTTACACCGTCGGTTTCAATACTGCCTTCCAGTATATACAACCCGGCTTCGCCATACAGCTCATTCCCTATCCTGATGGTTTGTTTAACCGTACTTTTCAACTCCAAAAAATACAGCGGACTATACACCGGCACCGGCGATTGCCTGCCCATGATACTGCCTGCTATCAGCTTGTACTGTACACCGTCGGTTTCCCAGGCGGGTAGTTCATCTTCGCCAGCGTGGAAAAATGCCGGTTCCATTTGCTCCAGTTCCTTGGGTAAGGCCACCCATATTTGTAAACCGTGCATTTGCTTATCCGAATGCCGCAAACGCTCGGGTGTGCGCTCGGAGTGGGCTATGCCCTTTCCGGCTGTCATCCAGTTTACTTGTCCGGGTTCAATTTCAATCGCTGTACCCAGACCATCGCGGTGCATTATATTGCCTTCAAATAAATAAGTGAGGGTAGAAAGCCCGATGTGCGGATGCGGGGGAATATCGATATTATGATACTCGTTCAAATTAACCGGCCCCATGTGATCGATAAATATGAACGGACCAACCATACGTTTACTGCTAAAAGGCAGCAAACGGCCTACCAAAAAATTACCGATATCGCGCGGACGTTCTTCAATAATGAGGCTGATGTTTGACATGGCTGTTTTTATTTAGCTACAAGCTGCAATGTACTACATAAATGGTATATAGCTATAACGGGAGCGTAAAAGCTGTGTTAAAAAATCAACAGCAATAAAAAAGCAGGCTTTGTGAGGCCTGCTCTTTTATTGAATGACTTAGTATTTGGAGGCACGAAGTAATATCTACGTTTCTGCAGTAATCAAAGTTGGTCTGCTCTTGGGCGCAGTGCCCCATTACTTTTGAGCCCAAAAGTAACAGACTAAGCGAAGCGATCTCATGAGCACCTATAAAAAACAAACAAACAGCGAATAACGGCTTGTCCAGCAAAAGGCTTCTTTGCCGCACGAAGCCATCCCTGCAAAGCGTGCAGAACCCGGGGCGGAACTTTTGCCCAACTTCTCTATCCTGCCCTCATGCAACAAGTTCCAAAGCCCGCCTTTGCGCACAAGCCACCGGTGTTCTGCCCGCTTTCGCCCGAAGCTCTTTGCTGACGGGGAAAGAAAATTAGCGACCGCTGTTTAAAGCTGCCAATGCTTGTTCAGGTGATGACAGGTACAGTTTATATATATCGGCTGTTCCGCCTACGTGGATCTCAAAGGTGTCGTTGTCGATAGCATTTAGCAAGTCGGTTGCTACTACTGATGGAGGGATACCGTTTTCGCCGCCTATCTCCTGCGAAAAATCGGTGTTTACTAAAGGAGGCATTAATTCGTAAACCTTTATCGCCGTGTCCTGAAGGGTATGGCGCAAAGCCCTGGTATAAGAATGCAACGCCGCTTTACTTGCCGAGTAAGTTGGTATGTTAATACCCGGTACAAAAGCTACTATAGATGAAACGTTTACAATAGCGGCTTCTGCCTGTGTTTTTAACAACGGCAACAGTTGCTCGTTCAGGTTAATGATAGCTAAGTAATTGGTGGTTATTTCTTCGGCTGCTTTTTCAAAAGCGCCGCTGTTATCATCCAATTTATAGTATGATGCCGCGCCCGCGTTGTTGATCACTATGTTGAGTTGAGGAAAATCGGCGTTTATCTTATCTGCCAATTGCTTTACTTCGGCAGGGTTGCTAACGTCGGATACAATGGCGGTTACGTTTTTAAGTTGAGCGGCGGCTTTCTTCAGCCTCTCCTCGTTACGGCCAGTAATAATTACGTGGTTGCCCAGCGCATCAAATTGTTTAGCAATTTCAAACCCTATACCTGCGCTGCCGCCGGTTATTAGTACGGTGTTGTTTGTAGTTTTCATTTTCTTCTTTTTTTAGTTGTTGTGATATCTTGTTAATAATATACCAATTGGTATATTATTGTTTTTAAAATTACCCGATGGAATGATTGTCAAAATTCATGTTCATCCTATCGGGTAGACGAAGCAAATATACCACTTGGTATATATATTATATATTATCAGGGCAGAAATTTTATCATCACAACTTCATCTTTAACTGACGCTTGTTTTACAAAGCCCAGCTTTTCGCAAAGGCGGATAGCTTGCAGGTTATCTTTACGGGTGATGCCGCGCACCATACGGCAGCCTGGAATTTGGCCCGCAAATGAAATGGTTAAAATGAACGCTTTTCGCATCACTGACCGCCCCGAGTAATCAGGATGAAGCACGCCGCCAATTTCTACGGAGCTTTCTGCGGGGTTGTGATGATGCAGCGCGCAGTCGCCAATAATGCGTTCTGGCGCTTCAGAAGCCCTAATTGTCCGGATATAAAAGCACGAAGCAATAATTCGGCGGGTAAAATCTACAGGGGTTTCACCAGGCAAAAACGGACTGCCGCCAAAACTTTGCTGCAATTGAGGCAGGGCGTACAGATCATAAAACGCCTCCGAATCGGCTTCGGTAAGGGGTTTTAGCAGGATGTCGGGCTGCCCCGGTTTTTCCATATTAAAAATATTTTCCTACAATTACTACTCTATTTTTTTGATAAATATAAGCCTATGTTTGAAGAAATACTTACTGACAGGTGCCGACTAAATGTGCTGAATGCTAAAGACGAGAAAGAGGTTATCACCGGGATCGATAACGATCAGGTTATTAAGTATTTTTCAGTTTCACCAAAAACCTTTCATAAAATTGAGTTCAGGCGGCATTGGTTTAATAAGCTGATGGAGCCCGGTACCAGCCTTTGGTGGGCTATCAGGTTTAAGGATAGCGACGAAATTATTGGCGGCTGCGGCTTTAAGGAGATTGACCACGATAAGAACAATGCCGAGCTTGGCTTTTGGCTGCTGCCCCAGCATTGGAAAAAAGGCATTATACAGGAAGTGATACCCTATATTATCCGTTACGGTTTTGAGCAATTGAACCTACTGCATATTGAAGCCATTACCGAAAGCGAGAACGAAGCCAGCCAAAACGCTTTGCTAAAACTGGGCTTCGCCCCTGCCCTCACCCTGCCCGACTGCCAGCTGAAAGATGGCAAATACATTAGCCTGTATGTATTTACCCTCTTTAATTTGCGCTGCTGCGGCTGACTCTTACGCCTCTGCTATTTCGGCTTGCGAAACCTGTTCAGTTTTTGTTTTAAAGTACTTGGTAAAGTTAATAAGCAATACGCTGCCCAAAATAACTACCAGCCCTAAAATTTGTAGCAGGCTGATATTTTCGTGCGCGAACGCCACGCCCAGTATAACCGCTATAACCGGGTTAACATAAGCATAGGTGCTCACCTGCGTAGCCGACCGTACCGACAGCAACCATACATAAGCGCTAAAGGCCACAATAGAACCGAATATTACCAGGTAAGCTACCGCCCACCATGCGCTTGCAGGAATGGCGGCAAAATCGATCCCCGTAAACTCGCCGTGTAACAGGCTGAACGGAACAAAGGCTACACCCGCGGCTATCATTTGCCAGGTAGTATTTACACTGGCCTCGCCATCGCTGGCTTTATATTTTGAATACAACGAACCTGCCGACCATGAGATAGAGCCGATCACGAGGATAATCATATCTGAAATATGCGTTGTTGAGTTAACCCCGAATGATTTGCTCAATTGCTCGCCAAACAGCAGCATAATACCCGCGAAGCCTATGATAAGGCCTACTATGGTATAAGTATTTTTAAAATTCACCTTCCAGTGCGAAACATCCATCAGTATAAACCAAATAGGCGCCGCCGATACCAGTATGGCCGTAACCGCGCTGGGTACAGTACGCTCGGCCCATATCAAACAGCCCGTTCCGCCAAATAGCATCAACGCGCCGCTTATAGCCGAATGGATATTGTTTTTAGCTATCCACAGCTTTTTACCTGTAAACAGGCACCAGGTAAATAATAATAACCCCGACGCGAGGAAGCGCATAGCGCCCATCATAAACGGAGGGATACCTTTTACGGCTATTTGTATAAAGAAATAGGTTGATCCCCATACAACGTAAACCAGCGCGAAAGCGATGATCACCAATAATGTGGAGGCTTTTGTATTTTGAGTAGTCATGATCGGTTGGGTTAGTAGTGATTTAAATACGATATTTATTTTATCGGGATAACCAGTTGCTGCTGCTCCTTCACGGTTTCGAGCACTATGGTTGTGCGCGTACTTTGTATGTTAGGGATCTGACTGAAATGCGTTCGCATAATGTTCATCAGTGATGCCGAATCATAGGTACGTATCTTAACCAGGTAGCAATCGTCGCCGGCAACGTGATGCACTTCCTGCACTTCGGGTATTTTGGCAATTTCATCGGTAACCAGGTTATCGCAGCCCGGCCCAACATTGGCTTTGATGAAGATGAAGGCCAGTAACTTTTGCTGTAACGCCACCGGATTAATGCGGGTGGTATATTGCTGTATCACCTTCTTTTGCTCCAGTTTTTTTACCCGCTCCAGTACACCTGATGGTGCCATACCTACCTCGCGTGCTATATCGGCATTTGATATACGGGAGTTCTCCTGCATCAAATTCAGTATTTGCAGGTCTATCTTATCTAATACAAACTCATTTTCGTTAATCATTCTGCAATATAACTCAAAAACAGAATTAAATTCAAATTATAAACCATAAAATGAATTTAATTCTATACAAACTATTTCAATATTATATTGAGATGACACAAGTATTATTACTAAAAGCATTTATCATAAATAATATGATTTATATCTATATATTTATGCACCAATTATTTAACACTATATGAACAAATTCTTTACACTACTCTTAGTGGCCATCCTTTTGTGGAGCTGTAAAAAAGAACATCAGGCCGAAGTTATAGAGCCCGAAAAACCACCTGTAGAAATCCCTGATTCGGCAGCCTTAGTTCAGGTTAAGTTTGAAGCCGCCAAAAACCCCGGCAAAATAAGCGGGGATGTTTTCGCTACCATTACCGGTAATGAGATAACCGCCCTGCTGCCCAACCTGCAACAGAACAAAAAACTGGTAGCTACCTTCACTATCAAAACAGCTTCGACCAAAGTAAACGTTAAAGATACCTTGGTACAAAGCGGCACAACCGTTATTGATTTTTCGCAACCGGTGGTATATACCCTTACCACGCCAAAAGGCAAAACCCGCAATTACAACTTTACCGTGCGGAATTTTGCAGGCTTGCCCATCTTCACCATTACAACCGAAGGCGGCGCGCCGGTAGATTCTAAGGATACCTATGTAAACGCTACCATGTCAGTCAATACTAACCTTAATTTTGTGCAGGAGAAAACAGTAATTCCGCTGCAAATTAAAGGTCGTGGTAACTCAACATGGGGGCATCCTAAAAAACCTTACCGTTTAAAATTTACCGAAAAGGCAAGTATGCTGGGCCTTACCGCAGCCAAAAACTGGGTGTTGCTGGCCAATTACTCCGACAAAACACTGATACGTACCAGCATAGCATTTGACCTTGGCGCTAAGTTAGGTTCAAATTACACACCCGATACCCGCTATGTAGATGTAGTGCTTAATGGCACTTACCTGGGCAGTTACCTCATGACAGAGCAGGTTGAAGTGAACCCGGGCCGTGTTGAAATTACCGAACTCAAAAAAGGCAATACATCGGCCGAAGAAATTACCGGCGGTTACCTCTTAGAGCAAGATGGCAGGCTTGATGCCGATTACTGGTTCCGTACCAATAAGAAAGATGTACCGCTTACCTTTAAATCGCCGGATGCGCCTGCACAGGCGCAGATAGATTACATTCAACAGTACATGAATGATTTTGAAACGGCTTTGTACAGTGATGATTTTGCCAATCCTACCACAGGTTACGCCAAATACATCAATACCGACTCGTTTATCAACTGGTTTATTGTGCAGGAAATTTTCAGCAATGTGGATGCGAGGGATTTCAGCAGCATATTTTACTATAAAGACAGGGGTGGCAAACTGGGCATGGGTCCGCTTTGGGATTTTGACCTTTCGGCAGGCAATAACGATTATAGCGATTCGCGCCACCCTACCGGCTGGTGGATAAAAGAAGGGCCATATTTTTCGCGCCTGTTCCAGGACCCTGCATTCCGCGCCAAATTTAAGGCCCGCTGGAACGCTGTCCGTAACGGTGCTATACAAGATATATTCACGGATATTGATGCTACATCAGCAAAGATCAACCTTTCGCAAAGGCAAAATTTTATCACCTGGCCAATACTTAATAAATATGTATGGCCAAATCAATTTGTAATGGGCACTTATCCGGAAGAAGTTAAACAACTCAAAAAATGGCTGAATGAGCGTCTGGTTTGGATGGACGGCGAGATCAGCAAATTCTAACCAAAACCAAAAGAGCATCAAAGCGCGGGTAATTTACCTGCGCTTTGATGCTTTTGCTACTTTGTTATAAACCAAAGAAATATCTATCCAATAATTAAAATCCTTTGCAGCTTGCATAGCTTCGGGGCTGATGAGTACATAGCCTTTCATCACCCGCTTACCGAGCACCATTAGCTCCACGCCATTCTTTTCGCATTCATCTTCGTAGGTTTCCAAGCCTATACGGCACAATATTTCGGTATTGCGTACGCAAATGCACAGTTTGTCGTTTACCATAAAACAGATCCCGCCAAACATTCTTTTCTCTGCTACTTCGGGCAAATCTTCAAGCGCTTCGCGTACACGGTTCAATAGCTGTTCATTTACTGGCATGACTAAACATTTACTTTAAGGTATCGTAATAATAACAGTAAAACACTAAGTTTACATTAAAAGAGAACAATATTAAATAATAAGTACAAATTATATATTTGTTTATCTGCCACCACTTATGGATACTATTTTCCTGAACGATATTGAAGCTTTGCGGGCTATTATTGAAGAATCGCCAATGCCGATAGGCCTTTTCGCGGGCCGCGAAATGCGTATTAAGGTAGCCAATAAAGCCATACAGCAAGCCTGGGGAAAAGATGAAAGTGTAATAGGTAAAACCTTCCATGATGCTATACCCGAACTAAACGACCAGCCTTTTGATAAACTGCTGGATGACGTGTACTCCACCGGCATTGCCTACCATGCTACTGAAGACCGTGTGGATATCATCGTGAACGGCCGCTTGCAGATCTTCTATTTTAACTTTACTTACAAGCCATTAAAAGACAAAGAAGGTAATGTATGGGGTGTACTGAACACCGCTACCGATGTTACCGAACTGGTGGTTGCCCGCAAACAGCGCGAAGAAGCCGAAGAGCGCTTGCGCATGGCCATTGAATCGGCCGAATTGGGTACTTGGGCTATTGATGCCACCACACATGAAACCTTTCCGTCCGACCGTACCAAGGAACTATTCGGTTTGAATTGCGATGAGGAAATGGGTTTGGATACCTCATTAAGCCTTATCGACGAGAAATACCGCGACTACGTAGCTACCACTATTGAAACCGCTTTTGAAAAAGGCGGCAGCTACGATCTTGAATACCCTATACACGATGCCAAAACACAGCGCGAACGCTGGGTACGTACCACCGGGAAGTTATATACCGATGAGAATGGCAAACCGCTCAATTTTTCGGGCATTATAATGGATATTACCGAGCGCAAGCATAACGATATGCGCAAGAATGATTTTATTGCCATGGTGAGCCATGAGTTGAAAACGCCGCTTACCTCCATAAAATCGTACATACAGCTGCTCATCAACAAAATACCTAAAGGCAACGATGAGTTTTTGAACAGTGCCCTGGTAAAAGCCGACCGCCAGATAGTGAAGATGACCAAAATGATCCACGGATTTTTGGATATGTCGAAACTGGAAAGCGGTAAGATCACCTTATCCCGTGAGGAATTTAACCTGTGCGACCTGCTGAATGAAATTGTGGCCGATGTACGCTTTTATACCTATACCCATTTTTTTGAGATATACCGGCAGGACAACGCCATAGTATATGCCGACCGCAACAAAATTGGCCAGGTAATAGATAATTTTTTGAGTAACGCCATCAAATACTCACCGCGCGAAACCGTGATAGATATCAACTGCATTGTAATTGATAGCAATGTACAGATCTCGGTGGCCGACAAGGGCATCGGTGTAAAACCTAAAGACCAGGCTAAGGTTTTTGATAAGTTTTACCGGGTTGATAACGATATTATTAAAACCGTGGCCGGCTTTGGTATCGGCCTGTACCTTGCCGGCGAGATCATTCACCTGCACAATGGTAAAATATGGGTAGAGAGCGAAGAATGTGAAGGCGCTACCTTTTACTTCAGCATCCCCCTTGCCTGAAACAACCTTAGGTTGTAGTATATTCCCCACCCTTAAGTTTCATTAACACCTGCATTTTGCTGCGTTAAAAACACGCGCTAATTGCGCTATAACACGCTGTTAATGTTTTGCTTATATCTCCAACTTTGATTCGTTATACACCGGGACAAATAACAGTTCAATTATACACGTAAGCCGAAAAGTGTTTTCAGAGTAGGCACCCACTTATTGTAACCTCAATTATCATGTCAAATGCTTCAATTCGTTACGTGATATGGCAGTCG
This sequence comes from Mucilaginibacter gynuensis, assembly GCF_039541195.1. Classification (NCBI taxonomy): domain Bacteria; kingdom Pseudomonadati; phylum Bacteroidota; class Sphingobacteriia; order Sphingobacteriales; family Sphingobacteriaceae; genus Mucilaginibacter; species Mucilaginibacter gynuensis. The sequence goes on from NZ_BAABFT010000002.1 coordinate 753,752, forward strand.
GGCCACCGGCGCCACCACGGGGGCACGCTGGTAGATATTATTCCGCCGCCACCGCCCGAAAGTCACCCTTCAAACAACGGCACGTTCACCGCTATAGGTTTTTCTATGCTTGAGCATAACGGCCTTAACTATTCATTCGCATTCCTATCGGTAAACGGCGCTGCCGATGGTAATCATTTATATACTGATCCGGGTGCTTTTTCGGTTACGGTAGGCGCCAGTGATGTTAACGCCCTTGCCGTGTATATACCAACGGGCGGCGGCGGCGGCGGCGGTCCGGCTTTGCTTATCGATGCCTTTAATGTGGATACCAACCAGTTTTCTGACAGTGATTTTGTAACCGTACTGATGAACGGCGTAGTAAACAACGCGGTTACTTTAGCTGCCAATAATGATGGTGTGGTTTCAACAACTACGCTTAAAACCATCCGTTCTCTGCCAAGTGTTGATGGTGTACCTTTCTTTGAATGGAAAAAGATAGGCGGCCCTGCATCTACCAATATTGATTATATAACCCAGATAAAAGAAGGCGGTATAGCCTTTGCCTTTTACAAGCAAACCAACGATGGTTCGCAACCAAACATTGGCAGGCTTGATGACCTTGCAAAAGAGTTTGTAAGAATAATAGGCGGCGTAGCTGTTGATGGCGGCGGGTTTATTATCACCTACGAGAACGGGCACCTGGTACTGAAACGCGTACCACCATGGGATCCGGGTATTAAAACCTTGCTTAAAGTCAACGCCGCGTTATTAAAATCGCTGCAGCAGGTAGTTGCCGGTATTGAGCAAAATGTTAAGATAAGCGCCACTCAGCTTAAGCAAAAATAAGCACAGCGCAAATACAGGCCACCTAAAGCGGTATTACCACACGGCCAGGTCACGGGGTCCCCTCAAAAGGAACCCGTTTTTGCTGTACGGGTTTTTACTACGTACAAAATTATAAATGCTACGATGGGGCTTGTAAATAAGGCAAGCAAAACAGAGCCCCAATAGCCGAATACAGTATTGCGACCGTAATTGCCAATGCCGATAATTAATGCTATTGCTGCCGCTATGATTAGTATTTCAGGTATTCCGATTCCCATTTTGTTAAATTTATGTGATAGATGGATCTGTTAGTTTTTAGTGTAAGAAAACTATTGAGGATACTTACTACAATAAGATACAAACATTTAGCGTATGTTACAGTGATATTGTATAAAATACGATCTGATTTTGGCACAGCTTGCGAGCGTGCACATAGGCGACACCCTTATTTTTCTGTGAACTGATATCATTTTTATATGCTGTAATTATAAAAAAACAGCCTTACTTTTACTACTACTAAAGCGTACTATGGAAAAGATCACTATTGAGCAACTAAAAAACATTGAGTTACTAAAGCAGATACCTGATAATCAACTACAATGGCTTTTAGAAGCTTGTACTCATGCTGAATACGAAGCCGGCGAAAGGCTGTTCAATGCCAACGACCTCATGAACCGTACCTTTATAATTATTAAAGGCCGTTTCAGGATATGTATACTCCAAAACGGTAAGCTGCGCGAGGTTGCCGATATTGGCGAAGGAGCGATTACCGGTCACCTGCCATTTTCACGTGGTACTGTGGCACCGGGTTATGGCGAATGCACACGTTCAATAGTTTGTTTGGAGTGCTCAGCCGAAAAGATAAAGGAGATGACCACCCTGCATTACGAACTTACCGAGGCCATGGTACACGTAATGACCACCCGCGTACGCGAATACACCTCCATGATGCAGCAAAACGAAAAGATGGTGGCATTGGGTAAGCTTTCCGCAGGTTTGGCGCACGAGCTGAACAATCCCGCCGCTGCCATTGCCCGCGACGCGTCGTCATTAAAAGAACAGTTGCGCAGGTTACCTTTGGTATTTAAAAAGATAGCTGCCATTAAAATGAACGCTACCGAAATTGCCCCGGTAAACCTGAAGATTGCCGAGATATTGAGCCGCCCCGAACGCGAAGATATTACGATGATGGAACGATCGGCCCGCGAAGATGATATTACCGACTGGCTGGCCGACCATGATATTAACGACTATGAAGTAGCAGGCACGCTTGCCGATTTTGATTTCACCCTTACCGATCTTGACGATTTGAGGGAACAGGTTTCGGTAGCCTGCCTTGCCCCGGTGTTGGCCTGGATAAACAATAACCTGCTGACCGATAAAATTGTGACCGATATACAAGAGTCATCACGACGGATCTCTGAACTGGTGGGTTCGGTAAAGAACTTCACCCACATGGATCAATCTACCGATAAGCAGTTCGTTAACATACACATGGGTATTAAAAATACCCTCAAAATGCTGGAGTATAAACTGCGCAAGGCCAATATTGAATTTGTAAAAGAGTTTGATTTTGAACTGCCCGAAGCTAAGGTATACCCCGGCGCGCTAAACCAGGTATGGACCAATATTATTGATAACGCCATTGATGCCATGGAGCCTAACGGCAGCGGTATTTTAAGAATTTCGACCGCAAAGGATGGCAATTTTATAAAAATCAGGATAATTGATAACGGCCCGGGTATACCCGATGATATTAAAACACGTATTTTTGACCCGTTCTTTTCAACCAAAGAAATGGGCAAAGGCACCGGCCTGGGCCTTGATGTTGTAACGCGTATAATACGCCAGCACAACGGCACGGTAAAAGTAAATTCGGTGCCCGGCAATACCGAATTTGAGGTATGCATCCCTATTGATAACGACTAAACATTCATCTGACCAAAAAACACTCTTTACAACCACACATGAATCAACCTATTATATTTTTAATTGACGATGATCCGCAAGTGTTGCGCGCTATAAACCGCGACTTACGCAGCCACTACCGGCAGGATTATAAAATTTTAAGTACCACATCGGCCAATGAAGCCTTAAGCGGTCTGCTTGAGCTAAAAAACAAAGGCGAAGAGGTAGCACTTTTTATTTCAGACCAACGCATGCCCGAAATGCAGGGTGTGGATTTCCTGGTAAAGGCTATTGAATTTTACCCGGATGCCAAACGCGTATTGCTTACCGCGTACTCTGATACCGATGCCGCCATTAAGGCCATCAACGATGTTAAGCTCGATTATTATTTAACCAAACCATGGGATCCGCCCGAGGAAAAACTATACCCGGTAATTGACGATCTGCTGGACGATTGGCAGGGAAGCTATAAGCCTAATTTTAAAGGCATTAAGGTAGTAGGCTACCAGTTCTCGCCAAAATCGCACGATATTAAGGAGTTTTTAACGGGCAACCTGGTACCTTACCAATGGCTTGATGTAAGCGGCGAAGAAGGCACCAAGCTTTGCAAGCTGAACCACTTGGAAACTAAAGACTTCCCGGTGATCATTTTTGAGGAAGGCGATATTGTAAAATGTCCCGATATTATCGATGTGGCATCAAAAATAGGCCTTAACCCGAAGGTAAAGAACAATGTATATGATGTAGCCATTGTCGGTGCTGGTCCGGCTGGTTTGGCAGCATCGGTTTACGGCGCATCTGAAGGATTGAAAACCTTATTGATTGAACGCCATGCACCGGGCGGACAGGCTGGGACGAGTTCGCGCATCGAAAACTATCTTGGTTTCCCAAGCGGTTTAAGCGGAGCCGATCTTACCCGCAGGGCAATTACACAGGCTACCCGTTTTGGTACCGAGTTTTTATCGCCCCAAACAGTAAAGGAAATTAAGCTGAAAGATGGCTATAAGAGCATCGTATTAACTGATGACACCGAAATAAACGTTAAAGCCATTATTATTACCACCGGTGTTGACTACCGCAAGCTGGAAACTAAAGGCATTAACGATTTTACCGGCGCGGGCATATACTATGGCGCGGCCAGTACCGAGGCGGCATCATGCAGGGATAAATACGTATACATAGTAGGCGGTGGTAACTCTGCCGGTCAGGCGGCTATGTACCTGTCTAAATTTGCCAAGAAGGTATGTATTTTGGTACGGAAGGAAGATCTGTCGTCAACCATGTCGTCATACCTTATCGACCAGATCAATGGCGTACCCAGCATTTGCGTGATGGGTAAAAGCGAAATAATTGAGGCTAAGGGCAAAGATAAACTGAAACAACTGGTAATTCAAAACATTGAAACCAAAGAAACCGAAACGGTTGATGCCGATGCCCTGTATATATTTATAGGTGCAAAACCTTATACCGACTGGCTGGGCAACCAGATTATTAAAGACGATAAGGGCTTTGTAGAAACCGGCCGCGATTTGAACCGCCACGATAACTTCGACAAGCTATGGAAGCAAAACCGCGACCCTTACCTGTTGGAAACCAGTTGTCCCGGTATTTTTGCCGCCGGTGACGTACGTGCCGGGGCCATGAACCGTGTGGCATCTGCCGTAGGCGAAGGCTCAATGGCCATTAGTTTTGTACATAAATATTTAGCAGAAGTATAATATACCACCTATGGAACAAGCTTGCGAACACATACAGGCCATAACCGAAGTAAAGCTACCCGACGAACTGGTTTGCGAAGAATGCATAAAGATTAACGGCAGCTGGGTACACCTGCGTACATGCCAAACTTGTGGCGTTACGCTTTGCTGTGATGATTCGCCAAGGCGACACATGACGGCACATTATCACGCTACCGATCATCCTGTTATTGCATCGGGGCAACCCGGCGAGCGTTGGCTATGGTGCTACCCTGATGAATCGTTCAGCGAGTATTAATTAATGGAGTATATCCGCAAATATCTTGACGGGATTGTGGTACAGTCGGACGATGACTGGGCCTATTTCTCGTCAAGATTAAGCAAAGCGGTATTCCCTAAAAAGACCATCATTCTTCAATCCGGGCAAACCGAAAATTACCTGTCTTTTATTGAGCAAGGCATTATACGCTATTTTATTCCGGGCATTGATAAAGAGGTAACCTTCGGCTTTAGTTTCGAGAACGAATTTGAAAGCTGTTACGATTCGTTGCTTACCCAAAGTCGGTCGGTATACTCCACGGAAACCCTCACCGATACCATCCTCTGGCGTATAAGCTATGCCGACCTGCAAGCTATATACGCCAATACCCACGCTGGCAACACCATTGGCCGCCTCGCCGCCGAAGACCTTTTTGTAAAGAAGGCCAAACGCGAACTCTCCCTGCTTAACGAACATGCCGCGCAGCGTTACAATAAGTTATTTACCGAAAGGCCACACCTCATTAAACAAATCCCACTGAAATACATTGCCTCCTATATTGGCATAACACCACAGGCTTTAAGCCGAATCCGTAAGGCTATTAGTTAACATAGGTTCATTGCAGGGGCCGCAACAGGCGGGTAAATTTGTTTATCTAAAACATCCCGTTATGAAACCACTCATTGTATTGTTAGTTGCTTTTATTATCAGCATGGTCGTTTTATGGCTTTGCGGTCAGCCGGGTGCTTACGCTTTGGCCGGGCGCATAGCTATGGCGGTAATGTTGCTGTTCACGGCATCAGGCCATTTTGCTTTTACCAAAGGCATGGTGATGATGATACCGCGATTTATCCCATTCAAAAAAGCAACGGTATACTTCACCGGCATTGCCGAGATTATACTGGCCGTTGGTTTGCTATTTTCAAGGATATATTTGGTTGCCGGATGGGCTATTATAGTGCTGCTTGTTATGATGTTACCGGCCAATATTTACGCCGCCATTAATAAGGTTGATTATCAAAAAGGCACCTATACCGGCAGCGGGATCAATTACTTGTGGTTCCGGGTGCCATTGCAGGTATTTTTCGTTGTGTGGATTTATTTTACGGCTATCAGATAATTGTATCTATTTTGGCGCTGCCAACGTAAAAGCTACTGCTCTTTTATATATTGCAGGGCAATAACAGCGTTTTTTATCTATTAATTCATTATCTGATTTGCATGAGACCGATTTTTATTCCAAAATATATCCAACAGTATTTAAATAAAAACCATACGCAATCAAATTTTGATGCCATAGCAAGTGCCTATCAAACACTTACCAAAGGCCGAGAGCCGGAGGTATCTATAGTGATGCCCGCTTATAACGAGGAAGAGAACATTGTGCAAACCTTGTCGTCGTTATGTCATAACAATACCTCGTTCGCGGTGGAAATTGTGGTGGTGAACAATAACTCTAAAGACAAAACAGAAGAGCTCATCAAAGCCTGCGGTGTTATTTGTGCCGAGCAAACCATACAGGGCATTACCCCTACCCGCAACAAAGGCTTATCAATAGCTAAAGGAAAATACATTTTAAATGCCGATGCCGATACCATTTACCCGAAGGATTGGATAGAGGAAATGATAAAACCATTGGCTACCGATAATAACGCAGCCATTACTTACGGTACATTCTCATTCATCCCTATTGGCAGCACCGGCAGGTTCACTTATTACTTTTACGAGTGGTTTTCGGAATTTACCCGCTTTTATAATGCCAAATTTAAAACCGAAGCGGTAAATGTGTATGGCTTTAATTCGGGTTTCCGTAAAGAGCAAGGGTTACAGGTGGATGGCTTTAACCACCCTGCGGGTACTAATGAAGATGGTTTTTTGGCGTTAAAACTTACCGAAAAAGGCTTTGGCAAAATGCACCGCGTAGGCAAATCAAACGCCATAGTATGGACCACCGACCGCCGCATTCAAATAGACGGCGGCCTGTGGAAAGGTACCTGGAAACGCCTTAAGCGCGTGTTTAATTTGTAGGGTTAACAAAGGCCTCCGGGTGATCGGCCCTGATCTGTTGTTTTACACGTTCCAGCTTTTCGCCCAGTTCTACAACCAGCGCCTGCGGATCGTTAGAGGTACGCATTTCAAGTTCCCTTATAGCATCCTTCATAATATCAACCCCCATATTGCCTACGGTTGATTTTAGCTTATGTGCTACCTGCCCAACTTCCTGCCATGAACCGGCAGCGGCAGCGGCTTTCATCTTATCAAAATCCTGCGTGGTAATGTCATCAAACATCACAATCATCTTGTTCACAAAACCTTCACTGTTCTTACCTATGGTTTCAATCATGGTAAGGTCGTAAAGTTTAGGGGTATTCTCTTCCATTTGTGGGGGCGTTATCTGTTCCATTGTGCTGCTCTCGGCTATAGGTTCTGCAACTATTCGGCCATTATTGGCTTCGGGCAGCTTTACACCTTCTTTCTTCAACACTTCAACAATTTTTTCAAATAATTTTTCTTCGGTGTAAGGTTTGGTAACGCAATCATTCATACCGGCATCCATGTAATATTGGCTATCGCCTTTTAAAGCATTGGCTGTTACGGCTATTATAGGCACATTGCTGTGCTGGTGTTCGGGCAGGTTTCTTATTTTACGGGTGGCGGTAATTCCGTCCATTTCGGGCATCTGTATGTCCATCAAAATAACGTCGTACTTATTTTGTTTCACTTTCTCCACAGCCTGGGCACCATTATCCACTACATCAACCTCGCACCCCCATGATTCGAGCAGGTTTTTTGCCAAAAACTGGTTCAACTCCACATCTTCGGCCAGCAGCATTTTTTTGTTGCGCAACTGGTCGATATCTATCACTTGTTCGGGGCGGTTATCAGACAAGGCCAGGCCTTTTTTATAGGTAAGGCTGAACATAAATTCTGTACCCTCACCCAGCTGGCTGTTCACTTTAAGGTGCCCGCCCTGCATTTCAACCAGGCTTTTACATATCGATAAGCCAAGCCCCGTACCGCCATACTTGCGTGTAATATGTGATGAACCCTGCATAAAGGGTTCAAATATTATAGGCAGCCTGTCTTCGCTGATGCCAATACCGGTATCTTTCACCGAAAACTCCAGCAATACTTTATTATTGGCATTATACAATAACGCGGCCGATATGGTGATGCCGCCCTTATGCGTAAACTTAATGGCGTTATTAATAAGGTTCGACAGAATTTGCGCAAAACGGTACTGATCGCCGATAACGGTAAACTCCTCGGGCAGTCGGTTATTCAATACCAGGTCAAGCCCTTTTTCTCTCGACTTATACTGGAACAGCTGCATGGTGCGGCTTATTTTATTGCTGATATTGAACGGACGGCTCTCCAGTTCCATTTTACCGGAACCTATCTTTTCAATATCCAATATATCATTCACAATAACCAGCAGGTTATTTACCGACTCGGAGATCATTCGGGTATAACTCCGCTGCTGATCATCTAACTCGGTTTTGATGAGCAGGTTGTTGAGGCCCAGTATACCATTCATCGGTGTGCGGATCTCGTGGCTCATATTGGCCAAAAAGATCTCTTTGGCACGGGCCGCGCTTTCGGTACTTACCTTGGCGACTCGCAGTTCCTTTTCAATTTTTATACGGTCGGTAATATCATGCGAAAAACCGATAATGTATGGTGCCGAGTTAGGCTCTTCAACCACGTAGCTTTGGTAAAACAGGTAAACCACATCGCGCCCATTTTTATGGATGGCCCTTAAAATACCACGGCCATTGCCATTGGCGGCCAGTTTATCCAGATACTCTTGCTGCACCTTTTTACGATCATACACGGGTAGCAGGTCTTTTATATTGGCATTAACCACATCCTCTTCGTTATAACCAAGCGTGCTGGTTATAGCAGGGTTAATGGATAGCAGCTTGCCATCCATATCGTGCGTATAAATCAGCGCGGGGCTAAAGTTGTACAGGTCGCGGTAACGTTTCTCACTGATCTTTACCTGTTCTTCAACACGCTTCATGTCGGTAATATCCAGCCCGTAGCCAATAACCAGTTTCACCTCGTTATTTTCATCGAGCACAGGATACATATTGCGCAGTTTATACTGCACGGAGCCATCTGCTCTTATAATTTTCTCCTCCCAGGTACGGATCTTTTTGCTTTGCAGTACCTCGTTAAAGTAAGCGCGGCGTTCGTGGGCCACACTTAGCGGCCTGTTGGCGTACTGGCAATAATCTTCATCCTTTTTGCCTATCATCAGTTCCCTCAAAACGGGATCTTTAATAGCGGTAGGGTTTATAAACAAGTAATGGTGCTCGGTATCGAATAATACAATATCGGCAGGCACTTCATTTAAAATATCTTCGTAAAAAATGGCGCTGCCCTTTACCTTGCCGTCGTTTTTATTGGCTAATGAAAAATTATGCGGCTCGCCCTCTTCCAGGGTATTACCTGCAAACAAAAATTGCTCGGTATCGGCAAGGTATTCCAGCTGCCCGCGCAGGTGTATGTTGGGGTTATTAACCGGCGATACGGTGATGGTTTTCCCGGTCAACTCGCTTAAAAGCTGGATATTAACCGTGCTGTAGCCTGCTATAATAAAGAAGCTGGAAAACAGCCCGCCGGGGTTGTGGGTTATTACATTATCAACAGATTTTCCGCACCCATCAATCCTTATATTTTTATTTATAAGGATGAAATATGGAAAGAGCCTGTTAAACTGCTCGTTATCAAATATAAAGTGCGAAACATTCATTTATAATGTATATTCTTCAAAAAAACTTTCTAATTTTAAATTGAAATAATAATAACGAATATCCTTAATCGATACAGTATTCATTTCATTCAACTAATTATTTTGTATTAATTGCTAACATATATACTCTATTTTACGTATCAATGTTACAAGTATTAGCACAAATAGTTATTTAACTTTTAAGCAACACTTTAGTTAAAACTCAAGCAAAAATTTAAACTTACCCTATGGGCTTCACAAATACCAATCAAACCAAAATTTTGATAGTTGAGGATGATCCTTACATGCAAATCATTCTTAAAGAATTTTTAAGCTCAACTTACGAAATAGAAATATGCTCAACCGGTATGGATGCCCTGGCATTTTTGCAAAACGGCAACATCCCTGATCTTATACTATCTGACTACAACACACCGCAACTTACCGGGTTAGACTTAATTGATCAGATTAAAGTTAGCGATTTTTTCAGCACTATCCCAATAATAATACTATCGGGCGAGGAAAGTTCAGAGAAACGCATCAGGTGCCTTGATAGCGGTGCCGACGACTTTATTGTAAAGCCCTTTAACCCGGCAGAGCTTGCTGCACGTATAAGGGTTGTTTTAAGAAGAATTGGCAGATCTATATAACACATTATAATGGCTGATAACAGCGCAACAAGTACGCAAATTATAGCATTGGTAAATTGTGATGACACTGTAGCCGATGTTTTTTACAGTTCAAACCTTGAACACCGCGAGATCATCCGTTTCACCAACGGTATGGACCTCGTATCGCGATGGACGGATCAAAACATTAACATTGTAGCTATTATTTCGCAAAGCGAGATCATGGCCCCGGCAGGTGTGCCTTTGCTGGAAACCCTTAAGAAAAAAGGACTTGATAAAGTACCTTTCTTTTTAATTGTTACCCACCTGAGCGCTAACCTGCGCAAACTGGCTTTAGGCGCCGGTGTGGTTGATGCCTTCAGGCTGCCCTTTAAGCAGGAGGCAATTGAAAAGCGTGTTAACTTTTTAATTAATAACTGGAACGGTATCAAGGGCAACCTTACCGCCAAAACTCCGGCTATTAAGAAAACCCCGCTGGGTAAACGTGTTTTCGACGTATTCTTTGCAGGTATGGCTTTGCTTTGCCTGTCGCCATTTTTGCTGATCGTTTACATCGCTATTAAGCTTGAATCGAGAGGGCCAGCTTTCTACTACTCTTTGAGGGTAGGTACAGGCTACAGCGTGTTTAAATTTTACAAGTTCAGGTCGATGTATGTAAACTCCGATCAGCGTATTAAAGATCTTAAACACCTTAACCAGTATGCTATTGACGCGGCCGGTAAAAACGTAGAAACCGAAGCCGAAGATAATACCAGCTTTTTATGTACCGAATGTACCGCTTACGGCAAATGCCAGTATCCGCTGCATGCCGATACCGTTACGTGGTGTGAGAAACAGTACATCGACTCTAAAAAATCGGGCGCTGATTCTGCCTTCTTCAAGATCAAGAACGATCCGCGTATTACCAAAGTGGGCGATTTTATACGCAATACAAGTATTGATGAATTGCCGCAACTATGGAACGTTATTATTGGCGATATGAGCATTGTGGGTAACAGACCATTACCACTTTACGAAGCCGAAAAACTAACTACCGATAAATACGCCCTGCGCTTTGCCGCGCCGGCAGGTATAACCGGCCTTTGGCAGGTAGAAAAACGTGGTAAAGGAGAAATGAGCGAAGACGAGCGTTTAATGCTTGATAACGTTTACGCCCAGAATCACAGCCTGTGGAACGATATGAGGGTTATCCTTAAAACAGTTCCGGCATTGTTCCAGAAAGAGAACGTTTAATAATTTATTAAGATTTTATATTGATGGGTAAGGGCTTATGCTCTTACCCATTCTTTTGCCACAAAGTCGTACTTTTTGATCACCCTAGCAGGGTTGCCCACCGCCACCGAGTAAGGCGGAATATCTTTGGTAACTACTGCTCCGGCAGCTACAACACTGTGCCTGCCAATGGTTACTCCCGCTGTAATCACCGAGTTTGCCGCTATCCAGCAGTCATCTTCAACCGTAATTGGCGCTGTCAGTATTTTTTGCTGATGAATGGCCTGGTTAACATCGCGGTACTCATGGTTTAAGCCACTGGCCACTATGTTTTGCGCAAAGATGACATTGTTGCCAATGTTTACCGGCCCTATGATCACATTGCTCATACCTATAAGTGTATTATCGCCAATGATGACATCACCTACTCCGTTATTGATGGTACAAAAATCCTCAATGGTTGACCCTGCGCCTAATTGAAAATTATTGAAAGGCAATACATCCATACGGGTACGCCAGCGCACTTTTGAGCCCTTGCCACGCTTATGCAGAAACGGGTTTACAAACCACTTTACCCATAGCCTTGGCCGTGCTTCGCCGCTTGGTATCAGCATCCAATGCACCAGCTTTTTGAGGCCGGGGTTATTCTTTATTTTATCTTTAACCGACATAAATCTTTTTCAGGTTGTAATTACTGCCTTTTTGCTTTCTCCCAAATCGCGCTTTGCTTGCCTGCCGAATAACGGAATATCCCACGGATCACCGCGTAATTCATCATGCAGAAATAGTAAGGTATAAAAAATATCTTCACCTTCATTTCGCGCGACTCAAAGTACCAGCCCAGCAGCGACATACCATAAAAGCCCAGCTGACAAATAAGCATAAACCAGTAAAAGCAGCAGCCCGCGCAGGTAGCCACAATAAGGATATTCAGCAACAAGGCCAGTATCATCAGGAAGGGTACTACCGTCCACCTTAACACCCGGTGGCTTATATACTGAAAGCTCAGCACAAAATTGCGGAAGGGATTGAGCAAAGATTTTAACCTTAATATAGATTGTATGCCGCCCGCCGCAATGCGAATCTTACGCTTTAATTCTTCCTTCACATTTTGCGATGCCGTTTCGGTAGCGTAAGCATCCGGCTCGTATACCACACGGTAACCGTCAATAGTAACCAGCAGCGATATCATAAAGTCATCCAAAATGGTATCCGGCTGCACCGGAACATACAATTCCCTGCGGATACTGAACAGCTCGCCCGCCGCGCCCACTACAGAGTATAATTCAGAATCCCAGGTTTTTAATTTCGATTCGTATTTCCAGTAAAAACCTTCGCCTGCTGTGGCATCGGCGGTTTCGTCAATGTGTACACGCTTTTCTCCGGCTACGGCACCTACTTTTTCATCGGCATAATGGCGACAAATATTTACAATGGCATCGGTATTTAAAAAAGTATTGGCATCGGTAAATACCACTACTTCGCTGTCAACCTCCGTCATGGCGCGGTGTACGGCGGCTATTTTACCACTGCGGGCATCGCTGTGCATCAGTTTAACCTGTGCAAAGGTGCTTACTATAGCCGCTGTATTATCGGTAGAGCCATCGGTAACAAACAGCAATTTCAATTTACCTTCGGGGTAGTTAAGCGCGAGGCTGTTTTGGATCTTTTCGGCAATAAAACGTTCTTCGTTATAGGCGGCTACCACCAGTGTACAGGTGGGCAGGTTTACCGCGTCGGGTATTACAGGCTTACCCGAAATTGCACGTTTAATTTTAACCAGTATAAAAAGCACCAAGCCATAACCGGCAAAGGCATAAAAAACAATAAACAGGCTTAACCAAAATGCTATTATCATATATTATTTTATAGGGTAACCTAAGTAAGTACTATTTCTTTTTTGAGTGATATTCCACCATAGGGCCTTAAACAGCCACTTTGTAAATTCGGGGTGACCAATTTTTATATATTTAATAATATTACGCGGTGTAACCAGCAATATAAAATAAATATAAAAGAACCACCGCTGTACAAATGAAGCGTTCCGGCGGATGAAGAGGATGCGGTTGCGGGTCATAAAAAACTCCTTCAAAGCACTCACCCGGCCTACCGATACTGATTCTTTATGATAAATAAGCACATTGGTAACCAACCAAATGGTGTAACCTGCTTTTTTGATACGTGCGCACCAATCCAGCTCTTCAAAATACAGGAAAAAGAAATCGGCCATGAGGCCTGCCTTTTCAATACACTCGCGCTTTATCATCATAGCAGCGCCGTGTGCAAAGCCTGTAGGGCCGGTAAGATTATCGTATTGGCCTTTATCTACCTCAAACTGCCCTATCGAGCTGTTGCGGGCGGTGTAATAATTCATTTCCGTAAAACCCATGTACTGCAAGGTATTCGGCTGATCAAAATAGCGGATCTTGGGCGATACCATGCCTACTTTGGGATGCGCATCCAATACATCAACCAAGCCCTGGATAAGATTGGGCGTAAATTCGGTATCATTATTTACCAGGAACAGGTAATCGCCGGTAGCTACCTCAATACCAATATTATTGCCGCCGGCAAAACCTAAGTTTTTGTCTGATCGTATAAACTTAATATCGGGGTATTTGGTTGTCCATTCCGGTACGCTGTTTACGGCGCTGCCGTTGTCAACAACAATTATTTCGAGGTTGGTATAGGTGTTAGTTGCAGCTATGGATGCCAAAAGCTCCTCGGTAACCAAACTTTGATTGAAATTTACAGTTATTATGGATACTCGCTTCATTAAAATATATCAATGCTCATTTATACGGCTGCGCTAATGTTTTGTTGAAATTATTAATTAAAATTGACCAACTAAATAATATTTACAAACAATACCTCCCCATGCCCAACACTGATGATAAGGAATTAGCCATAAACAAAAAGCTTGATGAGCTTATTGAACTGCTGGCCGAAACCAATATCGATAGTGAAAAAGCCAAAGGCTTGCAGGCGAAGGTAAACAAGGCCATCGAAAAATCGAGCACCAGCAATGTGGGTATTGAGGCCTTTGCCAACCTGGATGTGGACAACACCTCCCGCGCCGATCTGCTCGACGAGTTTAGCATCCTGCTGTCATCGCACCAGATTGACAGCAACGTAAGCAAAAGCTATATCCGTACCGAAAAAAGCGCTAACTGGGTATTAATGGCGATCAGTATTGTATTGATCACGCTGGGTTTTGCCATGATAGTGATGCCCGCACCACCATCGTTTGAAATATTTACCGTTTTCTATTTTACCCAGAACGATGGCGTTACCGTAATGGACCTAGTATCGTTACTGGTGGTATTGTGCGGGGTATACTTGCTGATAAAATCGTTCCATAAATTCCCGATCAATAAAAGAACAAATGACTGAGGCCACACGGAACAAGATTTTATTGATTGACGATAACAGTTTGTTTTTGAACATACTGGTGCAGGCTTTTGCCAAAACAGGCATAATATGTATTACAGCGGGTTCGGCGAAAGAAGCCATCAACCTGCTGCAAACCAACCGGCCTGATATCATCCTGTCCGACTATGAAATGCCCGGCATGAACGGCATTGAGCTGCGTAAGTACCTCATGCAGAACAAGATATTAAAGGATATTCCCTTTGTATTTTTAACCTCGTTGACTGATAAAGACCTGCTTCTGCAAGGCCTCGACCTTGAAGCTATCGACTATATAATTAAGGATACGCCCGTAAATGTTATTATAAGCAAGCTTAGCAATATTTTGCTGGCTGTAAACAAACAGCGAGAGCTATCAACCGCCGAAGTAACCAACGCGGCAAAATCGCTCAACGTAAAATCTATCCCGGCTAAAACACCTGTGGTAAATGGCTTCGGTATTGATTTTTGGCACCGGCCTTATCATGATATTCCGGGTGGTGATTTTATTGATTTTATACCGGTGAACGAGCGCTATACCTTCATAGCCCTTGGCGATGTGATGGGCAAAAAGTGGATGGCCTGGTATTTTACATTTGGCTTTTTGAGTTATATACGATCGGCAGTAAGGTTTGCTACTTTTAATGCCGATTACTCCACCGCGAGTATTTTGAGCAAAGTGAACCATATTATTTGTCTGGATGATATTTTACAGGATATCCTGTCCAGCCTTTCGCTATTGCTGATAGATACCGAAAAACAGGTGATCACCTACTCTGGCGCGGGCGATTTACCGCTGCTGCATTACGATGCCAAAACCGCCGAATTACGCCAGGTGCAATCATCGGGTTTGCTGCTTGGCCTGTTTGCCGAAGGTGAATACACTGAACAGGAAATTAAGTTAGCCCCCAACGACCAATTATTTATTTTTACTGACGGAATGATTGATTTTGCCGGTAACAAAGGCAAAAAAAGCGATTATAACCTCTTTGCCAGCACCATTACTAACCAGCTCAATACCAACGTTAATTTTGAACAGATGAAGGCCACGCTGTTTGATACGCTTGCCGATGCACAGGTTGACGATTGCAGTATTATTAATATTTATAAAAACTGAAATGATAAACACAATTAAAGAACAAAATGGCTACCTTATTGTTGATTTGAACATAAGCGAAGCCAGCTTAAACAATTCTGATCCATTTAAACGCGAACTGATTGCCCTGTTGGATGAAAAACAGAAAAAAGTGGTGATTGACATGAGCAAGGTAGAATACATGGACAGCTCTTTTTTGGGTGCCCTGGTATCTTCTTTAAAACATGCCATCGCGCTAAAATCAGATATTGTTTTAATAGGCTTAAGGAAAGATATTTCAGATCTTTTCGCGCTGATACGTTTAGATAAAGTTTTTAAGATTTACAAAGATTTTAACGAAGTGCCTACCACCTGAACCATCTGCCTATGCAATACTTATACAGTTATAAGGATTTTGTTTTTTTGAATGCAAGGCCCGCGCTAACCTCATCGTTAAGGCAGGCGCTTGATCATATAAAAAGCATATTGCCGGGCTACCCCGATCTGGAAGAAATTCAATTCAAAGCCAAATCAATCATTACCGAACTGCTTACCAACGGCTTTAAACATGCCGGTACCGAAACCGTGCACATTATTGTAAGCGTTGAGGATGATACACTCATTATTAAACGTACCGAATACGGCAATCCTTTCCCGCTGCCGTGGTTAAACGAACCGCTTAATACCAAAAAATGCATCAGCTACGATGTAATGCACTTTTTATACGCCGTTAACGAGCCGGGCAACCGTGTACGTTTTTTGGTAGAAGACAGTGCCGAGGATGAGCCGGATATTAATGACATTACCGAACATTTCGGTCTGCTCATCATCACCAAATGTGCCGACGAATTTATTTACCACTTTGACGAAGCCACTAAAGAGAACCACTTTATTGTAAAGGTGAATCTATAAATAGTCACCTGCTTCAATTACGCCGGGTGCTTATCTATATGATCCATCACGGCGCTATCCTTCATTTCATCAAACTTACGGGCAAATAGTTTCCCGCTGGCTTCTAATGCCGCGGCATCTTCCATTGTCAGGGTTTTAGGGCTCACTCCCCCACCCGACCAATCAATGTATCGCAGATCATCGGCTACCATGCGGGCTTTGTAGTCGGCGTTATTGTATAGTATGGTTTGAAATATGAATTCATCGGGAGCCCAGGTAAGTTTCATAAAACGGCGCAGGGCGGGGTGCTTGTCCCAGTAATCTAAAATAAAAGCTACGCACTCGCCCGATATGGTGAACCATTGCGAACGGCCAACCAATACCAATCCATTAGGTAACTTGCGTTGCGGCATCAGTTTATTAATGGCCTTTTGCACCATAAACTTCCCCGGAAACTGGTAATTATTAAGGTGATACTCCTGCACACGCGGCAAGGCTTCCATCCAATGGGTTTCGGCTACCAGCGCGTTCATGTAGGCCTTGCCGGGGTTATCTGCCAAAAACTGATGTATCAGGGCAGCAGGTTTTAGCGGATAATCTTGCCCGCTGAGCAAATTTACATAACCATATTGCCTGCCCGAACGTATAATTTGCTGAAAGCCGTTAATGGTTGCTTGCACAATATTGAATGATCCCCAGTATACTTTCACCCTGTCTTTTATAAAAAAAACGTTAGGCAATTTGGCCAGGTGCTCAAAGGGCTGCATCTCCGTTTTGGCATCGAGGTGAATATACACATCGGCATCAGGGTGCGCCAGGCGACTGATGAGCCTTTTTAACTGGCCGGGCTGGTTATGTGCAAGTATGAGGTGGGCAATGTTCATATTATTATAGATAGCGCTTTTAAACGGATTTACTGTTTACTTTGGGTTTAAATATTACTTTTACCCGGGGCAATTTTAATTATAAAATCATCAATGAAAGAAAGGTTTGAGGTATTAGATATTTTTAGGGGACTATTTTCGAGCCTCGTGGTTTTCTTCCACATGAGCGCTTTTTCGGCCACCCCAATTATCAATAACAACTTTGTTTACAACGCCGATCTTTTTGTCGATTTCTTTTTTGTGCTTAGCGGCTTTGTAATTGCTTACAGCTACCAGTTCATTAGTACGGGCGAACAATTAGGTAAGTTTTACAAAAAGCGTTTCTTCAGGCTGTATCCGCTGCATTTTATCGTATTGATATTATTTGTAGTGGTTGAACTGTTAAAACATTCGGCATCGGGTTACGTGCATGTAAACAAACTCGATAATGCCAGCAACAACGTAACCACCTTTTTTACCAGCCTATTCTTATTAAACTCGGTACAATTACCCGGCGTGCACGATGTAAGCTGGAACATAGCCAGCTGGTCTATCAGTGCCGAGATGATCGCTTACCTGGTGTTCGGTTTATCGGTAACCTTTATCAACCGCAATAAACTAACCGCCAACCGTAACTACGTTTATGGCCTTGTTGTACTGGTAGCTTTTGCTTTACTGTTTTACTTTACAGGTGGGTTTGAACTTACCTATACATTCAACTTTGGCTTTTTGCGTGGCATTGCAGGCTTTTTTGCCGGGGTGCTTTGTTTTAATACTTACAACAGTAGTAAGGTGTGGTTAAAAGCGCTATCGAACTCATTATTCAGCTTTTTAGAGATAGCCGCGCTGGCCGTTACCTTTGTATTTGTGGGGTATGGCCATTACTTTAAGCAGTACGGTTTTATCTACGAGATCTTGTTCTTCTTCACCATACTCATCTTCGCATTAGAAAAAGGCTGGCTATCGTCGGTACTGAAAAAATCGAAACTACTGCATGAAACCGGCAAACTCTCGTACTCTATTTACATGATCCACACGCTTGTTTTAAGCTTGTTCAACGTAGTGTTCATCAGGGTGCTAAAACTACCGCCATCAGCTTACAGCTATTTATTCGTTGTCAATTACCTTATCATCTTCTTCCTTTCGCGGTGGACGTTCAAGCACATCGAAATGCGCTTCAACCTATCTAACAAACGCGAGGGCAAAAGAACCTGGTGGCTTTGGTAATTCAATCATTGCTTAGATTATTCTTAAACTAATCCCCATTATCAATTAGCATCGCCTATCTGAGAATCGTGATTGACCCTGATAATAATTCAGATTTATTACCTGTATTAATTACATAATAATATGTACTGGCCGGAAGCGGAGTGCCTTTATATGTTCCATCCCATAATTCGGAATATCCATTTGAATAAAATACCCGGCTACCCCAGCGATTAAAAACACTAACAACAATACGCTTGCTGAGATCGAGCCCTGTAATAGTCCAATAATCATTTATACCATCGCCGTTAGGCGTAAATACGTTAGGCACAGTAACGGCCAAAGGAGCCGGATTAACTGTTAACACGCCCGGCAAATAACTAATTGTATAATTTGCTGCCACTGCCCCACTGGCTGTAATACTATACTGCCCTACTGCAGATGTTTTAGTAGCATCTGTGGTTACAGTGGGCCTGGTTGTTAGCTGGTTAGGGCTTTCATTATTCACAAAACCGAGGTATGTTACAGTTAAAATTGGATTATCGGAGTTAACAACCTTGGTTTTATTATCAGCTGTTATCATCAGAGGCGCAGGGCTCACCGTGCTTAATGGCATAAACCGGTTCAAATTGTTTAAGCCCGAACTACTTAATACAATATTACCCGAATAACTGCCAACCGGCGTTATTTTTGCCAACCTGAAGTAAACGCGAATTGCGGCAATATTGCCGCTGTTGCCAATGGTTACTGAAGCAAAAAACCTGACATTATCTAAACTCACCTCAAAACCGGCAGGGGGTGTAACTAAAATACCTGCGGGGAGATTTGTGCCCGACACTTCAATAGCAGTTGTTGACGATGGAGAACCGTAAATAGTAGCTACCGAAGCCAAGGCTCCCGAAACGTTTATACCTATTGGAGGAGAAACTGTAATACTTCCGGCGGTATAAGTAATTGAATAGTTTCCGGCATTAAATGAACCTCCTGTTGGTAACGATGGTATTATGGAAGCCTGATAAATACCCGGAGGATCTATGGCCGCTGAGCCATTGCCATATGTAAGGGTTACACCACCAATAGTTTCCTGATTTTGAATACCGGTTAAATTAAACTCATTTGAATTGCTGGTATTTGACAATGTTGCACCGTATGTTTTTGTAATATTATTGGCAACAATATTTAAAGGCGCAGGCAAAACATTAATATTACCCCGCACATAATTGATGGAATAATTACTGCCCAAAAATCCATTTCCACCGGTGTTCAACATTATCGATATGGTATTATACGAACCAACCGGGTCAGTTCCGGCAGCACCTGTACCGTAAGTTAAATTTACTGAAGTAATGGTATTACCGTTTTTTAAGCTCCCGCCTGTAATAGTAAAACTCGTACCACTGCTTGTGTTATTCAGCGTGCTGCCATACGTTTTATTTTTATTATCGGCAGTTAAGGTTATATCTGCAGGTGTAACCAAAGAATTAGAAACAGGTATATTCAAATTTGCAGCCCCGTTGCTGCTTAATATAATATTACCCGAATAATTACCCGCATTACTTGTTGATGCCAGCCTCAGATATACAGCAAAATTAGTAACCGAGCCTGTTACAGCAGGGATAGTAATTGTATTGGCAAAATTAATATTATCGGCGCTTAGCTCAAACCCTAATGGCGGTGTTAATAAAATACTTTCGATTAAATTTGTTGCCGAAACTTTAAAACCGGTTGCAGCAGACGGTGTTCCATAAGTGGTGTTCATGAATAATGATCCTGCTGATGCTGTAATAATTGGCAGCGGGTTTACGGTGATAGTAAAGCTCACAGGTACTCCATCACAGCCCTTTCCTCCTGCAGCATTTGTTAACGGAGTAACCGTAACAATAGCCACTTTAGCGGCAGGTGTGTTATTTGAAACCAAGAAAGATGGAAAATTACCCGTGCCATTTAAGGGCAAACCAATGTCATCTCCCGTAACGCTCCAGCTATAACTATCTGCAGTACCCGAAAAAATCACATTGCTGGTTCTATTCCCGCTAAGCACCAGTTGATTATTTACATTGGTTACCGTTGGCAACTGTTGTATTGTGCCCGTAACATCAACCTCATAATTTTGCGCGCCTGCCGAGGTCAGCGTTATTTTACCTTTTAAAGAACCGGCAGGGGCTGATGCGGCTGATCTGACATATACAATAGTGTTATTAACCACTCCTGCCACTGGCGTTAGCGAAATGTTATTACCGTAGCCACTCGTAGCATTCAACGATATTTCAAATCCGGAGGGGGCTGTTGCCATGATGTCGGCAGATAAATTATTGCCGGAAATTGTAAGTTGGCCAATATCCGGACTAACAGAAGCACTACCTGCACAAGCAACAATATTGCCGGTTACGGCTGTGGCTTTAATTTTAGGCGTTGGATTTACTGTAATTGTAAATGTAATTGGCGAGCCATCGCAATTTGTGCCTTTACTAATAAAGTTACCTATAGAATAGGGATTGCTACCAACAGGCACAATTGTAGCCGTGGTAAAATCTGAATTAGTAATACTTATCGTATTATTAAGGCTACTAACCCAGTAAATATCCTTCCCGTCAGCAGTAATTGAGATGCCACTCCCGCGCGAATAACCGGCTTCTGAGCTGCTTATATTAGTCCCCACGTATATTATGGAATAATATCCATCTAATGTGGCTACATATACCTTAGTACCATCCGGGCTTGGTGCCATACCTATTCCCTGACTTAAACTTATGGTACTGGTAGTATTGTTTGCTACTGTATTTATAGCAGTTACGTTGTAAGCGCTGGAAACATATACCAGACTTCCATCCGGAATAACTGATATTCCTGTTGGGTTAAAACCTACAGCTACAGTAGTAGCAACTGTATTTGTTGATGCCTTTATTATTGAAACATTACTTGAGTCGAAATTGGCAACGTAAATATTTTCACCGTCGGCACTTATAGTGATACCGTATGGCGCTTTGCCAACACCAACGTTTTTAACAATAACATTTGTAAGCGTATTAATAACTGAAACTGTATTATCCATTGAATTTGCCACATATAAACGCGCACCATCGGGGCTTACCACAACTCCTTGTGGAGCCCGGCCAACGTTGATTGTATTTATTACAGTATTTGTTGCTGTACTAATAACAGATACGGTATTTGAGCCTTTGTTGGTTACATATACCAATCCGCCATCAATACTGGCAGATACGCCAAAAGGATTATTACCTACCGGGATGGTAGTTACTACCGTTTTTGTTTTAGTGCTGATTACCGTTACCGAATTTGAGCCGTAATTGGCTACGTAAGCATAACCGGATGCTAATGGTTTAACTGTTATTCTAGCTGTTATTGGTGAGCTTGTATTATTTATGGCTGTAAATGAGGGGATGTTTCCGGTACCGCTTGCTGCCAGGCCTATGCCTGGTGTATTATTAACCCAACTGTAAGCATTGCCGGTGCCTGTAAAATTAATATCTGTTGTGGCTTCACCATTTACAACCACCTGGTTATTTACCGCGTTTACCTTTGGCAGTTGGTTTACAATACCCGATACTGAAACTTGCTGATCCGGCACTCCGGTTGATGTGAGTACAACCTTGCCTGCCAATGTACCTACAGCCGCCGAAGATGACGAACGAACATATATATCCTTATTATTTACTATACCGGCGGTATGGATAAGCGTAAGTATAGTGCTGTAGCCGGTATTTGCAGCAAACGATATCTCAAAACCGGCAGGAGCTGTAGCCGTAATATTATTAGTTAAATTAGCCCCTGAAACGCTGAAGTGCTGGATATTGGGACTAACGGATGCAGTACCGGCACAAGCAGAAATACTCCCTGTTATTACACCGGCAATTATTTGTGGTGCAGGGTTTACATTGATTGCATCACCTTTATTAACGGTCAGGCTTTGTGCCCTCGCGTTAAAAAATGAAAAGAACACAGCTATCGAAAAACAAAGACAAAGTAAAAATCGGTTCATATATGCCGGGCTTATGCTCTTATTTTTTCAATAGTTTGTGAAAGGTGTACGGTTATCCGGCTCTTTAGGCTCAAATATATCTATTCTGCAAAAAACACGCAATACTATTGTTTACATAGCCGCTGTTATAGAAATTAACAACTGCTATCATTATTCAATAAAATAAGTTAGCCCTAAGCCGGGTTCTTCTTCCGCATTTTATCGCGCATTTGCGCAATGTACATTTTGGCTTCGCTGATGCCGAGTGTAAACACACTCGGGAAACTGAAATAATGGTAACGCTTTAGCGCGTTGTAACCTATGGTTACTCCTATAAAGGTTGGCACTATGGTGGCCAATGCTATGCCGTAAATGTTGTGGAATACCAGTACACCAACAATATCAAATATGATATTGCCCGCAAGCATTACCAGCACCTTGTAAAAGTTGATATTCGGTTTGTGAATAACATCCAGCGTAAGCGCGAAAAACCTATCCGCAGGGAACAATAAAGCGAAGGTCATCAACAGGCGGAATACGTTTGCGGCTTCGGTACCTACATATTTACCGCCGCCCATCAGGTAAATGGGCACATCGGCCAGTATTACGGCTACAACAGCTGCCGGGGTGAGTATTACGGTTAACAAGCCGATATACTTCTTCATGATATAGATCACCTCGCTGCGGCTGTTTTGATTATAGGCCGCGGCCAATGAAGGCATCCCTGTTGCCGCGAAACTGCGAAGTGGAATCTCTACCAATTGCATTAAACTTTGCCCCAAGTTATAAATAGCCAAAGCACTTGGCCCAAGCATGGCATTAATAATAGTGGTGTCAGAATAGCGGAACATATTTGAACTCAGGGTAGTACCCACACTCATTTTACCAAAATGGAAGATCTCGCTGATGGTAGCTTTAGCACGAAATTTGAAAGCGCCGAACCTCGTCCAGCCCTTAAATATGGTATACAAGCTGGTAACCGTGTGCGATAATAGAAAAGCGTACACCACCGTAACAAGGCTCGCTTTGCCCATAATGATAAGCGTAAGCACGAAGATGATATAGCTGCCCTGATTTACCAGCCTAACGTACAAAAGCCTGTCGAACCGCTGATCGCCCTGCAATACGCAGGTGGCCACAAACCACGGCAGCGATAATATATAGGTGAGGCCGAAATATTTAAAGAACATCACGTAGCCAACATCTGCCACAAAACCAAGGAAGAATAACATCGGCAGGTTCAGCAATATCAGCGTGAGCGTAATACCCAAGGCGATAAACCAGGTAGAACCAATAATTTCGGTAGCGCGTTCTTTTGAAGTACCCGAATAAAATTTGATGAAAGCGGTAGTTAAAAATCCCGACCGAAAAGTATCAACAAACAATATCGTTCCCTGGAATAAGCCCCATATACCCATTTCTTTAAGCGTAAGCGCACGGTACATAATAGCCAGTGTAAGCATGCCCAATCCCGACATAATGATATTGCCCGAGAGGGATAAAAAATGCTTATTCTTGATCAGGGCCAGTATTTTTGATAGCATAAGGGTGTATAACTTTTGATCGGTGTATTGGTAAAACAGTAGCTAATTAAATATAAATTATCGGATATTAGCCTAAATAAATAACAATGCAGGCTTTTAGTTAAAAAACACAGCATTTGTAAATCTTATACGGCATGTTTACCGTAAAAGATTGCTGCAAGTAAACTAAAACAATCTTTATACAAAAAAATCAATGAGCCAGGATCTGCACTTTGACAATGTTACTTTACTGGTTACCCATTACAATCGCAGCCGGTCGTTAGAGCGATTACTGACCACTTTTAGCGAGCAGGGTTTCGTATTTGGCGACATCGTAGTATCTGACGATGGCAGCAAGCCCGAGCACCTGGAACGGCTTATAGAACTGGAGAAGGAACTGAACTACAGGCTTATTACCACTCTAAAAAACAAAGGACTCGGCAACAACATCAATAAAGGACAGGATGCGGTGCAAACACCATATACGCTATACGTTCAGGAAGATTTTGAACCCAAACCCGCCTTTGCCACACACTTTAAAGACGCGCTGGCATTTTTTGAAGCCGATAAAACTTTAGACATAGCGCGTTTTTACGCTTATTTTAAATACCCTTATACCAAAACTTACGGCAAAGGCTTTTCGGAAATGAAATTTTCGGCATCGCCATTGCAAAATAACCACCTTAAGTTTTATGTATACAGTGATCACCCGCATTTAAGGCGCAGCACTTTCCCCCAAAAATTCGGGCGCTATCCGGAAGGCATCAAGGGCGATATTACCGAGTACCGCATGGCCTTATCCTTTATTCAAAATAAAGGCAGGGGCTTGTTCTTTGATAATTTCAACGACCTGTTCTATCAAAAAAACTCATCGGACGAGCCAAGCACAATGGGCCGGGCATCATGGCGCGAAAGCAAAAACGTGTTTGCCTTAGCCGCCCGTGCGGTATACCTCCAGTTTAAATTACTAAGGTGGACGTACGACGCCCTGTTTAAAAAACTCTAAAAAATCCATCATCAGCAGGCTACCACCCTGCCCAATAGCTTAATTATGTTTAGTACCATTACTTTGCTTGTAACTCATTATAACCGCAGCCAATCATTACAAAGGCTGTTACAGGCATTTGCTAATCAAAATATCAACTTTGGCGATATCGTAGTCTCCGACGATGGCAGCAAGCCCGAACACGTGGATAAGCTGAAGGATCTATCAACCACCTATAATTTCAGGCTGATCACCACGCCCAAAAACGGCGGACTGGGCAATAATATCAACAAAGGGCAGGATGCGGTTACCACGCCTTATACACTATATGTTCAGGAAGATTTTGATCCGTTTCCGGGATATGCCGAGCATTTGCAGGATGCCCTGGATATTATGGACGAGCGTGTCGATATTGACCTGGTTCGCTTTTACGCTTACTTCAGGTATCCTTATTTGAAACCGTTCCGTAAGGGTTTTTCGGAGATGATGTTTAAGATATGGTATGCCGGGTACCGCAAGTTCCATGTATACAGCGATCACCCTCACTTGCGCCGCACCAGCTTTTTCCAAAAGTTTGGTCGTTATGCTGAAGGTTTAAAAGGCGACCGTACCGAGTTTTTAATGGCGATTTCCTTTTTAAAGCACAAAGGTAAGGCGATGTTCTACGAGGATTACAAAGGCCTCTTCGACCAGGTAAACTCGGCCGACGAACCAACCACCATGACCCGCAGCGATTTCAGGCAAACATCAAATCCTGTAGTATCTTTCGTACGGATGATCTATCGTAACGTAAAGCATAATTACGATTTGTTTACTTTTAAATCGCATAAGAAATAAGGAGGTACAAAAAAGTTGTCATTGCTGTAAAGGTCAAGTAATTCGGTAACAGAATTAGCTTTATGTTATAAAGCTAAACGTTATGCGAAACATTAACAATGATCTTACATTAAAGCGGAATTATCTTAGCAAATATCGATTCCTGATCAGTGAGTATGAGCAGGTAAAGCGGGGCGAGCATGCCGTCTTTAGATTCGCTAAGGATTTTTATTCTGCACATGATACTGATGCAAGGGCTTTCC